>NZ_JADYVZ010000012.1:0-199424 GCF_020194195.1 Bradyrhizobium sp. BRP19 | reverse complement strand
GGCAGCCACAAACTGCTCTGGGTGGGCTCGATCCGATCGCCAGCGGCCTGCCGGGGTTGCAGCCCCGGCAGGCCATTCCTCTCGGAACACCCCAATCAATATCCGATTGCGCTATTACAAGGGTGGGTTAGCCGTTTCCATACGCGGTCCATCCCCACGGGACGGGGCAAGGCGTAACCCACCACGTCTGCGTCCGCGGCGACAGAAGTGGTGGGTTACGACGGGCGGACTGCGCTTCGCGCATCCGCACGTCTAACCCACCCTACGCAGCGATCCACTTGGCTAACTCCCGCCACGGCTCCAGCGTCCAATGCCCGGACGCAGCACCCGACGGCGAGGGCAGCACGAATGTCTCCGGCCAGCTTCCATCCCGCGCCTGCCGCCCCGGCGCAATCGCAGCCGACGGCCGGCCGTAAAACAAGCTCGCCGCCTTCTTGCTCGTGAACGCAATCATCCGCGGCTGATACGTCTCCATCTTCGCCCTGAAGCCCGGCACGTCGATCGCTTCCGCCGCGATCTGGTGATCCATCCCGGCACCCGTCTTGCAGAGATCGGTGAAGCCGATCCCGAGCTCGATCAGCGACGCGAACTCGCTCGGCTGATAGCGCCGTGGCGTGATGCCGGCCTCATGGATCGCACGCCAGAAGCGGTTGCCGGGATGGGCGTAATAGTGTCCGACCTCCGCCGAGCGCGTCGAGGCGGCGGTGCCGACGAAAACGAGGCGGAGGTGGGGACGGAGCTGATCGGGGAGGCGGTGGAGCTTGCTATCGGACAAAATCACTTATCCGTGGAGTTGTAGCCGGCAGGAGCGTCAGGCGATATGCTAGCGACAAAGACCCCGGATGTCGCTACGCTCGTCCTGGCTGCGCTTGTTTCATCTGGGTTGAAAATGCAAGATCAGTTCGAATGGCCCGAGCCCGAGCACGAAGCCGATAAAGTCATTTTGCGCAACGTCCGCAATCACGGCTGCCATATCACGGGCATACCAGATGCAAATCCACCGTTTGCATTTTCAATTGGTCTGCATCTGAACTATGGTCATCCCGAACTCATCATTTTCGGCCAGAGAGCCGAAACGGCGCAGGCCATCATCAACCTTGTCCGTGACCGAGTGCAATCCGGCCATAAATTCGTCGACGGCGATGTCTCCGATGATTTGCTGGAGAACGGCTACAAGCTCGGGTTCTGGGAAGTGCCGTTCGTGGCCTATCCCGAATATCTCGGCACGGCGATCTGGTTCTACTGGAAATCGCGGCGTGCATTCCCCTGTCTGCAGGTCATCTGGCAGGACGTCAATCGGCGCTTCCCTTGGGAAGTGGAATGTTTGCCCGCGGTCAAAGAGGACCAGCCGTTATTGAAGAAGAGGATTTCTTAAAGCGAGTTTCGAAGAAAAAGCCGGGCTGTCGGCCCGGCTCCTCTTTTTTCGGATGGATGCCCGGGTCAAACCCGGGCATGACGAGGAGAACTCTCTCAGAACACCCGATTGCTCTCCTTCACCTTCTCCGCATCCAGATACAAGCTCTCGCCCATCTCCTTGAACTTCGCGCTCATCTTGGCCATCCCGTCCTCGGCCGTCCCGCTCATCGACATCCCCACGCTGTTCGGATCGTTCAGCGTTGCCGCATAATCCCGCACGTCCTGCGTGATTTTCATCGAGCAGAATTTTGGTCCGCACATCGAGCAGAAATGGGCGACCTTGTGGGCTTCCTTCGGCAGGGTCTCGTCGTGGAAGTTCTTCGCGGTATCCGGATCGAGGCCGAGGTTGAACTGGTCGGTCCAGCGGAATTCGAACCGCGCGCGGGAGAGGGCGTCGTCGCGCAGTTGCGCGGCGGGGTGGCCCTTGGCGAGGTCGGCGGCGTGGGCGGCGATCTTGTAGGTGATGACGCCGGTCTTGACGTCGTTGCGGTCGGGCAGGCCGAGATGCTCCTTCGGCGTGACGTAGCAGAGCATGGCGCAGCCGAACCAGCCGATCATGGCGGCGCCGATGCCCGAGGTGATGTGATCATAGCCCGGCGCGATGTCGGTGGTCAGCGGTCCAAGCGTGTAGAACGGCGCTTCGCCGCACTCCTTGAGCTGCTTGTCCATGTTGATCTTGATCTTGTGCATCGGCACGTGGCCGGGGCCCTCGATCATGACCTGGCAGCCCTTGTCCCACGCGATCTTCGTCAGCTCGCCGAGCGTCTCCAGCTCCGCGAACTGGGCCCGGTCGTTGGCGTCGGCGATCGAGCCCGGACGCAGGCCGTCGCCGAGCGAGAACGAGACGTCATATTTGCGCATGAGATCGCAGATCTCGTCGAAATGCGTGTAGAGGAAGCTCTCCTTGTGATGCGCCAGGCACCACTTCGCCATGATCGAGCCGCCGCGCGAGACGATGCCGGTGACGCGGCTGGCGGTGAGGTGGATGTATTGCAGGCGCACGCCGGCGTGGATGGTGAAATAGTCGACGCCCTGCTCGCACTGCTCGATCAAGGTGTCCTTGTAGAGCTCCCAGGTCAGCTTGACCGGATCGCCGTTGCACTTCTCCAGCGCCTGGTAGATCGGCACGGTGCCGATCGGCACCGGCGAGTTGCGCAGGATCCATTCACGCGTGGTGTGGATGTTGCGGCCAGTCGAGAGGTCCATCACGGTGTCGGCGCCCCAGCGGATCGCCCATACCATCTTCTCGACCTCTTCCTCGACCGACGAGGTCACCGCCGAGTTGCCGATATTGGCGTTGATCTTGGTCAGGAAGTTGCGGCCGATGATCATCGGCTCGAGCTCTGAGTGATTGATGTTGGAGGGGATGATGGCGCGGCCGCGCGCGATCTCCGAGCGCACGAACTCCGGGGTGATGAAGGCGGGCACCGAGGCGCCAAAACTTTCGCCGTCGGCGAGCGCGGCTTCGGCGCGCTCGAGTTGCTGCTTGCGCCCGAGGTTTTCGCGCTCCGCGACGTAGATCATCTCCTTGGTGATGATGCCGGCGCGGGCGAATTCGAGCTGCGTCACCTTGTGGCCGTCGAGGCCGCGCAGCGGCTTGTGATAGGCCGAGAAGGCGCGCGCGGCCTTGTCGGTGGAGACGCTGCCATTGTCCTCCGGCTTGATCTGCCGGCCCTCATATTCCTCGACGCCGCCGCGCTCCAGCACCCATTGCTTGCGGTTGCGCGCCAAGCCGGCATTGACGTCGATGGTGACGGAGGGGTCGGTGTAGGGCCCCGACGTGTCGTAGACCGGCAGGTTCGGCTCGCCCGCGCCTTCAGACAGGATGATCTCGCGCAAGGGCACGCGGATATCCGGCGCGGCGTCGGGTGTCGCGAAGATTTTTCGCGAGGAGGGCAGGGGGCCGGTGGTGACGGCGGGAACGGTCTGATCGGGGTTGGAGCGGATGTTCATGGGATCCTCCTAATTCAGTTCGATGGCGTCGCTGCGCGAGCGACAAATTCGGCTGTCATCCCCGCGAAGGCGGGGATCCAGTATTCCAGAGGCGGTGCGGCTAGAACCGAGAGGCCGCGGCGTACTGGATCGCCCGGTCAAGCCGGGCGATGACAGTGGCGTGTGGGGTGAGAGCGGGGCGATCATCACGCCGCCTCCTTCGAACCGTCGAGCCATTGCCGCACGCGGGCATCGGGGTCGGGGTTTTGGGTGACGTCGGAGACAACAGCAATCGAATCCGCGCCTGCGGCAAAGATCTCGGCGGCGTGCTCGAACTTGATGCCGCCGATGGCAACCAGCGGGATGGTGCCGATGCGCTGCTTCCATTCGGTGATCTTGGGAATGCCCTGCGGCTCGAAGCGCATCGATTTCAGGGTCGTGAAGAAGATCGGGCCGAGCGCGACGTAGTCGGGCTTCGCCGCCAGCGCGGTCTCAAGCTCGGCGTCGTCATGGGTGGAGATGCCGAGCTTGAGGCCGGCCTCGCGGATAGCGCCGAGATCTGCGTCTGCAAGATCCTCCTGGCCGAGATGCAGGTATTGTGCACCCGCAACGATCGCTGCGCGCCAATAATCGTTCACCACCAGCTTGGCCTGCGTGTCCTTGGTGATGGCCAGCGCGTCGGTGACGATCTGCAGCGCGTCGGCGTCGTTCAGCTCTTTGGCGCGCAGCTGGATGGTGCCGACGCCGAGCTTGGTCAGGCGTTCGACCCAGGCCAGGCTATCAACCACGGGATAGAAGCGATCAGGATACGGCATGCCAGAACGGGGTCCCAACGACAGGGGTGGAGGGCGAGGCGAAGTCGCGGGCGTTCATCAGCCCGGCCTCGTAAGCGGTGCGGCCGGCCTCACAGCCGAGGCGGAAGGCGTTCGCCATTGCGACGGGATCGGCGGCTTTGGCGATGGCGGTGTTGAGCAGCACGGCATCATAGCCGAGCTCGAACGCCTGCGCGGCGTGAGAAGGCGCGCCGAGGCCAGCGTCGACCACCAGCGTGATGTCGGGCAGCCGCTCGCGCAACAGTTTTAGCGCATCGCGGTTGGTGATGCCCTTGGCGCTGCCGATCGGAGCGGCCCACGGCATCACCACCTTGCACCCGGCGTCGACCAGGCGGCTCGCGACCGAGAGGTCTTCCGTGCAATAGGGGAACACCTCGAAGCCGTCCTTGATCAGGATGCCGGCGGCTTCGACCAGGCCGACGACGTCGGGCTGCAGCGTGTCGTTGTCGGCGATGACCTCGAGCTTGATCCAGCTCGTGCCGAACAATTCGCGGGCGAGCTTGGCCGTCGTCACCGCCTCGCGCACGGTGCGGCATCCCGCGGTGTTCGGCAGCACTGACACGTCGAGCTCGCGGATCAGCTTCCAGAACGCATCGCCAGTCTTGCCGCCGGCGGATTCGCGCCGCAGTGACACCGTGACGATGTTGGCACCGGAGGCGCGGATCGCCTCTTGCATGATCGCAGGCGAGGGATAGAGCGCGCTGCCGATCAGCAGGCGGGAGGCGAAGGTTTTGCCGTAGAAGGTCACCATGTGGGAGGTGTCTCCTTAGAAGACGGTGTCAGCCCAGATGTAGCTGTCATCCTCGCGAAGGCGGGGATCCAGTACGCCGCGGCAGTGCGGCTGGAACCGTGAAGCCGCGGCGTACTGGATCGCCCGGTCAAGCCGGGCGATGACAGGGGAATGTGCGGCGCGCGCCGGCGCGACAAATAGACAGCCATCACCATCCTCACCCTCCCTGCCGCGGCGTGATGATCTCGATCTCGTCGCCGGCGTTCAGTCGCGTCTCGGCCCAGCGGCTTTTCGGCACGACGTCGTAATTCAGCGCGATGGCGAAATGGCTGCCTTCGTAGTCGAGCTCGGCGAGCAGCGCGTCCACGCTGGACGAAATCACCTCGCGCTGCTCACCATTGACGATCAGGCGCATTGCATTACCTCGTTGTCGATCTGGCCGCGCTCGACATAGGCGAGCGTCAGCTCGGCGAGCGCGGGCGCAATCAGGAAGCCGTGGCGGTAGAGGCCGTTGACGCTGATCTTGCGATCGCGAATGCCGATGCGCGGCAGATTGTCGGGATAAGCGGGGCGCAGCCCCGAGCCGAACTCGACGATGCGGGCCTCGCCGAACGCCGGGTGCACCGTATAGGCCGCGCCCAAGAGCTCCAGCGCGGAGCGCACGCTGACGCCGGTGTCCTCGGCCTCGATCGAGGTCGCGCCCAGCATGAACAGGCCGTTCTCGCGCGGGATCACGTAGAGCGGCCAACGCGGATGGATCAGCCGCACCGGGCGCGCCAGCTGCACCTCGTCCGTCTCGATCAGGATCATCTCGCCCTTGACGCCGCGAAGCTCGCTCTGCTCGTCGCGGGCACCAAGGCCGCGGCAGTCGATGACGATGCCGTCAAGCTCGTTCGCGGTGACGTCGCTGCAGAACTTGATGGTGCCGCCGGCAGCCTTGATGCGCTCGTGCAGCTGCGGCAGCACGCGGCGCGGCTCGACATGGCCCTCGGCGGGGAAGAACAGCGCGTCGCGGAAGCGGCCCTCCAGCGACGGCTCGAGCGCGGCAAGGCCGGCGGCATCGAGCCGGCGGTGATCCGCGGTCATGCGCGCAAACCGCTCGAAATCGTTGCGCTCGCGCGGGTGGGCGACGACCAGCGAGCCGTTGAACGGCGTGTCGGGCAGCTCGCGCCGCCAGAGATCGAGCGAGCGCAAGCCCAGGCGGCTGATGATGGGCTCGGCGATCTCGGCCTCGCAATAGGGCGCGAGCATGCCGCCGGCCCAATGGCTGGTGGCATCCGTCATCGCCTCGTCACCGCGCTCGTGCAAGGTGACGGCATGACCGGCCTGCGCGAACAGCAACGCCTGCCAGGCGCCCGCGATGCCTGCGCCGATGATGGATACCGGTGAATCCGGTCGCTTGATGGTCTGCAACATCCCTGTCCCTTCGCCGGCATGACCCGGATCAGGTTCAAAGGGTCACCGCGGTCCTGGGCGGTATTGCCCATTTAGCGGTATCTCAGCTCCTCCTCGGAGCACCCCTCGGAACGGTGGTAATGTATGCCAGCAGGATGGGGTGGTCAACGCGGTAACAGTCGTCATGCCCGGGCTTGTCCCGCCTGCGCGGCCGAAGCCGCTTCGGCGAGGCGAAGGCCCGGGCATCCATTCTTGGCGCGGATGCAAAGACGTGGATGGCCGGGTCAAGCCCGGCCATGACGGAGATCAATGAGCGGGAACCTGTGCCCGCGCGTTGCGGACCCGCTGGGCGAGCTTCCTGTGCGTCGGCGCGCCGAACATCGGCTGCGGGTTGCCGTTCGGCTCGAGCCAAGGTTGGCCCATAGTGCCCTGACCCATGGTCTCGCCGGCATTGGCGACCTGGACGGCCTCCTGCCGCTGGCGCTTTGCAGCATAGTAATAGCCGCCCGCGAAATAACGCACGGCTCGCGCGTGATCGCCATTGGCGGCGCGGTAGGCGCCGGCGAGGTACTTCACGGCGTAGGTGAGGTTGGTGTTGGGATCGCGTAGGCCGGCTGCATCGCCGGTGTAGCCGACCCCGCGGGCGGTCGCGAGCTTGATCTGCATCAGCCCGATGGTGCCGCCGCGACCGACCACATGCGGCTGATAGCGGCTTTCGCGCATGATGACGCGATGCACCAGCGCTTCCGGCACGCCGTTGGCGCGGGCATGGGCGGCCACCATCTCGGCATATTCGGCTTGCCCGGCGAAAGCTGCCTGCGGCAACGTCAATCCGGCCGCGAGCAGCGCGACAATTCGTAAGATTTTCATCGAAATATTCCTCGGCATAACGGACCCGCGCCCGAGCGCGTTAGGCCGTGGGAACACGGCGATGATGTGGCGAAATGTCACCAACGGCGATTTTCGCCGGCTCGTCGCTTTTGCGACTTAAACCTGGGTTAAGCTCGGAGCTGGTGGAGTGCCTTACGCGACAGCGGGTCTGTCCATTTCGCGCATTCGCCCAACAATCGCTAGTCAAAGCCAGCACTCGGGAGACGTCCATGACCCCTGCAGACATCGACGACATTCCCAAGCAGAACCCTTGTGCACAATGTGGCACACCGATCCCGTTCCCTGACTGGATCGAGCCGGGCGAGGGGCGCGTCTCCTATCTCTGGACCTGCCACGCCTGCAATTACCGCTTCGAGGCGGTGGCGATCTTCCCGCACGAGGCGATCGAGCACCCGCCGCTCGCGGCTTGATCAGGCGGCAAGGCGCGGTGCCTGCGAGACCGGCAATCGCATCCGCACGATCAGGCCGCGCGGGGCGCGGTCATGCAGCGACAGCTCGCCGCCGTGGCCGAGCGCGATTGCGCGCGCGATCGACAGGCCGAGCCCGAAGCCGGTGGAGTAGTCCATGGTGCGCGCGTCGTCGCCGCGCGCGAACGGCTCCAGCATCTCCTGCTTGCGTGCATCCGAAATGCCGGGGCCGTCGTCCTCGACGTCGATGACGAGCATGGTGTCCGAGGCGTCGAGGCGGATCGTCACCTCGGCGCCGAAGCGCACCGCGTTCTCGACCAGGTTGGTGACGCCGCGATGCAGATCGTCGGGCCGCGCGGCGGCGGTCGCGGACGCCGGCCCGACATAGTGCACGACTTGGCCCATGTCGCCGAATTGATCGGCGACGAGCTGCAGCGTGCTGGCGATGTCGACCAGCGTCACCGCCTCGACCTTGCGGTCGTCGCGCAAGAGCGACAGCACCGATTCCAGCATCGCGCGCATCTGGTCGAGATCCATCAGCATGCGCTTGCGGTTGGCTTCGTCCTCGATGAACTCGGCGCGCAGGCGCAGCCGCGTGATCGGCGTGCGCAAATCGTGGCTGATCGCGGCCAGCATCCGCGTGCGGTCCGACATCAGCCGCACGATCCGCTCGTGCATGCGGTTGCGGCGAAACCCGCAAAACCAAGGGAGCCATCATGACCTCGATCTCGGCGGCCTCCGCCGGCAGCTATCAATCGCCACTGCAACGGCTTCAGCAGGAATTGCAGTCGCAAGTCTCCGCCGGCACGATCTCGTCGTCGGACCAGTCCGCGCTCTCGACGGCGCTGACGGATATCGACACGGCGCTCCAGCAGAGCCGATCGAGAGGCCAGTCGAGCGGCGCGCCTCCCTCCAAGGACGAGATGCAGTCGAAGATCGAGGACCTCATCTCGAGCGAAGTGTCGAACGGGACGCTGACCTCCGAACAGGCCGAGGAGCTGAAAAGCGTGTTTCAGTCCGCCTTCGCGCGTGGACTAGGCGGTCCGCCGCCGGACGACGGCTCTTCGGATTCGACGACGACGGATTCGACGAGCAGTAGCTCGACGGACCAGACCACCGCCGAGATCCTCCAGCAATTCCTCCAGGCGCTGCAGCAATCGCAATCGTCAGCCTCTCCTACGGTGCCAATGGCAGCTCAACCGGCAATTCGAGCCTCGCCGCGCTCCTGATCGACTACAAGAGCTGACCTCGGCGACGCCGGGTCGGCGCGGTCCTCGCCGCGGTCCTGCCTTGCCCCAATGCGCATGATCCTCGGCGGGGAACCGTGCACCGCAAAATGTTCCTGAGTGACGCAGGAACAGTTCGCGCATGGCGCGACGAAATTGCGGCGCGCACGGAACTGCGCCCGATCAGAGCGGTTTTCTCCGCACGAGTTTTCTGTGAAGGAGAGGACAACAATGTTGATGAAATCGATCGTCACCGGCCTCGCCGGTACCGCGCTACTTGCGACCGTCGCAATCGCGCAAACGCCGCCCGCCGCCACCACCGACAAGGCGGCCCCTGCGGCCACCGCAACGACCACGACGGCTTCCGGCCAGTGGCGCACCTCGAAGATGGATGGCCTGAAGGTCTACAACGAGGCCAACGAGAACATCGGCACGATCAACGACCTGCTGATGGACAAGAACGGTGACATCAAGATCGCCGTGATCGGAGTCGGCGGCTTCCTCGGCATGGGCGAGCATCTGGTCGCCGTGCCCTATGAGAAGCTGAAGTTCGTCAACGAGCCCGTCGCCTATACCGGCACCGGCGCGAACACCGGCGCCCGGCCCGCCGGCACGACGACCGGCGCTGCGACCGGTACCGACAGGCCCGCAGCGACCGCATCGACGTCGTCCGCGTCGAAATGGTACCCGGACCACGCCGTGTTCAATGCCAGCAAGGACGAGCTGAAGAACATGCCGCAGTTCAAGTACGCGGAGTAATGCGGCTCGCGTAACTGCCTGAACGAAGCGCGCCTGGTTTTCACCGGGCGCGCTGTCATGTCTTTAACTTCCTCAACCCCCGCTGCCCTTGAGCCGTTCATTGCGTCGGCGCAGGGCTTCCAGGGTGGCGAGCAAGATGACCGAGACGGTCGTCAAGATCACGGCCGCTGCCGTGATGGTCGGGCTGATGTTCTCGCGGATGCCGCTGAACATCTCGCGCGGCAGGGTGCGCTGCTCGGGACCCGCCATGAACAGCACGATCACCACCTCGTCGAAGCTGGTTGCGAACGCGAACAGCGCGCCTGATGCCAGACCCGGCAGGATCAGCGGCAGGATCACGCGACGGAACGCGTAGATTGGCGAGGCGCCGAGCGAGGCGGCCGCGCGTGCCAGATTAGTGTCGAAGCTCTGCAGCGTCGCCCCGACCGTGATCACTACGAAGGGCGTCGCCAGCGCGGTGTGAGCCAGGATCAGGCCGAGATAGCTGCCGGTCAGCCCGATCGGCGCGAAGAAGAAGTACAGGCCGACCGCGGTGATGACCCCGGGCACAACCACCGGCGACAGCACGAAGGCCAGCACGAGCGGCTTGAACCGGCTCTTCCACTGCGCCAGCCCCAGCGCGGCCAGCGTGCCGAGGACCATGGACAACAGCGTCGAGGCGACGCCGATGATCACGCTGTTCTTGAGCGAGTTCATCCAGCGCGGCGAATTGACGAAGTCGTCGTACCAGCGCAAGGAAAGGCCCGGCAGCGGATAGGTGAGGTACGAGCTGGAACTGAACGACAGCGGCATGATCGCAAGGATGGGCGCGATCAGGAAGATGAACACCAGCGTGGAGACAACGATAGTCGCGGTCCACGCGATGCGCTGGCTGGGGGTGCGCAAGGAGGAATTGTCGCTCAATTCTTCATCCCTCCCGTGACCTGCTGGCCCTGCACCAGCTTGCCGTAGACGAGAGCGAGCAGAACGGTGGCGAGCAGCAGCACCGCGCCCAGCGCCGAAGCAAGGCCCCAATTGGCCGTCTCGGTCGTGTAGAGGGCGATGAAGTAGCTGATCATCTGGTCGGCGGCGCCGCCGACGAGGGCCGGCGTGATGTAGTAGCCGAGCGCCAGGATGAAGACGAGCAGGCTTCCCGCGCCGATGCCAGGCAGGGTCTGCGGCAGGTAGATCCGTAGGAAGGCGGTGAGGGGCGGTGCACCGAGCGAAGCGGCGGCACGCATGTAGGCGGGCGAGATCGCCTTCATGCTGCTGTACAGCGGCAGGATCATGAACGGCAGCAGAACGTGGGTCATGGCAACGCAGACGCCGAAGCGGTTGTAGATCAGGCGCAAGGGTGCGTCGATGATGCCGAGCCAGAGCAGACTATCGTTCACGACGCCCTTGCTCTGCAACAGGACGATCCAGGCGCAGGTGCGAACCAGGAGCGACGTCCAGAACGGCAGCAGTACGAAGATCATCAAGAGGTTCGACCGGCCGGGCGGCAGCGTCGCCAGGAGGTAGGCGACCGGAAAGCCGAGAATCAGGCAGAGGGCCGTGACAGCGAGGCTGATGAGGAAGGTGCGGAGGAAAATGTCGCGGTAGATGGCCTGATCCGGTGGTGCGGCGACGATCGCGCCGTCGGCGTTTCGCGTCAGGTCGAGCGCGGCGAGCAGGTAGAAGCCGGTGATCGGGCCGCCGGCGTCCTTGATCGTGGTCCAGGTGGCGCGTTCGCGCCAGGCGGGGTTGATCCTGCCCAGCGTCTCCCTGGCCGTACCGGGCTCAGGCACCGCCTTCAGATTGCGTCCTGTGCTGGTCAGGATCGTGCGGAAGCCGTTCAGCGCGTAGTTGAGCCGTTTGGCCGCAATCGCAAGGGTGCCGGCGGCGCGCGCCGCCAGGATGTCGCTTGCAAGCGCCGCATAGGCGTTTTCATCCGGCAAGTCCTTGCCGTCCCAACTGGCAAGAGCAGCGACCGTTTGCGGCAGGACCCGACGCACCTCCCAGTCCTCGACCGAGCGCCACAGCATGCCGGCGATGGGACCTGCGAAGGTGAAGAGCAGAAACAGCAGAAGCGGCAGGACCAGCGCCAATGCCTTGACCTGGCGTGTCCGCTCCGCACGCCTCAATCGGCGTTTGAGCGGCACCTCAGTCTTGTTATCGGCGCCGAGCGCGGGCGCTGCTGTCATGGAGAAAGCCTCTTGGAGCAGCCTGAGCAAGCGCCTCGTCCTTCGAGACGACCGCTTCGCGGTCTCCTCAGGATGAGGCTCATTGACATTGGTGCCAGTAACGTCGCTGCCACAGACTCAGACCTTCATCCTGAGGGCCCGCCGTAGGCGGGCGTCTCGAAGGATGCGCCACGGGCGAGTTGTCCGCGCGCACCTCTAGCTGCTCCCGCTATTTCGCGGCCCATTTGTTGAAGCGCTCGGTCAGGCGGTCGATGTTCTCGAGCCAGAAGGCCACGTTGATCTCGACCGCGTTCTTGATGTTGTCAGGCGCCGTCGGCAGGTCCTTCAGGACGGCGGGCGCGAGCCGGCCGGCGGCATCCTTGTTCGAAGTGCCATAGGCAATGTTCTCCGACAGCTTGGACTGGTTCTCCGCCTTTCCGACGAAGTCCAGGAACTTGTAGGCCGCATCCTTGTTCGGGCTCCCCTTCAGGATGACCCAGCTGTCGAGGGTGAAGAGCGCGCCGTCCCACACCATGCCGAAGTTCTTCTTCTCGTTCTTGTTCGCGGTGTCGATGCGGCCATTGTAGACCGAGGTCATCGCCACCTCGCCGGAGGCGAGCAATTGCGGCGGCTGCGCGCCGGCCTTCCACCAGACAAGGTCGCCCTTGATAGTGTCGAGCTTCTTGAAGGCGCGCTCGATGCCTTCGTCGGTCGCCAGCACCTTGTAGACGTCCTTCGGTGCGACGCCGTCGGCCATGAGGGCGATCTCCAGCGTGGTCTTCGGGCCCTGGCGCAGCGCGCGCTTGCCCGGAATCTTCTTGGTGTCGAAGAAGTCGGCCCAGCCTTTCGGGGCCTCCTTCAGCTTGTCCTTGTCGTAGCCGAGGACGAAATCGTAGAGGATGGCGCCGACCCCGCAAGGATTGACCGACGGCGGGATGTAGGCGGCCTCTCCGCCGATCTTGGAATAGTCCAGTTTCTCGAACAGGCCTTCCTCGCAGCCGACCGCGAGCTCATCGCTCTCGACCTGGACGACGTCCCAGGTGGCGGCGCCTCCCTGCACCTTGGCGCGCAGCACGCCGACGCCGCCGTCCCAGGATTCGTCGTTCATCGCGATGCCGGATGCTTTCTTGAACGGCTCGAAATAGACCTTCTTCTGGGCCTCCTGATACGCGCCGCCCCACGAGACGACAGTGAGGTCACGCGCTTCTGCGACATTGGTCAGCGCGACACCGGCGCCCAATGCCGCGGCGAAACCCAGAGCAATCTTGCGCTTCAGCATGGTCTTCGTTCCTTCTTCATGTGAGTTGCGTTGACATTGATTGTTTCAGTTTCGTCGCCGGCAGATCAGACGGGATCGAGGGCGAGGCAGTCTTCCGGGCGGAAGGTGATGAACACGCTTTCGCCAGGTCTTAGGCCGTGATGCGCTCCCGGCTGAAGCTTGACCATGAACTCGGCGTTGCCGGCCACATCTAGCACGGCCAGCGCGTGGTCGCCGAGATAGATGGTGTTCTGCACTTTTGCCGGCAGCCGGTTCGGTCCCTCACTGGAATTGCCATTGGGAATTATTGCGACACGCTCCGGCCGCACCGACAGAGAGGTCGATGCGCCTGCGCCTGACACGTTGACCGCCCGTGCGGCGACTGTGCTGCCACCGGCCAGCGCGACGCGGCAATAATCCCTCTCCACGGTTTCCACGGTGCCGGCGAGCACATTGTTCTCACCGATGAAGTGGGCGACGAAGCTGTTCACGGGATGCTCATACAGCGCGTCGGGGCGGTCGATCTGTTGCACGATGCCGTCGTTGAATACGGCGATGCGGTCCGACATCGTGAGCGCTTCGCTCTGGTCGTGGGTGACATAGACGATCGTGATGCCCATCGTCTCGTGCAGCTGCTTGATCTCCAGCTGCATCTGCTCCCGCAGCCGCTTGTCCAGTGCGCCCAGGGGCTCGTCCATCAGCACGAGCTGCGGATTGAACACCAGCGCGCGGGCCAGCGCCACGCGTTGCTGCTGACCGCCGGACAATTGCCCGGGCCGCCGGTGCGCAAAAGTTTCCATCTTGATCATGCGCAGCGCCGCGCTGACGCGCTCTTGCGTCTCCGCCTTGCTCGACTTGCGAACCGAGAGCGGGAAGGCGATGTTTTCCGCGATCGTCAGGTGCGGAAACAGCGCGTAGTTCTGGAACACCATGCCGATGTCGCGCCTGTGCGGCGGCACGTTCTTGATCGGCCGCTCGCTGAGGTAGATCTCGCCATGGGTCGGCACCTCGAAGCCGGCCAGCATCATCAGCGTGGTCGTCTTGCCCGATCCCGACGGGCCGAGCAGGGTGATGAATTCGCCCTTCCTGATGTCGAGGTCGAGGTTCTTCACCACGAGATGCTCGCCATCATAGGTCTTTTGAATGCCGGAAAAACGCACCAGCGCCGGCGCAGGCGTGACCATGCCGGCTTCCATGTTGTCCTCGCGTTGTCCCCTACAATGCGCGTGCGAGATTAGCATCCTGCAGCGAGAATGCCAGCGGCGCAAGCGACGAGGAATTGTGCGGGTCCGGCGAGTGGCGGGACAACCG
Organism: Bradyrhizobium sp. BRP19; assembly: GCF_020194195.1. Taxonomy (NCBI): domain Bacteria; kingdom Pseudomonadati; phylum Pseudomonadota; class Alphaproteobacteria; order Hyphomicrobiales; family Nitrobacteraceae; genus Bradyrhizobium; species Bradyrhizobium sp. BRP19. The sequence goes on along the minus strand of NZ_JADYVZ010000012.1, from coordinate 185,125 downwards.
CCTCTGACGGGTGGCGGCGCCTGCACGCACGCCTCGTCCTTCGAGACGGCGCTTGCGCGCCTCCTCAGGATGAGGCTCATCGGCGTCCGTGCTCGTTGCAACAGCTGCCGCGCACTCCGCCCTCATCCTGAGGAGCCCGCCCAAGCGGGCGTCTCGAAGGATGGCCGCAGGGAAGAGCTCTCACATGCGACGGCCCTGCGATGCGCAGGGACGCGCTACATCCCCGACAGCTTCGTCACGAATACGTTCAGCGAGCCGCCGGCTTCCGCGACCACGCGCAGGGTCTTGGAATCGAAGGCGATGTCGGCGAGAGTGAGGCTGTCGATCCTGGCCTCGACCTTGAGGCCGTCCTCGCTCTTCTGGTAATCGGCGATCGCGGCGGCGATCTTCTCGCGGGCGTTGGCGGCGATCGGCTTCAGATCCAGGGTTGCCCTCTGCAGCAGCGCCTGCTGCATCTGCGGGACGACGGCGCGGGCGGCGGCACCCAATAGGCCGAAGGCGGCCTCGGATTCCAGCGCGAGCTGGATGTCGGTGAGCCGCAGCGTCTGTTGCGCCTGGTCGAGCACCGGCCGGCCCCAGATGTGCACATTCGCCTCGGCGCCGAGGCCGAACCAGCTCTTCTTCTCCTTGGCGCGCACCAGAAGCGAGATCAGCAGTTGGTCGCCCGACGGGATGACGTTGGCGCTCTTGACGGTGACGTCGACCGGGCCGGAGCCGTCCTCCGGATAGGTGCGGCCGACCATCTGCGCTGCGATCAGCTTGTTGATCTCGGTGAAAGGCACGTCGATCGGCACGCCGATACTCACGCCTGTGCCGGTCGGCGGCACGATCGAGATCTTGTCGGGGAACGGACAGTCCGGCTTGGTCGGCGTCGAGGTCACGCGTGTCTCGGCTTCGAGGCCGAGCAATAAGGTCACGGCCTGCGCATCGACGCGCGGCTGCGCCGCGATCGCGCGCACCGGCTTCATCTCGAGCCAGAGCGGCGGCAGCGCCGCCGAGGCGCTGGATCCTTGCAGCGGGATCGAGCGGCAGGCCTTGATCCATTGCGCCTTGGCATTCTCGCGCAGGCTGGGATCGTTGCGGATGCGCTCGGAGACGGCGTTGACCTGCTCGCCGACGGTCTTGTCGATCAGCGGCTTGACCTGCGCGGGCACGTTGACCTTGGCGCCGGCGACGTTGAGGTTGGTGTCACCGAGATTGACCTGGGCGCCGAGATTGGGCTCCAGATACCAGGCGGCGGCGAGCTTCGGGCGCGAGGTGACGACGACGTTGCCCTTGATCTCCGCGCTCGCGTTCAGGTTCTTGATGTTGACCGCGCCGATCCGCTTCGCGGCGTCGCCGCCGAGCACGCTGCCAAGCGCATCGCCAAGCGCGCCTGTGGCCTTCGACGACAGAGAGCCGGTCACGTTGAGCTTGCCGGTGAGCGGGGTCGAGATCGTCAGCACGTCCTTGTCGCCGGCTGCCGCCATCGGGCCCCGGGCGGCGGACCAGCCGATATCGGCATTCTCCAGGATCTGCGAGATCGGGTTGTCGGCCTTGCCGGCGAAATTGCGCGGCGCGGCCCTCTCGGCCTGCTCGCGGATCGCCGACAGCGCGATGGCGACCGGCGCGATCACGATGGAGCTCTTCGAGGCCGGCGGCAGCGGCGGCAGCTGTGCGACCGGCGGCGCCGAATTCGTCGCGCGCGGCGCCAGCCAGTCCATCGCCTTCAGGCTGATGAAGAACGACGCCGCGAGCACCGCGACACCGATCAGGATAGTCTTCAGATTCCACGTCAGACGCATCAATCCCCCAAGTCGCCCCGACGGGGATTCTACAGGGCGGGCGAGGAGGGCGCTAGAGCGCACCCGTTGGGTGGAATTGGGGCGAACAGGTTACGGATTGTGAACGCGCCGTCGGCGTGCCGTCACGCCAGGCGCAAGGACTAACGCGCGATGCGATTAGGATGAATCGTCATCGCGCTTTAGGTTGTTGTTTGCGCATGATCTTCTCGGAAAACCGCTTCGCACTTTTCCGGATCGTGCTCTAGCTTTGCCGCGGGCGCCGGACCGCTCTCACCTTGCCGCGATTGCCGCCGCCGCAGAAGAAACGGTCACCGCCGTCCGATTCCAGGCCCGACACGATCGTGCCGGCGGGCATGTCGATCTGCTCGATCACTTGTCCCGTTTCCGGATCGATCCGACGCAAATCGCTCTGTTCGTTCTCCCAGGTGCCGTGCCAGAGCTCGCCGTCCACCCAGGTCACCCCGGTCACGAAGCGCTTGCTCTCGATGGTGCGGAGGATCTTGCCCGTTTCGGGATCGATCTGATGGATCTTGCGCTCGCGATATTGTCCGACCCAGAGCGAACCCTCGGCCCAGGCAAGGCCGGAATCGCCGCCGCCGCCGGGCGCCGGAATGGTGCCGAGCACCTTGCCCGAGGCCGCATCGATCTTCTGGATGCGGTCCTCGGCGATCTGGAACAGGTGCCGTCCGTCGAACGCCGTTCCCGCATGCGCGGCGACGTCGATGGAGCGCGCGATCCTGCCGTCGGCCGGATCGAGCGCGTTCAACTTGTCGCCGGAAGCGAACCAGACGCGCGTGCCGTCATAGGTGACGCCATGCACGGCCTCGACGCCTGGAAAGGGTCCATACTCCGTGACGATCTCGGCGGCTGAACGTTTCATGTGCTCGATCCCTCATGCTTGCGCCCATCCTACGTCTTCAGGAGCGGCGTGGGGAGTAACAAGCCTGTCGGGAAACCCGGAACGGGCGGCGTCATCCAGCGGCGCGCCCGTCCGTGTCCGAACGACTGCACCTTGCCCGACCGCGCCAGGTCCTCGAGCGCGCGCTGCACGGTGCGCGGACTGATGCGAAGCGCAAGCGCGAGCGCCGAGCTCGACCATGGCTCGCCGTCGGTAAGAAAGGCGAGGACGGCGGCGTGCTTCTCCTCAACGGGCCGCGCCAGCACGAGGACGTCGCGCGTCTTCCGCGGCGCCAGCACGAAGCCCTGCTTCGTCGCGCTGATATCGGCCAGCGGCGCGAGCTTGCTGCGGAGCCGTCCGATCTCGACGCGCAGGCGCGCGCGGTGCGATTCGTCGGCGTGCCTGGCTTGAAAGGCGCCGGATATCAGCGTCTCGCGCGAGACATCCGCAGGCCATGCCCGGGCCAGGAGACGCGCGAGCGCGAACAGCACGGGACGCGTTCCGAGCGAGACCGCGGCGCCTTGCCTGCGCACGACGTGATGAAAGGTATCCACGACCAGCGCCGTCGAGGTCGCCAGACGTTCGACCTCTCCCAGCAAGAGCGGATGTTCGCTGCCGCGGGCGATCAGGCGTGCTGCCGGCGTGTCGAGGATCAGGCTCGCGCTGTCGACCTCGGCCACGAGCGCCGGAATGGCTGCAAGGCGCGCCGCGTGAGCCGCGCGGCCGAGCGCCGTGCGCGCGTCGTTCGTTCTGAGCCGCCTGATGGCGATGCCGGCGAGCACGAGCTCGCGGACGACCTGCGACGCGGGCGGGAGCATCGCAGGACGGACTTCGGCGAGGGTGCGCTCGGCCTCGTCGAGGCGCCCGACCAGAAGCAGGCGGCGCGCCTCGACATGGCCCGCATGGGCGGCATTGACGAGATCGCCGTGCTGTTCGAGCGTCGCGCGTGCCGCCGCAAGCGTCTTCACCGGCCAGTTCAGATCGCGTGAGACCAGCGCGATCTCGGCTTCGGCCACCAGGCATCTTGCGCGTGCCACTGCCTCGCGCGGACCGAAGGCGCGCGCGGCGGTGCGCAGCAGCGACTTGGCCTTGGCGAGATCGCCGAGCTGCGCCATCGCGATGCCGCGCAGCGCCAGCGACGGCGCATCGTTGCGCAGCGCGACGCGGTTCAGGGCGCCGAGCGGATCGCCGGCCTCTAACGCCCGCGCAGCGGCAGTGATCAGCGATTCCATGTCAATCCCGCCACACTTGTTACTCCCGCACCGTGGCCGCTTAGTGCCAGAAATCGTTGGCAGGACGTCGAGCAAAAGCTTTGGAGAGTCATGATGACATCAGCAGAAAAAGCAGGAACCAACGGAAAGACCGCCATGCAGACACCGCCGGTGGTGTCGCCGCAGGACTGGGAGGCGGCCCGTCTGCAGCTGCTCGTGAAGGAGAAGGCGCATACCCGTGCCCGCGACGCCCTGGCGGCCGAGCGGCGCCGCATGCCGTGGATGGCGGTCGACAAAACCTATGCGTTCGAGGGGCCCGGCGGCAAGCTCAGTCTGCACGACCTGTTCCAGGGCCGGCGGCAACTGATCGTCTATCGCGCCTTCTTCGAGCCCGGTGTGTTCGGCTGGCCCGATCACGCCTGCCGCGGCTGCTCCATGGTGGCCGACCAGGTCGCCCATGTCTCGCACTTGAATGCCCGCGACACCACGCTGGTGTTCGCCTCGCGCGCGCCGCAAGCCGACATCGTCAGGCTGAAGCAGCGGATGGGCTGGATCATGCCCTGGGTCACCATCACCGACAGCTTCGATGCCGATTTCGGCGTCGACGAATGGCACGGGACGAATGTGTTCTACCGAGACGGGACACGCATCTTCCGCACCTATTTCGTCAAGAGCCGCGGCGACGAGCAGATGGGCGGGACCTGGAACTATCTCGACATCACCCCGCTCGGCCGCCAGGAGGTGTGGGAGGACTCGCCGGAAGGCTATCCGCAGACACCGACCTACAAATGGTGGAATTGGCACGACAGCTACACCGAAGGCGCCGCGCCCGACAAGCGATGGGTGGAGATCTCGGACGCTGGCGAGAAAGCGTTTCGCGAGGAGGCCGCGGGAGAACGGAAATGACCGGCCGGTCAGCGCGGTCCCCGGCGCCAGCCCGGACGTTGTGGCGACCGCGCGCCACCTCGCCAGATGGCTGGGGCTGGCGGCCACGCCGACCTTCGCCATCATGGCCGTGCTGACGGCTTTGCCCGGGGGTGGGCCCGCGGAGATGCTGTGCGGCGCCGGGCAGGGCTCTCTGCTCGGCGGGATGGTGCCGATGTATCTCTTGATGAGCGCGTTCCACGCCGCGGCGTGGCTGAGGCTGATAGCGGAGTGGCGGGGCGCAGTCAGCCGGTAAGCGCACCGCAATCGCACAGCGGAAAGAGCGCGTTGCGATCTATTGCCCGCCCGCCGCTTGCAGATACGCAACCACCTTACCCGCTTCGTCCTTCGAGATGCCGCCATAGGGCTGCATCTTGTGGCCGGACACGACCTCGTCCGGCTTGACCATGAAGCGGGTGAGCTTGTCCTGGTCCCAGGCGAAGCCGGCTTCTTTCATGGACGAGGAGTAATTGTAGTCCGGCAGCGAGCCGGCCTTGCGTCCGACGATCTTGTTGAGATTGGGACCGAGGCGATTGTCGCCTTCCTTCATGGAATGGCAGGTGCGGCAGGAATTGTTGAAAGCCTGCTTGCCGGCGTCGTCAGGCGCGGGTTGCTGCGCGAGCGAGGCGGGCGCGGACACGAGCAGCGTCAGTGCTCCGGCGCCGGCGAGGGCGTGCAGCCATGGGCTTGGCGAGGGTTGCCTTCGTGGTCGCATTTGCGCCTCCATCGGGGATTGCGCCGCAACAGGCGCAACGGGATGTCAGGGCAAACGAAAACGGCCCCGGTGGGTTCCGGGGCCGTTCGCGTTACGTTGTCCTGTCGCTTCAGCGGCTCGCGGCGCCGAGGTCTGCGCGGCGCTCGGTCATCGGCAGCACGATCACCTTGGTGCCGACGTTGACGCGGGAATAGAGGTCGGTGACGTCCTCGTTGGTCATGCGGATGCAGCCGGAGGACACGCGCTTGCCGATCGTTTCGGGGGCGTTGGTGCCGTGGATACGGTAGATGGTGCCGCCGAGATACATGGCGCGCGCGCCAAGCGGATTGCCGGGGCCGCCGGCCATGTGGCGCGGCAGATAGGGCTGGCGGGCGATCATTTCCGGCGGCGGCGTCCAGGCCGGCCACTCGGCCTTGCGGCTCACCGACTGGATTCCGGACCAGGTGAAGCCGTCGCGGCCGACGCCGATGCCGTAGCGCAACGCCTGGCCATTGCCGAGCACGTAATAGAGATAGGTGTTGGGCGTATCGATGATGATCGTGCCCGGCGCTTCGCGCGTCGCGTAAGAGACGGTCTGGCGGCGGAAGCGGGCCGGCAGCTCGACCGCGTCCTGATCCTCGGGCTCGGTCTGGTAGGTCGGCGCCTGATAGGGCTGATACGACGGCTGATACGGCTGCAGCGGCTGCGGCGCGGTCATCGGCGGCAGCGGCTGGAAGAACGGGAAGATCTGCACCGGCGCGGCCTTGGCTGCGCCAGCGAACGTGATTGCGGAGACCGCGACGGCACTGAGTGCAACGGCGCGCGAAAACGTCTTGAACGTGTCCAGATTGAACATGTGATCGCCCCTGTTTGCTCGGTGTTTTGCTCACCGCGGCACCGTTGCGGTGCTCCGTTGGCTGAATTCCTAACGGCAAAACGTTTCGGGACATTTGCGCGGAAAACCGAAAACGGTTTCACGGCCGCAAGAATTGTTTCATGACAGTTTCGTGGCTCCGGCGGCTCGTTAACGAACAAAACAGCACGCCGACACTTCTGTGACGTCACACGCCTGAAATAACCTTCGTTGATGGTCGATGCCTGAGAATCATCAAACTCTCGGGATATTCCCATGCGGGTATTAATCGCGACGGACGCCTGGCATCCGCAGGTCAACGGTGTGGTCCGCACCCTGACCTCCCTGGCGAATGCGGCCAAGACCCTCGACGTCGAGATCGACTTCCTCACCCCCGACGGCTTTCCGTCCTGGCCGCTGCCGACCTATCCGGGCCTGCGCTTTGCGCTGCCTTCGGCGAAGGAGATCGCGCGGCGGATCGAGAAGGCCGCGCCGGAGGCGCTGCATATCGCGACCGAGGGCCCGATCGGCTGGGCGGCGCGCGCCTATTGCCGCCGCAACCGGCTCGCCTTCACCACCTCCTACACGACGCGCTTTCCGGAATACGTCTCGGTGCGGACCGGCATCCCGGCGGGCGTCGGCTATGCGGTGCTGCGCCACTTCCACGATGCCGCCGCCATGACCATGGTTGCGACGCCCTCGCTGCGGCAGGAGCTGTCCGAGCGCGGCTTCAAGCGGCTCGGCTTCTGGACGCGCGGCGTCGACACCGGGCTGTTTCATCCCGACGCTCCGGCACAGCTCGACCTGCCGCGCCCGATCTTCATGACGATGGGGCGCGTGGCGGTGGAGAAGAATCTCGAAGCGTTCCTCTCGCTCGACCTGCCCGGCACCAAGGTCGTGGTCGGCGACGGCCCGCAGAAGGCGGCGCTGGAGAAGAAATATCCGGACGCAGTCTTCCTCGGCGAGAAGAAGGGGGCGGATCTCACCGCGCATCTCGCCGCGGCCGACGTATTCGTGTTTCCGAGCCTGACCGACACCTTCGGCGTGGTGCAGCTCGAGGCGCTCGCCTGCGGCACGCCGGTTGCGGCGTTTCCGGTCACGGGCCCGAAGGACGTCATTGCCGATCACCCGATCGGCGCGATCGACCACGATCTGCGCACCGCCTGCCTGCGCGCGCTCACGATGTCACGCGAGACCTGCCGCAACTTCGCGCTGGAGCGCTCCTGGGAGAACAGCGCGCGCCAGTTCGTCGGCAACCTCACCTCACTGCAGCCCAGCCGCTCCTTGCGCGCCTCGCCTCGCATGGCGCGGCGGCCGGTGCGCGGCTGACCGTTTATTCGAACCACAGCGAGAACCTCATCGATGGCTAAGATCATGAACCTTGACGGCACCCAGCAGCTCGACCTCACGCGCGGCACGGTCGAGCAGGCCTATGACCGCTGGGCGCCGGTCTACGATCTCGTGTTCGGCGGCGTGTTCGCCAAGGGCCGGCAGGCCGCGATCGCGGCCACCAACAAGATCGGCGGCCGCGTGCTCGAGGTCGGCGTCGGCACCGGCATCTCGCTGCCGCTCTACGCGCCGAACCTGCGCATCTTCGGCACCGACATTTCGGAAGCGATGCTGGACAAGGCGCGCCGCCGCGTGACGGAGCAGAAGCTGAAGAACGTCGAGGGCCTCGCGGTGATGGACGCCGAGAAGCTCGAATTCCCCGATAATTCCTTCGACGTCGTGATGGCGCAATACGTCGTCACCGCCGTGCCGAACCCGGAGAAGGCGCTCGACGAATTCGCCCGCGTGCTGCGTCCGGGCGGCGAATTGATCATCCTCACCCGCGTCAGCGCCGACACCGGCATGCGCCGCTTCATCGAGCAGAAGCTGCAGCCGGTGGTGCGTCCGCTCGGCTTCCGCACCGCCGAGTTCGCCTGGTCGCGCTACGCCAAATGGCTCGCCGGCGCGCACGGGATCGAGCTTGCCGAGCGCCGCTTGATTCCGCCGCTGGGACACTTCTCGCTGGTGCGCTTCCGCAAGGTCGACGTCGCCAAGGCGGCTTGAGCTCACGCGTCGCGTGCGTCATCGCGCCGCTGCACATCGTCACATGACAAAATGATGATGTCACACGGCCTACATCGAATCTCTGTAAATCCTGAACCCGAAAGCATTTTGGGGATGAGCATGATCAAGAACTATCTCGAGCAGCTGCGGATCCAGCGCTGGGACGACCATCGCTACTATCACCACAGCCGCATCAATCAGAGCCTGCACTTCGTCAGCGCGCTGAGCTTCCTCTTCGCCTATGTCTGGCTGTTCATCGATCCCGTCGTCTCCGCGCTGGTCGGCTGGCTGGTGTCGATGACCTCGCGCCAGGCCGGCCATTTCTTCTTCGAGCCGCACACCTACGACCACATCAATCAGGCGACGCACGAGTACAAGGAAGAGATCAAGGTCGGCTACAATCTGCAGCGCAAGGTGGTGCTGATGGCGATCTGGGCGCTGTCGCCGCTGGTGCTGGTCGTCGATCCCACCCTGTTCGGCATCTTCACGCCCTGGCAGAGCGCGACCGACTTCATGCGGCAGGTGGCGAAGATCTGGCTCGTGGTCGGCGGCGGCGGCCTGTTGTTCCGCACCGTGCACCTGTTCTTCATCCGCGACGTCGAGACCGGCCTCGTCTGGATGACCAAGATCCTGACCGATCCGTTCCACGATTTGATGCTCTATCGCGGTGCTCCGCTCGCCCTGATGCGCGGCGAGCTGATGGATCCCGGCCTGCACCTCAATCCCGAGCACACGCTGGGCTTCATCGACGAGCCCGTGCTCGAAGAGCAGCACGCTTGAAGCGCGCGGCGCACGCGACACGCTCCGATGTCTGATGGCTACGTCATGCCCGGCCTTGTGCCGGGCATCCACGTGTTCGGGACTGCGAACGCGGTGCTTCCTTCACCTCTCCCCGCGTGCGGGGAGAGGTCGAATTTGCGCGGAGCGCAAATTCGGGTGAGGGGGACTCTCCGCGGGGATGCTGCCAGATGGTCGTGCGTCAATGCTCACCGCACGCGCGGAGAGTCCCCCTCACCCCGACCCTCTCCCCGCAAGCGGGGCGAGGGAGAAGGGCGAGCGGTGATCGGGGCCAAGTGTCAGAAAGCCTCAGCGCCCGAAGCGCTTGGCCAGCATCTCTTTCAGGATCTGGCGCTTGATCTGCTTGTTGGTGAGCACGCCATCGTGCCACCAGAAGCCGTCGGCCTTCATCTTCTGCGCGGCGCGGACGAAGCGGTCGGCGACTTCGGTGAAGTCGGCGTCGGTGTAGTTGAGGCTGAAGATCAGCCGTCCGGTGCCGACCCAGCTCAACGCCAGGCCTTCGGCGCGCAGGTAATATTGCAGCATCCAATTGTAGCGGGACGGCGTGGTGTATTTCACCGTCCAGATCGAGGAGAAGTTGGCGAAGCGCACCGGCAGGTCGGCATCCTGCATCATCTGGTTGAGCTTCTTCACGCGCCCGTTCCAGGTCTCCTCCAGCCCATCATAAACGGCGCGGAAGTTCGGGCTGGCGAGGCGGCTCAAGAACTCGTCCATCGCCGTCATGACGTAGGGGTGCGAGTTGAAGGTGCCGCGGGCGAAGCAGATGTCGGCGGGGCGGTCGTCGCGGAAGCGCCGCATCAATTCGCGCTTGCCGCAGACCACGCCGACCGGCAGGCCGCCGGCGAGGCTCTTGCCGTAGGTCACCATGTCGGCGCGCACGCCGAAATACTCCTGGGCGCCGCCGGCGGCGAGGCGGAAGCCGACGAACACCTCGTCGAAGATCAGGACGATGCCGCGTTCGCTGCAAACTTCGCGCAGCTTCTTCAGCCATTCGGTGTAGGCCGCGCGATCGAAATGGCCTTCGCGCGAGGAATCGACGAGCGAGGAATCCCCGGGCGCGTTGGCGTTAGGATGCAGCCCCTGCAGCGGGTTGACCAGCACGCAGGCGATGTCCTTGCGCGTGCGCAGGACATGCAGCGTCTTCTCCGACATCTCGGCGAGGGTATAGGTCTCGTGCGCAGGAATGGGATTGCCGACGCCCGGCTGCACGTCGCCCCACCAGCCGTGATAGGCGCCGGCGAAACGAACCAGATGCGTGCGCTTGGTGTGGTAGCGCGCCAGCCGCACCGCCTGCATCACGGCCTCGGTGCCGGACATGTGGAACGAGACCTCGTCGAGGCCGGAGATTTGGCAGAGCCGCTGCACATTCTCGAGGATGACGGGATGGTAGGGGCCGAGCACGGGGCCCAGCGCATGCGCGCGCTTCTCGGCGCCCTCGATGCACTCCTTGTAGAAGTCGTTGCCGAAGATGTTGACGCCGTAGGAGCCCGTGAGGTCGTAAGCGGTGTTGCCGTCGACGTCGGTGACGGTGACGCCGCGCGAGGATTCCATGAAGGTCGACGTGCCCAGATGCTCGCGGACGAGACGCGAGAACTGGAACGGCACGCGGTAGCTTTCGGTGAAGTTCAGGTCGGAGATCGTCTCCGCCGCTTCCTTCGTCATCGCGCGACCCCGGGGGTAGCGCTCGGCGTAAAGCCTGGCGAGACGGAAAAAGGCGTCCTTGCGTTGCGCTGCGATGTTCGCCGGCGCGCCGTCGCAGGCGAAGTATTGATCACCCTCGAACTCGTAGAACGGCAGCAGCCGCGCCACCCGGCGCGACATCTTCGAGTGCCCGGCCAGCGAGCGGTGCTTGGCGCGGGAGAGTTCGACCCGCGCCTTGATCTTCGGGAGGACGGCGGCAGCGGACGCTGCGGCGGCCACGGACATCGAGAGAATCGGGAGTGTCGTTTCCATGACAACAAGCGCTAAACCTGCGAGCTGACAGATTCATGACAGTCAAAGCCCTCATCGCCTCTTTCACCCAGCAGGAAGACCTCAACTTCCTGTTGACCAACCGCATCCCGCGCGCGGCCCTGACCCGCTTCATGGGCTGGTTCTCCAAGATCGAGAATCCCCTGGTGCGGGATTTCTCGATCGCGCTGTGGAAGCTGTTCTCCGACCTCGATCTGTCGGAGGCGCGCAAGACGCAGTTCAAGAGTCTGCACGACTGCTTCACCCGGGAGCTGAAGCCGGGCCTGCGGCCGTTCGATCCTGATCCTGCAGTGGTGGCGAGCCCCTCGGACGGCATCGTCGGCGCTCACGGGAAAATCGCGGACACCGAGCTGTTCCAGGTCAAGGGCGCGCCCTATTCGCTGCTCGATCTCGTCGGCGATTCCGCGCTGGTCGAGCAGCACCGCAACGGCTCTTTCGTTACGCTGCGGCTGACGTCGAGCATGTATCACCGCTTCCATGCGCCTTATGACGCGCACATCGAGCGGGTCACGCTGATCCATGGCGACGTCTGGAACGTCAACCCGATCGCGCTCAAGCGCGTCGAGCGCCTGTTCTGCAAGAACGAGCGCGCGGTGATCCGCACGCATTTGTCGACCGGCGAAGCCGTGACACTGGTCCCGGTGGCGGCGATCCTGGTCGCGAGCATCCGCTTGCACTTCCTCGACATGGTGCTTAACGCGCAGACGCGCGGCTCGGTCAATTTTCCCTGCGACGTCAACGTGAGCAAAGGCGAGGAGCTCGGCTGGTTCGAGCACGGCTCGACCATCATCATCCTCGCGCCCGGCGATTTCTCCTTCTGCGACGGCATTGCCGAGGGCACACGCATTCGGGCCGGTCAAGCGCTGCTCAGGAGAAAGTAGCCTTCAATCCGCCGCCCCCGCCGCCTATATCGTCGGGCGGGGACGATTCGATCGATACGGATGTGACGATGGCGCGGGCGCCGGTCATGGCGGCGGGTGGTATTGTGTTGCGGCGCGCGCCGGTGCCGCTGGTTGCAGTCGTGCGCCAGCGCAAGCGCAACGAATGGGTCCTGCCCAAGGGCAAGCTCGATGACGGCGAGACGCCGAGGGAAGCCGCGCACCGCGAGGTGCTGGAGGAGACCGGCCACGACGTGGCCGTGCACGAATTTCTGGGCACGCTGGTCTATCAGTCCGGCGGGCGCTCCAAGGTCGTGCATTACTGGCGGATGGAGGCCGACGGCGGGCCGGTCCGCAAACTGATGAACGACATCAAGGCGGTCGACTGGCTGACGCTGGACGACGCGATCGCCCGTCTGTCGCGCGAATACGAACGCGTCTTCCTGACTCAGATCGGACCGATCGCGCTCGCGGCGGCAGGGCTGGCGCCTCTGTTCGCCCCGGAGCAGGTTTCCGAGCCGGTGTCGCCGTTGGCGAAAGACGACATCCATGCATCATTGCAGACGCTGACACAAGCGGAAGCAGCTTCCGTCGATGAATTGCGGCATGGCCTGTTGCGGAAGGTGAAGGCCTGGCTGCGCGGCGAGGCGTGAGTTATTTACGCGCAATTTCAGTGCGGCATTGAAGGTGCACCCTCTCCCCTTGTGGGAGAGGGTGGCTCGCCGCAATAGCGGCGAGACGGGTGAGGGGTCTCTATCCTCACGAGCGGGTCCGGCGAGTGGATAGAACCCCTCATCCGGCGCTTCGCGCCACCTTCTCCCACAAGGGGAGAAGGAAGACTACCGCCGCTCCTTCTCCTTCGGAGCGGGCGCGGGTCTGTGCGGCGCTGCGGGACGTTGCGCGGCGGGGAGGCGTGGCTGGAAGCCGCCGGGGCGCTGCATACCTGGTTGTTGAGCCGGAGGCTGGCCCGGTTGCAATCCTGTGCGCGGCAATGGCTGCTGCGGACCTGCTTGCTGTGTCCCGCCCGGTTGCGGCGGCACGATTCCTCCGGGCTGAATCTGTCCACCACGCTGCGGCAGGGTCTGCGGTACGCGTGGACGGCCGGCACCTTGCGGCTGGCCGGGCTGCGGCTGCATGCCTTGCTGTAGTCCCTGCCGGCTCGGCGTGCCCGGCTGCTGCTGACCCGGACGATTGTCCTGTCGCGGCTGGACGTTCGGTCGTTGCGGCTGCCGGCCTGGGGTTGTCGTCGGCCGCAATTGTTGCTGCTGCGGCGGTTGTGCCGGCCGCGGAATGCGGCTGAGCGCAGCCGGATTGGCGCGACGGAAGTCGCGCTGCTCGATGACGATCTGCCGGCCCGCAGTCTGCGCCAGATGCACCTGGCCGACGAAGCCGCGGTCGCGCGCGATCTGCTGCGCGGGAATTATGATCGGCACGGCAGCAAAGCGCATGCCGCCGGCCGTGGCTGCGCCCGCTCGGATCGCAAAGCCGCTCGCGGCTTGCGTCAGCGCGCCGAGCCGCGCGCCGCTCGCGCGTTCCTCGACATCGATGTGGCCGACCCGGCCGTCGGCGTCGGGATAGAGCTTGATGTTGACGTTGCGCGCCCGGTTCGCCGCCGCCCCTTCGGGCACGTCGACGACCCCGGTGGTGCCGCGGATGCCGAGCGTTGCCGTCGGCGTCGTGATCTTCATGTCGCCCGTCTTCGCCACCGCGGCCGCCACGAAGGCAACCGTGCCCTTGCCGACGTCGAAGATCGCCGAATTTTGCTTGCCGCCGTCGTCATAGACGTAATTGTCGATGGTGATCTTCGCGCTGGCCGAGAGGTTGAACGTGGTGGCGTCGTTGAAGGTGATGCCGAGCGCGGAGTTCGACGAGGTCTGCACGATGTCGTTGAGATAGATATCGTCGCGCACGCGCAGCGGATAGGAATTCTTGTCGCGGATCACGGTCGCGATCCCCGTCACGGTCGCGACGTTGCCGATCGGCTCGACGGCGGGGGGCTGTGCGTCTGCAGACGGTGCCGGCGTCGCCGTCGGCGAAGGCGCGGGCGTTGGCTGGGCTTGCGGTTGCGCCTGTGCGAACTCGATCGTCTCGGATGCGCACGCTACACCAGCGCCTGCCAGCGGCAAGGCCAGCAGGGCGAGCGCGAATACGAGGCGGCGCCAAGCCAGCATTGATGTCACGAAGGAGTCCCGGTGAGAGCGTGAGGCGAGATCGGGCGATTTCAACGGGGTGTGGCTGAATGGTGGATGAACGTCTGTCGTCGGGGCAGGGGCTAGCTATCCTTCCGTCATGGCCGGGCTTGTCCCGCCTGCACGGACGAAGCCGCTACGGCGCGGCGAAGGCACGGCCATCCACGTCTTGATTGCGGTACGAAGAACGTGGATGCCCGGGACAAGCCCGGGCATGACGAAGAGTTGTCTACTTTTCGCGATGCGCTCCGCGGGTCAGCTCACGCGCTTCCAGGTCTGGCCGCCGCAGAACATGCCGCCGAAGGCGCAGCCTTGCACGCGCATCGTATTCGGACCTTTCATCGAGATCGTGGAGTCGTAGTTGCGGCCGGAGTTGGGATCGCGAATGCGGCCGCTCCACTTCGATCCTTCGGGCTTCATGTTGATCAGGATGCGCTCATTGGTCTTCTCGGCATAGCCGCAGAGATTGGCGCCACACTGCTCGACGCGGACATTGCCCTTGTTCTCTTCGGTCGCCCAGATGCCGATCGGCGAGTTCGCTGCGGCCACGGGCGCGGCAGCCACCGGAGCCGGCGCGGGAGCCGCGGCGACGGGAGCGGCAACAGGGGCAGGCGCAGCAACAGGAGCAGGCTGCGAGCTGTCGAAGCCGACAGAAGGAGCGGCGGCAGCGGTCGCGGCTGGGGCAGCGGGCGCGGCTGGCGCTGCCGGCGCAGTCGCTTGCGGCACGGGCTGCTGCTGCACGGGAGCCGGCGTGGGTTGCGCCGTCGTGGGCGCCGGAGCCGGCGTGGTGTCGTCGTCATCGTCCTTGGAGCCGCCAAGACCCTTGAGGTTGATGTTGTTCAGCTTGATCGGCTTGTCCGACAGGCCCGGCGCGACGATGGTCACGCAATTGAGCGAAGCGCAGTTGCGCGGCGTCTCGATGCGGATGTGCTGGCCCTCGATCTGGAACGAGATCGAATTGCCGGCATGCGCGGCGGCGGTCGAAGCCAGGAAGAGGGCGGTGGCGGCGATGGAGAGCTTGTTCATGACAACCTCCGAAAATAGCGCGGTCCCGATATGGACTGGTGTCGCTGGTGAATGAAGCGTGGTTCGACCCTAAGCCGCGGCGGTCGGGCGTTCTGTGATGGGCGTCACAACGAGCGAACAACGCCTGGGTGATGCAGCGCACATTCAGCCGCGCCTGCGCTGCGTAACGTCGTCGCGACACCGAGGGAAACGCAGATGCAGCGGCTTGCAACCTGGCTTGCCACCTGTCTTGCCACATCGATCACGTTGCTGGCGATCGCGCCGACGGCGCAGGCCGGCGCCTACACGTTCTCGATCGGCGGCAACCGGTTCCATGTCGAGGCGCCGCGCAATTGCCGATCTGCGTCCTGTATCACGGTGGCTTCCAGGCGCAGCCTCAGGTCGACGGACGATGTCGGCATGGCACGAGCCGCGCAGCCGGCGCCCGCGCCGGTGGTCCAGGCGCCGCAGCCGGCTTGTCCGACGGCAGCGGTCAAGCCGCCCCAAGCGGCTGTGGTGGTGCCGGCACCGGCGCCTCCCGTGCTTGCCGCGGCGACGTCGCAGCCCGTTGCACCGCCGCCGGCGCCAAGCTTGGAGATTTCGAGAATGGAGGCGCTGAGCGACGGTCCGCCGCGGGTTGATCTGGAGCGCATCGATCAGCCGAAGACCGCCGCGCTCGAACCGCCGCGCATCGAGCCGCCGGTCATCGTCCCGGGCGCCGAGATCAATCAGACCGCAGCGGTGGCGCAGATCGGCGCTGACGAAGGCCATGCGCCGCTCGGCGAATGGGAGAGCGCCGGCGCCAAGGGCACGGTCCGCATAGAGCGCTGTGGAGCTACGCTGTGCGGCTACGCGCTCAGCGAAGCGACGAGCCGGGGCGAGAGCGTGCTCGTCAACATGAAGCCGAAGAAGCACAATGTCTGGACCGGCAGCATCTACAGCCGCTCCAGCGGCAACACCTACTACGCCACGATGACGCTGAAGAGCTCCGGCAAGCTGCACGTCGAAGCCTGCGCGCTCGGCCGCTTCTGGTGCTCCGGCAACGACTGGACGCGGGTCGAAGCGCCGCGGGAGGAGCTGATCACGACGTCACCTCAATGGAGCGCGCGGTCGTAGCTCGCGGCGATGCGCATTGTTGTGCCCTCGCCCCTTGTGGGAGAGGGCAGCTCCGCTGGTCGACACGAATTCACTTGGGTGAGGGGTTGTCTCCACAAGCACTGTGCCGCGAGGATAGAACCCCTCATCCGTCGCGCTTTCGCGCGCCACCTTCTCCCACAAGGGGAGAAGGGAAGAGAGTCACTGTGTGCTTTGAGTCTAAATCATCCCGAGCACGATGGCGCCGACGAAGGCCATGGCGAGGTAGGCGGTGATAACGCTCAGTCTGCCGGCGAACGTCATGAGGTCGCTCCCGCGGTCGCGCGCATTGCCGCGGCCGTCATGGTTAACAGAAAGTCTCTTTTCGAAAAAGTCAGGCTCGCTGTCGCTCGTCATCGGCAGCAACCGGTGCCGCCGCGCCCGGTAGGGTTAAAGAACACTGAAATCAACACGTTGAAGAGTCTTTAAGTAAATTCACCGAACGTGCGTTCATGACGCGCGGAGTTCGTTTGTATCTCGTCGGCTCCATCGTCCTTGTTTCGCTAGCGGGTTGCGGTCGCGGCTTCTTCCAGGCCGAACGCGAACCGTGGCGGGCCGAGGCAGAAGCCGCATGCCTGAAATCGGGCGCAGTCAAGGAAAGTGCGGACATCGTCCGCATCGACCCGATCTCCGGGCCTGGCAGCTGCGGCGCCGAGTTTCCGCTCAAGGTAGCCGCCATCGGCGAAGCCTCCGGCACCTATGGCTTTGCCGACGAGGCGCTGCGCCCGCCCGGCAGCATCGGCAACCAGCCGCGTTGGCCGGTGCAGCCGCAGTCGAATTATCCGCAGAGCCGGGGATATCCCGCATCGTCCTATCCGCAGCCCTCGAACTATCCCGAGAGCGCGGTGCGCCAGCCCACCGGCTACGGCACCTCGACCGGACCGATGTCGCTCAACGCCCCCGGCGTGGCCGCGCAGGAAGACGAGATCGACCTGCCGCCCGAGGGCACCGATGCCGCGGGGGCGGCGCGCTACATGAACACACCGAGCTATCCGGCTCGTCCGGCGCCTTACTCGCAGGCGCCGGCGCAGCAGCCGCTGCCGCGTCTTGGTCCTGCGCAGGGTAATCCCGTCACGAGCGTCGGTCCCGTCGCGATCAAGCCGACCGCGACGCTCGCCTGTCCGATCGTGTCCGAGCTCGACCGCTGGCTCGCCGACACGGTGCAGCCGTCGGCGATGCGCTGGTTCGGCGTGCGCGTCGCCGAGATCAAGCAGATCTCCGCCTATTCCTGCCGCGGCATGAACGGCAATTCGCGGGCCCATATTTCGGAGCACGCCTTCGGCAACGCCCTCGACATTTCCGCCTTCGTGCTCGCCGACGGCCGCCGCATCACCATCAAGGACGGCTGGCGCGGCATGCCGGAAGAGCAGGGCTTCCTGCGCGACGTGCAGGCTGGGGCCTGCGCGCATTTCACGACCGTGCTGGCGCCGGGCTCCAACGTCTTTCACTACGATCACATCCATGTCGATCTGATGCGCCGCGCCAGCCGCCGCCTGATCTGCCAGCCGGCCGCGGTGTCGGGCGAAGAGGTCGCCTCGCGCGCGCAATCGCGCAGGCCCTATGCGAGCGGGCGCGAGCCGTCGGTGACCGGTTCGCTCGGTGCTCGCAAGAGCACGATGCACAAGCGGGAAGACGACGAGTACATCGACGAATAGCCCGATTTGCCAGTAGCCCGGATGGAGCGAAGCGCAATCCGGGAAAAACTGTCCCCGCATTCCGCTTCGCTCCATGCGGGCTACGATCGCGTCAAAGGCAATGTCTATCGTCCGCTATCTCACCCACCCGCAGGTGCAAATCGATCCCGATGTGCCGGTGCCGCAATGGGGCCTGAGCCCGGTGGGTCGCGCGCGCACCGAAGCCTTGGCGAATGCAGGCTGGCTCGCAAGCACGACGCAGATCGTCTCCAGCGGCGAGCGGAAGGCGATCGAGACCGCCGAGATCGTTGCCGCTCGGCTCGGACTCATGATCGAGATCCGCGAGGCCATGCACGAGAACGACCGTTCGGCGACCGGCTTCCTGAAGCCGGCCGAGTTCGAAGCCGTCGCCGACCAGTTCTTCGCCGCGCCTCATCTCAGCGTGCGCGGCTGGGAGCGTGCCGCGGATGCACAGGCGCGGATCGTGCGCGAGGCTGAGGCGGTGCTGGCGCGACATCGTCCCGGCGACGTGTTGTTCGTCGGCCACGGCGCGGTCGGCACGCTGCTGTTCTGCCACATGGCGGGCCATGCGATCGCCCGCATCCACGATCAGCCCGCCGGCGGCGGCAACTGCTTTGCGTTCGCGCGGGAGGGGCGGCGCGTCCTGCACGGGTGGCGCGCAATGGAAGAAGTCGGGACTTGAGCTCAGCGGAGCCGGAGTTCATCCGGCGGTCGGCTTCCGCGGCGCGGGTGCCAATCCCATGCAGCGCTGCACTTCACCCGGGACGTTGTAGGTGCGCATGATGTGGCGGCTGTCGCGCAATCCGGACGCCTCGCGTTGCACCACGAACATCCAAAGCGCCTGGCCGGCTTCCAGCACCAGCTTGCGCCTGGCCGGTTGCATCGCTTCCGGCACATCGGTCGCTGCGTGGGCGGCGTCGAACTCGCGCAAGCGCGACAGGCTCTGTTCGAGGGCGCGGCCCATCCGTCCAAGCGCGGAAGCCTGTTCCTGGACGATCTCGTAGTGGAGGATGTCGACCGGCGGGCGAAGATCACGAGACATGGCCGCAATATAGCCGCCCGGCCCGCAGGCGCAACGCGCGGCTACTTCGCCTTATACGCCGCCAGGAACATCCGCGTTGCGCTCTCGACCACCGCACTCATGCGCTGTTCCGACGGCGCGGGCGCCGCCTGGAACACGAAGGGCAGGAACAGCGAGGCCTTGCTGAGCTCCATGAACTGCGAGGCGGCGAGATCGCAATCGTCGATCGCGAGATCGCCCGAGGCGACACGGGCCTTCAGATAAGCGGAGAGGCTTTTGATGCTCTTGTCCAGCACGCGCGCATAGTAACGGCGGCCGACATCAGGCATGCGCTCGGCGATCGCCATCACGGTGCGGATCGCGGATCCGCCACCGGGGCGGCAGACCAGGTGAAGATAGGCGAGGCCGAACTCCTTCAGCGTGGTCTCGGCCTCGCGCTCGGGATCGAAACTGAACACGACCTGGCCATGCTGGAGCGCCTCCTGTTCGACGATGGCTTCGAACAGCGCGAATTTGTCGGCGAAATAGACGTAGAGCGTGCCCTTGGAGACCTGCGCGGCGCGGGCGATCTCGCCCATGCTGGCGCCGTCGAAGCCAAGATCCATGAACACCTTGCGGGCACCGTCCAGAATCTGGCGGCGCTTGGAATTGTCCTCGTCCGGGACGACGTGCAATTGTTCGCCGGCAGCTACAACCATTGGTTTAGGGTCTCGGAAGCTTTTTGGTTCGGATCAGGGCCATGAAACGCCAACGAAGGATTCGCGGCAGTAAGGTCTGCAGGACATAATCTCTATATTGACCGAACCGTTCGGTCAATGGTATTTGAGATCCAGCGAGGAGATCGCCCGCAACAGAGGGCGCCCTCGGTTGCGTTTGTGGGGAGGCCTGGATGGCCGCATCGAGAGACCAGACGGCTCGCGTCCTTCGCCAGGAAGCGGTGGAGGGCCAGGCGGGCGGCGATCCTGGCTCCGAGGCATCCGCACTCCCTGCCGAGCAACTGCGCCCTCATGTCGCCGAGGAGGCGAAGCGTCCGGCCCGCGAGGCGCCGGAGAGTCCGGTGACCGACAAGCCGCCGGCACCCGGGGCGGAAGCGCCCGCCGCCGCTGCGCCCAAATCCGGCAAGCGCAAATTCGTCCTGACCGGCCTCGGCCTCGCGCTCGCGTTCGCCGTTGCGGGCTATGCCGGCTATTACACGCTGGTCGGCCGCTTCTACATCTCGACCGACGATGCCTATGTCCGCGCCAACAACACCATGCTCGGCGCGCGCGTTGCCGGCCATATCTCCGCGATCCTCGCCGGCGACAACACGCCCGTCCAGGCCGGCGACATCATCTTCCGCATCGACGACGGCGATTACAGGATCGCGGTCCAAGCCGCCGCGACCAAGATCGCGACCCAGCAGACCACCATCGATCGCATCGGCCGCCAGGTCGCCGCACTCGATAGCCAGGTCGCCCAGGCCAAGGCGCAGCTCGTCTCCGCGGAAGCGGGCCTCAAGCGCGCCGACCTCGATTACGAGCGCCAGCAGGCGCTGAGCAGCAAGGGCTTTGCCTCGCGCGCCACCTTCGAAAGCTCGGAGGCCGGACGCGACCAGGGCGCCGCCGCGGTCAAGGCTGCAAAGGCCGCCTTTGAGGTTGCCGTCAGCAATGTCGACGTCGCCAGGGCGCAGCAGGCCGAAGCGCAGGCCCAGCTTGCCGAGCTCAAGACCACGCTGGCCAAGGCCGAGCGCGACCTCGGCTTCACCGCGGTGCGCGCGCCGGTCAACGGCACGTTCTCGAACCGCCTGGTCAACACCGGCGACTTCGTCGCGGTTGGCCAGCGCCTCGGCAACATCGTGCCGCTGGACGAGGTCTATATCGACGCGAATTTCAAGGAGACGCAGCTCAAGCGCATCCGCCCGGGACAGCCGGTGACGATCAAGGTCGATGCCTATGGCATGCGCAAGTTTTCCGGCGTGGTCGACAGCATCGCGGCCGGCGCGGGTTCGGTATTCACGCTGCTGCCGCCTGACAACGCCACCGGCAATTTCACCAAGATCGTGCAGCGCGTGCCGGTCCGCATTCGCGTGCCCAAATCGGTGGCGAAGCAGAACCTGCTCCGCGCCGGCATGTCGGTCTACGCCACCGTCGACACCAACAAGGGCGCCGCCGACGCCGACAGCGAGGTCGACCTCGACCATCCCACCGCGGTTCATCCGCAGTAGGGACGATGACATGAGCCGCGCCGCTGCCCCGAATGCAGGTGCGCTCCCTCTCCCGCTTGCGGGAGAGGTGAGATGAGTCCGAGCTGACACATGGCCACCGCCACCACCGCTTCACCTGCCATGATGGCGGATCCCGCTTCGGAGCGCATTGCGCCGAAGCGGCTGTTCGCGTTCATCATCATGGTGTTCGGGATGTTCATGTCGATCCTGGACATCCAGATCGTCTCGGCCTCGTTGAACGAAATCCAGGCCGGACTGTCGGCGAGCTCCAGCGAGGTGTCCTGGGTTCAGACCGCCTATCTGATCGCCGAGGTGATCGCGATCCCGCTGTCGGGCTTCCTGTCGCGCGCCTTCGGCACGCGGCTGCTGTTCGCGATCTCGGCGGCAGGCTTCACGGCCGCAAGCCTGCTTTGCGGCTTCGCCACGACGATCGAGGAGATGATCCTCTGGCGTGCGCTGCAGGGCTTTCTCGGCGCCGGCATGATCCCGACCGTGTTCGCCTCGGCCTACACCGTCTTTCCGCGCACGAAATTCCACATCGTCGGCCCTATCATCGGGCTCGTCGCGACGCTGGCCCCGACCATCGGGCCGACGGTCGGCGGCTACATCACCGACCTGATGTCGTGGAACTGGCTGTTCTTCATCAACGTCGTGCCCGGCATCGGCATTACATTGGGTGTGCTGGCGCTGGTCGATTTCGACGAGCCGCATTTCGAATTGCTCGACCGCTTCGACTGGTGGGGCCTGCTGTTCATGGCGAGCTTCCTCGGCACGCTGGAATACGTGCTGGAGGAAGGATCCCAACATCAATGGATGCAGGACACGTCGGTCGCGATCTGCGCCTGGATCAGCGGTCTCTCGGCCATCGCCTTCTTCTGGCGCGTGTTCACGGCGGCCGAGCCGATCGTCAATCTGCGTACCTTCTCCGACCGCAATTTCGCCGTCGGATGCACGCTGCAATTCTGCATCGGCATCGGCCTCTACGGCCTGACCTACATCTACCCGCGCTATCTCGCCGAAGTGCGCGGCTACAGCGCGCTGATGATCGGCGAGACCATGTTCGTCTCCGGCATCACCATGTTCCTGGTCGCGCCGCTGGTCGGCCGGCTCATGGCGAAGGTCGACATGCGCTACATGATCGCATTCGGCCTCATCGTGTTCGCGATCGGCTCCTACCAGATGACCTTTATCACGCGCGAATACGATTTCTACGAGCTGCTGGTACCGCAGATCCTGCGCGGCATCGGCATGATGTTCGCGATGGTGCCGACCAACAACATCGCGCTCGGCACGCTCGCGCCCGAGAAGGTGAAGAACGCGAGCGGCCTGTTCAACCTGATGCGCAATCTCGGCGGCGCGGTCGGCCTCGCCGTCATCAACACCGTGCTCAACGAACGCACCGACCTGCACATCGTCCGCCTGCAGGAGCGGGTGACCTGGGGCAACGCGACCGCGACTGAAACCCTGACCATGTTGATGCAGAAGTTCCAGGGGCTCGGCGATTCCGCGCTGATGGCGATGAAGCAGCTCAGCCAGATCGTGCATCGTCAGGCCGTGGTGATGAGCTTCGGCGATGTCTTCCTCATGCTGGCGCTGTTCTATCTCGGTCTCAGCCTGCTGGTCGCGCTGCTGAACAAGCCGGCTTCCCCGTTCGGCGCGGCCGGCGACGCGCACTAATTTGCA
Source organism: Bradyrhizobium sp. BRP19 (assembly GCF_020194195.1). Taxonomy (NCBI): domain Bacteria; kingdom Pseudomonadati; phylum Pseudomonadota; class Alphaproteobacteria; order Hyphomicrobiales; family Nitrobacteraceae; genus Bradyrhizobium; species Bradyrhizobium sp. BRP19. The sequence continues at coordinate 162,172 of NZ_JADYVZ010000012.1, read as the reverse complement.
ACACTCGTGCGTGATCTCGCGCGAGCCCCGTTGCAATCGGCTGGCGACACATCTATAAAGCGCACCTCATTCATTCGAACCGGGGAGAGATTTGCATGATGTCGTCGCAATCGCAGATCGTACGCCCGCGCTCGATGATGACCTCGATCACGTTCTGGCTCGGTATGTACGCGGCCTGTTAGAGGCCTCTTCCGCCAGCTTCGATTGGGCCAAGGTTTTGGCCAAGCGTCCCGATCGCTTCGTTTCCCAAGTCAAAGTCAGTCTTACGTGACGCCGTCGCGGCCTTTGGGCCGACTCGCGTCCATCGATGGAGCCGGCCCGCGCGAAGCGGCCGGATGATGCCATGACCGCTCTGTCAAAGAAGCCCGCCGCCATTCGCGTGGTGCTGCCCTTCGTCTTCCGGCACTGGCTGAAGCAGCCGGTGCGCGGCCTCGTCGTGGCCGGCGGCCTGTTGGGCGCAACCGTCGCCGACCTGTTCATGCCGGTCTTCTCCGGACATCTGGTCGATGCGTTGACCCGCGGACCGTCCGATCCCGATGCGCGCCATGCCGCGCTGGTCGCGTTCGGCGCCATCGTGGCGCTGGGCGCGGCCTCGGTGGTGCTGCGGCTCGCAGGGTTGCAGGCGATCGTGCCGTTCACGCTCAAAACCATGTCGGACGTCGCACAAGAGGCATTCACCCGCGTGCAGCGCTTCTCGACCGACTGGCATGCGAACTCCTTTGCCGGCTCCACGGTGCGGAAGATCACTCGCGGCATGTGGGCGCTCGACCTGCTCAACGACACCATCCTGATGGCGCTGGCGCCCTCGCTGCTGGTGCTGGTGGGCTCGGTGATCCTGATCGGGATGCACTGGGCCTCGCTCGGCGTGGTGATCGCGATCGGGGCGATCTTCTACGTCACGATCACGGTGGTGCTCTCGACCCGCTACATCGCGCCGGCGGCCCGCGTCTCCAATGCCTGGGACACCAAGGTCGGCGGCACGTTGGCGGATGCGCTGACCTGCAATGCCGTGGTGAAATCCTTCGGCGCGGAGTCGCGCGAGGACACGCGGCTCGCCGGTGTCATCAACCGCTGGCGCGTGCGCGTGCGGCGGACCTGGTACCGCTATAATTACACGGCGATGTCGCAGCTCTCGCTGCTGCTGTGCCTGCGCGCGTCCGTGATCGGCGGATCGGTGCTGCTGTGGATGTCAGGTCACGCCTCGCCCGGCGACGTCACTTATGTGCTGACCAGCTACTACATCATCCACGCCTATTTGCGCGACGTCGGCATGCACATCAACAACCTCCAGCGCTCGGTCAACGACATGGACGAGCTGGTGGCGATCCATGACGAGCCGATCGGCATTGCCGATGCGGCCGACGCGCGGCCGATCGCGATCGAGGGCGGCGAGATCGTGTTCGACGACGTCACGTTCCACTATGGCGGCCATCGCGTGCCGCTGTACGACGGCTTGTCGGTCAGGATCCGCGCCGGCGAGCGGGTCGGCCTGGTCGGCCGCTCCGGCTCCGGCAAGACCACCTTCGTCAAGCTGGTGCAGCGGCTCTACGACGTCACCGGCGGCCGCGTGCTGATCGACGGGCAGGATATCGCGCTCGCCACGCAGCAATCGCTGCGCAGCCAGATCGCGATCGTGCAGCAGGAGCCGATCCTGTTTCACCGCACGCTCGCCGAGAACATCGCCTATGGCCGGCCCGGTGCCAGCCTTGACGCGATCGAGCAGGCGGCCCGCCTCGCCAACGCGCATGACTTCATCCTGCGCCTGCCGAAGGGCTACGGCACGCTGGTCGGCGAGCGCGGCGTCAAGCTGTCGGGTGGCGAGCGGCAGCGCGTCGCGCTGGCGCGCGCCTTCCTGGCGGATGCGCCGGTGCTGATCCTGGACGAGGCGACCTCGAGCCTCGATTCGGAATCGGAGGCGCTGATCCAGGAGGCGATGGAGCGACTGATGAAGGGGCGCACCTCGATCGTGATCGCGCACCGGCTGTCGACGGTGAGGAGCCTCGATCGCATCCTGGTGTTCGACCGCGGCGAGATCGTCGAGCAGGGCACGCATACGGTGCTCGCAGCCAAGCAAGGGGGCATCTATCGCGGCCTGTTCGAGCGTCAGGTGGTGGAGCTCGGACAGATCGCAGCAGCGGAGTGAGGCGCGCGGCGGCGGGGCGAAGTCCCGCCGTCACGGCGTCGAGGGATGGAATGAGATGAAAGACCTGACGCGCGGCTCCATCGCTAGCCACATCCTGAGCATGGCGCCGCCGATCATGGCCGGCATGATCTCGATCATGATCTGCCAGCTGGTCGATCTCTACTTTGTGTCGGGGCTGGGCGATGCCGCAGTGGCAGGCGTGGCCGCGGCGGGCAATGCCGGCTTTCTCGTCAACGGCCTGATACAGGTGCTCGGCGTTGGGACGGTGGCGCTGATTGCGCATGCGGTGGGACGCAAGGACCGGCGGGACGCCAATCTGATCTTCAATCAGGCGGTCGCGCTGTCGGTGCTGTTCGGCCTGCTGACCCTGGTCACGGGAGCGGTGCTGTCGCGTCTTTACATGCGTTCGATCGCCGCTGACCAGGCCACGATCGAGGCGGGGACCACTTATCTGGTGTGGTTCATGCCGGCGCTCGCGCTGGAATTCGTCATGCAAGTCATTGCCTCCGCGCTCAGCGCGACCGGCATCGTGCGCCCCGCCATGTTGGTGCGGGTCCTTGCCGTCATCATCAACATTGCACTGGCGCCGGTCCTGATCTCCGGCTGGGGCACCGGTTATCCGCTCGGTGTCGCCGGCGCCGGACTGGCGAGCACGATCGCGGTGGGCGCCGGCGTCCTGATGCTGCTGGCGTATTTTCGCAAGGTCGAGCGCTACGTTGCATTCAATCCGGTGCAGTGGCGTCCGCAACCACGCCACTTCAAGCGCATCCTCAATGTCGGTCTGCCGGCCGGCGGCGAGTTCGCAATGATGTTCATCTTCATGGCGGTAGTCTACTACGTGCTGCGCGACTTCGGCGCGGCGGCACAGGCAGGATTCGGTATCGGTCAGCGCGTCCTCGCCCTCATCCAGATGCCGGCGCTCGCGGTTGCACTGGCGGCCGGGCCGATCGCCGGCCAGAATTTCGGCGCTGGCGACGCCGCGCGCGTGCGAGAGACTTTCGTCAAATCGGTGCTGATCACCTCCATCGTGGCGGTCGGCTTCATGATCCTCGCGCAGCTGAAGCCGGAGCTGCTGCTGGCCGGATTCTCGAACGATCGGGCGACGATGGAGGTCGCCTTCCTGTTCCTGCGGATCATCTCGCTCAACATGGTGGCGCAGGGCCTCATCTTCACCTGCTCCAGCATGTTCCAGGGCCTCGGCAACACCAAGCCTGTGCTGCTGAGCTCGCTCACGCGCGTGTTCACCTATTCGGTGCCGGTGCTCTGGCTGTCGACGCGGCCCGGATTCCGCATCGAGCACGTCTGGTATCTTTCGATCGCGGCGACGACGCTGCAGGCCGGCTTGAGCTTGTGGCTGCTGCGCCGCGAGTTCGGCAAGCGCTTCGCGCCGCGGGACCAGGCCGCGGAGACGGTGGAAGCCAAGCCGGTCGCGCCTTCCGCCCGTGCTCCCGCGTAGCGAAAGTGACCTCCCGCGAGTTCGCGGCGCTTTAATGCGCGCCAAGGCTGTTCCAGACGAGCGTGAGGCCCGACAGAAACAAGAGGCCGAGCACGACATCGCCGAAATGCTTGTCGTTCAGCGCATGGTAGACGCGCGCGCCCGCCCATGCGCCGATCAGCGTGCCCGGAAACGCGACGGCCGCGAGCCAGACCACCTTGAGGGCGACGAGACCTGATGCCGTCTGCAACACCAGCGCGGTGGCGAGCACCGTGAAGTTAAAGAGTTGGAAGATGCCGCGCCGCTCGTGCTTGTTCCAGCCGCGGATGTTGGCCCACAGGATCGGCAGCGGGCCGGACAATCCGGCAAGTCCGCCCAGAATGCCGCCGGCAAAGCCGATCGCACCGTCTGCGATCCGGCCGCCGATCTTGATCGCGAGCGGCCTCTTGTTCAGATACAGTGCGCTCGAAAAGATCAGGATCAGCACGCCGACGCTCAGCCTGAACACCTCCGGGTCCGCGGAGGCGACCATCATGGTCCCGAGCGGCACGCCAATCAGTCCACCGATCAGGAACGGCCAGACCAGCGAGAGATCGAAATTCTTCCACATCGAGGGCAGCGTCGAGGTCTGCGCGATGACCGAGCAGATCAGCACCAGGGGCACCGCGAGCGAGGGCGGCAGCACGTAGAGCCAGATGCCGAGTGCCATCAGCGCCGTGCCGAAGCCGGCCAGTCCCGAGACGAAGCCGCCGGCGAGCGCGCCGAGCAGCAGCAGGACGTAGGTGAGCGTTTCCAACGGATTGTCCTTGTCGCAAGCGGCGCCCCCGAACGGTTGATCGCACGGCTCGCATAACATGCCTGCCGCCATCGAGGTCAATCCATGCCGCATGCAAGCGTGCTCTGCGGGCGCTTCACCGTCGGTGATCTAAAGTGCGATGAATATAGCTCGATTGCTACGAGGGAGGTGCGCTCCCTCTCCCGCTTGCGGGAGAGGGTTGGGAGAGGGTGTCTCCACAACGGGACAATCCCCAAGAGGAGAAAGCCCTCACCCGCGCCTTCGGCAAAGCCGAGGCTTCGCCTCGGCGTTCTTGGAGGACGGCCGCCGAAGGCGGCCTATGCTCTCTCGCAAGCGGGAGAGGTGAAGGAAACCATTTCCGCTTTAGACGATCTGCCTCGTATCGGCAGGCTTGTGCAGCGCGCCGACCAGGATACGCAGCGCTTCCGTCAATTCCGATCTGTTTCGGGCCGCGCCGAGCGAGACGCGTGCCGCATGCGGCGGTGCCCCGTCGACGGTGAAGGCATCGCCGGCGACGACCGCAAGCCCGTTCCGCAGCAGATGTGCCGCGACGTCGGGGCGTCCTTCCGGCAGCCGCAGCCAGAGATGATGCGCCGCGGGCCTGGCGAGGAACTGAAAGCCTTTCAGCGCGCGTTGCGCGAGCTGCTGGCGCCCGACCGCTTCGTTGCGGATGGCGCTGATGATGCGATCGGCGATGCCGTTTTCGATCCAATGCGTCACCAGCGCGACCATCAAGGGCGCCGGCATTTGCACGGTCGCCTGCAAGGAGGTGCGCATGTCCCGCTGGGCGCCGCTGTCGGGCGTCACCAGATAGGCAACACGCAGCGCCGGCGCGATGCATTTTGACAGCGTCGTTGCAAGATAAGTCCGCTCCGGAATGAGGTTCGCGATCGGCGAGGCCGAGCGGTCGAGCAGCCCGTAGGCATCGTCCTCGATCAGGATGGTGCCGGCATCGCGGATGATCTTCGCAATAGTGCCGCGCCGCTCGGCGGAAAGCGTCGCCGTGGTCGGATTGTGCAGCGTCGGAATGAGATAGACGGCTTTCGGCGTATGCACGCGGCACGCCTTTGCCAGCGCATCCGGCAGGATGCCGTCCTCATCCATGGGGACACCGACGAGCTTGACACCGAGCAGTGCCGCGGCGGCCTTGATGCCGGGGAAGGTGAGCGCTTCGGTCAGCACGGTGTCGCCGGGCCGCGCAAGATGGGCGAGCAGGTTGAAGAGGATCGTCTGAGCGCCGGGAAAGATCACCAGCCGGTCGGCCTGTGCATGCGGAACGCGGGTGCGCATCCAGCGCGCCGCGACCTCGCGCTCATGCGCGCTGCCGCCGGGCGGCTGGTAGTTGAGATACGCCGTCAGGCCCGATTGCGCGCGGAGGGCTTCGAGCCCGGCGATGATGCGCTCGTCGAGCTGCGCCTCCAGCGGGTGCGGCGGCACGTTCATCGACAGGTCGATCGCGACCGGGTGCGGCAGGTCAACCGCGCGCCGCGCGCTGGTCTCCGAGACGAACGAGCCCTGTCCGACCCTGGCTTCCATGATGCCGCGGCGCCGCGCCTCGGTGTAGGCGCGCGTCACCGTGGTGAGGTCGATGCCGAGGGCCTTTGCCAGGGCGCGCTGCGTCGGCAGCTGCTGACCACGCACCAGCCTGCCGGCGGCAATGTCGGCCTCCATGGCGTCGACGATGCGCTGGTAGCGCGGGCCCGAAAGCTCCGAGATTGCAGGGATCCATTCCATGCAATTTGGCCCCATAACCTTTGAATGTATGGATGCAAGATACTATTGTATGGATCATCGAAAAGGAAGAGGTGTGGTCATGTCTGTCTCTCCGGCGGCGGTCTCTCTGGCCAAGGCGATGTGGCGCGGTTTCAGCGGCAAATGCCCGAATTGCGGAGAAGGGCACATGTTCGGCCGCTTCCTGAAAGTGACGCAGGCTTGCGACCATTGCGGCGAGGAGCTCTTCCACCAGCGCGCAGACGACTTTCCTGCCTATCTCGTGATGGTCGTGGTGGGCCATCTCGTGGTGCCGGCAATCCTCGCGGTCGAGACCGCCTACGCGCCGCCGGAATGGCTGCAGCTCGCGGTGTGGCTGCCGGTGACGCTGTTCGCCTCACTCGCGCTGCTGCAACCGACCAAGGGCGCCATCGTCGGCCTGCAATGGCAACTCGGCATGCATGGTTTCGAGGCGGGCAAGCTGCGGCGCGAGGCGGGCGAGCTTGCGCCGGTGTTGGCCAAGGTAGACACGCGCGCCACCTGAGGCGGCGTTTACATTGCGCGGCCGGCCGCTACACTCCATCGTACCAAGCAAGAACGATGGAAACGCCATGGCCCCGCGCGCGAAGACCTTCCTGCTCTGTCATGGCGCATGGTCCGGCGGATGGGCCTGGAAGAAGATGCACCCGCTGATGGCGCAGGCCGGCCACCGCCTGGTGGCGCCGACCTATACGGGCCTCGGAGAGCGCGCGCATCTGGCCAATCCTTCGGTCGATCTCGACACCCATATCCAGGACATCCTCAACGTCATCGCGTTCGAGGATCTCAGCGACATCGTGCTGCTCGGGCACAGCTATGGCGGCATGGTTGCGACCGGCGTCGCCGACCGTGCGCGCGAGCGCGTAACGGAACTGATCTATCTCGACGCCTTCGTGCCGCGTGACGGCCAGTCGCTGTTCGACCTCAACGAGGGCGGGCGCGAGCCGATGCGCAAGGCAGTCAGCTCGGGCGACGGCTATCGCATCCCGCCGAACCCGCCGCCGCCGGACACCTCGCCGGCCGATCTCGACTGGCTCAATGCGCGCCGCGTCCCGATGCCGATCAAGTGCTTCGAGACGCGCCTGAGGCTCGAACATGGCGAGCCGGCGATGCCGCGCAGCTATATCTATTGCACGCGCCTTCCGCCCGGCGATGTGTTCGGGCAGTTTGCCAGGCGCACGAAGAGCGAGAAGGGCTGGCGCTATGTCGAGCTCGACGCCAGCCACGCGCCGAATGTGACGGCGCCCGAGGCGTTGATGGCGGTGTTGGACGAGATCGTCGCATAGGTCGCAGCCGTCATTCCGGGGCGTGCGCAGCACGAGCTACGATGCGCAATTGCGCATCTGAGAATCCATTTCTCCTCCGCGCCGGCCGCCTGATGGATTCCGGGCTCTCGCTTCGCGAGCCCCGGAATGACGGCGGTTGGCTGGCGAGGTGATCGGCCAAAATGGTGAGGGGTCCGATGCGTTGGCACCGAACCCCTCGTCGCACATCAGCCGGCCTGTAAGCCGGGTTCTGTAGGGCACCGTCCGCTTGCGCGAACGATACGTGACGGCCATTCCTCTGGGACCATGTTTGCACACGGCCTCGAGCAACCTACCCGGACGGCGGGCCTGACATCGCCCCGCGGCGTTATCGCTTTCGCGAACAGCCCGCTTAAGCCGTCCCTATTCGGTTTTGCTCCCGGTGGGGTTTGCCATGCCGGCTCCGTTGCCGGACCCGCGGTGCGCTCTTACCGCACCTTTTCACCCTTACCGCGCCGAAGCCCCGAAGGGCGAAGGCGGGCGGTTCATTCTCTGTGGCACTTTCCCTGGGGTCACCCCCGCCGGACGTTATCCGGCACCGCATGTCAAGGGAGCCCGGACTTTCCTCCCCGGCGGCCTTTCGGCACCTGCCGGAGCGGCCGTCCGGCCGACTGACTGATAACGCATGGGGCATTTATGACGGTTTCGTCAAGCCGATATCGCCGCGCACGGCTCGCCCGAAATATTTTATCCTGAAGATGTCGTTTGGCGCGCCGCCCGTTCGACTGGTTGTCGGCAACACAGCCGAACACAGGAGTGAAGCAATGCAATATCTGCTGATGATCTATCAGAACGAGGTCGAGTACGCGAAGATCGACGCGGCGACCAGCCAGAAGATCCTGGCCGACTATCAATCCTTCACGCAAGAGATCATCCAGAACGGCAATTTCAAGGCCGGCGACCGCTTGCAGCCGACCACGACCGCGACAACGGTGCGCGTGCGCGACGGAAAGACGCTGACGACCGATGGTCCGTTCGCGGAAACGCGCGAGCAACTCGGCGGCTATTACCTGATCGAAGCCAAGGATCTCAACGCCGCCATCGAGATCGCGGCGCGGATTCCGAGCGCACGCATCGGCTCGATCGAGGTGCGGCCGATCTGGGTCTATGAGAAGTGACGGCTCTCTCACCTTCGTCATTCCGGGATGCGCCGCAAGGCGCAGGCCCGGAATCCATATCCCCGAATCGTGGTTATGGATTCCGGGCTCGCGGCTTTGCCGCGCCCCGGAATGACGAGAGGGGGGGTGATCGCGTGACATGACCCCTGGCGAGATCGACAAAATCTTCCGCGACGAGGCGGGGCGGGCGCTAGCCACGCTGATCCGTCTCGTCCGCGATTTCGATCTCGCCGAGGACGCGCTGCAGGATGCGTTCGCGGTCGCGCTGGAACGCTGGGCGTGTGAGGTCCCCGACAATCCGCGCGCCTGGCTCGTCAACGTCGCCAAGCATAAGGCGATCGATCGCATCCGCCGTCAGGCTGTCTTCCGCGGCAAGCAGCAGGCGATGGTGCACGAGCTCGAGCTCAACGCGCTGGGCCCGGACGAGCCGACCGCAACGCTCGACGACGACATGCTGCGGCTGATCTTCACCTGCTGCCATCCCGCGTTCGCGCCCGAGGTCCAGGTCGCACTGACGCTGCGCACCGTGTGCGGACTGTCGACGGCGCAGGTGGCACGCGCCTTCCTCGTCGGCGAGGAGGCGATGGCGCAGCGGCTCGTCCGTGCCAAGCAGAAGATCAGGCTTGCCGGCATCCCCTATGAGGTGCCGGAACGCGAGATGCTGGCGCCGCGGCTCGATGGCGTGCTCGCCGTGGTCTATCTCGTCTTCACCGAAGGCTATGTCGCAACCGAGGGCGCGGACTTGATGCGGCCTGATCTGGCGAGCGAAGCCATCCGGCTTGGCCGCCTGCTGAACCGGCTGATGCCCGACCGCGCCGGCATCAAGGGCCTGCTGGCCCTGATGCTGCTGCACGACGCGCGCCGCGCCGGGCGACAGACGCCGGCCGGCGACATCGTCCTGCTCGAAGAGCAGGACCGCTCGCTGTGGCACCGCGCGCAGATCGACGAGGGGCTGCGGCTGGTGGAGCACGCGCTGCGCGTGCCGGGCCGGCCACAACCCTATGCGGTGCAGGCCGCGATCGCGGCGCTGCATGCGCGTGCGCCGAGCTTCGAGGAAACCGACTGGCCGCAGATTGCGGGGCTGTACGAGGTGCTGCTGCGCATCAATCCGTCGCCCGTGATCGAGCTCAATCACGCCGCGGCGCTGTCGATGGTCGATGGGCCGGCACGAGCGCTCGATCTCGTCGATGCGATCGCCGCGCGCGGCGGGCTTCGCGGCTATGAGCTGTTGCCCGCCGTGCGCGCGGATCTGTTGCGGCGGCTCGGCAGGACGGAGGAGGCGCGCGAGGCCTATCGTGCGGCGACGGTGGCGACGCAGCTCGAGCCGTTGCGAAGGCTCTATGCGCGAAGGATGAGGGAGATGGATTGAGTTTCCGTCATGGCCGGGCTTGTCCCGGCCATCCACGTTCGTCATGCGTGGAGGCAGGACGTGGATGCCCGGGACAAGCCCGGGCATGACGGAGCAAGAGGTCACATTCTCGGAAGACGTCTGCTATGTCGACGCCACCGGCGTTCCTTCCGCCGGCAGGCTCGACAGCAGCGCCTGTAAGGTCGACAGCGTCGAGTGATCGGCGACGCCGTCCAGCCGCGCCGGGCGGAAATGGCGCTGGAAGGCGGTGACGACTTCCATCGTCGCAGCGTCGTACTTGCCGTTCAGGGGCACGCCATAGCCGTATCTTGCCAGCGCCTGCTGCATGCTCAGCACCGCGTCGCTGATGGTGCCGAGCATGAGAGTCTCGCCGCGGACAATCGGCGCGGGCGTCACCCAGTGGCCGACGCCGGAATTGGCCAGCGAATGCCACGGAAATTTCTCGCCGGGATCCTTCTTGCGGGCGGGCGCGACGTCGGAATGGCCGAGCACCCGGTGCGCCGGCACCTTGCGGCGGAGCATGATGCCGCGGCACAGCGCGATCACGGCGGCAATCTGGCGCAGCGGAAACTCAGGATAGCCCCAGTCATGGCCGCGATTGATGATCTCGATGCCGATCGAACAGGAGTTGATGTCGTCCTCGCCGGCCCAGGAGGAGACGCCCGCGTGCCAGGCACGCTTGGCCTCAGGCACGCATTGCACGATGCGGCCGTCCTCCAGCACGACATAATGCGCCGACACTTCGGTGCCGGCGGTGCAGAGGCGCGCCAGCGCGCCTTCGACATCGGGCATACCGGTGTAGTGCAGCACGATCATGTCCGGCTGCCGTCCCTTGCTGCGCTCGCCATGGTTCGGGGAGGGGATGATGTCGGAGACGATCGAGGAATCGGGCTCGAAGGTGCGCAGGCCCGCCACGGTCTTGGGAACCGGGAGAACGCGGTGACGCTTCGAATCAGATCCAGGCGTGGACGAACCCGAGGGCATGAGCAGCTCAATGGACGGAGAGTGGGGCAAGCCCTTCTCTTTACTATTCCTTTACCCTCCATCGCGCGCAATTGCGCGGCGCGGTTAACGGATTCATTTTGGCAATGTGTGTGGATGACGCATCACTCCATCGTCACCTTTTCCACTTGTCACGAACCGAGCAACGCTTTCTTAACGCTAAGGGCCGTTACTGAGGGATGAAGAGCCGACCCGCGTCCGGAGGCGGCCAAAGCGTATTTTGGCTCGAAATCCCATGGCTGCCCGACAAATTCCGCTGGGAACACTGGGTTTGTGGCCCGGGACGATCGGGCTCGGTAACCATGCTGGACGAGGGCTTTGTCGTGGAACCGCCGCGACGCGCAATGATTCGAGGCGTTATGGGCTTGTTCGGCCTCGATTCCGCTTGGGTATCTCGGCCGGCGGCCGGCAGGCGTCGCGCATGAGTTCGGTTCCGCACATCCCCGTTCTTGGCCGTGAGGCCATCGCGCATCTCGCCCCGCGCGAGGGCGGCGTCTACGTCGATGCCACTTTTGGCGCCGGCGGCTATAGCCGCGCGATCCTGGACGTGCCGGGAACCCGATTGATTGCCATCGATCGCGACCGCACCGCGATTGCCGGCGGTGCCGAGCTGGTCGAACGCGCCGCGGGCCGGCTGACGCTGGTCGAGGACCGCTTCTCCAACCTCGCCGAAGTCTGCGCGGCGCAAGGCGTCGATGGCGTCGACGGCGTCGTAATGGATGTCGGCGTGTCCTCGATGCAGCTCGACCAGGCCGGCCGCGGCTTCTCCTTCCGCCTCGACGGTCCGCTCGACATGCGGATGGGACAGACAGGTCCGACCGCGGCCGAAATCGTCGCGCGCGCCTCGGAAGGCGATCTCGCCGACATCATCTATCTCTTCGGCGAGGAGCGGCATTCGCGTCGCATCGCCCGCGCCATCGTGGCGGACCGGCAGGAAACTCCGTTCACGACCACGCGCGCGCTCGCCGATCTCGTCGGCAGGGTGGTGCGATCGAAGCCCGGCGACATTCACCCGGCGACACGGACGTTCCAGGCGCTGCGCATCTTCGTCAACGAAGAGCTCGAGGAGCTCCAGACCGCGCTCGCTGCGGCCGAGCGCGTGCTCAAGCCCGGCGGCCGCCTCGTCGTCGTCTCGTTCCATTCGCTGGAAGACCGCATCGTCAAAAATTTCCTCTCCGAGCGTTCGAAGACCGGCGGTGGCTCGCGGCATCTGCCGGAAGTCGCGCAAATTGCGCCGAGCTTCCAGCTGCTGACGCGGCGACCGGTCGTCGCCGGCGAGGACGAAGTTGCGCACAATCCGCGCGCGCGCTCGGCAAAGCTGCGCGCGGCCGAGCGCAGCTCGGCGCCGGCGCATGAGACCAATGAGGCATCGTCCTGGCCGAAGCTCGCCGACGTGATGAGGGGCGGCTAGCGCATGCGCATCATTCACCTCCTCGTCATCGGGGCGCTGATCTTCGCAGCCGCTCATGTCTACCGGATCAAGATGGACTCCACGGCGCGTACCGAGAAGGTGCTGCGGCTGCGTGCGGAAATCCGCGAGCAGCGCGATGCGATCGCAGGGCTGCGGGCCGAATGGGCCAAGCTCGATGCGCCGCATCGGCTGCAGGGCCTGTCCGACCGGCATCTGCACCTCAAGCCGGTCAACGGCACGCAATATGATTCGCTGAAGAGCCTGCCGGAGCGTCCGCCCCGGATGTTCAGGCCGGGCGAGCCCGATCCGATCGGGGCCATGCTCAAGACCATCGAAGCCGCGAGCGACCCTGATGCGGTGACGGGCTCCGTGCCTCAGCGCGAGGACAAGCAATGAGCCCGGCAACGCCTGCAAAACCCGCCCAAAAGCTGGCCGAAAAGCCGACTGAGCCGTGGCGGCGGCGGCTGATCCGAAGCCTGCTCTACGGGCGCAACGTCGATCGCGCCGCGAAGGCGCGCGCGCGTGTCGGCCTCGCCATGCTCGCCTTCGCTTCGGTCTATGCCCTGATCGGCGGGCGGCTCGTGATGTTCGCGATCGGCGCCGACGCCCACAGCGCGCGCCGCGCCGCAGCGCAAGAGGTGGTTGCGACCGCGCGGCCCGACATCGTCGATCGCAACGGCGCCATCCTTGCGACCGACGTCAAGGCGGCGAGCCTGTTCGGCGAGCCGCGCCGCATCATCGACAAGGACGAGGCGATCGAGCTCCTCACCGCGACCATTCCCGACCTCGACGAGGCCGAGGTGCGCGAGCGCCTGAGGACACGCAAGGGCTTCGTCTGGCTCAAGCGCGAGGTCACGCCGGCGCAGCAGCAGGCCGTCCACAAGCTCGGCATTCCTGGTATCGGATTCCTGCGCGAGAACAAGCGCGTCTATCCGACCGGCAACGAGGTCGCTCACCTCATCGGTCTCGTCAATATCGACAACCAGGGCATCGCCGGCCTCGAGAAGTGGCTCGACAATCAAGGGCTCGCCGACCTCCACCGCGCCGGCTTTGCCACCGACCGGTTGCAGAAGCCGATCGAGCTCGCGGTCGATCTGCGGGTCGAGCATGCGCTGCGCGACGAGCTGTTGAAGGCCAAGGACAAGTTCCGCGCCAAGGCCGCCTCAGGCATCGTCTCCAACGTCAAGACCGGCGAGATCGTGGCGATGGTCTCGCTGCCGGACTTCGATCCCAACAATCCGAAGGAAGCGCACGACCCCGATCGCATCAACCGCCTCACCACCGGCGTCTACGAGATGGGCTCGACCTTCAAGGCGTTTACGCTGGCGATGGGGCTCGATTCCGGCAAGATCAATCTGAACTCGATGTGGGACGCGCGCGGAAACCTGCATTACGGCAAGTTCACGATCCACGACAGCCATCCGGTCGGGCGCTTCATCAACACCAAGGAAGTGTTCACCTATTCCTCCAACATCGGCGCGGCGCGGATTGCGCTCAACCAGGGGGTCGAGGCGCACAAGGCATTCCTCGCCAAGCTGGGCCAGACGACGCGGCTGCGCACCGAATTGCCGGAGAGCGCGGCGCCGCTGCTGCCGCGGCGCTGGAGCGAGCTGAACACGGTCACCGCCGCGTTCGGCCAGGGCCTGTCGGTGGCACCGCTGCAGGCGGTGATGGGCATCAACGCGCTGGTGAACGGCGGCTATCTGATTCCGCCGACGTTCCTGAAGCGCAGCGAATCCGAAGCCCAGGCGATGGCCAAGCGCGTCATCAAGCCGGAGACCAGCGACAAGATGCGGTTCCTGATGCGGCTCAATGCCGAAGTCGGTTCGGCGAGAAAGGCGGACGTCAAGGGCTATTACGTCGGCGGCAAGACCGGCACGTCCGAGAAGGTCGTCAACGGCCGCTACGCCAAGAAGCGCGTGCTCAATTCCTTCACCGCCATCCTGCCCTGCGATGATCCCAAATATCACGTCCTGATCATGCTGGACGAGCCGCAGGCACTGCCGGAAACGCATGGTTTCATCACCTCGGGCTGGAACGCGGTGCCGACCGGCGGCAAGGTGATCGAGCGGATCGCGCCGCTTCTGGGGGTCGAGCCGCGGTTCGAGCTGCCGCCTGCGGAGCGCCTTATTCTTGCAGCATCCAGGACAACCCAGTAATCAACCGGGTGGGCCATCGCCGCTGCTGAGTCGGGATTTTCCCCGGAGGATTCGGCTTTCCGGCACGGCATGTCGACTGGAACACCATGAAGCTGCGCGACCTCTTGGGTCAGGATGTCAAGGGCAATGATGCCGCGATCGAGCCCGCCGCTGCGGCGCTCGAGGTGAGCGGCGTTGCGCTCGACAGCCGCGTGGTCCAGCCGGGCAATCTCTTCTTCGCGCTCGCAGGCAGCAAGACCGACGGCGCCCGCTTCGTCGATGCCGCGATTGCGGCGGGCGCGGTGGCCGTCGTCGGCGACCACGCACCGGCCGCCTGCAAGGTGCCGTTCATCACGAGCGCCAATCCGCGCCGCGCGTTGGCGTTGGCCGCAGCGAGGTTTTTCCCGGCACAGCCCCCGACGATTGCTGCGGTGACCGGAACCAGCGGCAAGACCTCGGTCGCCGCGTTCACGCGCCAGATCTGGGAGCGGCTTGGGCACGCCTCCGCCAGCATCGGCACCATCGGTCTGGTATCGCAGAAGCGCACGGTCTATGGCTCGCTGACCACGCCGGATCCGGTCGCGCTGCACCGGCAGCTCGACGAGATCGCGCGCGAGGGCGTCACGCATCTCGCCTTCGAGGCGTCTTCGCACGGGCTCGACCAATATCGCCTCGACGGCGTGCGCGTCTCGGCCGGCGGCTTCACCAATCTCTCGCGCGACCACATGGATTACCATCCGACCGTTGCGCATTATCTCGCGGCCAAGCTCCGCCTGTTCCGCGAGTTGGTCCCGCCTGATGGCGCTGCGGTGATCTCGGCCGATCATGATTGCTCGGCGGAGGCGATCGATGCGGCAACATCGCGCGGCCTGCGCGTCATGGCGGTCGGCCGCAACGGCGATGGCGCCGGCGAGGGCATTCGCCTCACGGAGGCCGTAGTCGAAGGCTTCTCGCAAAAGCTTACGGTCGAACATCGCGGCAGGGCTTACGCGATCCGGCTGCCGCTGGTCGGCGAATTCCAGATCGAGAATGCGCTGGTGTCGGCCGGCCTCGCCATCGGCACGGGCAGCGATGCTGAAAACGTGTTTGCGAGCCTCGAACATCTCGAAGGCGCCAAGGGCCGGCTCGAGCGCGTCGGCGAGCGCAATGGCGCGCCGATCTTCGTCGATTATGCGCACAAGCCCGATGCGCTCGCGAAGGCGCTGCAGGCGCTGCGGCCTTATGCGAAGCGCAAGCTGGTCGTCGTATTCGGCGCCGGCGGCGACCGCGATGCCGGCAAGCGTCCGATCATGGGCGAGATCGCGGCGGCGAACGCCGACGCCGTCATCGTCACCGACGACAATCCGCGCAGCGAGAAGCCGGAAGCGATCCGCGCCGCGATTCTCGCCGCCGCCATGGGCGCCCGCGAGATCGGCGACCGCGCCGAGGCGATCCGCGCCGCGATCGAGGACTTGCAGGAGGGCGATGCGCTGCTCATCGCCGGCAAGGGCCACGAGACCGGGCAGATCGTCGGCGGCGAGGTGCTGCCTTTCAGTGATCACGAGGCGGTCGCCGCCGCATTAGCGTCGAGGGTTGCATGAGCGGGCCATTATGGACGGTTGCCGAGGTCGCGCGCGCGCTGGGCGTGGCCGGATCGTTCCCGGAGACGGCAATCGATCTCGTCACCCAGGACAGCCGGCTGGTGAAGCCGGGCAGCCTGTTCGTTGCGCTGAGCGGCACGCCGAGCGGCGGCTTCATCTCGGCTTTCGCCAGCGCGCGCGACGGCTGGGAGTTCGCCGACAAGGCGGAAGCCGCAGGCGCAGTGGCGATGATCGTGCCGCACGAGATCGCGGGCATCCGCATCCCCCAGATCGTGGTCAAGGACACGCTGATCGACGGCCTCTGGGGCCTCGCGCGCGCCGCACGCGCGCGCTTCAGCGGCCCGGTGATCGGGCTCACCGGCAGCGCCGGCAAGACCAGCACCAAGGAATTTCTCGCCGCCTATCCGAACGCCTATGCCAGCCCCTCGAGCTTCAACAATTTCTGGGGCGTGCCGCTGACGCTGTGCAATGCCAGGCGGGACGCCAGCCTCTGGGTCGTTGAGATGGGCATGAACCAGCAAGGCGAGATCGCCCGTCTCAGCGAGCTCACGCAGCCAACCGTCGCGCTCGTCGTCAACGTCCAGCCGGTGCATCTGGAAAAGCTCGGCTCGCTCGAAGCCATCCGGCGCGAGAAGGTATCGATCGCGCTCGGACTGCCCGAGAACGGCGTGCTGGTGCTGCCCGCCGGAATCAAGGCTTCCGAGTGGAAGGGCAAGGTCGTGCGCTTCGGCGGCGAGCATGCCGAGGTGCACGAGGTCGCGCACGCGCCGCACGGCGAGAGCTGGCAGGTCGTGGCCGCGATCGGCAGGAAGGAGATCGCCTTCAGCCTCACCCCCGGCGCGCCGCACCGGGTGCACAATGCGCTGGCCGCGCTCGCCGCCGTGCATGCCGCGCATCTCGACGTCGCGACGCTCGCGGTCAAGCTCGACCGCGTCGGCATCATGACCGGCCGCGGCGTCGAGCAGGCGGTCGGCGACATCACCGTGATCGACGACAGCTTCAACGGCAATCCGGCCAGCGTGGCCGCGGCGCTGCAGAGCCTGCAGGCGCGCAACATGAGCGGCGGCCGCCGCATCGCGATTCTCGGCGACATGCTCGAGCTCGGCGAGGATGCGCCGAGCTATCACACCGGCCTCGCCGGCCATCTCGACGGCATCGACGGCGTCTATTGCGTCGGGCCGCTGATGCGCCACCTGTTCGACACGCTACCACCAGGCAAGGCGCTTGGCTGGCACGACGATCCCGCCACGCTGAAGCCGGCCGAGGTCGCAAACCTGCTGAAGGCAGGCGACGTCGTGGTTGTCAAGGGCAGCAAGAAGATGTTCTGGGTCAACAAGTTTGTGCCGGGGCTGGTGGCCGCCTTGCAGGCAAAGGCGTAAACTGCTTGGAAGGCGCCGTTCCCGAATCCCACACTTTGCGGCGGAAGCCGCCCGTTTCCCGAAACGCGCGGCCCATGACGAAGACCAGCGAATGCGCGTGAAGCACCTGGACGTGCAAAGGCGCCATAGGACCGTCTGAATGTTTTACTGGCTGATCGAGCTTTCCAACACATTTCCGGGCTTCGGTGCCTTTCGCACCTTCCTGAACGTCTTCCGCTACATCACCTTCCGCACCGGTGGCGCCATCGTGACCGGCGCGCTGTTCGTGTTCCTGTTCGGCCCCTGGATCATCGATCATTTGCGCATCCGTCAGGGCAAGGGCCAGCCGATCCGCACCGACGGTCCGCAATCGCATCTTTCCAAGAAGGGCACGCCCACCATGGGCGGGCTGATGATCCTGTCCGGGCTCACGGTCGGCACCGTGCTGTGGGCCAATCCGCTCAACCCCTATGTCTGGATCGTGCTGGCGGTGACGCTCGGCTTCGGCTTCGTCGGCTTCTATGACGATTACCTCAAGGTGACCAAGCAGACCACGACCGGGTTCGGCGGCAAGCTGCGCCTCCTGATCGAAGCCGTGATTGCGCTGGTCGCCTGCTATGCGCTGGTGCGGCTCAACCGCGATCCCGCCTCCACCGCGCTGACGATTCCCTTCCTGAAGGATACCGTGCTGCATTTTGGCTGGTTCTTCGTCGTCTTCGGCGCCTTCGTCATCGTCGGCGCCGGCAATGCGGTGAACCTCACCGACGGCCTCGACGGCCTCGCCATCGTGCCGGTGATGATCGCCACCGCGAGCTTCGCGATGATCGCCTATCTCACCGGCAACTTGGTGTTCGCCGACTACCTCCAGATCAAATATGTCGCAGGCACCGGCGAGCTCGCGGTGCTCTGCGGCGCGTTGCTCGGCGCCGGCCTCGGCTTCCTCTGGTTCAACGCGCCGCCGGCCTCGATCTTCATGGGCGACACCGGCTCGCTCGCGCTCGGCGGCATGCTCGGCGCGATCGCGGTCGCGGTGAAGCACGAGATCGTGCTCGCGGTGATCGGCGGATTGTTCGTGCTCGAGGCGGTTTCGGTCATCGTGCAGGTCGTGTCCTTCAAGCTCACGGGCAAGCGCGTGTTCGCGATGGCGCCGATCCACCATCACTTCGAGCAGAAGGGCTGGACCGAGCCGCAGATCGTGATCCGATTCTGGATCATCTCGGTGATGCTGGCGCTCGCCGGCCTCTCGACGCTGAAGCTGCGGTGACCGATCGATGATCCCCGTCACGTCCTTCGCCGGCAAGACGGTCGCGGTGTTCGGCCTCGGCGGCTCGGGGCTCACCTCCTGCCATGCGTTGAAGGCCGGCGGCGCCGACGTGATAGCCGCCGACGACAATGCCGAGAACGTCGCCAAGGCCGCGCAGGCCGGCTTCATCACCGCGGACTTGCGCAACGTCTCCTGGGCGAAGTTCGCCGCGTTGGTGCTCGCGCCCGGCGTGCCGCTCACCCATCCGGTGCCGCACTGGAGCGTCTTGAAGGCGCGCGAGGCAGGGGTGGAGGTGATCGGCGACATCGAGCTGTTCTGCCGTGAGCGGCGCCGCCATGCGCCGGACGCGCCGTTCGTCGCCATCACCGGCACCAACGGCAAGTCGACCACGACGGCGCTGATTGCGCATCTGACCAAGGTCGCCGGCTACGACACCCAGATGGGCGGCAATATCGGCACCGCGATCCTGTCGCTGGAGCCGCCGCGCATGGGCCGCGTCCACGTCATCGAGATGTCGTCCTACCAGATCGACCTTACGCCCTCGCTCGATCCCTCCGTCGGCATCCTGCTCAACGTCAGTGAGGACCATATCGATCGCCACGGCACGATCGAGCATTACGCCGCGGTGAAGGAGCGCCTCGTGGCCGGCGTGCAAGGCGGCGGCACCTCGATCGTCGGCGTCGATGACGGCTATTGCCGCGATATTGCCGACCGGCTCGACCGCGCCGGCAAGAACGTCGTGCGCATCTCGGTCAAGAATCCGCTCGCGTCGGGCATTTACGTCGAGCACGGCACCATCGTGCGCGCCGCGGGCGGCGCCCGCAGCGAGGTCGCCGCGCTCGGTGGCATCGGCTCGCTGCGCGGCCAGCACAACGCGCAAAACGCGGCCTGCGCGGCTGCTGCCGCGCTCGCGATGGGCATCAGCCAGGACGTGCTGCAGAACGGCCTGCGCAGCTTTCCGGGGCTGGCGCATCGCATGGAGCAGGTCGGGCGCCGCGGCAACGTGTTGTTCGTCAACGATTCCAAGGGCACCAACGCGGACGCCACCGCCCATGCGCTGTCGTCCTTCGCCGACATCTTCTGGATTGCCGGCGGCAAGCCGAAGGCCGGCGGCATTACGAGCCTGACCGGGTTCTTCCCGCGCATCCGCAAAGCCTATCTGATCGGCGAAGCCGCGCAGGAGTTTTCGGGCACGCTGGGCACACAGGTCGGGCACGAGATCAGCCAGACCCTGGACGTTGCGGTCGAACACGCGGCCCGCGATGCGGAAGCCTCTGGCCTCACCGATGCCGTCGTGCTGCTGTCGCCCGCCTGCGCCTCCTTCGACCAGTACCGCAACTTCGAGATCCGCGGCACCAAGTTCCGCGAGCTGGTGCAAGCGCTGCCGGGTGTGGAGCCGGTGGTGTGAGGACACCGACACCAACGATTGAATGACATAATGACTCTGGTAGGCGCCTGGCTTGTAGACGAGACCGATGAACTGGCGCTAGCCCGCCTGGGAAATGTCCTGCTCGAGTTCGATGAGAGCGGTGGGCTGCGCTACACAATTCGTGAGCACGACAAGCGACAAATCATCAATCTTCGATATCGGGTGGAGGGCTCGACGATTGTCACCGACCAGCCCTCAGCTCCACAAGTTGAACGAACCCAGTTCTCATTCGCCGAGGATGGCGTTCTCACTCTGGCGTTTGGCGGCATACCCTATCGATTCGTCAGGGCTCCCGGTTCGTAGCCCGGCACCAACGCTTCGCTCAAAAGTTACCCGTCCCTTTAACCTCCCGGTAACCAACCTCGGCGACCAATGAACGGACCTCTGTCCGAAAGCGGCCGCCCATGCTCTCCCGTGAAGAACGCACCCCCTTTTCCGAGTGGTGGTGGACCGTCGACAAGCCGCTGATGGGCGCCATCCTGGGGCTGATGCTGACCGGGGTGATCCTGTCGCTGGCGGCGAGCCCGCCGGTTGCGACCCGCATCGGGCTCGATGCCTTCCATTTCTTCAGCCGCCACGTGCTGTTCCTGGTGCCGTCCTGCATCGTGCTGCTCGGGGTGTCCTTCCTGTCGCCGCGCGCGATCCGCCGCTCGGCGCTGATCATCTTCGCCGCGAGCATCGTCCTGATCGTGCTCACGCTCGCCTTCGGCCCGGAGGTGAAGGGCTCGCGCCGCTGGATCACGCTGCTCGGCGTCAACATCCAGGCCTCCGAGATCGCAAAGCCGTCCTTCGTCGTGATCGCGGCCTGGCTGTTCGCGGAATCGACGAGGCGCCCGGAGATGCCGGCGACCTCGATGGCGGTGGTGCTGCTGCTGATGCTGGTCGCGCTATTGGTGATGGAGCCGGATTTCGGCCAGACCATGCTGGTCCTGATGGTGTGGGGCTCGCTGTTCTTCATCGCGGGCATGCGGATGATCTGGGTGTTCGGCCTCGCAGGTCTCGGCGCGGCCGGCCTGTTCAGCGCCTATCTGTTCGTTCCGCACGTCGCGGGGCGCATCAAGCGCTTCATGAACCCGGCCTCCGGCGACACCTTCCAGGTCGATACCGCCATGGAGGCTTTCTACAACGGCGGCTGGTTCGGGCTCGGACCGGGCGAGGGCATCGCCAAGCGCAGCCTGCCGGACAGCCACACCGACTTCGTCTTCGCGGTCGCGGGCGAAGAGTTCGGCATCATCCTGTGCCTTGCGATGCTGGCGCTGTTCGCCTTCGTCGTCATGCGCACGCTGTCGCGCGCCTATGCCAACGAGGACATGTTCTCGCGCTTTGCGGCCTCCGGGCTCGCGATCCTGTTCGGCGTGCAGGCGGCGATCAACATGTCGGTGAACCTGCAGCTCATCCCCGCCAAGGGCATGACGCTGCCCTTCATCTCCTATGGCGGCTCCTCAATGGTCTCGCTCGCCTATGGCATTGGCATGATGCTGGCGCTGACGCGGCTGCGCCCGCGCACCGAGGTCGAGGCGAGCGGCCACGCCGAGGCGATGCGCAGTTACGCGTGAGCCGTCATTTGCGAGGAGCGAAGCGACGAAGCAATCCAGGCTGTCTCCGCGGAGGTGGTCTGGATTACTTCGCTTCGCTCGCAATGACGAGAAAGACCCTGTAAAACTCCCTCATTATGGACACGTCCCCCCTGATTCTTCTCGCCGCGGGCGGCACCGGCGGCCATCTGTTCCCGGCCGAGGCGCTCGGCGTCGAATTGATCCGGCGCGGCTATCGCGTCCGCCTCGTCACCGACGAGCGCGCGCTGCGCTATAGCGGGCTATTCAGCAAGGACATGATCGACGTCGTCAGAAGCGAGACCGCGCGCGGCCGCAATCCGCTTCAGCTGGCCTATGCCGGCCTCACGCTTGCCGCCGGCACGCTGTCGGCCTACGCGCTGATCAAGCGGTTGAAGCCCGTCGCCGTCGTCGGCTTCGGCGGCTATCCGACGCTGCCGCCGCTGGTCGCGGCGAAATTCGCCGGCGTTCCCGGCATCATCCACGACGCCAATGCGGTGCTCGGCCGCGCCAACCGGTTCCTGTCGAGCCGCGTGCGCGCCATCGCGACGTCCTTGCCCGGTGTGCTCGATCGCGATCCGGCGCTGGCAGGCAAGACCACGACCGTCGGCACGCCGATGCGTCCGGCGATCCTCGCGGCCGCCGCGGTGAAGTATGCCGCGCCCGAGCCTAACGGTCCGCTGCGTCTGCTCGTCGTCGGCGGAAGCCAGGGCGCGCGCATCATGGCCGACATCGTGCCTAGCGCGATCGAGCGGCTCGAGCCTGCGCTGTGGAGCCGTCTCGTCCTCACCCAGCAGGTGCGCGAAGAGGACATGAGCCGCGTGCGCGCCGTCTACGACAAGCTCAAGATCAAGGCCGAGCTCGCGCCGTTCTTCACGGATCTGCCGGCGCGGCTTGCCTCCAATCATCTCGTGGTATCGCGCTCCGGTGCGGGGACCGTGGCCGAGCTCGCCGCGATCGGCCGGCCCTCCATCCTGGTGCCGTTGCCGGGCTCGATCGACCAGGACCAGTTCGCCAATGCCGGCGTGCTGGCCAAGGTCGACGGCGCGATCCGCATCCCGCAGACCGAGTTCAGCTCCGACCGGCTGGCATCCGAAATTTCTGGCTTCGCCGCCGAGCCGGCACGGCTTGCCGCCATGGCGGCGGCCGCGAAGGGGGCGGGGCGGCTCGATGCGGCCGAGCGGCTGGCGGATCTCGTGGTCAAGGTCGCGGGAATCTGACGCCTGTTCCGGCCCGAATGGCCAAAAAAGTCACTTGTCATGCCCCGCGAAAGCGGGGCATCCAGTATCCGACGCAGTTGATTTGAATCTCTGGCGTCGCGGAGTACTGGATCGTCCGCCTTCGCGGACGATGACCCCAAGGAAACCAAATGAGACTGCCGCGCGAGATCGGACCCATCCACTTCGTCGGGATCGGCGGGATCGGCATGAGCGGCATCGCCGAGGTGCTGGTCAATCTCGGCTATGCCGTGCAGGGCTCGGACGCCTCCGACAATTACAATCTCGACCGTCTGCGCAAGAAGGGCGCGAAAGTCTCGGTCGGCCACAAGGCCGAGAATATCGACGGCGCCGAGGTTGTGGTCGTGTCTTCCGCGATCAAGCGCGACAATCCGGAACTGATGGCCGCGCGCGAGAAACGCATTCCCGTGGTGCGCCGCGCCGAGATGCTGGCCGAGCTGATGCGGCTGAAGAGCTGCGTCGCCATCGCCGGCACGCACGGCAAGACCACCACGACGACGATGGTCGCAACGCTGCTCGACGCCGGCGGCCTCGACCCGACCGTCATCAACGGCGGCATCATCAACGCCTACGGCTCCAACGCGCGGCTTGGCGCCGGCGACTGGATGGTGGTCGAGGCCGACGAGAGCGACGGCACGTTCCTGAAGCTGCCGACCGATGTCGCGATCGTCACCAATGTCGACCCCGAGCATCTCGATCACTTCAAGACCTTCGAGGCGGTGCAGGACGCGTTTCGTCACTTCGTCGAGAACCTGCCGTTCTACGGCTTTGCCGTGATGTGCATCGATCATCCCGTGGTGCAGAGCCTCGTCGGCAAGATCGAGGACCGTCGCATCATCACCTATGGCGAGAATCCGCAGGCCGATGCGCGGCTGGTCGATCTCACCGCCGGCGGTGGCGGCTCGAAATTCAAGGTCGTGATCCGTGACCGCAAGACCGGCACCACGCATGAGATCGCCGATCTCGCGCTGCCGATGCCGGGCCGGCACAATGCTTCCAACGCGACGGCGGCGATCGCGGTCGCGCACGAGCTCGGCGTGTCTGACGAGGCGAGCCGCAAGGCGCTGGCGGGCTTCGGCGGCGTCAAGCGGCGCTTCACCAAGACCGGCGAGTGGAACGGCGTCACCGTGATCGATGATTACGGCCATCACCCCGTGGAGATCGCAGCCGTGCTGAAGGCCGCGCGCGATTCTTACACCGGCAAGGTGATCGCGGTGGTGCAGCCGCATCGCTACACCCGCCTGCAATCGCTGTTCGAGGAGTTCTGCACCTGCTTCAACGATGCCGATGCGGTCGTCGTCGCCGACGTCTATGCTGCCGGCGAGGCGCCGATCGAAGGCATCGACCGCGACCATTTCGTCGCCGGCCTGCGCGCCCACGGCCATCGCGAGGTGATCCCGCTGCCCAATGCCGGCGAACTAGCCAAAATCGTTCATGGCATCGCCAAGAGCGGCGATCTCGTTGTGTGTCTCGGCGCCGGCAACATCACGCAATGGGCGTATGCGCTGCCGGACCAGTTGAAGGCGCTGGGGTAGCGCGGTGGGATTTCCCGACATCACCCCTTCACTCAAAGCCGCGATGCCCGAGCTTCGCGGGCGGCTGTTGGCGAACCAGTCGCTGGCCGAGCTCACCTGGTTTCGCGTCGGCGGTCCCGCGCAGGTGCTGTTCACGCCGGCGGACGAGGACGATCTCGCTTACTTCCTGGCGCATCTCGCCTCCGCCATTCCCGTCTACGTCATCGGGGTCGGCTCCAATCTGATCGTGCGCGACGGCGGCATTGCCGGCGTCGTCATTCGTCTCGCGCCGCGCGCCTTCGGCGAGGCGACTGCGAGCGGCGACATCGTCACGGCCGGCACGGCTGCGCTCGACAAGCGCGTGGCCGAAGTTGCGGCCTCCGCCAATATCAGTGGGCTCGAATTCTATTTCGGCATTCCCGGCACGATCGGTGGTGCGTTGCGCATGAATGCCGGCGCCAATGGCGACGAGACCAAGGACGTGCTGATCGAGGCGAGGGGCATCGGGCGCGACGGCACCAAGCACGTCTTCTCCAACGCCGAGATGAAGTTCGTCTACCGCTCCAGCGGCGTCGATCCCTCCATCATCTTCACCTCCGCGCGCTTTCGCGGCGAGATCAGGGATGCGGAGGCGATCCGCGCGCGCATGGCGGAGGTGCAGAGCCATCGCGAGACCGCGCAGCCGATCCGCGAGAAAACCGGCGGCTCGACTTTCAAGAATCCGCCCGGCCATTCCGCCTGGAAGCTGATTGACGCCGCCGGCTGCCGCGGCCTGCGCGTCGGCGGCGCGCAGGTCTCGGAGATGCATTGCAACTTCCTGATCAACACGGGCGAGGCCACCGCGCACGACATCGAGACGCTGGGCGAGACGGTACGTGCACGCGTGAAGGCGAATTCCGGAATCGAGCTACACTGGGAAATCAAGCGGATCGGGGTTTCATGATCACCGTCATTCCGGGGCTCGCGAAGCGAGAGCCCGGAATCCATAGGGCGGCGGAGTTCGTGGATGAATGGATTCTCAGGTGCGCAATTGCGCACCGTAGTTCGCGACTACGTCGCGCCCCGGAATGACGGAACGAGAGAGACTATGACCATGCGCATCACCATCCTCTTCGGCGGCTCCAACCGCGAGCGTCTCGTCTCGGTTGCCACAGCCCAGGCGCTGCATCAGGCGCTGCCCGAGGCTGACCTCTGGTGGTGGGACGTCGAGGACAAGGTGCACGTCGTGCAGTCGAAGCAGCTGCTCGAGCATGCCCGCCCGTTCGAGGACGAATTCAAGCCGGGCACGCGCGGCGTCCCGCTCGCGCAGGCGCTCGACCGGGCCAAGGCTGAGGATCGCGTGCTGGTGCTCGGCCTGCACGGCGGGCGGGCCGAGAACGGCGAATTGCAGGTGATGTGCGAGGCGCGCGGCGTGCCCTTCACCGGCTCGGGCTCGGCGTCGTCGCATCTGGCCTTCGACAAGATCGCAGCCAAGCGCTTCGCCGCGCTCGGCGGCGTGACGCCGCCGGAAAATCTTGCGCTCGATGATATCGACGAGGCTTTCGCCGAGTATGGAAGGCTGATCGCAAAGCCCGCGCGCGACGGGTCGAGCTACGGCCTGATCTTCGTCAATGCCAAGCAGGACCTCGTCGCTGTCCGCAACGCAGCGAAGCATGAAGAGTACGTCATCGAACCCTACATCGTCGGCGTGGAGGCGACCTGCGGTGTGCTGGAGCGCACCGACGGCTCGATCATCTCGCTGCCGCCGATCGAGATCATTCCGGGCGAGGGCAATTTCGACTACGCGGCGAAATATCTTCTGAAATCGACCCAGGAGATCTGCCCCGGCCGCTTCGCACCCGAGATCACCGCCGCGCTTAAGGAGCAGGCGATGCTGGCCCATTGCGCAATGTCCTGCACCGGCTACTCCCGCTCTGACTTCATCGTCTCGGACAAGGGCCTCGTCTATCTCGAAACCAACACGCTGCCCGGGCTGACCAAGTCCTCGCTCTACCCCAAGGCGCTGAAAGCCGAAGGCATCGAGTTCGTCGACTTCCTGCGCGGCCTGGTCGAGCTCGCCTGCCAGCGCGTGCGGAAATAGTCAGGACTGGTTAACGGCCGGACCGGCGAAACGGGCCGGTTTGGTGGCCAAAACCGGTAAAATGCCGGACATGGCGGCGCAAATGCCAGATATCGCGAGGCAAAATGCGCAGGTCGTTAACGAATTTTACCTTTTGTTTACCAGGACGTCCGAAGGTTAACGCTGGCGGCGCATATGGCGCTTTGGCTGCCGGCGCGTGAGCTGTCGCGGGTGATGTCACCTCCAGCGAACGCTTTGAAGGGGAGAGGTTTTCTTCTGCTGAAGACCAGCACCCGGCCCGGCAAGTCCGAGACGTCATGTTCGCCAGGATCCGCGCGATGTCGCGGGCAAACTGTTGACGAGCTCGTGCAATGGATGGTGCAGGACGCCTCACCCGATCGCTTTTCGGATCGCTGAGGCCCCAAGCTGACCTGAAGGCGGCCGCTATCGGAGCGGTCGTGCTTCTGCGCGAGTGGGCGCAGGTCAAGCGCGAAGAGGCGCGCGCTGCCGCCAGGGACAAGGCCAAAGCCAAAGCCCAGGCCAAGGCCGTCGTCGAGCGCGAGCCGCCGCCGCGCCTGGTCGCGCTGGTCGAGCGCTATCTGCCGCGCCGGGTCGGCCTCAGCATGACCGTGCTGCTGTTGATCGGCAGCTGCGGCTTCGGCATCGTCAAGGGCGGCCACCTCCAGGATTTCGTCACCGCGGTCAGCGATGCCCGCAATGCGCTGGCCAATTCCGCCGGCTTCCGCATCACCTCCGTCGTCATCAACGGCCGCAAGCAGCTGACCCAGGACGAGATCCTCGCGATCGGCGGCGTCAGCGGCCGCTCCTCGCTGCTGTTCCTCGATGCCGAGGCGGTGCGCGACAAGCTCAAGGCCAATCCCTGGATCGCGGATGCGACCGTGCTGAAGCTCTATCCGGGCCAGCTCATGATCGAGCTCACCGAGCGCAAGGCGTTCGCGCTGTGGCAGGAGGCCGGCCGGCTCTCCGTCATCGCCGACGACGGCGCCGTGCTCGAGCCCTATGTCTCGCGCCGCTTCCTGTCGCTGCCGCTCGTGGTCGGCAAGGGCGCCGAGACCCAGGCCCGCGATTTCCTGGCGCTGCTGGCGCGCTACCCGCAGGTCCATTCGGTGACCAAGGCTGCGATCTACGTCGGCGAGCGGCGCTGGAACCTGCGGCTCAAGGACGGTCTCGACATTCGCCTGCCCGAGCAGGACGTCGGCAACGCGCTTGCGATGCTGTCGAAGCTCGACAAGGAGGACAGGCTGTTCTCGCGCGATATCGTCGCCGTCGACATGCGCCTGCCGGACCGGCTGGTGGTGCAGCTCTCCGAGGACGCCGCCAAGGCGCGCGAGGAGCTGTTCAAGGACAAGAAGAAAAAGAAGGCCGGGGATTCCGCATGACCGGTCTCGATCGCACCCAGACGCCGAAGACGCGCCCGATGCCGCACAAGCGCGGCGGCATCGTCGCCTGCCTCGACATCGGCACCAGCAAGATCGCCTGCATGATCGCGCGGCTGAAGCCCTCGCCGCCGAGCGATGCGCTGCGCGGCCGCACCCATGCGGTGGAATTGATCGGCTACAGCCAGATCCAGGCGCGCGGCATGAAGGCCGGCGCGGTGATCGATCTCGGCGAATGCGAGCAGGCGGTGCGCCAGGCCGTCGGGCTTGCGGAGAAGATGGCCAAGGTGCGGGTCGAGTCCGTGCTGTTGTCGGTCTCCGGCGGCCGGCTCGCCGGCCAGCTGGTCGAGGCTGCCGCCGACATTCGTGGCGGCGCCGTGACGCCGGCCGATGTCAGCCGCGTCACCTCCACCGGCATGCGCCACGCCACCGGCGAAGGCCGCACCGTGCTGCACGCCCTGCCGGTCGGCTACACGCTCGACGGTGTCAAAGGCATCCGCGATCCCCGCGGCATGGTCGCGCACCAATTCGGCGTCGACATGAACGTCGTCACCTGCGACGCCACCGTGGCGCGGAACCTGATGCTGGCGGTGGAGCGCTGCCACATCAATGTCGAAGCCATGGCAGCGAGCCCCTATGTGGCCGGACTCTCGGTGCTGACCGACGACGAGGCCGATCTCGGCGCCGCTGTCGTCGAGATGGGCGCCGGCACCACCACGATTGCCGTTTATTCGGGCGGCCGCTTTGTGCACGCGGCGGGTTTTGCGGTCGGCGGGCAACACATCACGATGGATCTTGCGCGCGGACTCTCGGCGACCATTGCCGATGCCGAGCGAATCAAGACCTTATACGGCACCGTCATCACCGGCGGATCGGACTCGCGTGAGCTGATGTCTGTGCCGACAGCCGGTGACGAGCAGGATCTGCCGCAGATCGTCTCCCGCGCCACCATCGCGAACATCGTCAAGCACCGTGCCGAGGAAGTCTTCGAAATGGTTCGGGACAAGCTGAAGGATTCGCCCTTCGCCGC
The DNA here is from genome assembly GCF_020194195.1 of Bradyrhizobium sp. BRP19. Taxonomy (NCBI): domain Bacteria; kingdom Pseudomonadati; phylum Pseudomonadota; class Alphaproteobacteria; order Hyphomicrobiales; family Nitrobacteraceae; genus Bradyrhizobium; species Bradyrhizobium sp. BRP19. The sequence goes on along the minus strand of NZ_JADYVZ010000012.1, from coordinate 133,285 downwards.
AGAGCCGAACGGCCGCGTCGTGCTCTCGGGCGGGGCCTCCCAGCTGACCGGCCTCGTCGATCTTGGCACCCGGATTCTCAGCCGGCCCGTGCGGGTCGGTCGTCCGCTCGGTTTCGGCCGGCTTCCCAACGAGGCGAAGAACGCCGCGTTCGCGGTGCCGGCCGGACTTCTGGTCTACCCGCAATATGTTCACCTCGAACATGTCGAACCGCGGCATACGCGGCAGCAGATCAAGACAGGGACCGGCGGATATTTCGGAAAGGTCGGACGATGGCTACGCGAGGGCTTCTGATGACCGCTTTCCGCAATCTTCGATTTTCACCAACTCCCGCGGCCACCGGCCGGGGCGAACCCACGCGCGCGTGATCGAGAGGCAACCATGACCATCAGCATCAATGTTCCTGATATTCACGAACTGAAGCCCCGGATCACCGTGTTCGGCGTCGGTGGCGCCGGCGGCAACGCCGTCAACAACATGATCACGGCGGGCCTGCAGGGCGTCGACTTCGTGGTCGCCAACACCGACGCGCAGGCGCTGACGATGTCAAAAGCGCAGCGCATCGTGCAGATGGGCACGGCCGTCACGCAAGGCCTCGGCGCCGGCTCGCAGCCGAACGTCGGCGCCGCGGCAGCGGAAGAGGTGATCGACGAGCTGCGCGACCATCTCTCGGGCGCCAACATGGTGTTCGTCACCGCAGGCATGGGCGGCGGCACCGGCACGGGTGCAGCTCCCGTCATCGCCAAGACCGCGCGCGACATGGGCATCCTCACCGTCGGCGTGGTGACCAAGCCGTTCCACTTCGAGGGCCAGCGCCGCATGCGCACGGCCGAAGCCGGCATCTCCGAGCTGCACAAGGTCGTGGATACGCTCCTGATCATCCCGAACCAGAACCTGTTCCGGGTCGCCAACGAGAAGACCACCTTCGCCGACGCCTTCGCGATGGCCGACCAGGTGCTCTATTCGGGCGTCGCCTGCATCACCGACCTGATGGTCAAGGAAGGCCTGATCAACCTCGACTTCGCCGACGTCCGCGCCGTCATGCGCGAGATGGGCAAGGCGATGATGGGCACCGGCGAAGCCTCCGGCGACAAGCGCGCGCTGACCGCCGCGGAAGCCGCGATCGCCAACCCGCTGATCGACGACTCGTCGATGAAGGGCGCCAAGGGCCTCCTCATCTCCATCACCGGCGGCAAGGACCTCACTTTGTTCGAGGTCGACGAAGCCGCGACCCGCATCCGCGAGGAAGTCGACCAGGACGCCAACATCATCGTCGGCGCCACCTTCGACGAAGCGCTCGACGGTCTGATCCGCGTCTCGGTGGTCGCCACCGGTATCGAGCAGGCCGCGATCGCCCGCAACAGCCAGGCCACCTCCGCGCCCGTCGCCAACCCGGCACCGCAGATGCAGCAGGCTGCCGCCCCGGCCGCCGCCGCCGAGAGCCGTCTCGCCGACCTGACCGCCCGGCTGCGTGCCGACAATCAGCGTCTGGCCGAGCGCGCTCAGAAGCTGGAAGCCCAGACCCCGGCCGCCGCGCCGGCTCCGGCTGCCGCCGCGCCCCGTCCGAACGTCGAGCGTGCTGCGCTCGCCGCGATCGCCGCTGCCGTTTCCGAGGTGCCGCAGCCGCCCGCGCCACAGACTTATGGCGACGTCACCGTGCGCCCGATCGCGCAGAAGCCGACCCTGTTCCCGGAGGCCGACATGGCCCCGGTCGCGGTGCAGGAGCCGATGACGCCTGATACCTTCATCCCGCCGCAGGCCGAGCGTCCGGCCCGCGCGCCGCGCATGCCGCGAATCGAGGAGCTGCCGATGCCGGCGCAAGCCGAGATTCGGCAGGCCCGCGGCGAGGCTGAGGAGGAGACCCCGCAGAAGACCCGCCTGTCGCTGCTGCAGCGCCTCGCCAATGTCGGCCTCGGCCGTCGCGACGAGGAAAGCGAGCCACCGGTCGCGGCCCGCACCGCCGGTCCCGCCATGCCGCCGCTGCCCGAGCGCAGGCCGCAGAAGACCGTGGCGCAGCAGATCGCGTCCAACGAGCCGGTATCGGAGTATGCCCGCCGTCCCGCGCCGCAGGGTCTGGACGTCCATGGCCGCCCCGCGCCTGTTGCGCCGGCGCCACAGGGTGACGACCATCTTGATATCCCGGCCTTCCTGCGGCGGCAGGCCACCTGAGGATTGTTACAATAAGGCAGACGAAAAAAGGTCCCGGCGAGGAGCTCGCCGGGACCTTTCCTTTTGTCCCGGGCATGTCCGGATTGAGCAGTCAAACAACTGATTTTAAATGATTAATTACGGCTTCGGTGGTTCAGTAGAACTGCCGATAGCGGTCCCGAAACCCGGCGCAATTTGGTTAAGCCTTGGCGCGAATACGGCAGGTTTGGGGTAACAATCGGTAAAAAAGCGTGAGTTGGCGCTGTTTGAGGCTGCAACTATGGTTTGCCGTGACTTGGGGATACGGAGATTCGGTAGCGTCGGCTCTGGCCGGCCAAGCAGGTCTCGTATAAGTCGCAGTGGGTCTTAGTGGGGCGGGTTCCTGATGAAATTTAGCCGGCAAACAACGCTTCGTGCGCAAGCCTCTGTGGCAGGCGTGGGCGTTCATTCCGGTCTTCCCGTCACTCTCACGCTTGGGCCTGCGCCTGTCGACGCGGGTTTTATTTTTGTCCGGACCGGACTTGAGGGAAGTGACCGCGAAGTTCAGGCCACCGCCGAGCAAGTGATTGCGACTGACTTTGCCACGGTCCTCGGCGACCGCAACGGTCCGCTGGTGTCCACTGCCGAGCATGTGCTTGCTGCACTGCGGGGAATGGGTGTCGACAACGCCACCATCGAGATCGACGGTCCCGAAGTCCCGATCATGGACGGCAGCGCCGCCGCCTTCATCGCGGCAATCGACCAGGCCGGCATCGTCACCCAGCCGGCGCAGCGCCGTTTCATCCAGGTTCTGAAGCCGATCTCGGTCAAGATCGGCGACTCCTTCGGCGAGGTCAGGCCCCACACCAACGGGTTCCGCGTCGAGGTCGAGATCGATTTCACCAATCCCGTCATCGGCCAGCAGGCTTACGCCTTCGACCTCAATCCGGAAGGTTTCCGCCGTGAAGTCGGCCGGGCCCGGACCTTCGGCCTGATGTGCGACGTCGCGCGGCTCTGGAGCGCCGGCTATGCCCTCGGCGCCTCCTTCGACAACACTGTCGTGTTCGACGACGAGCGGCTGCTCAACACCGAGGGCCTGCGCTACGCCGATGAATGCGCCCGTCACAAGGTGCTGGACGTGATCGGCGACCTTTCGCTGGCCGGCCTGCCGCTGCTTGGCGCCTACCGCTCCGTGCGTGGCGGTCATAAGCTCAACCACGCCGTCTTGACGGCGCTGCTCGCCGACCGGACCGCCTGGCGGGTGGTCGAGGGCGAGGCTGCCCGCCGCACCACGCGTGCCGTGGGCGAGGTCGGTCGTGGCATCGTCGGCGGCCGGGTCGCTGCGGCCTTCGGACCGGATGTGTCCTGACGCGGCCTGTCGCCTTCGGAACGTGGTTGGCGGCCCCGGGAAACTCCTGGTAACCATGATCGGCTAGCATTACGGCAGGTTCGCCTTAATCCGGGCGAAATGCCTCCCTATCCGGTTCGTTAACGATCGTTTTCGGATACATCGGCGTGGTCGCGTGGCAGGCACCACGGTTACATTTCGCGCCCATGAGGGGTTCGTGGGCTGGCGGACACCGCATCACAGGGCGTCAGGGCTTAAACTCATGTCGGCACAGCGTATGACGCGCGGATTTTTCTCGGTCTCGTCGCGAGCCCGCGGGCTGATTCAGGCCGTCACCTTCATCGTTCTTGCGCTGCCGCTCGCCGGATGCGGCACGGGCGCGCTCTGGGACAAGTTCACCGCCAAGGATGACACCTTCGTCGAGGAGCCCGCCGACAAGATCTACAATGAGGGCCTGTACCTCATGAACGAGAAGAAGGACATGAAGGCGGCGAACAAGAAGTTCGAAGAGGTCGACCGCCAGCATCCTTATTCCGACTGGGCCCGCAAGTCGCTGCTGATGTCGGCCTATGCGTCCTATCAGGGCGGCGATTATGACGGTTGCATCGGTGCCGCCACCCGCTACGTCACGCTGCATCCCGGCAGCCCGGATGCGGCCTATGCGCAATACCTGATCGCCGCCTCCCATTACGACCAGATCCCGGACATCAGCCGCGACCAGACCCGCACCGAAAAGGCGATCGCCGCACTGGAAGAGGTGGTGCGCAAATATCCGAACTCGGAATATGCGACCTCGGCCAAGGCCAAGATCGAGGGCGCGCGCGACCAGCTCGCCGGCAAGGAAATGAATGTCGGCCGCTACTACGCCCAGAAGCGCGACTACACGGCCGCCATCAATCGTTACAAGACCGTCGTGACGCAGTACCAGACCACTCGCCATGTCGAGGAGGCGCTGTTCCGGCTCACCGAGGCCTATATGGCGATCGGCATCGTTGGCGAAGCGCAGACCGCGGCGGCGGTGCTTGGGCACAATTTTCCTGACAGCCGCTGGTACAAGGACGCCTATAATCTTGTAAAATCCGGCGGTCTCGAGCCGAGCGAGAATCAGGGGTCCTGGATCAGCCGGACCTTCAAGAAGATGGGTCTCGGCTAGGAAATTTGGTTCCATGCTGGCGCGTCTGTCGATCCGTGACATCGTCCTGATCGAACGGCTCGATATCGAATTCGCCTCCGGCCTCGCGGTTTTGACCGGCGAGACCGGTGCGGGCAAATCCATCCTGCTCGATGCCTTTGCGCTGGCGCTCGGCGGCCGCGGCGACGCCGGCCTCGTGCGTCACGGCGCGGAGCAGGGGCAGGTCACGGCCGTGTTCGATGTCCCGAAGAATCACCCTGCGACGAAGATACTGGCCGAGAATGGCCTCGACGACACCGGCGAGATGATTCTCCGGCGCGTGCAGCTCGCCGACGGCCGCACCCGCGCCTTCATCAACGACCAATCGATCAGCGTGCAGACGCTGAAGGCGGTCGGCACCGCCCTGGTCGAGATCCACGGCCAGCACGACGAGCGCGCGCTGGTCGATGCCGCCACCCACCGCCGCCTGCTCGACGCTTTTGCCGGCCTGGAGAAGGACGTCGCGGCCGTCGAAGCGCTCTGGGATGCGCGCCGCACCGCCAACACCGCGCTGGAGGAGCATCGCGCCGCCATGGAGCGCGCGGCGCGCGAGGCCGATTATCTGCGCCACGCCTCCGACGAGCTGAAGCAGCTCGCGCCCAAGGACGGCGAGGAAACCGCATTGGCCTCCCGCCGCACCACCATGATGCAGGGCGAGAAGATCGCCTCCGACCTGCGCGAGGCGCAGGAGGCGGTCGGCGGCAATCATTCGCCGGTTGCCGCGCTCTCGGCGGCGGTGCGCCGGCTGGAGCGCCGCGGCGTCAACTCGCCGGCGCTGGTCGAGCCCGCGGTAAAGGCAATCGACGCGGCGATCAACGCGCTGGAGGAGGCCGATCAGCATCTCCAGGCGGCGCTGGCCGCAACTGATTTCGATCCGGCCGAGCTCGAGCGCATCGAGGAACGGCTTTTTGCTTTGCGTGCGGCGTCTCGCAAATATTCGACCCCGGTTGACGGCCTCGCCGCGCTGGCCGCCAAATACGCCGCCGACGTCGTCCTGATCGATGCCGGCGCCTCGCGCTTGAAGAAGCTGGAGCAGGCCGCGATCGAGGCGGACAGCCGCTATGCGGCGGCCGCCAAGAAGCTGTCGCTGGCGCGGCAGAAGTCGGCCGAGAAGCTCAACAAGGCGGTCAATGCCGAGCTTGCCCCGCTCAAGCTCGAACGCGCGAGGTTCATGACCCAGGTCGAGACCGACGAGGCTGCGCCCGGGCCGCAAGGTTTCGATCGCGTCGAGTTCTGGGTGCAGACCAATCCGGGCACCAGACCGGGGCCCTTGATGAAGGTCGCTTCCGGCGGCGAGCTGTCGCGCTTCCTGCTCGCGCTCAAGGTCGTGCTGTCCGACCGCGGCTCGGCGCCGACGCTCGTCTTCGACGAGATCGACACCGGCGTCGGCGGCGCGGTCGCGGACGCCATCGGCGGGCGCCTGGCGCGGCTTGCCGGCAAGGTCCAGGTCATGGCCGTGACCCACGCCCCGCAGGTCGCCGCCCGCGCCGACCAGCACCTGCTCATCTCCAAGGACGCCCTCGACAAGGGCAAGCGCGTCGCCACCCGCGTCAATGCGCTCGCCGCCGACCACCGCCGCGAGGAGATCGCCCGCATGCTCGCCGGCGCCGAGATCACGGCCGAGGCGAGGGCTGCGGCGGAACGGCTGCTCAAGGCGGCGACGGCTTAGGCTTGTGTCCCGGACGCGCGTAGCGCGAGCCGGGACCCAGAATGCCTGCCGCGACATGGGCCCCGGCTCTGCAGCGCACCGCTGAAGGAGCGCTGCGCTGCGTCCGGGGCACGAGATTTCCACAAGCCTTTACCCTCCCGCCCGCTCCGTCGTATCCAAGCGCCATGGCCAGAGCAGCAAAATCCAAAGCAACACCGCTACGCGACGTCGTCGAGCTCACCAAGGCGCAGGCCAAGGTCGAGCATAAGCGGCTCGCCCTCGAGATCGAGGGGCACAACGAGCGCTACTATCAGGAGGACGCGCCCACCGTCACCGACGCCGAATATGACGCGCTGCGCCAGCGCCTCAACGCGATCGAGGCGCGTTTTCCCGAGTTCGTCACCGCGGACTCGCCCTCGCAGAAGGTCGGCGCCGCGCCGTCAGGACGCTTCAAGAAAGTCCCGCATGCCGTGCCCATGCTGTCGCTGGACAACGCCTTTGCGGAGGAGGACGTGCGCGACTTCGTCGGCCGCATCGTGCGCTTCCTGAAGCTCGACGACGACAAGATCGGCTTCTCCGCCGAGCCGAAGATCGACGGCCTCTCGATGTCGCTGCGCTATGAGGGCGGCGAGCTCGTCACCGCCGCGACGCGCGGCGACGGTGCGGTTGGCGAGGACGTCACCGCCAACATCCGCACGCTCGAAGACGTGCCGCAGAAGCTGAAGGGCCGCAACATCCCCGACATCTGCGAGGTGCGCGGCGAAGTCTACATGACTAAGAAGGCGTTCCTGGCGCTCAACGAACGGCAGAAGGCGGCAGGCGACACCATCTTCGCCAACCCGCGCAATTCGGCCGCCGGCTCGCTCCGCCAGAAGGACCCGACCATCACCGCCTCCCGTCCGCTCGGGTTCTTCGCCTATGCCTGGGGGCAGATGAGCGCGATGCCGGAAGACACGCAGAGCGGCATGATCGGCTGGTTCGAGCGCTGCGGTTTCAAGACCAATCCGCTCACCAAGCTCTGTCACTCGGTCGAGGAACTGCTCGCCTTTCATCATGCGATCGAGGAGCAGCGCGCGCGGCTCGACTACGACATCGACGGCGTCGTCTACAAGATCGACCGCATCGACTGGCAGGAGCGGCTCGGCTTCGTCTCGCGCACGCCGCGCTGGGGTATCGCGCACAAATTCCCGGCCGAGCGCGCCATGACGGTGCTGCGGGACATCGAGATCCAGGTCGGCCGCACCGGCTCGTTCACGCCGGTCGGCAAGCTCGAGCCGGTCGGCGTTGGCGGCGTCATCGTGCAGAACGTCACGCTGCACAACGAGGACTACATCAGGGGCATCGGCAACAAGGGCGAGGTGCTGCGCGAGGGGCGCGACATCAGGATCGGTGACACCGTGGTGATTCAGCGCGCCGGCGACGTCATCCCGCAGGTGGTCGACGTCGTCCTCGACAAGCGGCCGAAGAGCGCCAGGGAATTCCACTTCCCGAAGAAGTGCCCGTGTCCGCTGCACACCGACGTCGTGCGCGAGGAGACGGCGACGGGCGAGGAGGGCTCGCGCGCCCGCTGCACCGGCGAGTTCGCCTGTCCCTACCAGAAGATCGAGCATCTCAAGCTGTTCGTGTCGCGGCGGGCCTTCGACATCGACGGCCTCGGCGAGAAGCAGCTCCAGTACTTCTTCGACGAGGGCTGGGTGAAGGAGCCCGCCGACATCTTCACGCTGGAGAAGCGCAACGCGAAACTCAAGCTCGAGGAGATCGAAGGCTACGGCGCGACCTCCGTGCGCAACCTGTTCGGCGCCATCGAGAGCCGGCGTAAGATCGCGCTGGAGCGCTTCATCTTCGCGCTCGGCATGCGCCATGTCGGCGAGACCACGGCGCTGGCGCTGGCGCGCGGCTACGGCTCGTGGGACGCCTTCCATGATGCCTGCCTCAAGGTTGCCAAGGGCGACGAGGAGGCGATCGCGGACATGGACGCGCTCGACCAGATCGGCGACACCGTGATCAAGAGCATCGCCGATTATTTCGGCGAGAGTCACAATCGCGGCATTGTCGAACGCCTGACCAAGGAGGTCGAGATCGTCGACGCCGAGAAGCCGAAGAGCAATTCGGCCGTCGCCGGCAAGACCGTGGTGTTCACGGGCTCGCTGGAGAAGATGACACGGGATGAAGCCAAGGCGACGGCCGAGCGGCTCGGGGCCAAGGTGTCGGGCTCGGTTTCGAAAAAGACCGATCTCGTCGTCGCGGGCCCCGGCGCCGGCTCGAAGCTCGCGGACGCCAACAAGCACGGCGTCAAGGTGCTGACCGAAGACGAGTGGTTGAAGCTGATCGCCGAGTGAGGGGCGCGTTGGCCCCTCGCAACCGTCGTCATCGCACAGGCGCTCCCCCAACAGCTTCCCGTGATGGTACGCGGGGGCGCAAGAGTTCCTTCACCATTCGCGTTGACCCGATGTTTACCGCTTCACGTGAGGCCGCATTTACCAATGCGCGACGTCGCCCCGTGAAAACACCTGCATTCGCTTGAGTGTGCCGCCTGCGCAACGCCGATTAACGCCCCGGCAACCTAAATTAGATACTCACAATAAAGATCGAATTGCACGGATGTACTGAGTTCGATCGAACCAGCGTAAGCGTAGCGTGAGCGTATCGATGTCTGTGTTGCGTAACCATCCGAAGGGCGCGCGGTTCGCGTCCTTCGGCATCGGTCTCTGCATCTTCGCATTGATGCCGAGAGAGACCGGCTATCAGGACATTGCCTCGTTGCTGGCGCGCCAACCCGGCGTCGCCGAGCGGTGGCAGAAGCAGGTGTTCTCCGCTGCGTCCTCGATCCAGCTTGCCACCTACAGTTTTTCCCGCCCCATCGGCACCTCGGTTCCGCAGAGCGCGATGGTTCGGCTCGCGAGCCTCGACGGCGGCGACGTCACCGGCGCGATCCGCCGCAATCCGGCGCTTCAGGCACCGCCGCGCTACCACGCATCCGACTTTCCCAAGGTCGATCGCGCCCTGAAGGGCGATCGCCTCGCAATCGTCCCGCCGACTCAGTCGCCTGAGACGGCCGCGCCGGCTGCAGCACCGGCCAAGGAAGATCCCGCGACCTCGAACAGCTCGGTGTTCGGCGCCAAGACCGCCGCATTGCCGCCGGCGATGTCGCCGGAATCCGCGGCCCCGCTCGATCCCGAGCTGCAGGAGGCGATGCGCGCGCCGCCGCTGCCGCAATATTCCAATCCGCCGCAGGCGAGCGAGGCTGCGCGCGCGTTCGCGGTGCAGCCGCTAGAAGCGCTGAAGCGCGCCACGGCGCCGGCTGTTCCCGCGCGCGATCCTTTCAGCGTCAAGACATCGAGCCTGTTCTTCGGCAGCTCCTCGCTGGGCGGCAATCTCGAGACCATCGAGAGCTGGCAGCCCGGCGCCGAGCCGCTGATCGTGATGCCCGACCCCGACATGAAGGTGACGGCCTCGCTGACCCCGCCGACGGCGGAGATCGCCAAGGACATCGAGAGCGGCGAGAGCGTCGCGCCGAAGGGCGAGGTCAACGCCGACAACCAGCGCGGCAAGTCGCCGGCGGAGCGACTCGCGCTCGACGACAAGTCGCGCGCCAAGTCCGAGAAGTGTCTTGCCGAAGCCGTCTATTTCGAGGCCCGCGGCGAAGCCGTGCGCGGCCAGATTGCGGTGGCGCAAGTGGTGATGAACCGCGTCTTCTCCGGCAAATATCCTGACACCGTATGCGGCGCGGTCTACCAGAACAAGCACCGTCACCTGGCCTGTCAGTTCACCTTCGCCTGCGACAACAATGCCGACGTGATCCGCGAACCCGAAATGTGGGAGCGCGCCAAGAAGATCTCCAAGGCGATGCTCGACGGACAGATCTGGCTGCCCGAGGTCGGCAAGTCCACGCATTACCATGCCTATTGGGTCCGCCCGTCCTGGGTCGCCGAGATGAAGAAGCTGTACAAGACCGGCGTGCACACCTTCTATCGGCCGCGCAATTGGGGCGACGGCAGCGAGTTGCCGAGCTGGGGCACGCCCGCGCAAACCGCCGCGCTCTCCGCCGCGCTCGCGCAGGAAGCCAAGAGCTCCGCGGAGATGGCCGAGCGGCGGTAGTTTTCTTACCTCGCCCCGCTTGCGGGCATGTGCGAAGAGAGGCCCCTCACCCCAACCCTCTCCCCGCAAGCGGGAGAGGGAGAAGAATTCGTCACGCCTCGATGTCCAGCGCACAGTCGAAATTCGGCGCAGAATGCGTCAGGGCGCCGGCCGACGCATAGTCGACGCCGGTGGCCGCGATGGCGGCGATCGAGTCCAGCGTGACGCCGCCGGACGCCTCCAGCGCGAGGCGGCCCGCGTTGAGCCTCACCGCCTCGCGCAGCGTCGCAAGGTCCATATTATCGAGCAGCACCGCATCGGCCATCCCGCTCTCGAGCACCTCGCGCAGCTGCGCCAGCGTGTCGACCTCGATCTCGATCTTGACGAGATGGCCGGCATGGGCGCGGGCGCGCTCCAGCACCGGGCGGATGCCGCCGGCCACCGCAATGTGGTTGTCCTTGATCAGGATCGCATCGTCGAGCCCGAAGCGGTGGTTGAAGCCGCCGCCGCAGCGCACCCCGTATTTCTCCAGCGCCCGCAATCCCGGCGTGGTCTTGCGCGTGCAGCAGATGCGCATCCTGGTGCCTTCGGTGCGGGCGACATAGTCCGCGGTGAGCGTGGCGATGCCCGACAGCCGGCCGACGAAGTTCAGCGCGGTGCGCTCCGCCGTGAGAATGGCGCGCGCCGGGCCCGAGATCGTCAGCACGTGCTGGCCGCGCGCAACCCGCGCGGCATCGCGGACATGTGCGCGCACCTCGATCTCGGGCGAAAGCTTCTGCAAGGTCGCGAGCGCCAGCGGCAATCCGGCGATCACGCCGGACTGGCGCGCGACCAGGATGGCTTGCGCGCGCGTCGCCTCCGGGATCGTCGCCAGCGAGGTGATGTCGCCGGCGCGGCCGAGATCCTCGTCGAGCGCGCGCTCAACGGCCGCCTCGATCGCCAGCGGCGAGAGGAAGGCATCGGGATAGAGCAGTGAGGTCGGGGTGATCATGGGGCCTCCTTCAGGCGATCATGGATTGCGCAAGGCGTGGCCGCGGGCGCTCGTCGAGGCTCTCCGCGACCTCGCGCGCCGCGGCGAGCGTGGTCATCGTTCTCTGCGCCAGCGCTGGGTTCTCGGCCGGATGATCGGAACGGCAATGCGCACCGCGGCTTTCGCGCCGCGTCCAGGCCGCAGCGGCGACGAGCAGGGCCGAAATCGCCATGTTGCCGAGGACGCTGCGTCCGGCCTCGCGCTCGAGCCTGACGAAATGGCGCACGGCTTGCGCAAGCCCATCACCGTCGCGGATCACGCCGACATGCGCGCTCATCATTGCGCGCAGCCGCTTCACCTCCGCAGCATCCGGCGTGCCGGCGCGTGGTGTCACCAAAGACTCGGGAAGGCGTGCCGGCGGGGGCACAGTGCGGCCGGCGATGTCGTCGGCAATGCGGGCGGCATAGACGACGGCTTCGAGCAGGGAATTCGAGGCAAGCCGGTTGGCGCCATGCGCGCCCGTGGAGGAGACTTCTCCGGCGGCCCAGAGACCGTCGATCGAGCTGCGACCGCGCGCGTCCACCGCGATGCCGCCCATGTGGTAATGCGCGGCCGTCGCGATCGGAATCGGCTGCGCCGCGGGATCGATGCCGGCAGCGATGCAGCTCGCATGCACGGTCGGAAAACTCGTCGGGAAACGCGCGCCCAGCGCCTGTCGCGCATCGAGGAAGGCGCCGCGCCCGGCCGCGATCTCGGCGAACACGCCGCGCGCCACGATATCGCGCGGCGCGAGCTCCGCGAGCGGGTGGCGGGCGCTCATGAAGCGCTCGCCGTTGCCATTGATCAGCGTTGCACCTTCGCCGCGCAGGGCTTCGGTGGCGAGCGGTGCCGGGTCGCGGCCGACCATGATGGCGGTCGGGTGGAACTGCACGAATTCAGGATCGGCAATCACGGCGCCGGCGCGGGCGGCGATCGCAAGGCCCGAGCCGCTCGCTTCCGACGGGTTGGTGGTGACGGCGTAGAGATGGCCGAGCCCACCGGTCGCAAGCACGACCGCGCGCGAGGCGAGCACGAGCGGCCGTGCCGCGGGATTGCCGGCCTCGCGCAATTGAAGCCCGGTGACCGCGCCGTCCTCGGTCAGCAGTGCTTCGGCGACGAAGCCTTCCATCAGGCGGATCGAGGGCGTGCGGCGCACAGCCTCGCTCAAGGCCGCGATGATTGCGGCGCCGGCGCCATCGCCGCGCACATGCACGATGCGACTCGCGGAATGCGCAGCTTCGCGTCCGACCACAAGCCTGCCGTCGAGATCGCGGTCGAACGGCACGCCATAGGCGAGAAGATCGTGGATGCGCGGCGCAGCCTCCCGCGCAATGCCGAGCGCAACGGCTTCGTCGACGAGGCCGCCGCCGACCGCGACGGTGTCGGCAGCGTGTGCCTCCGGCGTATCACCTTCGGCGACGGCCGCCGCGATGCCGCCTTGCGCCCATGCCGAGGACGCACCGTGCCCGAGCGGGGCCGCAGAGATCAAGGTCACTGGCCGCGGCGCGAGCTTGAGCGCGCAGAACAGTCCGGCAAGGCCGCCGCCGACGATGACGACGTTGTCGGTGCTGGCGAGGTCGTGGATGTCGTGTTGCATGTTGCTCGCCCTCAATTTCTCAGATTCATCATGCGCTCGACCGAGTGCCGCGCGCGTTCCGCGAGCGCGGGGTCGATCGTCACCTCCTCGCGAAGCGTCAGCAGGCTTTCCAGGACGTTGGCGAGCGTGATGCGCTTCATGTGCGGGCAGAGATTGCAGGGGCGAAGCATCTCCACGTCGGGCAGCTCGGCCCGGACATTGTCGGCCATCGAGCATTCCGTGATCATGACGAGCCGCCGCGGCCGCTTCGCGCGTACCCAGTTGATCATGTGCGCGGTCGAACCGGTGAAGTCGGCTTCCGCCAGCACGTCCGGCGGGCATTCCGGATGCGCGATGATCTGCACCGACGGATCGGCCTCGCGAAAGCTCCGCAGCTCTTCGCCCGTGAAGCGCTCATGCACCTCACAGGCGCCTTTCCAGGCGATGATCTTCACGTCGGTCTTCGACGCCACGTAAGTGGCGAGGTATCGGTCGGGCAGGAAGATCACGGTCGGGGCGTTCAGGCTCTCGACCACCTGCACCGCGTTCGAGGACGTGCAGCAGATGTCGACCTCGGCCTTCACCTCCGCCGAGGTGTTGACATAGGCAACAACAGGCACGCCGGGGAATTTCTCCCGCAGCAGCCGCACGTCCGCACCGGTGATGCTGGCGGCGAGCGAGCAGCCCGCGCGCGAATCCGGGATCAAGACGGTCTTGTCCGGATTGAGCAGCTTCGAGGTCTCCGCCATGAAGTGCACGCCGCATTGGACGATGATGTCGGCCTTCACCTTGGTGGCTTCGACCGCGAGCTGGAGCGAGTCGCCGCCGATATCGGCGACGCAGTGGAAGATCTCCGGGGTCTGGTAGTTGTGGGCGAGGATGACCGCGCCCCGCGCGCGCTTGAGCTCGTTGATCGCGTGAATCGTCGGGGCCATCAGCGGCCATTCGATCGGCGGGATCACGTGCCTGACGCGGTCATAGAGCGGCGCGGTGGCGCCTTCGACCGCCGGCGACCATTCCAGGGACGGCATCGGCCATGTCGGTCCCGGAGGCACCGGGACGGGGTGCGGGGAGACGGTGGGTTGCCCTTGCGGCCGGTTGGCAAAGTCGTCGCGACCGTAAATTCCAGTGATCGGCATTGAAGCCTCCCAAGTGCTGCCATTAGGTGTGGCGGTTATGCTCAGTTTGAGAATATAGTGGGCCCGAGAAAACCGGCCGAGCAGGCCGGACAGAAGCCATATATACTCAATATGAGTAAATCAGGCATAGCACGCACGCGCGAGTATCGCTAGGGCCTGCCGCACACATTCCCGTCACCGCGCACCTGTCAGGCGAGGTCGGATTGAAACGCAATGCTCCCGCGTCAGCTCTTCGTTGAATGCAATCGTTTTTGCCTTGGGATTTTCATGCATATGCATTAAACGGGCTGTCCCGCGGCTGCTGATTTGCGGCTCCGCCAAGGACAGACGAGGACAACCATGTCGACACAGATCGGCGAGCTCGCACCGGCCTCGCGCTCCTCCAACTGGCGTACCCCGGCCGTCATCATCCTCTGCGGTTGTGCCATCGGCATGCTCGGCTTCGGTCCGCGCTCGGCGCTCGGCTTCTTCGTGCAGCCGATGAGTCACGAATTCAGCTGGGGCCGTGACGTGTTCGGCCTCGCCATCGCCGTGCAGAATCTGTTGTGGGGACTGGGCCAGCCGTTCGCCGGTGCGGTCGCGGATCGCTTCGGCCTGTTCCGGGTGATGTGCGTCGGCGCGCTGCTCTATGCCGGCGGGCTGCTGTTGATGCGCTATTCCTCGACGCCGCTGTCGCTCAACATCGGCGCCGGGGTGATGATCGGCTTTGGCCTCGCCGGCTGTTCGTTCAATCTGGTTCTGTCGGCCTTCACCAAGCTCTTGCCCGCGGAGAAGCGCGGCATCGCGCTCGGCGCCGGCACGGCGGCGGGTTCGTTCGGACAGTTCCTGTTCGCGCCGATCGGCGTCGCCTTGATCGACAATTTCGGCTGGCAGCAGGCGCTCTCCGTGTTCGGTTTCCTGATGCTGCTGATCATCCCGCTCTCGCTGGCACTCTCGACGCCGCCGGTGACAAGCGTGAACAGCGCAACGCCCGCGGATGACCAGACCATCACCAAGGCGCTTGCCGAAGCTTTCGGTCATCGCTCCTACGTGCTCCTGGTGCTGGGCTTCTTCACCTGCGGCTTTCAGCTCGCCTTCATCACCGTGCATCTGCCGGCGTTCCTGGTCGATCGTGGTATCACCGCACAAACCGGCGGCTGGGTGATCGCGGCGATCGGCCTGTTCAACATCATCGGATCGCTCAGCGTGGGGTATCTCCAGAACTACCTTCCCAAGCGCTACATCCTCTCGGCCATCTACTTCACGCGCGCGCTGGCGATCCTCGCTTTCATCTCGTTCCCGATCACGCCGTTCTCGGCGATCGCGTTCGGTGCAATCTCCGGCCTGACCTGGCTGTCGACGGTGCCGCCGACCTCGGCGCTGGTGGCGCTGATGTTCGGAACGCGCTGGCTCGCGACGCTCTACGGCTTTGCCTTCGTCAGCCATCAGGTAGGTGGCTTCCTCGGCGTCTGGCTCGGGGGCATCGTGTTCGAAAAGTTCGGGTCCTACACGCCGATCTGGTGGCTCTCGATCCTGTTCGGCGTGCTCTCGGCGCTGATCAATCTTCCAATCGTCGAGAAACCGGTCCAGCGGGTGGTTGCGCAGCCGGCCTGATCAGCTAAACATCCCCGACAAACAAAGTCAGGGAGTTCAGTCGTGGCCACATTCAAGGCTGTCAGGATCGACAAGGCGGACAAGGGCACCACCGCGCAGCTCGCGCAGTTCGACGAAACCGAGCTGATGGAGGGCGACGTCACCGTCCGTGTCGAATGGTCGACGCTGAACTACAAGGACGGCCTTGCGCTCACCGGCAAGGCGCCGGTGGTGCGCCGCTTCCCGATGATCGCCGGCATCGATTTCGCCGGCACGGTCGAAGCCTCCTCGCATCCACAGTGGAAGGCGGGCGACAAGGTCGTTTGCACCGGCTGGGGCATGGGCGAGACCCATCTCGGCGCCTATGCCGAGAAGGCGCGGGTGAAGGGCGACTGGCTGGTCGCTCTTCCGCAAGGGCTATCGGCGCGCGATGCCATGGCGATCGGCACCGCCGGCTTCACCGCGATGCTCTCGGTGCTGGCGCTGGAGAAGCACGGCATCTCGCCGAAGAGCGGCCCGGTCGTGGTGACGGGCGCTGCCGGCGGCGTCGGCTCGGTCGCGATCGCCGTGCTCTCGAAGCTCGGCTACCACGTCATCGCTTCGACCGGCCGGGCCTCCGAGGCCGACTACCTGAAGCAGCTGGGGGCTGCCGAGATCATCGATCGCAATGAATTGTCGGCCCCGGCAAAACCCCTCGCCAAGGAGCGCTGGGCCGGCGGCGTCGACAGCGTCGGCTCGACCACCCTCGCCAACCTGCTTTCGATGACGAAATATGGCGGCGCGATCGCGGCCTGCGGCCTGGCCGCCGGCATGGACCTGCCGTCCTCGGTGGCGCCGTTTATTTTGCGCGGAGTGTGCCTTCTCGGCATCGATTCCGTGATGTGCCCGATCGAGCCCCGGAAGGCCGCCTGGCAGCGCTTGGCCTCCGACCTGGACCGAACAAAACTCTCTGAAATTACTGAGGAAATTTTGCTCGACGAGGTTCAGGGCTGGGGCGCGAAAATCCTCGCCGGCCAGGTTCGCGGCCGCGTCGTGGTAAAAATTGTCTGACGGCGTTCAGACTTTACCAACCAAGCTGCTTCAATCTCGCCATGGTTCGTATGGTAAGCAGCGGGTAAAGAGATAAAGGCATCGCCCGCTGCGGGGGTTGGTTCGGAGTTGAGCATGCTTGCGCGTATTGTGTTGGGGGCTGTCACGGCGGCAGCGACGTTTGCGCCGGCCATCGCTGGAAGCATGAACGCCGACGAGGCGCGCCGCTTCGTGGCCGGCAAGGTGTTCGCCTTCACCTGTTTCGACGGCACCCGCGGTGCAGGCCGCATCCTCGACGATCTCGGCGCCGCCGGTGCGGTGCAATTCTCGGGCTCGGGCCCGGTCAAGCACCTCCGACTTCCCGGCAATACGCTCCAGATCCGCGGCCAGAACGTCTGCGCCTCGATCAAGGGCATTCCGTTCGAGCCCTGTTTCAACCTCGAAAAGACCGACGATCGCAGCTTCCGCGGCTCGGTGTCGGGCATGGGCTTCGCCTATTGCGACTTCCGTCACCAGGGCGGCAACCAAATGCTGATGGCGCGCGCTGCGGCGCGGCCGCGCTCGCTGCACAAGCCGGAGCACACCGGCACGGTCGCCGCCTCGACCACCGAGGTAGCCGCGCGCGTCGAGACGCCGCGTGTCGAGGGCAGCCGGCTCGAGCCGGTGAAGTCCGAGCCGGCGAAGAACGAGGGACCGCTGGAGCTGCGCCGCTCCACGCAGTGAGTTCGTCTGCGCGAGACAACCCGCGCCATTGATCGTCGAAGGCATCATCGAACATCAAGCCGCCTGCGCCGTAGTCATACGGACGGCGGCTTTCATGCCTTGGTAGCTGTTCGGGCCGCAGTTTGCGCGCGCCGGGGGGCGGTCCCACGCAAGGGTTCAACCATGTCGCTCTATTTCTTCCGCATCAGCACCGGCCGTTATTCCGGCGCCGCCGACCTGCCGTACGAGTTCGAGGATCGCGCAGCCGCCTGGACCGAGATGACCGAGGTGTGCGCCAATCTGCTCAGCGGCATCGCGCGCGGCCTGAAGCCGAACGCCGAGTGGTGCATGGAGCTGCTCGATGAGGACAAGCAGCCGGTCTTTCGAATCAGCCTCGTCGGCGAGGCCATCGGATGTAAAGCGTCCTAGCTCCGACTTGAAGCTGCAATTTACAACTATGACGGGATCGTTTCCTTTCGCGCTCAATCATTTAGCGTGCAAAGTCAGTATTTCTGCGAGGGATTTCGTTAACCAAATCGGAATGTGAGAAGCTCATTTTTTGGGCAATGGCGCAGTCAGGGGAAGCCGACAATGACTCGGCTGCGCGTTCCTTCGGGGGAAGCATGCCCATGTTGAGCCTAGTTCAGAATCTGAGGATCGGGACCAAGCTGGCGATTGCGTCGGCGCTCGGTGTGCTCCTGGTTGGGGCCATGATTGCAAGCCAGATGCTCGGCAATGCGGGAATTCGCGAGAGCAGCCAGAGCGCGCTTGCGCAGCAGCAGATCGCGCGCGACGCAGTCAAGGCCGAGGCTGCGGTTCGCGGCATGCAGCTCGCGGTACGAGACCTTCGTCTTGCCAATAGCCCGGCTGACATTCAGAAGGCCGTCCAGAATCTGGGCGACCGGCAAAAATCGACGAATGCGCTGGTCGATGAAATGCTGAAGCTTTCTCACGAGGCGGAGAACCGCGCTCGGATGGAGAAACTGAGATCGCTGGCTGCGAATTACGAAAAGGCCGCGCAGCAGATCGCCGGCGTGCGCGGCGAAGCCCTGGCCGCCAGCGGTGCAGACGGAGCGGCCCGCGCTGCGAAGCTCAATGAAGACGTCGTTCGCATCGCACGCGAGGTGACCCTGCCGATTGCCGGCGAGCTCGACGTGCTGATCGGCCAGATCGCCGACTACGCAAGGCACAAATCCGAGGAGAAGAATTCCGCGGCCGCGGCCCAAATGAGATCGAGCGAGCAGCTTGCGATCCTGGTCGGCACACTCGCCATGCTCGTCCTCGTCGGCTCCTGGCTGATGTCGTTCCTGACTATCGCGCGGCCGATCCGTGCGCTCACGGTCGCCATGGACAAGCTCGCCGGCGGCGATTTCTCCGTGGTTCTGCCCGGTCTCGGCCGCAAGGACGAAGTCGGCGGCGTCGCGGCGGCCGTTGAAAAGTTCAAGGTCGTCTCGGAGCAGAAGGCGCGCGAGGACGCCGAAGCCAAGATCAGGCAGGACCAGATTGCGTCCGCGCAGCGCAAGGCCGAGATGCACAAGCTGGCTGACAGCTTCGAAGCCGCGATCGGTGAGATCGTCGATACCGTGTCCTCGGCCGCGACCGAGCTGGAAGCTTCCGCCTCGACGCTGACCGCGACCGCGGCGCGCGGCCAGGAGCTCACGACCATGGTTGCTGCCGCTTCCGAGGAAGCGTCCACCAACGTGCAGTCGGTCGCGTCGGCGACCGAAGAGCTGTCGTCGTCGATCACCGAGATCAGCCGGCAGGTGCAGGAATCCGCCCGCGTCGCCGGCGATGCGGTGAACCAGGCTCGCACCACGACCGATCGCGTCGGGGAGCTCTCCGCTGCTGCGGCGCGGATCGGCGACGTGGTCGAGCTGATCAACACCATCGCCGGCCAGACCAATCTCCTGGCGCTCAATGCAACCATCGAGGCCGCGCGCGCCGGCGAGGCAGGCCGCGGCTTTGCCGTCGTCGCTTCGGAGGTCAAGGCGCTTGCCGAGCAGACGGCGAAGGCGACCGGCGAGATCGGCCAGCAGATCGCCAGCATCCAGACCGCCACCGAGCATTCGGTCGGCGCGATCAAGGACATCAGCCACACCATCGAGAAGCTGTCGGAGATCTCCTCGACCATCGCAGCCGCGGTGGAAGAGCAGGGGGCCGCAACGCAGGAGATCTCCCGCAACGTGCAGCAGGCGGCGACGGGCACCCATCAGGTGTCGTCCAACATCACCGACGTGCAGCGCGGCGCGAGCGAGACCGGTTCGGCATCCTCGCAGGTGTTGGGCGCCGCGCAATCGCTGTCCGGCGACAGCAACCGGCTGAAGCTCGAAGTCGGAAAGTTCCTCGATACCGTGCGCGCGGCCTGACACGTGCCTTTTCGCGAGCGTCCGCATCGTAACGGCCGGTGCGGCTGCAACAGAGAGTTGCAGAGAAACCACGATCGCTGCGCACGAGCCGTATTTTTACGTAGCCTCCTGTTAACGCCTGTTTGCGATTATGGGCGCAATCCTTCGGGAAAAGAACCAGCCAGCATTGTTGAACTGACCTTCGCCCGGGTCGTCCGTCGTGACGTCTGCGGCGCAGGTGATGTGCGCGTTGCCGGGTAATCATCGGGATTGTCGTGATGTCGAAGTTGTCGATCGTCTTCAAGCTGCTGACCGTGCTGTCGGTCCTCGTGCTCTCGCTCGCCGGCGTCGGCGTGACGGCGATCGGCACGATGCAGAACATCAACGCCCATACGGTCGAGATCGCGCAGGGCTGGTTGCCGAGCGTGCGTGCGCTCGGCTCGATGCGTGCTGACATCAACGAGCTCCGCGTCGCACTGCGTCTGCACCTGATGCAGGATACTGCCGAAGGCAAGGAGGCCGCCGAGAAGCGCCTGGCAGGCTTGCGCGAACGGATCGAGAAGACCCGCAAGATCTACGAGCCGCTGATCACGCGCGCAGAGGAGCGCTCGCTCTACGAGCAATGGACCAAGGCCTGGGCCGAGTACCTGAACGGCGTGCAGGATGTAATGGCGCTGTCGCGTAAGAGCGTCGGCCGCTTCCCGACCGATGCCAACGAGATGTTGCAGACCAAGGTCGCGAAGATGGCTCAGGCCGCCGATCCGCTGCTCCAGAAGGGCATCGAAATGAACAATCAGGGCGCCGAGCTGGAGACGAAGCAGGCCGCCGACAGCTACGCTACGATCTTCCGTGTGCTGGTCGGGATCATCGTGGCCTCCGTCGTGATCGCGATCGCGGCCGCCTACTATCTCGTGCGCGACGTCTCGCGCGGCATCGCTTCGATCATCCGCCCGATGCAGTCACTCGGCGAAGGCGACCTTGCGGTGGAGGTGCCGCATCGCGGCGAGAAGACCGAGATCGGCTCGATGGCGGATGCGCTCCAGATCTTCAAGGAGGCGCTGATCGCAAAGAAGGCGGCCGACGCTGCGGCGGCGCGCGACGCCGAGGCCAAGATCGAGCGCGGCCGACGTGTCGATGCCATCACCCGCAATTTCGAGGTCATGATCGGGGAGGTCGTCGAGACCGTGTCGTCGGCCTCGACCGAGCTCGAGGCCTCCGCGGCGACGCTGAGCGGCACCGCGCAGCGCGGCCAGGAACTCGCAACCGTCGTTGCGGCGGCGTCGGAAGAAGCTTCCACCAACGTCCAGGCGGTGGCCTCGGCCTCCGAGGAGCTGTCGTCCTCCATCACCGAGATCAGCCGCCGCGTGCAGGATTCGGCGCGGATGGCGGCGGAAGCGGTCCAGCAGGCGGCGCGGACCAACGAGCGCGTCAACGCGCTGTCGCAGGCGGCGGCCCGCATCGGCGACGTCGTCGAGCTCATCAACACCATCGCGGGCCAGACCAACCTGCTGGCGCTGAACGCGACCATCGAGGCGGCGCGCGCTGGCGAAGCCGGCCGCGGCTTTGCCGTCGTCGCCTCCGAGGTCAAGGCCCTGGCCGAGCAGACCGCGAAAGCGACCGGCGAAATCGGGGCGCAGGTCTCGGGCATCCAGGCGGCGACGCAAGAATCCGTCAACGCCATCCAGGAGATCGGCGGCACCATCGAGCGGCTGTCCGAGGTGTCGGCCGCGATCGCCGCCGCCGTCGAGGAGCAGGGCGCGGCCACGCAGGAGATTTCGCGCAACGTTCAGCAGGCCTCGCTCGGCACGCAGGAAGTGTCGTCCAACATCACCAACGTGCAGCGCGGTGCGATCGAGACCGGCTCGGCCTCGAGTGAAGTGCTGTCGGCGGCGAAGTCGCTGGCGACCGACAGCACCCGCCTGAAGGTCGAGGTCGCGCAGTTCCTGGAATCGGTCCGCGCGGCGTAGAGGCACCCGCTCGATCGTTGTTGACCTCTCCCCGCTGGGGAGAGGTGGAGTGCCCGCCCGACGATCCAGTCTAGCTGCCCGTCTGCGGCGCAGCCGGCGGCGGTGCGATCTGCCGCCGGAACAGGATACGCTGGTAGAGCCAGCCGATCGCGACCAGCACGACGCCGAGGCACATGAACGAGAGCGCCCGATAGACGCCGGTCAGCGTCCACACGTCGACGGCGAAGGCCTTGAAGATCGTCAGCGCGATGACGGCGGCGGACGCCAGCCGCGCACGCTCCGAATTGACCAGGATGCCGACGCCGAGCAGCACCACGCCAAAAGCGAGCCAGCCGATCGAATAGGTATATTGCTCGGCGCTCGTGGTGCCGCCGTAGAGCAGGACCGGGCCGTGATAGAAGCGGCGGATCTCCAGCGTCACATAGGTGAGCGCGAACACCAGGGCACCACCCGCAATCGTGTTTGCATATGCGACACTGCGGTGTCCTGCCACCGCGTAGGAGAGCAGCAGCATCAGCACGGCCGGCAACGCATAGCCGAGCAGCAGCAGATTGAACACGAGGCTGCCGACATTGACGCTGGAGAGCAGCATCGGGTTCTCCAGGATCAGGAGGCCGAACACGCTGATAAAGCCGGCGATCGCCGTCAGCACGACCGCGCCGACATTGTGCACGATGCTGCGGCTGCGCAGCCGCAGGCGCTCCAGGCCGATTGCCATGGCAAGCGTGACACAGACTTGCAGCGCGAACTCGAGCAGCGAGGGCGGCGAGGTCATGCGGCCGCCGGTCGCAAAGTGCCGGATCTCCATGAAGGCGAGCAGCGCGGTGAACAGGATCGCCGCCGTCTCGACCACGCGCAGCGGCGGATCGTCGGCGCGGCGGCGCAGGAAGATGCTCGCGCCCCAGAACGAGGCGGCCGGCAGGCCATAGCCCCACAACAGCCAGTTGAAGATCGGCGTGGTCCCGACGGCATCGCCGACGATGCTCGGATCATAGACGATGCGCGCGGTGACGATCGCAGCGAAGACCGCAGCCAGCCGGCGCAGCACCGGAATCGGCCGCTGCAACGAGATCCAGGCGGTGCCGAGTGACATCAGCGCGAGCGCGATGGTGAGCCAGCCCTTCTCCAGGGCGAAGGTCAGCGCCAGCGCCAGCGCGCCGAGCGTACCGGTCGCGAACAGCGCGACCGAGGTTGCAACGCCGGGCCGTTCTTCGCGGCGCATCAGCGCTTCGGTCGCAGCGCCAAAGGCCGCAGCGAGCAGCACGGCGAGGATCGCAAACGGGATCGAGCGGTCGAGATGGGCAATGCGCGCATAGAGCGCAACCAGGATGCCGATCGGCGTCGCGACGCCCGCCGCCGACCACACCACGGGAATGATCACCGAGTTCGAGCGGCCTTGCGCGAAAAAGCCCGTGACGCCGAAACCGGCGGCGAAGATCGCGGCCGTCACCAGATGCAGCGTCACCGCGCTATCAATCGCGACCGGGCCGACGCCGGGCATCGGGCCGCCCGGCAGCACCAGCATATCGGGGTTGGCGCGCACCGCCCATTCGGCGAACACGATGAACACGGCCGCCGCGGCCGCGCCCAGCGCGCCGGTCGCCGCCGGTGCGCGCCAGGCGACGAACAGCGTGCCGCCGACGAGGAGCGTGAAGGCGATCAGCGCGAGATCCGCATGCGCGCTCGACAGCACGACCAGCATCGCGCCGAACAAATAGGCGCCAAGCGCGCCCGATGAGACCGGCTCGATCTCGCCGTCTTCCATGCTGGGCCCGAACATGAAGCCGCAGACGACGAGCAGTGCGGCGAGCACGAAGCCGGCGATGGCATGGAAGGCGTGCGGCGCGACCTGCACCTGTTCGGTATCGAGACCCGGGAAGATCCAGAGCACCGCGAAGGCAATGGTCGTGACCGCAAGCCAGCGCCATAGCCTGATGCGGGCGAGCCCGAAACTCGCGGCCGTCACGACCGCAAGATAGATGTAGAGCGCCCAATAATCCGGCTTGCCGGAGGAGACGAGGATCGGCGTCACGAAGGCGCCGACGACGCCGAGCCCGGCGAGCGCAGGGCCGTGCAGGAGCGCTGCGGCCAGCGTGCCCATCGCAACGATGCCGAGCAGCACGAAGGCCGTCGCAGGCACGAGGAAGTCGTAGAGTGCGTACGCCGCGTAGATGGTCGCGAACGCCACCGCCGTGCCGGCCGCGGTGAGGATCGCGGGAATGTTGGCGATAGGCAGCGCCGCGATGCTCGAGATGCTCTCCTTGCGCCGCGTCCATTCGCCGGCGCCAAGCAGCGCAGCGGCGAACAGGCCGCCGAGGAACACGCGCACGCCGGGGCCGAGCAGACCGGCCTCGATCGAATAGCGCACCATGAAGAAGCCGCCGAGCGCGAGCGCAAGCCCGCCGATCCACACCACCCAGCGGGTGCCGAGCCGCTCCTCGAAGCCGGGTGCGGCCTCCGGCACCGGAGGGGGCGCGGTGGCGCCCGTGCTCGGCTCAATCGGGGGCGGCGAAATCTCTTCCGTGACGAGCGGAGGCGGCGTCGTTTCGGTTGCCGGCGCCAGCGGCGGCGGCTCGGCGGCTGCAGTCGTGGCGGGGGCTTCGGCCTGCGCCGGCATCAGCGGGGGCGGCTGCACCGGCCGCTGCGCGTAAAGCATCTCTTCGAGCGAACTGATCCGGCGGCGCAACTCGGTCGCCTGGCTGGACGCCTTGATCGCGATCAGGAAGGCGATGATCGCAATGATCAGCGCAAAGACGTCAAACGGGCCGTCGAACATGAAGCCTCCAGGCAATCGGCGGGCAGGGGCCGATACCACTGATATCAGGATCTTAATTTCTTGAGCATGATCTTACCGGAAAACCGCAACGCACTTTTCCGGATCATGCTCTAGCGCCGGGAGCGAACGCGCAAGCCCGGCGCGGGCCGCTCCTGGAGCACCTCGCGGCGGAAGCGGTAGAGCGCTGCCGGCCGTCCGCCCGTCTGTGTCGACATCACCCCGGTCGGTTCGACCAGGGCTTCCATCTCGACCAGGCGGCGGAAATTCTGCTTGTGCAGGTGCCGGCCGGAGATCGCCTCCACCGTGTGCTGCAGTTCAGTGAGTGTGAATTCGGTCGGCAAAAGTTCAAAGACCACAGGACGATACTTCAGCTTTGCGCGCAGCCGCGCGATTGCCGTGGCGAGAATCCGGCGGTGGTCGAACCGCATCGAGGTCCCGAGCGGGGGAAGCGTCTTGCGCGCCAATGCCGCAGGACGGCCATCGCGGCGGGCTTCCTCGATCAGCCCGGCCTCGTAGAGCAACTCGTAGCGGTCGAGCACGCGCTCCTCGTCCCAGGGTGCGCCGTCGAGACCGAAATAGAACCGCACGCGATCCTTCCGCGGCAGTGCGCGAATCGTCTCCGCCGTCTCCTCCTCGGCCCATTCGGTCAGCGCAGGGATGATGTCGCGGGCGATGATCGCCGGCGGCTGGTCGCGCCAGTCTTCCCAGGGGAAGAAGCGATACCAGGGCGCGAAGCTCGCCGCGTTTGTCGCGAGCTCGCCGCCCGCCGGGCGCGTCAGCGCGAGATAGCCGATCGACACGATGTGGGCTCCGGTGTCGCCGGCCTCGGCATGACGGCCACGGTCGCCGAACGTGTAGAGCTGCTCGACATAGCCGAGCCGCAGCCCCGCCTGTTGCTCGACCCAGGCGCGCAGGCCGATCTCGAACGTGCGATGGCTCACCGCGTCGAACGGACCGAACGGCAGCCCGGCAAGCCGGTCAGCACCGGGTGCGGTCAGGATCAGCGGCTCGTGGTTCTCGATCGCGACGATGGCCGCGGTGAGGCCGATTTCGATTGGCGTCAGCAGCGTCTCGCTCATGCGGCTGCCGTGTCGTTGAATTGAACAGAATGCCGCTTGGTTAAGACGGCCCATCCGCGGACTCGGTGCACCTCTCCCGCTTGCGGGAGAGGTCGCGTCGCATCGACAGATGCGAGGCGGGAGAGGGCTCTATCCTCTGGGGGAGTCTTCGTCGCCGAGATACCCTCTCCCCAACCCTCTCCCGCAGGCGGGAGAGGGGGCGCACCTCCATCGTGACAACCAGCTGTCATTCGAGCTCGATCGCGAAGGGGCGGCCTTCCACCATCATCGCGCCGGGGCCCATTTCGTCGAGCGCGCGCAGCATGCGGCCGTTGCGTCCGAGTGCACGATCGGCGAGGCCGACGATGCGCCGATTGGGCGAGGCGATCGGCGAGGCCGCGCGAATCTTCCTGGCGATCTCGATCTCGTCGCGATTTGGATTAAGCGCGCAAACGGCCGCGAACGCGCTGGCGGTGGAGCGGCTGATCCCGGCGTAGCAATGCACCACCAGCGGGGCGCTGCGGTCCCAGCCGCGCACGAAGTTGAGCACCTGCTCGATATGCGTCTCCGACGGCGCGACGAAGCCGTCCATTTCCTCGGTGATGTCGTCCATCGACACTTTGAGATGGTTGGCCGGGAGCACCGACACCGGACGCGCCACCTGCTCGACATTGGCCATCACGGTTAGCACGTGACTGGCCTTGGTGAGGCGGACGGTCTCGGGAAGCGCGGCGAGGGAACAGACGTGGATCATGGCGAACCTTTTTGCGCCCGATTATAGCGAGCGCTCGTAGGTGGGCAAAGGCGCATCGCGCCGTGCCCACCATTTCGCAATTGCGCGCATGTCGCTTGGTTCGGTGGGCACGCTTCGCTTTGCCCACCCTACGAAGGAATAATGCTACGCAAACACGGCGCCAAACCGCTCCAGAAACTGCTTCTCGGCCCGCGCCGCGGTCCAGGGCGTCAGATAGTCGCGTCGGACGCTGTCGGAGAGACCCGGATCCTTGCCGAACAGGCGCCGCGCTTCGCTTGCGCTGAAGCCGGCGAGTTCGGTCGCCTCGAGATAGGCCGCGCCGCGATCGGCGGCCTTGATGGCCTGCGTGATGTCATCTGGCAATACCGGCGGCAAACCGAAGCGGATATGGATGGCACCGAGCAGCCGCTTCTCGACGGCCTTGTAATGACCGTCGAGCACGGCCTTGAACGGCGAGATCATGTCGCCGATCACATATTCCGGCGCATCATGCAGCAGGGCCGCGAGCCGCACGCGCTGGTCGACGCGGGGTATCTCATGCCGCAGCACGGTCTCTACCAGCAGCGTATGCTGCGCGACCGAAAAGATGTGCGCGCCGAGGGTCTGTCCGTTCCAGCGCGCCACCCGCGCCAGCCCGTGCGCGATGTCGCCGATTTCGATGTCGAGCGGGGAAGGATCGAGCAGGTCGAGCCGCCGGCCCGACAGCATGCGCTGCCAGGCGCGGACCTCTTCGTTGCGCGCTGCCTTCTTCGCCGTCATTTGGCCTTGAGGCGCAGCTTGCGCTGGGTCTTGCTGCAGGTCGCATGACAGTGGCAGTCGACCAGGTGGTCGTTGACCATGCCGGTCGCCTGCATGAAGGCATAGACGATGGTCGGGCCGACGAATTTGAAGCCGCGCGAGGACAGCTCCTTGGAGATCTGCACCGAGAGCGGCGTCGAAGCCGGCACGCTTCCCGTGGTCTTGAACTGGTTGACCTTGGGCCGTCCGTCCATGAAGTCCCACAGCAGCTTCGAGAAGCCCGGGCCCTTCTCCATGATGTCGAGATATGACTTTGCACTCAGGATCGCGCCTTCGATCTTGGCCTTGTTGCGCACGATACCCGCATCGTTCATCAGCGCGTGAACCTTCTTGGGCGTGTAACGCGCGATCTTCTCCGGCTGGAAATCGTCGAAGGCTTTGCGGAAATTGTCGCGCTTGCGCAGGATCGTGATCCAGGACAGGCCGGCCTGGAAGCCGTCCAGCATCAGCTTCTCGTACAGCGCGCGGTCGTCGTATTCCGGCACGCCCCATTCGGTGTCGTGATAGGCGACATAAAGCGGATCTTCGCCCGGCCAGGGGCAGCGGGTCAGACCATCGGGATGCAAGCGGGCAGCGCGGCTCATGCGGTCGGCTGCTTGGCTGGAATGCGAACGACGTCTGGTTCAGCGAGTGTCAAAGCCAGCCCCCCAGCGGTGAGCGGCTGGCCTGCATCGAGTGCATCGGCGACACGATCGATGCGCACCAGCGCGATGCCCTTGCCGCCGGCCGTCGAGCCGATGGTGCCGACCGGCTTGTCGCCGGCGAGAATGGTTGTGCCAGGCTCGGGCGAGGCGTCCTCGAGCAGCACCTTCACGCTGCGCGTGCGCGCGGTGCCGCGATGCTGCATGCGCGAGACGACCTCCTGGCCGACATAGCAGCCCTTGTCGAAATCGACGCCGGCGAGGCGGTCCATGTTGGTCTCATGCGGGAACGCATCGCTGTACATGAAATCGAGCCCGCCGCGCGGCACGCCGAGCGCAATGCGATGCGCCTCGTACTCGGCTGCATCGACCAGCTCGGCGCCAATGAGATCGGACAGTTTCTGCTTGAGATCTTCCTGGACCAGGATGCGGTAGCCGAGCCCCTCAGCCCGCGGATCGGCAAAGGCAAGGTCGGGCTGCGCCGCCGGCTCGCCGTCCCAGGCCGCGAGCACGCCGAGGTCGAGCTTGTCCACGGTGACCTTGGCGCGCAGCTTGTAGAATTTCAGCTTGGTGGCGAGGGTGTCCGCCAGCGCCTTGGGGCAGTCGATCAGGAACCCGCCGCCGTGGCCCGCGGACGCTTCCGTGATCAGGAAATCCACGATGATCTTGCCCTGCGGCGTCAGCAATGCGCCGAATCGCCCCAGACCAGGTTTCAGCCTGTCCAGGTCGGTGGTGATGAGGCCATTGAGGAAGTTGCGCGCATCCTCACCCGCGACTTTGATCACGCCCCGGTCGGGAAGAAACGCCGATTTCATGCGAAAATCTCTTGCGACATGTTGCTCCGGAACGTAAGCCCGCAACGCATAAACGACAAGACCTCGAGCCCTGCGCCCTGAGGATGAGAGAGGCCCAATGACCCAGCGTTTCGATGTGATCCTGAAGGGTGGCACCGTCTTCAACCAGGACGGCGAGGGCGTGCGGGATATCGGCATCACGGGCGGCCGCATCGCCGAGCTCGGTCCGCTGTCGCAAGGCTCGGCCGCCGAGGTGATCGACTGCAAGGGCCTGCACATCCTGCCCGGCGTGATGGACACGCAGGTGCATTTCCGCGAGCCCGGGCTGACGCACAAGGAAGACCTCGAGACCGGCTCGCGCAGCGCCGTGATGGGCGGCGTCACCGCCGTGTTCGAGATGCCGAACACCTCGCCGCTGACCGTGACGGAGGCCGAATTCACCGACAAGGTGAAGCGCGCCCATCACCGCATGCATTGCGATTTCGCCTTCTTCATCGGCGGCACCCGCGAGAACGTGCAGGACCTGCCTGTGCTGGAGCGCGCACCCGGCTGCGCCGGCGTCAAGGTGTTTATCGGCTCGTCCACCGGCGCGCTCTTGGTGGAGGACGACGAGAGCCTGCGCCGCATTTTCCAGGTGATCCGCCGCCGCGCCGCCTTCCACGCCGAGGACGAATACCGCCTCAACGAGCGCAAATCGCTGCGCATCGAGGGCGATGCGCGCTCGCATCCGGTCTGGCGCGACGAGACCGCGGCGCTGATGGCGACGCAGCGCCTCGTCAAGCTCGCGCACGAGACCGGCAAGCGTATTCACGTGCTGCACATCTCGACCAAGGAGGAGATCGAGTTCCTGCGCGACCACAAGGATGTCGCCTCCTGCGAGGCGACGCCGCACCATCTCACCCTGGTCGCGCCGGAATGCTACGAGCGGCTCGGCACGCTGGCGCAGATGAACCCGCCGGTGCGCGGCGCCGATCATCGTGCCGGCATTTGGCGCGGCATCGAACAGGGCATCATCGACGTGCTCGGCTCCGACCACGCCCCGCATACGCTGGAGGAGAAGCAGAAGACCTATCCCGCTTCGCCTTCCGGCATGACCGGCGTGCAGACGCTGGTGCCTGTGATGCTCGATCACGTCAATGCGGGCCGGCTCTCGCTGGCACGTTTCGTCGACCTCACTAGTGCCGGTCCCGCGCGCCTCTACAACATGGCCTGCAAGGGCCGGATCGCCGCCGGCTACGATGCCGACTTCACCATCGTGGATTTGAAGCGCAGCGAGACCATCACCAACAAATGGGTGGCGTCCAAGGCCGGCTGGACGCCCTATGATGGCGTTCGCGTCACCGGCTGGCCGGTCGGCACCTTTATCCGCGGCCGTCGCGTGATGTGGCAGGGCGAGCTGGTGACGGCCGCGCAGGGCGAGCCGGTGCGGTTCCTGGAGACGCTGAAGCAGTAGAGTGATGTGGGGGACGCACGGGGCTTCCACCGTCATTGCGAGCGCAGCGAAGCAATCCAGTCTGTCGCCGCGGAAAGACTCTGGATTGCTTCGCTGCGCTCGCAATGACGAGAGGAGCGGTCTACACTTCCTCTCGAACGGGAGTGCAGCCTGATGTCCCAACCCGCCGCCCTCATCACCACCGAGCAGCTCGCCGCCATGCTCGGCGATCCCAACCTTCGCCTCTACGACTGCACGACCTATCTTGAGCCCGCGCCGGAAGGCAGCGACGTGCCGTATCGCGCGGTGCCCGGCGACAAGACGTTCGCGGCCGGCCACATCCCCGGCGCCGATTTCCTCAACCTGCAAGGCGAGTTCTCCGACGCCTCGTCGCAACACTTCTTCATGATGCCCGATCTCGCCCAGCTGGAGGCCGCCTTCGGCCGCCACGGCCTCGATGCGGGCAAGACCATCGTGCTCTACAGCATAGGGACGATAATGTGGGCGACGCGGTTCTGGTGGATGTTGCGCGCGCTCGGCGTCGATGCCCACGTGCTCGACGGCGGCTTCGACAAATGGCAGCAGGAGGGACGGCCGACCGAGACGGGCGCACCGAAAGGCTATCCGGTGACGGCCTTCAAGGCGGCGCCGCGCCCAGGCTGCTTCGTCGACAAGGAAGCCGTGCTGGCGAAGATCGGCGATCCCGCAACCATCATCGTCAACGCGCTCGGGCCGCAGTTTCACCGCGGCCTCGAGCCGAGCCGCTATGGCCGGCCGGGCCGCGTTCCCGGCAGCGTCAACGTTCCCGCAGCCACACTCGTGAATGCCGACAAGACGCTGGCGGATCTTGCGGATGCGCAAGCGAAGTTCGCCTCCCAGGGCGTCACACGCGACAAGAATGTGATTCTTTATTGCGGCGGCGGCATCTCGGCGACGATCGACCTCCTGCTGCTGACGCAGCTTGGCTACGACAAGCTGACGCTCTACGACGCTTCGATGGGCGAATGGGCGAGGGATCCGGCGCTGCCGATCGAGACGGACTGAGGCGCGCGTTCCCGGGTCTGTCGGGAACATCTCCCGGTCATCGCGAGACTAATGCTTGTCCGCCGGCAACGCCTTCCGTGCGATAAGAGCGGCAGACTTCGCGACGCCTTTCGCAGAGTCATTCATCCGTCAACTGGCCCCGCCCGCGTGGCGGGGTCATTTTCAGGACGGCTTACTGCTTCAGGACGGCTTACTGCCTGCAGATGCCGACCGAGAATTCGCCGTTGCGAATGCGGCCGGGAAAGCCCTCGACGAACTTTGCCACTGCGTCCTCGCCATAGGTGCCGACGAGCTCGGCGAGGGCCGCGAACAGGCTCGCCTGCGCCAGGCAGTCGCCGTCGACGCCGTCATGACGCGCCTCGGCCCAGGCCTCGTTGAGATAGCTCAGTGCGGCCTGTTTCTGCTCGTGATCGGGCAGCGGCGCGCGGGCGGGGGCGTAGGAAATCGGCTGGCTCATGAAACTCGGTCAGGCTGGGGCGCGATCCACGGCGATGCGCTGTGCGAGAGGTGTAGCACGGGCGTTAACGACCGCTAGGCCACATCTTTAAGAACGGTTAACGGCTGTGAACAAAGTCGATGACAGGGTTCCAGGCCCGCACATGCGTCGACCGCGCCGTCATTCCGGGGCGCGCCTCGCGCGAGCCCGGAATCCATCGGGCATCAGAGACGGTGGATGAATGGATTCCGGGCTCTCGCGCGCGAGCCCCGGAATGACGGGGTAGCTAGTTCGCGTAGCGCGCCGTGAGATCGCGCGAGATCTTCGAGCCTTCCTCGATGTAGCGGCGGATCGCCACCATCGCGGCCGGCGTGCAGCTGCGATAGGTCTGCTGAAAACCGTTATAGCCGCGGTTGAAGCCGGCGATCATGCGGGTGCGGCGCTCGCCGGAGGGGGTCTCGGCATCGATCAGCGCCTGCATCTCATTGCGCCATTTGTTACCCTCGTTGGCCCCGCAGATGCCGCGCAGATAGTGCAGGCCGCCGAGGATCTCGGCCAGCCGCTGCAGTTCGCCGTCAAACGGCGCCGCCACGTCCTGGGCCCTCGCAGGCACGGAGGCGCAGGCGAGAATCAGGACAAAAATGGCCAGAAATCGCGACGACATCGGCGGCTGTATGCCCCCTCGGGACGGCTGGCGCAAGGCGGGCGGTCAGGCTCCAAGCAGCCGGTGAGCGGACAGGATGACCTCCTCCAGCCCCCCGGTCAGCTTGAGGTCGCCGAGGCTTGCCAGGGCGCCAGGGGCGATCCAGCGGTGATCGTCGAGCTCGTCGTTCAGCGCCGGCTCCCGGGCCGTCCAGCGCGCGGCAAAGGACATGATCAGGTAATGGCCGGCGCCGGCCGCGGCCGGCAGCACCTCGCGCCAGCCGGCGAGGCCAATGATCTCGATGCAAAGGCCGGTTTCCTCGTCGACCTCGCGGCTCAGGGCCTGATGCAGCGATTCGCCGAACTCGACCCGGCCACCCGGCAGCGAATAGAAGCCCTTGGCCGGCGAGCGGGCGCGGCGGACCAGTAGCACCTTGCCGTCGCGGAAGATCGCCGCGCTGACCGCAAGCTGGGGATGGGCAGGATGGACGATTGCGGCCAATCGCGTCACCTATCCGGATGAGTTCGCCATGATGGTGTCGACGTCGGCTTCCGCCCCGCCATTGATGATGCCGCCGCAGGCTGCGATCAGGGGCTTGACCCAAAGCGTGGCCTGCTCGGCGAGGCGGACCCGCGTCGTGTCCTTCTCGACCTCGCGCATGGCCGAGCCGACCGCGGTCAGGATCGAGGTCATGGTATCCGTCAAGTGGTCGAACTGGGCACGCACGTTGGGATCGGCTTTCTCATAGGATTCGATCGCCAAATCCCGCGCCTTGAAATTCGAAGCCGTGAAATGCTCGGCATAAGACAGCGGCGTCCAGGTCAGGAAGTCTTCGGCGCATTCCGGCATATCCGGCACCATTTCGAGCAGCATCACGGCTTCATTGAAATGGTTGAGATAGTCGGTGGCAAGCCCGGTCCGCGGATTGATGTTGGCCACGCGCAGCCGTTCGGCCCAGGCGGTCGCCTCAGGGCCCGTCTGTACATGCGTCCGCGCGGGTTGGGAGGCCGTTGAGCTCATCTGCCGCAGTGTTAACGTTCGGGGTTAAAAGGACCTGAACGGACCCTATATAGGCCTCCAAGGATGTGTGGACGCTTCGTCATAACTTCGGCCCCCGCGGCTTTGCGGCAACTGTTCGGCTATGTCGAGCAGCCGAATTTCCCGCCCCGGTACAATGTCGCCCCGACGCAACCGATTCCGGTGGTGCTGCTCGAGAACGGCGCGCGCCATTTCCGCCTGATGCGCTGGGGTCTTCTGCCCGGCTGGGTCAAGGACCCCCGCGGGTTCACGCTCCTGATCAACGCCCGTTCCGAGACGGTGCTGGAGAAGCCTGCGTTCAAGAACGCGATTCGCCGCCGGCGCGGCCTGATTCCGGCCGATGGTTATTACGAGTGGAAGACGCAAACCGGCCGCAAGCAGCCCTTTTTCATCCACCGTGCCGACGGTGAGCCGCTCGGCTTTGCCGCTGTGTTCGAGACCTGGGTCGGTCCGAACGGCGAGGAACTCGACACGGTCGCGATCGTCACCGCCGCGGCGGGCGAGGATCTCGCCGCGCTGCACGACCGCGTGCCCGTCACCATCAGCCCACACGACTTCGAGCGCTGGCTCGACAGCAAGGGCGACGAGATCGACGCGATCCTGCCCTTGATAAGGCCCCCGCGCGTCGGCGAATTCGCCTGGCACCCGGTCTCCACTCGCGTCAACCGTGTCGCCAATGACGACGAGCAGCTCGTGCTGCCGATCAGTGCGGAGGAGATCGAGGCGGAAGCCGAGGCGGCGAAGCCGAAGAAGGCGGTGCGGAAGGTTGCCGCTAGTCCGGCGGATGACGGGCAGGGGTCGTTGTTCTAGGCGCGATGCCGCCACTCACTCCGCTGTCGTCCCCGACAAGCGCGCCCAAAGCGCGCGCCGATCCGGGACCCATAGCCACAGGATGAGGTTATGGCGCAAACTGTTCACCACGAGTCTTCGTCAAACGCGATCCTGTGGTTATGGGTCCCGGGTTCGCGCTACGCGCGCCCCGGGACGACGACTGAGTGTGAGGCGCTGCCGTCACACAATCTCCCGCGCTCTCAGCCCCGCGATCTCTGCCGCATCGAATCCCAGCTCGCCCAGCACCGCGTCCGTATCCGCGCCCAGCTCCGGCGCCATGCGATCCAGCCGGCCGCCGCCATGAGCGAGCTTGAAGCCGCTGCCGGCAAAGCGCAGGCGGCCGTATTGCGTGTCTAGCTCCTGGATCGCACCGCGCGCCTTGATTTGCGGATGGTCGATGACCTCCTCGACCTTCCAGATGCTGGCGCAGGGCGCGCCGGCGTCCTCCAAGATCGTCTCCCATTCGCGTGCCGGCCGTTTCGCTAGCGCCTGCTCGATGATGGCGCGCAGCGCGCCCTCGTTCTCGTTGCGCGAGAACCAGTCGGCAAAGCGCGGATCTGACAGCGTATCCTCGCGCCCGAGCGCAGCCATCAGCGCGCGGTACTGCTTCTCGTTGTTGACGGCGAGCAGGATATGGCCGTCGCCGCACTTGAACAAATTCGCCGTGGTCCGGCGGCTCACCGCCTGATTGCCCGATAGCTGCTGTCGATGTCCGGCGACCGACCAGTCGGCGATCTGGCCCGAGAGAAACGCCAGCGTCGCCTCCAGCATGGAGACGTCGATCAGCTGCCCCTTGCCGGTGCGGTCGCGCTGGTACAGCGCGCTGGACACGCCGAACGCAGCGGTGGCGCCCGAGAGCACGTCGCACACGGCAAAGCCCGCGCGCGTCGGCCCCGTCTCGGGGTGGCCGGTGATCGCCATGATGCCCGACAGCGCCTGCATCTTGCCGTCATAGCCGGGCCGCAGGCGATTCGGGCCGGTCTGGCCGAAACCCGACACCGCACAATAGATCAGCTTCGGGTTGACGGCCGACAGCGCCTCATAGCCGATGCCGAGCTTGTCCATCACGCCGGGGCGGAAATTCTCCATGACCACGTCGACGCGGCCTGCGAGCTTCTTCACGATCGCGATCGCCTCCGGCTTCTGCAGATCGAGCGTCAGGCTGCGCTTGTTGCCGTTGACCGCCTGGAATGCCGGCGCCAGACCGCGCTCGGCCCATTCGCGGCTGAGCGGCGTGCGGCGCATGTCCTCGCCCTCGCGCCGCTCGACCTTGATGACGTCGGCGCCGAGCAGCGCGAGCTGGTAGCTCGCATAGGGGCCGGCCAGCACTTGCGTAAAATCCAGGATCTTCACGCCCTCGAACGGTCGCGTCACCTCGCTCTCCCTCGGCTTATTGTTGTTGGAGGGCGTCAGGCGGCGCGGTTGCCGCGCGCGATCTCCTTCTGCTTGTCGAACTCGGCGCGGCGGCGAGCCAGCTCTTCGGGCGAGAGCTGCGCAACGTTGTTGTAGTCGAGCTTCCAGGAGGCGTCCTCGCTCCAGCGCAGCGGCGATTGCATCGTGGTCTGCGGACCGCTCGCGCTCTCCAGCAGCCGGAGCGCGAGCTCGAGCGTCTGGGCCTGCGAGGCGATGTCGTGCGGCTTGCCGGCGGAATTGCCGAGCGGGAAGTCGGAGAACAGGAAGCGCGGCACGGCCGCGTGCTCGACGATGTCCTTGGCGCAGCCCATGACCACGGTGGCAATGCCGTTGCGCTCCAGGTGCCGCGCCAGCAGCGCCGTGGTCTGGTGGCAGACCGGGCAGTTTGGCACCAGCACCGCGACGTCGACCTTGTCCGCGAGGCAGCGCGCCAGGATCTCCGGCGCGTCGGTGTCGAGCGTCACGCGATGGCTGCGGTTGGTCGGCGCGCCGAAGAAGCGCTGGCTCACTTCGCCGATGCGGCCGGCGGCGCTCGCCTTCAACAGCTGCGGCAGCGGAAACCAGGTGCCGCTGTCGGTGGCCGAGGTGTGCTTGCGGTCGTAGCCGATGTGCGAGATGCGCAGATCGTGCTGTTTCGACGTGTCGCCGTCATAGACCTGATAAAACTTCGCGTTGCCATTATACGCCGCGCCCGGCCCCTGGTCGCCCTTGGCCGGATCGTAGGGCGCCGCGGTGGTGATGATGGTGACGCGCGATTGCGACAACGGCTTCTTCAGCGGCTGGAACGGCGCCTCGGTGTAATGCGCCCAGCGGTACGGCGTGGTGTAGCCGATCGCCGCGTAATAATCCCGGGTGCGCTGCATGTAGGGGACGGGGGAATCGTAGTCGGGCGCAAAGCCGAATTCATCGTCGCGCGGAGCGGACATGGCGCGTCTCCTGGTTCTTGGTTGACGACAGACTAGAGATAGTTTTGCGGTTGCTCAACCGGGGGGAGCGGCGGCGCAGGTCTGAATTGCAGGCTTGATAGAGCGAGCTGCGCTCCTCCCCTCTCCCCTTGTGGGAGAGGGTGGATCGCCGCATAGCGGCGAGACGGGTGAGGGGTATCCATCCTCACGAACGATCTCACAAGTGGAGAGAACCCCTCATCCGGCGCTTCGCGCCACCTTCTCCCACAAGGGGAGAAGGAAGGACAGCCGCAAGGTCACCTGAACACATGCAGCGCCACATACTGCAGCAGCATGATCGCCTTGGCGTCGATGATGCGGCCGTCGGCGATCATCGCCAGCGCCTCGTCGATGGACAGCTCCAGCACCTCGATGTCCTCGCCCTCGTGCTCCAGGCCGCCGCCGTCGCTCACCCGCATCTCGGGCTCGTATTCGGCGACGAAGAAATGCAGCTTCTCGGTGATGGCGCCGGGGCTCATGAAGGCCTCGAACACCTTGTGGACATGGTGCAGGCGATAGCCGGTCTCTTCCTCCGCCTCGGCGCGGATGCGCTCCTCGGGCCCGGCGTTGTCGAGCACGCCGGCGGCGGCCTCGATCAAGAGGTCGTCGTAACCGCGGATGAAGGCCGGAAGGCGGAACTGGCGCACCAGGATCACGGTCCGCCGCGCGAGATTATATGGCAGCACGGCGGCGGCGTTGTCGCGCTCATAGGTCTCGCGATGCTGGGTCTGCCACTCGCCACTGGCGCGCCGGTATTCGAAGGTCGTGGTCTTCAGCGTGGTCCAACCGTCCGAGAGCACGCGGACGTCCTTGATGCGGACGCGGTCGGAAAGGGTCATGGCTGGATCTCAATTGCTTGGCGTGGTCGCACGGCCGTCGAGCCACTTCTGGAACATCAGGGATGTCGATAGCTCGAAGCCGAGCGAGCCGTAGAACGCGTTGGCCTGCGCGTTCTCGCGCCTGACCAGGAGCTGTAGCTTCGAAATCCCGGCGCTTCGCAGCCAGTCCTCGGCCGCCGCCATGATGATGCGGCCATAGCCGCGCTTCTGACAGCTGGGATCCACGGCGACGTAATAGACCCAGCCGCGATGGCCGTCATGGCCGACCATCACGGTGGCGACGATCGCGCCGTTGTCGCGGCCGACCAGCACGGTGGAATTGTCGCGCCGCCGCGCCAGTGCGATGTCGGCATGCGGATCGTTCCAAGGGCGCGTCAGGCCGCAGCGCTGCCACAGTGCGACGAGCGGCTCGACATCGGCATCGGCGATCGCATCGATCGCAAGGGAAGCGCTCACAGCACCTTCCCCGGGTTCATGATGCCGAGCGGATCGAGCATCGCCTTGATGGAGCGCATCAGCTCGATGGCGGTCTTGTCCTTTACTTGCGGAAGCTCGTCGCGCTTGAGCACGCCGATGCCGTGCTCGGCCGAGATCGAGCCGCCCATGCGCAGCACGATCTCGAACACCACCGCGTTCACATCATGCCAGCGCGCGAGGAAATCGGCGGTGTCGGCGCCGATCGGCTGGCTGACGTTGTAATGCAGATTGCCGTCGCCGAGATGGCCGAACGGCACCGGCCGCGCGCCGGGGATCAGCTTCACCACGGCCGCATCGGCTTCCGCGATGAAGTCGGGCACGGCCGCAACCGGGACCGAGATGTCGTGCTTGATCGAGCCGCCTTCCGGCTTCTGCGCCGCCGACATCTCGTCGCGCAGCTTCCAGAACGCGCCGCGCTGGGCGAGGCTCGCCGCGATCACGGCGTCGTCGACGATCTCCTCCTCCATGGCACGGGCGAGGATCGTCTCCAGCGGCGTGCGGGCATCCTCGCTCGGCGATGACAATTCCATCAGCACGTACCAGGGATGCTTATCTGCGAGCGGATCGCGCACGTCGATGCCGTGGCGGACGGAGAAATCCACCGCCAGCTCCGACAGCAGCTCGAAGCTCGTCAGCGCATTGGCGGCTTCGCCTTGCGCGATGGTCAGCAGCTTTAGCGCTGCCGCCGGCGATTTCAGCCCGACGAAGGCGGTCTCGATCGCCCGCGGCTTCGGAAACAGCTTCAGCGTCGCCGCCGTGATGATGCCGAGCGTGCCTTCGGCGCCGATAAAGAGGTTGTGCAGATTGTAGCCAGTGTTGTCTTTCTTCAGCTTCGACAACGAATTGAGCACGCGGCCGTCGGCGAGCACCACTTCCAGGCCCAGCGCCATCTCGCGCGCGACGCCATAGGCGAGCGCCGCGGTGCCGCCGGCGTTGGTCGAGAGATTGCCGCCGATGGTGCAGCTGCCTTCGGCCCCTAACGACAGCGGAAACAGCCGGTCGACCTCGGAGGCCTTGGCTTGCGCGATCTGCAGCACCACGCCGGCCTCACACGTCATGGTGTTGGAGGCGGTATCGACCTCGCGGATCTTGTCGAGCCGGCGCAGCGACACCACCACCTCGCCATTGTGCGGCGTCTGGCCGCCGACGAGCCCGGTGTTGCCGCCCTGCGGCACCAGCGCGATGTTGTGCGCGGAGGCGAGCTTGCAGATCGCGGAAACCTCCGCCGTCGAGCCCGGGCGCAGCACCAGCGGCGAGCGGCCGTGGAACAGATTGCGCTCCTCGGTGACGTAAGGCTCGATGTCAGTCGGGTCGGTGATGGCGTGGCGGTCGCCGACGATCTTGCGGAATTGCTCGATCAATTCGGGCGCAAGCGGCGGGGTGGCAGGCTTGTTGATGTTCATGTCCTCGTCTCTTGCTTCAACGCGCCACCGCGGCGCGGCGCAGCCGGTCGTTGATCGCCTCGCCCAGACCATCTTCGGGAATCGGCATCACCGCAATCGCCCGCGGCGCTTTCGCATCGAGGCTGCGAAGATAGCCGAACAGATTGGCCGCGGCTTTATCGAGATCGGCGGTGGGCGACAAATTCATGACGGCCGAGGCGGCGTCAAGGCCGGGCAGGCGCTCCGGGCCGAACGCCAGCAGCGCTTCGCCCGGCGCGACCTCACGTGCATTGAGCCGCACATGGGCGCGCGGTGCGTAGTGCGAGGCCAGCATGCCCGGGGCCAGCGGCTGGCTGTCGTCGCTGCCAGCCTCCGCCGGCGGCCGCGTCAGCTTCGCGCCCAGCACCGCCTCGATCCGCTCGCGCGAGAGCCCACCGGGACGAAGCAGCATCGGCGCGTCGAAGCAGCCGACAATCGTGGATTCAACGCCGACCGTAACAGGCCCGCCGTCGATGATCAGGTCGATCCGCCCGGCAAGGTCGCTCTCGACATGCGCGGCCAGCGTCGGCGAGACGTGGCCGGAGATGTTGGCCGAGGGCGCCACCACGGCGCCGCCGAAGGCGCGCAGGATCGCCTGCGCGACGGGATGGGCGGGGATGCGGATCGCCACCGTGTCGAGGCCAGCCGTGGCGAGATCCGCCACCGGGCAGTCCTCGGTCTTGGGCACCACCAGCGTAAGCGGCCCCGGCCAGAACGCCTCCGCAAGCGCCAGCGCGCGCGCATCGAACAGCCCGATCCGCCGCGCGGCTTTGAGATCCGCAACATGCGCGATCAGCGGATTGAACGCCGGCCGGCCCTTGGCGGCGTAGAGATGGGCGATCGCGACCGCATTGGCAGCATCCGCCCCGAGCCCGTAGACCGTCTCGGTCGGAAACGCGACCAGCCCGCCGGCCGCAAGTCGCCGGGCGGCGGCTTCCGCGCCGGCTTCGCCGGCCGGCAATATCAGCGTTTCGACACCCGTCTTCACAGGGATAAAATTCCTCATCTCGGCCGCTTGCAGTGCGTCAAGCCCGACGCTATAAGCCGCCTTCTTGTCGGAGTGTGGCTCAGCCCGGTAGAGCACTGCGTTCGGGACGCAGGGGTCGCAGGTTCGAATCCTGCCACTCCGACCAAGATTTCAACTACTTATAGTTTCCGGGGCGTCGTTCCGCAATGAAATGCGCAATGAAAAGCCTCTTGCCTCCGGGGATAACGCGCTCACGACCTCTTCCTCAAGCGTGGGTTGTGACATTATCAGCTTCCGCAGGGAGGGCTGAGTGTCGAGTCCATTTCAGAGGATTGTTCTTTTAAATGGATTGGTTGCTCGGTCGATTTCAAAGGCTCCGAGCCACGCCAAAGTTCCGATCGTCTCCGGCAAGAGCATGTTCGACGCTCTCGAGGAGCGACGAAAAGCAGCGTGGGCTATTGAGTTTTTCGGAAAGTCAGAGACCGAGAGAGAGTCCGAAGAGACGGACGATGAGCGGAAAATCCGGTGCGCCGGATTGAACTTCATCTGGCTCCGAGATCTCAAGTCTCATACACGCGACGGTTTTCGATACTATCAGCTTCTGCTGGAATACGTTGATCAGCAAAAGACAACATTCTCCGTCGTCGACACAGCAAACTTGAACGGACGGGATATCTCCGGCCACGAAAATGAACGCGGGTGCGTGTCAGCCCATGTGGTCGTTCGCACCCCGGTCGTGGCCGTTGATAGCGGCGACTACCGATGTGTGATCGAAGTTGCACACTCAATAAACCGAAAAATGATTGAGGATTTCCTGTGTCGGCAGCTTCGCCGATGGGCAACGCAGGACGAACTCTCATTTGACGTACCGGTGCCAGATCCGAAACGAGGAAATGTGCTCAAGCCCTACCGATTCAATCCCCGCCTGGAACTCCACGCCGATGTTGGACGGAACGTCGGGTCTGCCACTGGTCCAGGTGCTGAAATTTCCTATCTAATCTTTACCAAGAGCAAAGAAAAACAATCGATTGCCGGTAAAACCCATGTGATCAATGAGGAATTTGACGCCCAAGTTCAATTGAAGGTGTCCGCCAAGCAGGGACCAAACGACCCTAAAGCACGTTTCGAATGGATGAACGCCCTGCGAACCTACTACACACAGCGCGGGTACAAGATTAAGGTGTCATTCCGGCACGTAAACGGTGCGATGATCACCGGGTCGTTGCCGGATGCACTTGCCGGCGCTTCGGATCTGATGATCTGCACAAAAGATGTAATATCTCTCCAGGCAGCCAGAGAGTGGTACACGACAGTCAACCGCGATGTCGTGAAGCAGATGGAAGCCTTGCTGGACAAAGACTCGCTATGGAAAGGTCACGGATAGAGTATCTGGACGTGGAACAGGGCGGGACGCATTCGCGACTGCGCCTGCTTGCTCCTATCCGCTACCTTTCTATCCGTCATCCAGAGAAGCGCCGGTATGACGTGATCGTTCCATTATCCGTCGCACTGGTGGCATGGATCGTTTACGTAGGCGTCCAACCACGCGCCCCACTGTTCGGCGATGCTGGGTTATTGCGGTTTGCCAGAGACCTATTGATCATGGCTGTACCGTTTATGGTGGGGGCGCTGGCGGCAGTATCGATGGGCGCGCCAGGTAACAACATTGATCGAAGGCCAATGGGAGCTGAGCTTTGGCTGGACAATGACGCCCTGACTATGCGCCAATCCCTTTGCTTTCTGCTAGGTTATCTGAGCTTCTTGGGCCTTGTGACGCTATTCGCTGTCGTGGGCGCTGGCTTGATGAGGGACGCGGTTATCAGCTGGACAGCAAGTGCTCCGTTGGCTCGAACAGCGGTCTGGGCAATCGGTAGCTTGATCCTGTCTATGCTTTTGTCGTTCTTGTCGGTGACTGTATTTTGGTCGCTCTATTTTCTGACAGACGTTGCTAACCGCAAGGGGAATTAGCGTCGTCCCCCAAACGCTTCGGCCGCC
The DNA here is from genome assembly GCF_020194195.1 of Bradyrhizobium sp. BRP19. NCBI lineage: Bacteria > Pseudomonadati > Pseudomonadota > Alphaproteobacteria > Hyphomicrobiales > Nitrobacteraceae > Bradyrhizobium > Bradyrhizobium sp. BRP19. The sequence goes on along the minus strand of NZ_JADYVZ010000012.1, from coordinate 91,276 downwards.
TCTTCCTGGAAATCTGGATGGTGATGGCCATAGTTGGCTTCCAGCTGCTCCACGGTCATCCCAAGCCAGCCAGCGGCTTCCCACATATCGACGCCAGCTTGCATGAGCCAAGTCGCGGCGGTGTGGCGCAAGGAGTGGCGAACCACATGATCGCCCAGTCCCGCATCCTCCAGAATTCCTTCCCAAGCCGACCTGATCTTGCCGGCAAGCGGCTGGCCATCGTGGATGCGGTTGACGATGAATCGTATCTGCTCGCCGTTCCTCATGATGCCCGCTGCTCTGAGTTCGGAGGAACGCTTCTCGTCGATCTTACGCCAGCGGACTAGGTGAGGGCGCAGCCGGCTGGCGATCTTCGCGGGCGGGCGTCGCTTCTTGGTGGACCGCTCCAAGGCTCCCTTGCCTTGGTACACCATCGCGTCCAGATTCATCCAAGGATGAGTCGTTGTCGATAGCCACTGTGTGCGGCGGATCGTCTCTTCGCGGCGCGCGCTGTAAATGCCGACCAACATGAAACGCGCCGCCGGATAGCGACGGCGGATGATCCACCGCTCACGTCTCAAAAGCTTGCCATCTTCACCACGCTTCCAGGTCTCTCGCTCATTGTCCCACACGTAACCAATCGCTGCTGCGAGTAAGCGAGCGGCTTCATTGCGTGTTAGCCACCGGTGACGCCCCTCCGCCTTTGGAGGCAGGGTGATCTTTGGGACCACGCTAAGTGTGTGTTCTGCGTGATAGACGTTGACCGCAGCCCGCAAATCCTCAAGTCGGCGTCGCGCGGTCTGATCTGAGACCGAGCTGTTGCGGGGCTTGATGCCTGCCTTTCTGTTGTTCTCGTTCGGCGTGCCAGTAGACCAGTCTACGAAATCACGACAGAGTTGGGCTTTGAGCTCGCTGACCGTCTTGTCGCCAAAGAAGGTGTTGAGGTCGAGCAAGCGAATGAGCAGCAGATCGTGTTGTGCCCACGCGCGTTGGTCGCTCTTATCCTTGGGGCGCTTTGCAATCTCGTAAGCAGTGAGAACATCAGCTATGGCGAGGGCGCCCGGGTCAGTGGCGCCGATTGTACTAGTATGTCGCCCGCCGATGTAGGTTTCGAGTGCCTTCGCAGCGCCATCAATGTCGTCGCGGCCGAAGCCTGTGCGGATCTGCCGGCCGCGGTCGAGGATGATCCAGGTCTCATCGTCGTCTCGGAACCAGAGTCGTGGTGGCTTGGCTTTGCGGCCCGGCATGACGGCTTGACCAGTTTGCGGATGGCGCGAGGTGTGGTCAAATCTTTGCCTGCCACTTTGGCAATTTCAAGAGTCCCAGTCGCTGCGGCCCTGCGCAACGATGATAAGGTCAATGGACCGTGCGGAAAAAATACGGTAACGGCCTCGATCAGCGTCATCACTTCGTCCTCCCCCCACTGTGCAGGATCGGGCCGGGCTTTGGCGCGAGCGAGTCTATCGATCTTACGCTTCGGCATATCTTGAACGCGGTACTTGTGAGTGCGCGAGGCCCTTCGGATCGGCCACCCGTCCAAGGTGTATGCGAAATCTGCTCTTCGAGAAGCGCGCCTCTCATTACATGCGGCAATTGGCGGTTCCCGAGTGCAAAACGGACAATTCGAGACTCTTAATCAGCGGGTCCCAGGTTCGAGCCCTGGTGCGCCCACCAAGCAAATCAAGCACTTACAGCAGTGCACGTCAGAACGGACCATTCGGTTTGACGTCCGGTTTGAGAAATCTGTTCATTGTCCGTACGCCGATGGCGGGATGGCTGCGCGTTACCGCAGCGGCTAGCTCGTTTCCGCGGCGGCGTGGAGCACTCTCTCACGCAGAAGCCTTGGCGACCGAGGACGCTTTCACCTGGAATCGTTCCACATCCCAATCCGTGGTTCCTACCCGTACACTTCGCTCAGCTTTTTGATCGCTGACTCCGCGAGTTCGAGCCGGCCACCCAGGTAGTGCGCGTCCAGAATCTCCTGCACGATCTTCATCGAGTGGCCGGTGATCGAGGCGATCTCCGGCACCGAGCAGTTGGATAGCGCGAGGCGCGTAACAGCAGTGCCGCGCAAATCATGAAAGTGCAGGTCCTTCAAGGACGTTTTCTTAAAGGCCTTGTCCCAGCTTGTCCTGAAGCCGTCCTCCGTCCACGGCCGTCCGAACGAATTGACCAAAATGGTCACTGCAGAGCGCCTTTCCTTGAGCGCAGCATCAAGCGCCGCCTTTAGCGTCGGCCCCACCGGTATGGTTACACGGCGCCTGCCCTTGCTGCCGCGTCCCTTAGACTGACGCATCCGGATGTACGTGCCATCGTAGTCCTTCCAAGTTAGGCGCAGCAGGTCCCCTTGGCGCTGGCCCGTCCACAGTGCAAGCAGTAGAGCCGCCTGCAGCTCAACGGACGCAACGCTGCAGAAGGCCCGGATGTCCTCGGCGCTCCACACGATCTCCGATCGATCAGAGTCGTAAAGCCGCGCCGCAAACGTTCACTGCGATCTTGCCGCGATCCTTCGCAACCGACAGAACACGCGCGATCGTTGTCCAAACGTAGTCCGCCTTGCGCGGCGTATCGGAGAATGAATCACGAAACTCTTTGAAGTCACCCCTCGCGCGCTTGTCTTCGAGAGCGCCGATTGGCATCGATCCAAACTTGGCCTCGATGAGCTTGAGATATCCGTCGTAAGCGCGCTTACTCTTGTCGCCGAGATCTTTGTACTCGCTACAGTCCTTGAAGTAGTCAATGAGCGAGCTGAACGTCTCGGCAGTCTTCGTTGTGTACGACGACACTGCTTCGTTGTAGAGCCGCATAAACTCCGGTGTGCCGGGTTCCGCGTCAATGCGCGGGCCTCCTTTCCAAGCGTACCAGTAGGTCTTCGATGTACCGTCAGCGAGCTTTTTATGGACCAGTTGATCCCTTTCAGCCGCACTCGCATTCTGGGAAGCCTTCCATGCGTCGTATGGTGTTAGTTGAGCTTCAATCTTAGGCTGTAAACCAGATAGCCGGTCAAGGGCCGCGTCAATAGCTTTTCTATCCCATTTGCGTGGTTCCGGGAATCGGTCTAGGCATGATTCCGCGTCGAACCCATTCGGTGAACGCCGAAAGCGACTCGCAGCCAGCGTAAGCCGCAGCTTGTTTTTTTAGAGATGCCACGCGGCTCGGTCACCCTGTGCTCCACTGCTGTGAATGGCGCCGGATTGCGAGCAAACCCGAAAATACGGCTGAACAAAGAGCGTCGGATCGGCTGTCGTATGTTCAGCCAGCCTGGCGTGGAAATCGGTCAGGGCATGATCACGGACTTGGAGTGGAACATGATGCGGCACGCGGCAAGAGCGAAGGCGCTCGAAATCTGGACAAGCTTCTAAAGATTAAGAAGCACTGCTTTGCGGAGTTTTGTGCCTGCGTCTGATCAGCGCCGCGTGCGGGCGTTCTTGGTGTTGAGCTGCTTTGGTCTCGATCGCTTGTCCTGTGGTGCTGGCGCACAACGGTCTTTAAGTGTTACTAGCTTGGCGATCGCTCGAGCCAAAGCGTCAGGGGTATCGAAGCGAGCGATTCCACGGCGAACGCGAGCCCTCTCAGAAAAGTTTATGGTTTGTTTCGCTTTCCCGTCGGCCGACAGCAGCACGTAATCGAGCACTGACTCGTTATGCTCAGACAGCCTGATGGCGGCGATCCAGCCCTGAGGCAGGCGTGCCCTGCGCTTGATCGACCAATACGGCGCTCGATTTTGCCTTCCGCAGCAGAGGGCTGATCGAATTGAGATGTTGACCGATCCACGCACGCGCAAGTAATCGGTCCGGTTGCTAGAGATGATGCGACCACCAGCTTTCCTGATGGCCATGGCGATGTGAGAGCCGAGCTTGGCCTCTTGCTCTGCCCAGCGCGGGCGCGACTCGAGAAATGCATAGTTTCGCTTGGGAGTGTAGCCGATTAAGCGATACACGTTCATCATGCTGCCGAAGTGAGTTTGATAGGTGGAAGCGCAGGGAAGGCCGACCGTGCTGGCTATGATAGCAGAGCTCAGGCGCCCTTCCTTGAGCAGCGTTTTGCGTAGACGGGCAAGCATCTCCTCTTCAGTGATATCGACACGCCGTTCCTCAATGATCTTGTTTACTTTCAGGAAGACTTCGCGTTCGATGATCGGCTCGATACATCTCTCGCTGGTGATCCAAAGCTCGGGAGGATTGCAGGTGCAGGTCCGCCGCAGCTTGCGTGATCGGCGGTTGAAGGTCAGGTTTCCAATGTAGTTCTCGTTTCTAAGCACCATGTTAACCGCTGCGCGCGTCCACCGAACTCCCGTGCTCGTGAGTATGGCCCTCCGGTTTAGCTCCCGGGCGATAATCGCTTCCGACTTTATCTGCAGAAAGCGCTCGAAGATCCACTTCACCACGGCTACTTCCTCGGGAATGCCGGGGCGCACTCGGACGTGATCAGTCATGAGGTATTTTTGGTCACCGTTCTTCAGCACGCCTCGCGACCGCTGACTCTGATCGACAAGTTCTCGCAAGAGAGCATAACCAGGGCGACCTCCAAGCTTGAAGCCAAGTCGGGCGAACCGGCACTGCGCAGCGTGAACCTTCGCCGAAAGCTCACGACTGTACTCGGCCGCCATTACGCGCTTGATGTTTTTGATGATGCTGGAGAGCACGCTGCCGTCATTATCAAACTGCTCAGCACAATACACGATGTTGATGCCTGCCTGTTTGCACACGAATTCGTAATACGCGCTCTCATCGACGTCCTGAAAGCGGCCCCACCGGCTTACGTCATAGACCAGAATATGACCGAAATCGGCTGCTCCTGTTTGGACATCCTTGATGAGCTGTATAAGACCGGCCCTGTTCTTGATGAGCAGGCCGCTCTCTCCCTCATCGCGATAGGTTCGTACAATGGTCAGGCTATGGGCGTGCGCGTATGCTGCAATCACAGCAGCCTGATTCTGAATCGAGTATTGCTGCCGTTGTGTCGACATGCGGACATATTGTGCCGCTCTCATGCCGAGCTGCGATCGTACCGGATGAGCCTAGATCTCGAGCGCGTTGGCCATCATTCTCGCTCCCGAAAGTTACACCGGAGCAAATCAAACATCTATGCGACGCTTGCAGCAATAATTACATCAATTGAAGAAAATAGTCCCGCCATCGCCGCCGGTATCGACGCAGTTGGGCGACCACCTCTCTTCGCAGCTCGCGTGCTAAGGAGCTCGTTCAAGGAGCATCTACAACGCCCAGCGGCGGAGGGCGCGATCCGGGAAAAGTATGTCTTCGGTGCGCCGTATAGTTAGCGCATTGGCGGTCTTATACTATGGCTGTATCAATCCTTCTCTGTAATCCGGAATAGATGGGAAGTGCATGTCTCGATCACTGCTCGGATAGGGTTTGAAAAAGCTGGTGCCAATGCCTGCTTTCTTCCAGCTCTGCTAGCAGATCACCGGCGGCTCCTCTGATCAGCCTCGTCTATTCTGGATGGCGCTTACGAGATAGACGCCTCACACCGCGCGTTGTAGGTGCGAGTGTTGGTATTATTCGGTCGCGCTAGCTCGGGTCCAAGCGTGGATCATCGAGGGCGCGACCAAGTAAGGCAAGCATTTCGACTCACGCCTCACTACATTGAGACTGAGATTGAGGGCGCGCCTGGACGACAAACCATGGCATTGGTTTCTTAGCGGTGAGAAGGCCGAAACCAGACATTCCGTCGCGTCATCGCGATAGAGGCGGGCCGTCTGCTCAACCAAATGCCGATGGTGTCGTCAGGCAAACGACTCTTCTTTTCGGCAGAGCCTCCCATGTTTTAACGCGCTGAATTCGAGTGCGGAACCTGGCCTTTCGAGCAGCCTGCAGCCTCCTACCATGAGTGGCCGAATGGGAAAGACCCATTCCCACCGGAGCAGGTAATCGATGCTTGGAGCGCTTACCATCCAACGCGACTCTCGCTGATCCCGTCCAGGTACTTGCGCGATTGCACGATTAGCATGCCCGATCGTTCGATGAGCGAAGTGATGGCTTCATTTCGAGGCAGTCGTTTGCAAGGCTCGCCACACCGCACACGGTTACAGGTCCGAAAGGATCGAGCGCAACCTGAAATTACACCTGGTACTTCTGTTCGCCTTGCTGATGCCGTGAAGATCGCATTTCATTTAGGGGAATGACGGTCGCGGGTTTGCGTCGCGAGCGCGATCGGAGTCAATTGATTATTGAGAAGATTGCCGGCAAAGATTTACAACGCTGGCTCATATAGAACGGATGAGAGAGCTATGCCGCGAAGAAGCAAGGGCGCCCGACTTCAGCTCAAGGCTGCCCGCCGAAACAAGAGCGGAAAGATCACTCACCAGGCAACCTGGATCATCAGAGACAACGGCCGGGATGTCAGCACAGGCTGCGCTGCAGATGAGATTGCGGCCGCGGAGGAAAAGCTAAGAGACTACATAAGCTCTAAACATACCCCGAAGCGACGAATTCGCCACATAGACGATATCCCTATCGCGGATGTCCTCTCGATTTATATGGACGCGCAGCTGGACAAGCTTCGCGGTCGTTTCAAGGTCGATAGCGAGAGCGAAGATACGATTCCCGATATCCGCAAGTTGAAGAAGCGGATCGAACGGTTGAACGAGTGGTGGGGAGCAAAAATGCTGGGCGAGGTAAATGGGGAGGCATGTCGCTCGTACGCCAAGAAGCGCGGCAAGAGGGGAGGCGCGCGCCGAGACCTTGAAGACCTCCGCGCTGCCATTGGTCACCATACAGCAGAAGGATATCATCGGGAAATCGTGAAGGTGTCCCTGCCGGAGAAGGGCCAACCGCGAGACAAGTGGCTGACGCGCAGCGATGCGGCCAAATTGGTTTGGACCTGCTGGCGCTATAACGAAATGCAAAAAGGCTCGCGCCGTCCGATGGACGACGTGAAGGTCCCGACAAGCAAGCGTCCCCTTCGCCATCTTGCTCGGTTCATTTTGTTGGGCATCTACAGCGGAACCCGTGCGGGAGCCATTGCAGCCGCGTCTCCCATTCCGGCGATCGGTCGCTCCTATGTCGACCTGGAGCGCGGCCGCTACTACCGTCTGAAACAGGGCAGCTCCAAAACCAACAAGCGGCAACCGACAGTACCGATCCCCGTCCGCTTGCTTGCTCATCTACGGCGCTGGCACCGGATTGATCCAGAAGCGAAGCATTTCGTCGAGTACAACGGAAGGCCCATCACCTCGGTCAAAACGGCGTTCAAGAGTGCTGTGAGGCTTGCAGGGCTTGGTCCGGGCATCTCGCCTCACACTCTGCGACACACCGCGGCTACTTGGCTGATGCAGAGAGGGGCAGATCCTTGGCAGGCGGCAGGCTATCTCGGAATGTCGCTTGAGGTTCTGCTCAACACGTATGGCCATCACCATCCCGACTATTTGTCCGACGCCGTCGAGAAAATCGCCAAGCGCGATCCCGCCGGCGAACCAAAAGCGGTCGTATCTGGTGCGGTTTCTGGTGCGGTGATTCCGATCAGACGAAACGGGGCCTGATAAGTGGCTGATTCTATTGGTGGGCCCGGCAGGACTCGAACCTGCAACCAGACCGTTATGAGCGGCCGGCTCTAACCATTGAGCTACAGGCCCCGCCGCGAGGCGGCCGCAGGTAGCGCGGCCGGCAACGGTGCGCGGTTCGTTTACAGGGCCTGAGGCGGGGGTGCAATGCTGGCGCTGGTGGATGGGAACGCCGGCACGGCATCATTGATAAATTTCGAATAACCGAAATTGGCGATGATGCCTGTATAACCCTGTTTTGCCCGACGAAGCAAACCGCGTTTTCGCAGGTTTTTTCGACGTGGGCGGTAACCCATTGAAAACACTGGTCTCGTCTACTGTGCATGGGGTTGTTTTCGCAATTGTTTGAGGGGGCCTGTTGGCCCCCTCGAACATGTGCGGCTGCGCTCGGCGGCACGGCCGCTGCCTAGTCCACCGAGACCCCGGCGAACTCGACCACCTTGCGCCACTTCGCGGTCTCGTCCGCGACCAGCTTGCCGAACTCGGCCGGCGTCATCGGCTTGGGGATGCCGCCAGTCTCGGCGAGCTTTGCCACCAGCTTCGGGTCCTTCAGCGCTTCGCCGACGGCTTTGTTGAGGATCTCGATCACCTCAGGCGGAGTGCCCTTCGGCGCGGAGATGCCGTAGAAGCCAACCGATTCGAAGCCCGGCACGGTCTCGGCGATCGCGGGCACGTCGGGCACGCTCGGCCAGCGCTGCGGCGAGGTCACGCCCAGCGCGCGGACGTTGCCGCCCTTCACCTGCTCCATCGCCGAGGGCAGATTGTCGAAGATCAGCTGCACCTTGTTGGAGATGATGTCGGGGAAGGCGATGGCCGAGCCGCGATAGGGCACGTGCACCATGTCGCACTTGGTCATTACCTTGAACAGCTCGGCCGACATGTGCACCGAGGTGCCGTTGCCGGAGGAGGCATAGGAGATCTTGCCGGGATTGGCCTTGCAATAATCGATGAACTCCTGAACCGATTTCGGCGGAAACGCGTTGGAGACGACCAGCATGTTGGTGAGCTGCATGATGCTCGCAACCGGGGTGGTGTCGCGCAAAAAGTCGAACGGCAGCTTCTTGTAGAGCGAGGTCGAGATCGCGTTGTTGGGCGCGACGAACAGCAGCGTGTAGCCGTCCGGCGGGGCGTTGATCGCAGCGGCAGCGGCGATGTTGCCGCCTGAGCCGGTGCGGTTCTCGACGATGAATTGCTGGCCGAGCCGCTCCGACAGCCACTGCGCCATGATCCGCGCCACGATGTCGACCGGGCCGCCGGGGGAAAAGCCGATCAGCCAGTGTACGGGACGATCGGGATAGGCTGCGGCGGCGGGAGGGGTGGCGCTGAAAAGACCCAACAGGACTGCGAGCCCGAAAACACCGTGACGCAAAATTCGCAACATGACACCTCCCATTGTTCTATTGTCGTTGCGCGGCATGCTTTCATAAAAACCGGCGGCTGCCTACATCGCCGCAAGTCGGTGTTGACGCAGGCCCGTCAGGGGCGACCATGAGATTCGCGATGATCCTTCTCGGTGCGGCGCTGCTCGCCAGCCCCGCCGCCGCCCAGACCGGAGGCGCGGCCATTCCGACCGCGACGATCAGCTTGGGAACAGCGACGCCCGGCGGCGGCTTCCCGCTCTATGGCAACGCCTTCGCGGAGGTGATGAACGCGGCCGATCCGCATCTCACCATCGCCCCGCGCAACACCAAGGGCAGCAACGAGAACATCCCGCTCTTGGAAAAGGGCGAGCTCGATCTCGCACTGGTTGCGGGCGAGCCGGCCTATGAAGCCTTCGCCGGCATCGGCCATGCGAAGGTAGCGCTGAAGATCCTCACCGCGATCTATTCCAACCCCGGCATGTTCGTGGTGCGCGCCGACAGCCCGTACACGACCATCCGCGATCTCGTCGGTCAGCCCGTCGCGTTCGGTGCCAGGGGCTCCGGCCTGCCGATCCTGGCGCGCTATGTGCTCGATGGTCTCGGCCTCAAGCAGGACGAGGACTTCAAGGCTGTTTATCTCGACCGCGCCGGCGACGGCCCCGCGATGGTGGAGGACGGCCGCGTCGCTGCGCTCTGGGGCGCCGGCATCGGCTGGCCCGGCTTTGCCGCGGTCGCTTCGAGCGCATCCGGCGCACGCTTCATCGCGCCAAGTGCGGACGAGATCGCGCGCATCCGCGCCAGGCATGCCTTCCTGAAGCCGCTGACCGTGCCGGCCGGCTCCTACCCGAAGCAGACCGAGCCGATCGCCTCGCTCGGTTCCTGGAGCTTCATCCTCACGCGCGAGGATCTGCCCGACGACGTCGCCTACCGCCTCGCCAAGACGCTGCACGGCAATGAGGCGACGTTCTGCAATAAGCTCGCCCAGGCCTGCGAGACCACCGCCGCGAACACGGTCGCGGCCGCGCCGAGGCCGGAGCTGATTCATCCGGGCGTGATGAAGTATTTTCGCGAGATAGGGGTGGTGAAGTAGCTCTCTTACTTGCCTTCTCCCCTTGTGGGAGAAGGTGGCGCGAAGCGCCGGATGAGGGGTTGTCTCCGCGCATTCAAATGAGACTTGGGCTCGCGGTGAGAACCCCTCACCTGGCTTCGCTTCGCGAATCCACCCTCTCCCACAAGGGGAGAGGGTACACCGTCATCGCGGCCTCATATTCGCCAATCTCACTTCTTCACCAGCGGGCAGGCCGGGTCCGGCGGGCCGAACGCCTTGTCGCCGGAAATGGTCGTGAGGATCTTGTAATAGTCCCACGGATATTTGCTCTCCTCCGGCGTCTTCACCTGCACCAGCCAGAGGTCGTGCACCATCAGATTGTCCTCGCGAAGCTTGCCGTTGCGGGCGAAGAAATCCTCGATCGGCTTCTCGCGCATCTTGGCCGCCACTTTCAGCGGATCGTCGCTGCCGGTCTCCTTGATGGCGTTGAGATAGTGCATCACGCTGGAATAGACGCCGGCCTGCCACATCGACGGCATCCGGTTCATCTTGGCGAAATAGCGCTTCGACCATTCGCGCGTCTTGTCGTCCATGTCCCAGTAGAACGAGGTGGTCAGCAGCAGGCCTTGCGCCGCCTGTAGGCCGATGCCGTGGATGTCGGTGATCAGCGCCAGCAGCGCCGCCATCTGCTGGCCGCCCTTGAACACGCCGAACTCGGCGCCGGTCTTGATCTCATTCATGTTGTTGGGGGGACCGGCGGTAATGCCGATGATCTTGGCCTTGGAGGCCTGCGCCTGCAGCACGAAGGAGGAGAGATCGGGCGTCGCCAGCGGCGGCCGCACCGAGCCCAGCACCTTGCCGCCATTGGCGGTGACGACGGCGGAAGCGTCGCGCTCCAGCGAATGGCCGAAGGCGTAATCGTCGGTGATGAAGAACCAGCTGTCGCCGCCGCGCTTGACCACCGCATCCGCAGTGCCGACCGCGAGCGCGCGGGTGTCGAACACCCATTGGATGGCATAAGCCGAGCAGAACTTGCCGTGGAAGTCCGCGGTGCCGGTGGAGTGGGTGATGAACAGCCGCTTCTTCTCGTTGGCGATGGTCTGCACCGCGAGCCCGACCGCCGAGACGGGCACGTCCACGATCAGATCGACCTGCTCGACGTCGAACCAGCGCCGCGCCAGCGAAGCGCCGATGTCGGCCTTGAGTTGGTGGTCGCCGATCACGACGCTGATCGGCTTGCCGAGCACCTTGCCGCCGAAATCGTCGATCGCCATTTGCGCCGCGGTCACCGAGCCCTGGCCGGTCGGCGCCGAGGCCGGGCCGTTCATGTCGGTGAGCACGCCGATCTTGACGACGTCGTCGGAAACCTGCGCCGACGCCGCGCCGGACAGCAGGGTCGCCAGCAAGGCGGCCGCGACCGGCACTCCAAATCTGATTGGGTTCACGCTCGTCCTCCCTGATCCGGCTCATTGGCCGGTGTTGCTTGTCCGGGTATGGCCCGGTCGAATTGGTTTCTTTTGCAACTATTGGGGGGCTGGCGTCAATGTCAGGCTGCGAAGCGGATCTGTCCTGCGGGGGAGGGATCGTAGCCGGTCAGCTCCTCCGCGCGCTGGCGCAGCCGCCGCTCGTTCAGGAAGCGAAGCAAGGCCTGCATCGCGGGGCGGAAATAGCTGCGCTGCCGCATCGCGAGGTCGAAATTCTCCCAGACCAGCGGCACGAAATCGAGACCGGCCGAGCGCGCCGCGGCGCGCGTCGCGATGCCGCAATCGGCCTGGCCGGCGCGAACCAGGTCGGCCAGATCCGGGCCGGTCAGCGCCGGCGTCTCGATCCGGCGCAAGTCCCGCATCGAGGCGCCGGCGCGCTTGAGCAGCACGTCGAGCAGCATCTGCGCGCCCGTGCCCTGTTGCCGCATCGCCATCCGGGCCCCGGCTGCGAGCACGTCGGTCAGGCTGTGCAGGTGCTTGGGATTGCCGTGCGGCAGCAGGAGACCCTCTTCGCGGCGCACGAACGCGATCAGCACCGCATCATGCAGGTCCGGCGTGGTCCGCAGCGCTTCGATGCTGGCATCGCTAGAGAAATTGTCGCCGGCGTCGAGCGCGTGGAAGTGCACCGCCGCAGCCATCACCTCATTGCGCTGCAAGCGCTCGAGCCCGCGCGCGCTGCCCTCGCTCATCGATCCGAGCCCGGAGCCGGACTCGCGCAGGCTCCAATCGAGCAGTTCGTCGTGGCTGCCGCCCACGACCGGCGGCGGCTCGGCGATCAACATGCCGGCCGGGCGCGCGAGGCCCGACAGGACCCAGAGGTCGAGCTCGTGCCGTGGGAACAGCCATTTCCCCGTCACCTTGCTGCAGGGGATCGCACCGGTGGTGACGAGCTCGTAAAGCTTGCGTTCGCCGAGCCGAAGGTAATCGGCGGCTTCGCTGGTGGTCAGGAATTCCATCCTGCATTCCTATGCAAATTCTTGCTTCTTTTTGACGTCCGACGCAGGTGGAATTCTGCATTTCAGATATTTGTCGCAGGGAACCATGCCCGATCATCTCGCTGCTTTGCAACACATCCGCACGCGCGATCTCTGCTTTGGTGAAGGATCCTAAAGAGATCGCGCGCCCGGTGCGCCGCGATGAAGTTGCCGAAATTTCCCGGCCGGCAGCGCGAAAACGCGTCACGAGTGCGGCGCAATCGATCATCATCATGACGGCGTCAAACCTGAGGGAACCCGATCATGGGCCGCCTGTCCGTTGCACTTGCGCTTCTCTGCGGCCTTGCCGCAGGCGTTGCGGCTTCGGCCGCGGAGGACCGCAGCATTGTCCTCGCTTCGACGACGGCGACGCAGGAATCCGGGCTGCTCGACTATCTGCTGCCGATCTTCCGCGACAAGACCGGCATCGACGTCACCGTGATCGCGCGGCGCGCCGACGAAGTGCTCGATGGGGCGCGGCGGGGTGAGGTCGACGTCGTGCTGATGCACGCGCGGCCTCAGGAGGAGAAGTTCGTCGCCGACGGCTTTGGCGTGAAGCGATACGACGTGATGTACAGCGACTATGTGCTGATCGGGCCGAAGAGCGATCCCGCGGGCGTAAAGGGCAAGGACATCGCGACGGCGCTGAAGGCGATCGAAGCCAAAGGCGCGCCGTTCGTGACGCGTGGCGATCGGTCGGGCACTCATGCCGCGGAGCTCGCGCTTTGGATCGTTGCCGGCATCGACATCGCGAGCGCCAAGGGCGCCTGGTATCGCGAGGCCGGGCCCGGCATGGCCGCATCGCTCGGGGCCGCGCGCGCGGCCAATGCCTATGTGCTTGCGGATCGCGGCAGCTGGATCGCGTTCAGCGATCGCGGCGATCTCGACATCGTCGTCGAAGGCGACCGGCGGCTGCTCAACCAATATGGTGTGATGCTGGTGAACCCTGCGAAGTTCCCGAACGTGAAGAAGGACCTCGCGCAGACCTTCGTCGATTGGCTGACATCGCCGGAGGGGCAGACGGCGATTGCCGGCTACAAGGTGGACGGGCAGCAATTGTTCTTCCCCAATTCGGACAGGTCGGGCGGCTGAGGGGTGAGGCCGGCACCGCCGGCGGTTGCCAAACCGGACGATGCATGGTCCTCATGGCGCATGACCCAGCGCCTGCCGCCTTCGCTCACGCCGCTCGACACCGCGCTCGCCGCGCTGCTGCGGGGCGTTGATCCCGTCGCGCCGATGGAGGTGCCGCTGGCGGACGCAATCGGCTGCATCGCGGCGGGTGCGCCGCTGCTTGCCGCCTATCCTTCCCGGGATGTTGCGGCCGTAGATGGTTGGGCGCTATCTGCCAACGATCTCGTCGGGGCGTCCGCTTACTCGCCCGTGCCGCTGGCAATGGCTCCTGCATGGGTCGAGGCGGGCGAGGCGATGCCGGCGGGATGCGACTGCGTGCTCGATGCCGACGCCGTGGAGACGTCGGGGCCGCTTGCCCAGGTGCTCGCAGAGGGCGCGCCGGGGCAGGGTGTCAGGCGCGCAGGCAGCGACATCACCGCGCGTAGGGCCGTGGGGGACGCCGGCCATCCCATCCGTGCGGCGGACCTGTTGCTGGCGCGTGCGGCGGGCGGGGACAAACTCGCCGTGAGGCGGCCGCGGCTGCGCATAGTCAATGTGCCGGGTGGGACGGTCGCGGCGCAGACGATTGCCGGGATCGCGCACACAGCGGGACTGGATGTGGAAACGCGTCCAGCGCGTGCGCGCGATGCAGCGTCGATTGCCGATGCGCTCGATGCGTCCTCCTGCGATGTCCTGCTGACCATCGGCGGCAGCGGCGTCGGCCGCCAGGACGCCGCCATCGCCGCCCTCGCCCGGCGCGGCGAGGTGATGGCGCACGGCCTTGCGCTGCAGCCGGGACGCACCGCTGCGGTCGGACGGCTGGGACGAGTTCCCGTCGTCGCCTTGCCCGGCTCGCCCGATTCCGCGCTTGCAGCTTGGCTTGCACTCGCGCTGCCGCTCGCGGACCGTTTGTCGGCGCGTCGGCCGCGTCGAAAAGTGTCGCTGCCGCTTGCGCGAAAGATCGCCTCCAGCGTCGGCATCACGGAGATCGCTTTGCTGGCTGAGGAACATCGTGCCTGGATGCCGCTTGCCGTGGGCGAATGGCCGCTTCAGGCCATCGCCCGTGCGGACGCATGGCTGCTCATTTCCGCCAGCGACGAGGGATTTGCGGCAGGTACGCCGATCGATGCGTATCTGATGCGGGCGTGATAAGGGTTCTGGCATGACGATGATCCCGAAATCACCGGACCGCAGCGCGCTCGAGCAGGAGCAGTTCCTCAAGATCCTGTCGCGCGAAGAGGCCTTGGCGCGCTTCGAGGCGGCCTTGTTCCCGCGCGCGCTTCGAACTGAAACGCGCAAGCTCGCAGCCGCGCTGGGCGCTGCCCTCGCCGAAGATATCACGGCAACGATCGACGTGCCGCCGTTCGACCGCTCCAATGTCGACGGCTTTGCCGTGCGCTCCGCCGACCTTGCGGCGGCCGGCGAGGGCGCGCCCGTGCGCCTCGCGCTGAATGGCGAGACCGTTCATTGCGGGACCGCGCCGACGCTGCAGGTGGCGGCCGGAACCGCAACGGCGATCGCCACCGGCGGTCCGTTGCCGCGCGGCGCCGATGCCGTGGTGATGGTCGAGCACACCCAGCCGGCCGGCCAGGATGCGATCGATGTCCGTCGCGCCGTCTCGCCGGGGCAATTCGTCTCGTATGCCGGCTCCGACATCGCGCGGGGCGAGGCGCTGCTGCGCGCCGGCACCATCATCGGCTCGCGCGAGATCGGCATGCTGGCGGCTTGCGGCATCGCCGAGGTGGGTGTCGCGCGCAGGCCGCGGGTTGCCGTGATCTCCACCGGCGATGAGCTGGTTCAGCCCGGCGAGGTGCTCGGGCCCGCCGAGATCTACGATACCAATGGCGCCATCGTCGCGGCCGCGGTCGACGAAAACGGTGGCGAGGCCGTCTTCCTCGGCGCTGTTCCGGACGACGAAGCCAGGCTCGAAGCCGCCATGCGCAACGCGCTTGCGGAAGCCGACATGCTGGTGCTCTCGGGCGGCACGTCGAAAGGCGCGGGCGACCTCTCTCATCGCATCATCAGCCGGCTCGGCGCACCCGGCATCATCGCCCATGGCGTCGCGCTCAAGCCCGGCAAGCCGTTGTGTCTTGCGGTGTGCGACGGCAAGCCTGTCGTGATCCTGCCGGGTTTTCCGACTTCGGCGATGTTCACCTTCCACGACATGATCGTGCCGGTGCTGCGCAGGATGGCCGGACTGCCGCCGCGCTCTGATGCCAAGGTGAACGCGACCGTGCCGGTACGCATCGCTTCCGAGCTCGGCCGCACCGAATTCGTCATGGTCTCGCTGGTTGAGGGCAGGGAGGGCCTCATCGCCTATCCCTCCGGCAAGGGGTCTGGTGCGATCACGTCCTTTGCTCAGGCGGACGGCTTTCTGCGCATCGACGCACTTGCCGACCAGATGCCGGCCGGCACCGAGACCGAGGTGACGCTGTTCACGCCGCATGTGCGCGTGCCGGATCTCGTCATCGTCGGCAGCCATTGCACCGGCCTCGATCTCGTCACCGCACAGCTCGCGCATGCTGGTCTCACCGTGCGCTCGATCGCGGTCGGCAGCCTCGGCGGGCTTGCAGCAGCCAAACGTGGCGAATGCGATCTCGCGCCGATCCACCTGTTCGACGATAGAAGCGAGACCTACAACACGCCCTATCTCGTCGAAGGTCTCGAGCTCGTGCCAGGCTGGCGGCGGATGCAGGGCATCGTCTTCCGCAAGGACGACAAACGTTTCGAGGGCCTGAGCGCAAGGGATGCTGTTGCCGCAGCGCTCGCCGATCCCGCCTGCATCATGGTCAACCGCAACCAGGGCGCCGGCACCCGCATCCTGATCGACCGGCTGCTCGGCGGCGCGCGGCCGGAAGGCTACTGGAACCAACCGCGTTCGCACAATGCGGTGGCGGCGGCCGTCGCGCAGCACCGCGCCGACTGGGGCATGACCATTGCGCCGGTCGCCCACGCGGTCGGCCTCGGTTTCATTCCGCTCGCGGAAGAGCATTATGACTTCGCGGTGGTGAGTGCGCGAAAGCAACGGCCGGCAGTGCAGGCTTTTCTCGACGCACTCGGCTCGAACGCAGTGCGCGCCGCACTCGAGGGCGCGGGTTTCCGGCCCGCGTAGATATCAGCCAGGTCTACGGCTGGGGCGCTTGGTCGCTGGCGCTGGCGGCTTGATCGGATTGCTCGCGCCTGCGCTCCCGTTCCTCCGCCTCGGCCAGCGCACGACGCGCGGCAGGCGACAGCGGCTTCGGGTCGGGCGGAACCTGCACGATATCAGGCTTGCTCAGCTGCCTCGTGCGATCGATCGTCTCGGAGAGATCGAAGACGAAATCGACGAATTCGAAGATCGTATTCAAGAGAGGGGCGGCCATGGCTTCGTCCGGGGAATGTCCAGACCTGTGGTCGCTCCCGCTCCAGGTCCGGTTCAAGACGTCATGAACTTGGCGGGGCGCCGCAGCGACCAAGGAACATGAGCCAGGTCATGACTGCATCGACGCCCCTCAATTTCCGCAAGATCGCTGCTCTCGTCGCGGCGGCCGGAACGCTGTTCTGGCTCTACACCTTCCATTACATCGCGAATGTCCCGCCCGGAGACGGCAGCGGCTTTCAATGGCTCGCGGTGTTTCCGCTGGGCATGGTTTTCGGGGCGTTCTTCGTGCCGGCCTGGGTGCTGGTTGCGATCGGCCGTTTGCCGCGCTTCACCACTGCCGTCGGCATTTGCGGCCTGATCGCCTTCGCGATCATCTGGGCGCAGCTCCTCAACGAGTTTCCGAAATCATAGAGTCGCTAAGACGCGTCATCCAGCGCCGCCAGCCGCTCGGCCTCGGCGATGTCCTCGACCGTGTTGGCATTGAAGAACGGATCGAGCGGCTCGTTCGGCCAGGTCACCGTTGCGAGCGGATAGCGCGCGGTCCAGCGGTCGATCTTGCGGAGGTCTTCGTCCACGAGCGCGTGGCGCAGCTCCTCGCGCAAGGCGACGCGCCACAGGCCGATCACCGGATGCGACTGCTCGCCTGAGGCTGCGACCGCAAGCTGCGCATTCTCACGCGCGCGCGCCTCATGCAGGCGCGCGACGAGGTCGCGCGGCAGGAACGGGCAGTCGCCGGCGGCGCTGAGCACCCATTCGATCTGCGGCCGGTTCGCCGCGGCCCAGTCGAGCGCCGCGAGGATGCCGGCGAGGGGACCCGGGAAGCCGGGCACGTCGTCGGCGACGACCTGCAAGCGGAACGCCGCAAAGCGGGCGGGATCGCCGTTGGCGTTGAGGATCAGTCCGCTGCACTGGGGCGAAAGGCGCGCGATCACGCGTTCCAGAATGGTGCGGCCGCCGATGGTGCGCATCGGCTTGTCGCCGCCGCCCATGCGCCGCGCGAGCCCACCGGCGAGCAGCACGCCGAGAGTCGGCGGAACACGCGCCGCGGAAATGTCAGTCGTCACCGCCTTCACCCTTGCGCTTGTGCTTGGCCGATTCCTCTTCGACATAAGCGAGGTTCTGGTCGTAGACGATACGCTCTTCGCCTGCGAGCGCGATGAAGCGCTTGCCGCGGGTGCGCCCG
This sequence comes from Bradyrhizobium sp. BRP19, assembly GCF_020194195.1. Taxonomy (NCBI): domain Bacteria; kingdom Pseudomonadati; phylum Pseudomonadota; class Alphaproteobacteria; order Hyphomicrobiales; family Nitrobacteraceae; genus Bradyrhizobium; species Bradyrhizobium sp. BRP19. The sequence goes on along the minus strand of NZ_JADYVZ010000012.1, from coordinate 73,254 downwards.
ACCAGCGTCAGGCCGACCTGCCTTGCCAGATCGACGCCCCAGGCGGTGAAGCCGGAGCGCGACACCAGGATCGGAATGCCCATGCGCACCGTCTTGATCACCATCTCCGAGGTGAGGCGCCCCGTTGTGTAGAGGATCTTGTCGGACGCGTCGACGCCGTGGCGGTACATCCAGCCCGCGATCTTATCGACGGCGTTGTGGCGGCCGACATCCTCGGTGTAGCAGAGCGGGGTGCCCTCCTTGCACAGCACACAGCCGTGGATCGCGCCGGCCTCGAGGTACAGAGAGGGCATGGTGTTGATGGTCTGCGTCATCTGGTAGAGCCAGGAGGTGCGCAGCTCCGCCTTCGGCAGCGCGACGCTTTCGACCGCTTCCAAGAGGTCACCGAAGGCGGTGCCCTGCGCGCAGCCGGAGGTCTGCGTGCGCTTCTTCAGCTTGGCTTCGAAATTGGTGTGGTGTGAGGTGCGCACGACAACCACCTGGAGGTCGTCGTCGTACTCGACCTCAGTGACCACGTCGTTATATTTCAGCATGTTCTGGTTCAGCAGGTAGCCGAGCGCCAGATACTCTGGATAGTCGCCGATCGTCATCATGGTGACGATCTCCTGGGCGTTCAGATAGAGCGTCAGCGGCCGCTCCATCGGCACCTTGATCTCGACCCTGGCGCCGGTCTGGTCGGTGCCGGTCACGCTCTGGGTCAGGCGCGGGTCGTCCGGATTGGGGACGATCAGGGGCACCGGGGCTTTGTCGATCTTCATCATGGCGGCGAGGTTAGCATGACATTCGGGTCAAGCCGATATAAGCATGGCGGGGAGAGAGCGAAATGCCTCGGCTCGTCATTGCGAGCGCAGCGAAGCAATCCAGAGTCTTTCCGCGGCGGCAGTCTGGATTGCTTCGCTGCGCTCGCAATGACGCGGAGGGGCCGCGGTTCCACAAGGGACCTGATCGTCACGGACACGGAGCTGGAATGAAAGTCATCGGCCTTGCAGGCTGGAGCGGTGCGGGCAAGACAACGCTATTGACGCGGCTGATCCCGCATTTCGACGCGCAGGGCCTGCGCGTCTCCGTGATCAAGCATGCGCATCACCAGTTCGACGTCGACGTGCCCGGCAAGGATTCCTGGCGCCATCGCGAGGCCGGCGCGGCGGAGGTTCTGGTGGCCTCGTCGAAACGCTGGGCGCTGATGCATGAGCTGCGCGGGGCGGCGGAGCCGCGGCTGCCGGAGCTGCTCGACAAGCTCTCCGCGGTCGATCTCGTCGTGGTCGAGGGATTCAAGCGCGAGCCGCACCGCAAGATCGAGGTGCATCGTGCCGCCAACGGCAAGCCGCTGCTGTTTCCGGACGATCCCGGAATTGCCGGGATTGCGACCGACGTCGCGATTGACACGAGGCTGCCGACTGTCCATCTCGACGATATCGAAGGCGCGGCGGCATTGATGATACGGGCGGCGATGCCGGTCGAGGAAGCGGTAGCAAGAAGCGCAGCGACACGCTGACGAGGCACCATGGCGCAACTGTCGGACGATTGCTTTGCCTTCGGCGGCCCGATGATGTCGGTCGACGAAGCCGTCGGCCTCATCACGACGCGCGTCAACGCCATCGTCGATCTCGAGACGGTGGCGCTGGTCGATGCCGACGGGCGCGTGCTCGCGCGCGATCTGGCCGCGCCTTTGCCGCTGCCGCCGTTCACCAACTCCGCCGTCGACGGTTACGCCGTGCGCAACGCCGACCTTCCGGCAAGCGCAGAGCAGGCCTTCCCGCTTGACGGCCGCATCCAGGCCGGCGGCCTTGCGCAAGCGCCGATCAAGCCCGGCCACACCGCGCGCATCTTCACCGGCGCCCCGATGCCGCCGGATGCGGAGACGGTCTTCATGCAGGAGGACGTCCGCATCGATGCTTCAGGCAGGATCGTGCTGCCGCCGGGGCTGAAGCCCGGCGCAAATGTGCGGCCCGCAGGCGAGGACATTCCCCAAGGTCAGGTCGCGCTGCGCGCCGGCCAGCGCCTGCGGCCGCAGCACGTCGCCCTTGCCGCCGCGTTCGGCCTGACAAGGCTCGACGTCGTCAGGCGCATCCGTGTCGCCGTGTTTTCGACCGGCGACGAGCTCGCCTCGCCCGGCGAGCCGCGCGCCGCCTCGCAATTGTTCGATTCCAATCGCTTCATGCTGATGGCGATGCTGCGGCGGCTCGGCTGCGAGGTCAGCGATCTCGGCATTCTGCGCGATGAGCGAGCGTCGCTGGCGCGCGGCCTGAAGCAGGTCGCAGGCGGCCATGACCTGATCCTCACCACCGGCGGCGTCTCGACCGGCGAGGAGGATCACGTCAAGGCGGCGGTGGAGAGCATCGGCTCGCTGGTGCTGTGGCGGATGGCGATCAAGCCCGGTCGTCCCGTGGCGATGGGCATCATCGACGGCACGCCGTTGATCGGACTGCCCGGAAATCCCGTCGCGAGCTTCGTGACATTCGTCCACGTGGTGCGCCCGACGGTGTTGGCGCTGGCGGGCGCCTTGCCGGAGCCGCTCTTGGCGATCCCGCTGCGCGCGGCGTTCACCTACAGGAAGAAGTCCGGCCGGCGTGAATATGTGCGCGCCTCGCTGCGGCGCGCGCAGGACGGCGGGCTTGAGGCGATCAAGTTCCCGCGCGAAGGCGCCGGGCTCCTATCCTCGCTGGTCGAGACCGATGGCCTCGTCGAGCTCGGCGAGGACATTACGAATGTCGAGCCGGGGCAGGACGTGGGCTTCCTGCCCTACGCCAGCCTGATCTGATGCCTCCTAACGTTGACGCAGCCGCTCCGCCTCGCCATGGTGCGGCCATGACCAGGACGACACTCGATCTCACCGGGTTGAAATGCCCGTTGCCGGCCCTCAAGACGCGGAAGGCGCTCAAGCCGCTCAAGGCAGGGGACCAGCTCGAAGTTCACTGCACCGATCCGCTCTCTGTGATCGATATTCCCAATCTGATCCGCGAGACCGGCGACAAGGTCGAGATCACCGAGCGCAACGAGGCGCGCATCGTGTTCCTGGTCGAAAAGAGCGACGCCCCGTAGAAAGGCGAATGTTCACGGCGGCGGCCTTTGCGCTCCGCCGCGCCTCAAGCGAAGTCGATAGGACTTCGCTATCGCAGCATGAGACGCCTTTATTGATCTCCCGGCCAATTCGGGCTTGGCTCGGCCTTGCTCAAGAACGCAGGGCCGGTGCTGGGCTCTGTTGAGCCGTGCAGCGTAACCACTTCCGCGAGCGTGATAATTTTCTTGGCATCTGGCATGCCAGAGGATAGAAGTGGAGTTCTGATAAGGATGAGATCGAGACGAAGCGATGAGCCACGAGGACGTGCACAAGGTCCGCTCCTTCGAGCATCCCGGTGAGGGACGCCGACGCGCCAAGGCGACCCCCAAGGGGCGGCAGGTCGATCCCACGGCCGCGCACGAGATCGAGCTGTTGCTCGGCGACAGGCCGCGGCGGCGCGATCTGTTGATCGAATATCTGCACCTGATCCAGGACAAGTATCACCAGATCTCGGCGGCGCATCTGGCTGCGCTCGCCGACGAGATGAAGCTCGCCTTCGCCGAGGTGTTCGAGACGGCGACCTTCTACGCGCATTTCGACGTGGTGAAGGAAGGCGAGCCCGACATTCCCCCGCTGACGATCCGCGTCTGCGATTCGCTCACCTGCGCGATGCTTGGCGGCGAGAACCTGCTCGAAGATCTGCAGAGCGCGTCAGGTCCTGGCATCCGCGTCGTGCGCGCGCCGTGCGTCGGCCGCTGCGACACGGCGCCGGCCGCCGAGGTCGGGCACAATTTCGTCGACCACGCGACCGTCGCCGATGTGATGGCGGCGGCAAAGGCCGGCGATACTCATACGCATCTGCCCAAATATACCGAGTACGATGCCTACGTCGCGGGTGGCGGCTACAAGCTGCTCAATCGTCTGCGCTCCGGCGAGTTGTCGAAGGACGATCTCCTGAAGGCGCTCGACGACGCTTCGCTGCGCGGCCTTGGCGGCGCCGGCTTCCCGACCGGGCGCAAATGGCGCGCCGTGCTCGGCGAGCCCGGGCCGCGGCTGATGGCGATCAACGGCGACGAGGGCGAGCCCGGCACGTTCAAGGACCGCTATTATCTCGAAACCGATCCGCATCGCTTCATCGAGGGCATGTTGATCGGCGCCCACGTGGTGCAGGCGAGCGACGTCTACATCTATCTGCGCGACGAATATCCGGCCTCGCGCGAGATCCTCCAGCGCGAGATCGCAAAGCTTCCGTCGAGCGGCCCGACGCTGCATCTGCGGCGCGGCGCCGGCGCCTACATCTGCGGCGAGGAATCCTCGCTGCTGGAGAGCATCGAGGGCAAGCGCGGCCTGCCCCGGCACAAGCCGCCTTACCCGTTCCAGGTGGGCCTGTTCGGCCTGCCGACGCTGATCAACAATATCGAGACGCTGTGGTGGGTGCGCGACATCGTCGAGAAGGGCGCCGATTGGTGGAAGGGCCATGGCCGCCACGAGCGTCACGGCCTGCGCAGCTTCTCGGTCTCGGGCCGCGTCAAGAATCCCGGCATGAAGCTCGCGCCCGCGGGCATCACCGTGCGCGAGCTGATCGAGGAATATTGCGGCGGCATGGCCGACGGCCACCAGTTCTACGCCTATCTGCCGGGCGGTGCGTCCGGCGGCATTTTGCCTGCAGCGATGGACGACATCCCGCTCGATTTCGGCACGCTGGAGAAATACGGCTGCTTCATCGGCTCGGCTGCGATCGTGATCCTGTCGCACAAGGACAGCGTGCGGTCGGCCGCACTGAACCTGATGAAGTTCTTCGAGGACGAGAGCTGCGGCCAGTGCACGCCGTGCCGCGTCGGTACCCAGAAGGCGGCGCTGCTGATGCAAAGGCCGGTCTGGAACCGTGCCTTGCTGGAAGAATTGAGCCAGGCGATGCGCGATGCCTCGATCTGCGGGCTCGGACAGGCGGCATCGAATCCGCTGTCTTCCGTGATCAAATATTTCCCTGACGAGTTCAAGGAAGCCGCCGAATGACCAAGATCACGTTCGAACTCGACGGCAAGCAGGTCGAGGCCAAGCCCGGCGAGACCATCTGGCAGGTCGCAAAGCGCCAGGGCCGCGACATTCCGCACCTCTGCTATTCGCCGGCGCCGGACTATCGCCCCGACGGCAATTGCCGCGCCTGCATGGTCGAGATCGAGGGCGAGCGCGTGCTGGCTGCGTCCTGCAAGCGCACGCCGTCGGTCGGCATGAAGGTGAAGACCGAGAGCGCCCGCGCGACTGCTGCGCAGAAGATGGTGATGGAGCTGCTGGTCGCAGACCAGCCGGCGCGCGAAACCAGCCACGACCCGGAGTCGAAGTTCTGGCACTGGGCCGAGACGACAGGCGTCACCGAGAGCCGCTTTCCCGCCGCCGAGCGCTGGGCCACTGATGCCAGCCATCCGGCGATGCGCGTCAATCTCGATGCCTGCATCCAGTGCGGCCTGTGCGTGCGCGCCTGCCGCGAGGTCCAGGTCAACGACGTCATCGGCATGGCCTACCGCAATGCCGGCGCCAAGATCGTGTTCGACTTCGACGACCCCATGGGCGAGTCCACCTGCGTTGCCTGCGGCGAATGCGTGCAGGCCTGCCCGACCGGCGCCTTGATGCCGGCCGTGATGCTCGACGACAAGCAGACGCGCGTCACCTATGCCGACAAGAAGGTCGATTCGCTCTGCCCGTTCTGCGGCGTCGGCTGCCAGGTCACCTATGAGGTCAAGGACGAGAAGGTGATCTATGCGGAAGGCCGCGACGGCCCCGCCAATCACAATCGTCTCTGCGTGAAGGGCCGCTTCGGCTTCGACTACATCCACCATCCGCATCGCCTGACGAAGCCGCTGGTGCGGTTGCCGAACGCGAAAAAGGATGCGAACGATCAGGTCGATCCGGCCAATCCGTTCACGCATTTCCGCGAGGCGAGCTGGGAGGAAGCGCTCGACATCGCCGCCAAGGGCCTCGTCAAGATCCGCGACGAGAAGGGCGTGAAGGCGCTGGCCGGCTTCGGCTCGGCCAAGGGCTCGAACGAAGAGGCCTATCTGTTCCAGAAGCTGGTGCGCACCGGCTTCGGCTCCAACAACGTCGATCACTGCACGCGCCTCTGCCACGCTTCGTCGGTCGCGGCGCTGTTCGAAGGCCTCAGCTCGGGCGCGGTGTCGGCACCGTTCTCTGCCGCCATGGACGCCGAGGTCATCATCGTGATCGGCGCCAATCCGACTGTGAACCATCCGGTTGCGGCGACCTTCATCAAGAACGCGGTCAAGCAGAACGGCGCAAAACTGTTCGTTATGGATCCGCGCCGGCAGTCGCTGTCGCGTCACGCGACCAAGCATCTGCAGTTCAAGCCCGGCTCCGACGTCGCCATGCTGAACGCGATGATCAACACGATCATCACTGAGGGCCTGACCGACGACCAGTACATCGCCGGCTACACCGAGGGTTTCGAGGACCTCAAGGAGAAGATCAAGGAGTTCACGCCGGAGAAGATGGAGCCGATCTGCGGCGTCCCGGCGCAGACCTTGCGCGAGGTGGCGCGCACCTATGCGCGCGCGAAATCGTCGATCATCTTCTGGGGTATGGGCATCAGCCAGCACGTCCACGGCACCGACAATGCGCGCTGCCTGATCGCGCTCGCGCTGATCACCGGCCAGGTCGGCCGTCCCGGCACCGGCCTGCATCCGCTGCGCGGCCAGAACAACGTGCAAGGCGCCTCCGATGCCGGCCTGATCCCGATGTTCCTGCCGGACTACCAGCCGGTCGGCCGCGACGATCTGCGCGGCAGTTTCGAAAAGCTCTGGCAGCAGGATCTCGATCCCGTCCGCGGCCTGACCGTGGTCGAGATCATGAACGCGATCCATGCCGGCGAGATCACGGGCATGTATATCGAGGGCGAGAATCCCGCGATGTCCGATCCCGATCTGCAGCACGCGCGCCATGCGCTGGCGATGCTCGATCATCTCGTGGTGCAGGACCTCTTCGTCACCGAGACCGCCTTCCATGCCGACGTGATCCTGCCGGCCTCGGCTTTCGCCGAGAAGGACGGCTCCTTCACCAACACCGACCGCCGCGTGCAGCTGGCGCGTCAGGTGATCAAGCCGCCCGGCGATGCGCGCCAGGATCTCTGGATCATCCAGGAGATCGGCAAGCGCATGGGCCTGCCGTGGAACTATGCCGGACCCGGCGACGTCTTCACCGAGATGGCAGAGCTGATGCCGTCGCTGAAGAACATCACCTGGGAGCGGCTGGTGCGCGAAGGCGCGGTGACCTATCCGGTCGACGCTCCGGACAAGCCGGGCAACGAGATCATCTTCACCACGGGCTTCCCGACCGCGAGCGGCCGCGGCAAGATCGTGCCGGCCAAGGTCATCCCGCCGGACGAGATTCCCGACGACGAATATCCGATGGTGCTCTCGACCGGCCGCGTGCTGGAGCACTGGCACACCGGCTCGATGACGCGCCGCGCCCAGGTGCTCGACCAGATCGAGCCCGAGGCGGTCGCGTTCATGTCGCCAAAGGACATGCGCAAGAAGAAGCTGGTGCCCGGCGATTTCATTCGCCTGGAGACCCGCCGTGGCGCCGTCGAGGTCAAGGTCCGCTCCGACCGCGACGTGCCGGAGAACATGGTGTTCATGCCGTTCTGCTACGCCGAGGCGGCGGCGAACCTGCTCACCAACCCGGCGCTGGACCCGTTCGGCAAGATCCCGGAGTTCAAGTTCTGCGCAGCGCGGGCCGAACGCGCCGTGATGCAGGACGCGGCGGAGTAGGGGAATGCCCCGTCATCGCGCACGAGGCTTGCCACAAAACCGGTGTCATGCCCCGGCCTGACCGGGGCATCCAGTACGCCGCGGCCCATCGATTCAATCGCAAAGTCTCGGAGTACTGGATCGCCCGGTCAAGCCGGGCGATGACAGTGAATGCGTGGTGCCAGCTTTCCCACTCCGCTTCGCTCCTCGCCATGACGGTGGTAAATACCGGTCATGTCCAAAGTCACCCCCGCCACACGCGCACTCACGGCCGCCGGTGTTGCTTTCACGGTTCACACCTACGACTATGACCCCGACGCCGAGAGCATCGGGCTCCAGGCGGCGGCCGCGCTCGGCGAGGAGCCGGCGCGCGTCCTGAAGACGCTGATGGCGCTGGTCGACGGCAAGCCGGTGTGCGTGGTCGTGCCGTCCGACCAGGAGGTCTCGATGAAGAAGCTGGCGGCGGCGGCGAGCGGCAAGTCGGCGCAGATGATGAAGCCGCCCGAGGCCGAGCGCGTCACCGGCTACAAGGTCGGCGGCATCAGCCCGTTCGGGCAGCGCAAGCCTGTGCGCACCGTGATCGAGCAGAGCGCGCTTGCGCATGATCTCGTCTATCTCAATGGAGGCCAGCGCGGCTTGCAGGTCCGGCTGAAGCCGGCCGATGCGCGGGACGTCCTGAACGCCGTGGTGGCGGATGTGCTGGCGTGAGCGCGATGGAGCGGGATCATGAGGCGGCTGCTTCTGGCGGGGTTCTGGGTGCTGCTCGGCATCGCTTTTCCGGCAGAGGCACATGAGGTCAATCTCGTCACCGCGCGCGTGGGGCTGAGCCCTGATCGCTCGGTGAGCGTCGAGCTCGGGTTGAAGGGCAGCGATGTCGATCGCCTGATCGGTACGAAGATCTATGATCCGAGACGGGACGCGGTCGATCCTGTCGCGGTCGAAGCGGCCAAGCCCGCGATCCTTGCCTATATGGGCACGCACCTGGCTGTCACAGGTGGTGCCAAGGCCTGTGTTGCCGGAGATGCCGCGATCTTGGCCGACGGCGACGGCGTCGTCTATCGCAACAGCTTTGCCTGCGCCGACGCCGCCGGCGATCTCATCTATCGTTCCACCGTGCTGACCGAGAAGGACAAGGCTGCTCGACAAGTCGTGCTGATTGCGCAGGGGCGGTCGGAAACGCAGGCCTTGCTCGACGCCGGCAACACGACGGTCACGCTTTCAACCGCGCCGCCGTCGCTGTGGTCGACGATGCAGCGCTATGTCATCACCGGCATCGAGCACATCTTCCTCGGTTACGATCACATCGCATTCCTGATCGCGGTGGTGCTGTGGGCGCGACGGCTCATGCCCGTCGTCAAAATCGTGACGGCCTTCACCATTGCCCATTCAATCACCTTGTCGCTGGCCGCGCTCGATGTTCTCGTGATTCCGAGCAGCATCGTGGAGCCTGCAATTGCGGCCTCGATCGTCTTCGTGGCTGTGGAGAACTTCTTCTCGCGCGACGTCGACAGGCGCTGGCGCGTGGCTTTTCTGTTCGGCTTGATCCACGGCTTCGGCTTCGCGGGGGTGCTGCGTGACATCGGGTTACCGCCAAACACAGCCGTGCCGGCGCTTGCCGCTTTCAACATCGGCGTCGAGATCGGGCAGGTCGCGATCGTTGCGGTCGCGTTGCCGACCCTCCGTCTCGCCGATCGATGGAGCGGAGGGGACCGGTCCGAACCGGTGAGGGCGGCGGGGCTGGTTTACACGTTCTCTGCCATGATCGGCCTGCTCGGCGGCTATTGGCTGGTCGCGCGCGTCTTCGAAGCTTGAAATCAAGCGGTCTCTCTCGCGCGGTCGGCCTGCTTCCGCCACGGCGCGCGGCCCCACGGCTCCTGCGCACTTGAGTTCGCTCACAAGCCCTGTATAGAAACTGGAATAGAAATAGAATATCGTTCTGTACAATAGAACGAACGCAATTGAGGGACGAGACAATGGAATTCGAACGCGTCCGGCAGGACGACGGCTCACCGGTGCCATTCACGCCCGATGCCGTCATCGAAGCCTTCAAGGCGATTCCCGATTTGCTGATCCGCGACGAGGCCCTCACTGCCCGTGGTCGCTGGCTCGATGTGGATTGCCTGCTCGGGCCGAGCACGCAGCCATTCCACCTCGCCATTCGGGCCGGTCGGATCGTCGACATGGCGCCGGCGCCAGTGCTGATGCGTTCCTGGCGCTTCTCCTATCGCGCGACGCCCGCCGCGTTCGCCGCATATTGGCAACGAATGCCGCCGGCGGGATGGCACGATCTGCTGGCGTTGACCAAGCGCGGGCAGGCGACGCTCGAAGGCGATCTGCATCCGTTCATGGCGTACCTTCAGTATTTCAAGGATCTTCTGGCGCTACCGCGGCGCAGCGGGTTCGGAGGCGCGTCATGAACGGCTTCATCGAGCCGATTGTCGGGCGCTACGTGCACGTCGAGATCGATGGCGAGGTCAACAGGATCTATTTCGAGGAGAACGGCAGCGGCATTCCCCTGGTTTGCCTCCACACCGCCGGCTCCGACGCGCGGCAGTGGCGTCATCTGCTCGTGGACGACGAGTTCACGAGGCATTTCCGAGTCATCACCTTCGACATGCCCTGGCATGGTAAGTCCAATCCCCCGGACAGCCGATATGGCAGCGAATACCGGCTGACCACCGCGAGCTACACGGCGACGATCCGCGCCTTCTGCAGCGCGCTTGGGCTGGAGCGGCCGGTGGTGATGGGTTGCTCGATCGGTGGCCGCATCGTGCTCAATCTCGCCATTGCGCATGCTCACGAGTTTCGCGCTCTGATCGGCCTTGAGGCCGCCGACTTCCAGCAGCCCTGGTACGAAACGACCTGGCTGAACCGGCCCGATGTTCATGGCGGCGAGGTCTGCGCCGCGCTGGTATCGGGATTGATCGCGCCTGGCGGTCCTGAGGGTGCGCGCAACGAGACATTGTGGGGCTACAAGCAGGGCGGACCCGGCATCTTCAAGGGCGATCTTTATTTCTATCGCGTCGATGGCGATCTGCGTGGTCGCACCGGCAACATCGACGTCAACCAGTGCCCGCTCTATCTGCTGACCGGCGAGTACGATTTCTCCTGCACGCCGGAGGACACGCTGCGGACCGCCGCCGGGATTCCCGGTGCGAAGGCGGTCGTCATGGAGCGGCTCGGCCACTTTCCGATGAGTGAGAACCCGGATCAGTTCCGCCGCTACATCGCGCCGGTGCTGCAAGACATTCTCGACAAGCAAAGTTCGTAAACGGGAGGCGTATGTTATGAAGTTGCATTGGATGATGGCGGCCGTTCTGGCCGCGCAGACGGGTGCCGCGGTCGCGGCCGACAATGTCATCAGGATCGGCGTTCTCAACGACCAGTCCGGTGTGTTCGCCGACAACGGCGGGCGGGGCTCGGTCGCGGCGGCAAAGCTCGCCGCCGAGGACTTCGGCAACGAGCTGCTCGGCAAGAAGATCGAAATCATTTCCGCCGACCACCAGAACAAGCCGGACATCGCATCGGCCACCGCCCGCAAATGGTTCGACAATGAGGGTGTCGACATGATCGCGGACGGCGCGGCCTCGTCGGCCGGCTTTGCCATCCTCGAAGTCGCCAAGCAGAAGAACAAGATCTTCGTGGTTTCCGGCCCTGGCTCGTCCGATTTCACCGGAAAATCCTGCTCGCCCGTCAGTTTCCACTTCAACTACGACACCTATGCGCTGTCGAAGCTGACCAGCGACGCGATCACGCGGGCTGGTGGCAAGACCTGGTACTTCGTGACGGCCGACTACGCCTTTGGTCACGCGCTGCAGCGCGATGCCACCAAATTCATCGAGGCGGCCGGCGGCAAGGTGATCGGTTCGGCCGCGCATCCGCTCGGCACCGCTGATTTCGCGTCCTTCCTGTTGCAAGCACAGGGCTCGAAGGCCGATGTCGTCGGTCTTGCGACGTCGGGCGCGGACGTACAGACCGCGATCAAGCAGGCGGGTGAATTCGGCATCGTCGAGGGAGGCCAGAAGCTCGCCGGCCTGCTCGTCTTCATCACGGACGTGAACTCGCTCGGTCTGAAGGTCACCCAGGGCCTGCAGGTGACGACATCGTTCTACTGGGATCTCAACGAGGAAACCCGGGCCTGGTCGAAGCGCTACGCCGCGCAGATGGACGGCAAGGTCGCGAGCATGGTGCAGGCCGGCGTCTATAGTGGCGTGCGCCACTACCTCGCCGCCGTGAAGGCAGCCGGCACCACCGAAGGGACGGCGGTCGCCGCCAAGATGCACGAGCTGAAAGTCAACGACATGTACAATAAGGACGTTGCGATCCGCCCCGACGGGCGCGTGCTGCACACGATGCATCTGGTGCAGGTGAAGAAGCCGGAAGAATCCAGGTACAAATTCGACTATTACCGGGTTGTCAGCTCGAAGCCCGGCGAAGAGGTGTTCCGGCCGATGAGCGAAGGCGGTTGCCCGCTGGTGAAGTGACTGCGTCGGCCGGACAGGGGTTATACCTGCCCAGCCGCCCGATTTCGAGGAGAGTTGAAGGAATGTCTGGTTCGATTGGGTTCATCGGTCTCGGCGTCATGGGCGAGCCGATCTGCCGCAACCTGTTGCGCAAGAGCGGCCGGCCGGTGCTTGCGTTCGACCTTTCCGTGGAGCCGTTGGCGCGTATCGTGGCTGACGGAGCGACGGCGACGACGTCGATCGGGGATGTTGTCGCCGGCGCACAGACGGTCTTCCTGTGCCTGCCCAGCGCCAAGCACGTCATGTCGGTCTTCGAGAGCATCCTGCCGGCGGTCAAGCGCGACCAGACTGTGATCGATCTCGGCACGTCCGACGTCGGCCTGACCCGTTCATTCGCGAAGCAGCTCGCGGAGAAGGGCGCGCTCTGGATCGATGCGCCGATCGCGCGCACCCGCCAGGCAGCCCAGGACGGCACGCTCAGCGTTATGGTCGGCGCGACAGCCGAGCAGTTCGCCGTGGTCGAGCCGCTGATCCGGCATTTTGCGACCGACGTCACTCTCTGTGGCGGAACCGGCGCAGGCCAAGTGACGAAGATCCTCAACAACATGGTGCTGTTCGAGACGGTGAATGCGCTGGCGGAGGCCGTCGCGCTTGCCAAGCACAGCGGCGTCGAGCCGAAGCTGCTGCTGGAGACGTTGTCCAAGGGGTCGGCGGACAGTTTTGCCCTGCGCAATCACGGCATGAAGGCGATCGTCGCCGGGGAGTTTCCGCTGCGGGCGTTCTCCACTGAATATGCAATGAAGGACCTCTCCTATGCGCTGGAGCTCGGCGCGCAGGCTGGGCTCAACCTGCGCGGTGCCGCGCTTATGCGCACCATCTTCCAGGAGACGATCGACAAGGGGATGGGGGATGCTTACTTTCCCGTCATCGCTAAGCTCATCGATCCCTCCGGATTCCCCCAATAGGAAACGCCATGCCTTCGCCCGGTGTCGCCGCCGTCGACCGCGCTCTGACGATCCTTGCCGCGTTCGAGGATGCCCCGGAGCCGATGACGCTGGCGGAGCTTGCCAAGCGCACCAAGATGTACAAAAGCACGCTGTTGCGGCTGATGGCCTCGCTTCAGGAATTCGGCTACCTCGTGCAACTCGCCGACGGCCGCTACCATCTCGGGCCGACGCCGTTCCGGCTGGGTGCGGTGTACCAGCGCAACAACAATCTGCATGATCGGGTGATGCCGCTGCTGCGCCAGCTCGTGGCCGACGGCACCGAAAGTCCGTCGTACCACGTGCGGCATGATGCCAAGCGCCGGCTCTGCGTGTTCCGCGTCGATTCCCAACACTCGACGCTCGACCGCGTCGAGGCCGGCATGCTGCTGCCGCTGGAGCGCGGGGCGGCGGGCCGGGTTATTCTCGCCTTTGACGGTGAGAAAGGCGCGACCTATGACGCGATTCGCGAGGGCTGCATCGCAGTGTCGTTCGGGGAGCGCGATCCGGATTGTGCCGGGCTGGCCTGCCCCGTGTTCGGGTCCGGCGGCAAGTGCGTCGGCGCCTTGTCGCTCTCGGGGCCGAAGCCGCGCTTCACGAGAGACAATATCAAGACGATGGCGTCGCTGTTGCTGAAGGCAGCCATCCGCCTGACGCGCACGCTGGGCGGTCCGACCGAGATCCTCGACAATGCCTTATCGGCTTTGGCTGAAGACGCGCGTCCAGCGCGCAGGGCGAGGCGCTAGTTGTCGACAAAATGCGCAACGCTGGAAGGTCGAGCATGCCACTGACGGACAGAATTTCTCCAATCTCGCGTGCCGTCGGGCGGACGGTATGAGCAGCAAATACGACGTGCTGGTGATCGGCGGCGGCAACGCCGCCCTGTGCGCTGCGATCAGCGCGCGGCGCGGCGGCGCCTCGGTGCTCGTGCTCGAAGGCGCGCCGAAATTCTATCGCGGCGGCAACACCCGCCACACCCGCAACATGCGCTGCGCCCATGACGCGGCGACCGAAATCCTGACCGGCCCCTACACCGAGGAGGAATTCTGGGAGGATCTGCTGCGCGTCACCGGCGGGCAGACCGACGAGGTGCTCGCCCGACATATGATCCGCGAATCCAAGGACATCCTGAACTGGATCGTGGAGCAGGGCGTGCGCTGGCAGCCCTCGCTCGGCGGCACGCTGAGCCTCGGCCGCACCAACTCCTTTTTCCTCGGCGGCGGGCGGGCGATGCTGAACGCGCTTTATCTCACCGCGGAGCGGCTCGGCGTCGCCGTCGAATACGACGCCGAGGTGATCGATCTCGTGATCGAGGACGGCATGTTCCTCGCCGCGCGCCTCAAGCGGCCGGTCAAGGGCGAGAGCGAGATCCGCGCGACTTCATTGGTCGCCGCTGCGGGCGGGTTCGAGGCCAACATCGAATGGCTGAAGCAATACTGGGGCGAGGCGGCCGACAACTTCCTGATCCGCGGCACGCCCTATAACCGCGGCTCGATCCTGAAGATGCTGCTCGACAAGGGCGTGCAGGAGGTCGGCGATCCCACGCAGTGTCATGCGGTCGCGATCGATGCCCGCGCGCCGAAATTCGACGGCGGCATCATCACGCGACACGACTCGGTCGTGTTCGGCATCGTCGTCAACAAGCACGCGCAGCGATTCTACGACGAGGGCGAGGACATCTGGCCGAAGCGCTACGCGATCTGGGGCCGGCTGGTCGCGGCGCAGCCCGACCAGATCGCCTACATCATCTTCGATTCCACCGTCGTGACCAGCTTCATGCCGACGTTGTTTCCGCCGATCGCCGGGCAGACGATCGCGGAGCTCGCCGGCAAGCTCGCGCTCGATCCGGCCGCGCTGGAACAGACCATCACCGAGTTCAACGCCGCGGTGCGGCCCGGGACCTTCGACCACACCATTCTGGATGATTGCGTGACGGAGGGCATCACGCCGCCCAAGACGCATTGGGCGCGCCGGATCGAGACGCCGCCTTTTCTCGCTTATCCGGTGCGGCCCGGCATCACCTTCACCTACCTCGGCACGCGCGTGAACAAGGAGGCGCGAATGCTGATGAAGGACGGCAAGCCGTCCGCCAACATGTTCGCGGCCGGCGAGATCATGGCCGGCAATGTGCTCGGCAAGGGCTATGCGGCCGGCATGGGCATGACGATCGGCAGCGTGTTCGGGCGGATCGCAGGACGGGAAGCGGCGAAACATGCACGGAACTAGGACTCTCGACGAAGCCGACCGTCTGATGACGGTCTGCAATTCCTGCCGCTATTGCGAGGGCCTGTGCGCGGTGTTTCCGGCCATGGAGATGCGGCGCGCCTTCTCCGACGGCGATCTCAACTATCTCGCCAATCTCTGCCATTCCTGCGGCGCCTGCTACGTCGACTGCCAGTTCTCGCCGCCGCACGAATTCAACGTCAACGTCCCGAAGACGTTGGCGGTTGCGCGCGCGGAGTCCTATGCGGCCTATGCCTGGCCGCGGCCGCTATCCGGCGCCTTCGCGCGCAACGGCCTCGTCATCAGCATCACCGCCGCGCTCAGCATGGCGATCTTCATTCTCGGCTTTGCCGCCTTGAATGACCGCGGCGTGTTGTTCGGCGTGCACACCGGGCCCGGCGCCTTCTACAAGCTGATGCCGCACAACGCGATGGTCGCGCTGTTTGGCGCCGCATTCCTCTACGCGATCCTCGCACTCGTCATGAGCGTGCGTGCCTTCTGGCGCGACATCGGCACACCGATCGGCGGCCGCGCCAATGGCGGCTCGATCTTTCAGGCGATCCGCGACGCCGGCGAGCTGCGCTATCTCCATGGCGGTGGCGTCGGCTGCTACAACGAGGACGACAAGCCGACCGACCGGCGCAAGCTCTATCATCACCTGACCTTCTACGGCTTCATCCTGTGCTTCGCAGCGACGTCGGTCGCGACGCTCTATCACTATCTGCTCGGCCGCGAGGCGCCGTATCCGTGGTGGGACCTGCCCGTGGTGCTCGGCACGCTCGGCGGCATCGGCCTGATCGTCGGGCCCATCGGCCTGTTCGCCGCCAAGATGCGGCGCGATCCCGCGCTGCTCGACGAATACAGCTACGGCATGGACGTCGGCTTCATCGCCATGCTGTTCCTGACCGGCCTCACCGGAATGCTGCTGCTGGTGCTGCGCGAGACCGCCGCGATGGGACCGCTGCTCGCGCTGCATCTCGGCGCCGTGTTCGCGTTGTTCATCACCATGCCCTACGGCAAGTTCATGCACGGCATCTATCGCTTCGCCGCGCTGGTGCGCTATGCGCAGGAGCGGCGGACGGCGGCGTGACCCCGCGCCGCCCGTCTCGCAACCTCTTACGCCACCTCGCGCTCGGGCGGGGATCCCTGCTCGCGGGCCATCGTCGTGGCCGTGACATAGTCGGTCTTGCCGGTGCCGAGCAGCGGCACCTTGTCGACCACCATGATCGCAGCGGGCACGGTCAGCTCGGAGGCGCCGATCGCCTTGGCCTGGGCCTGCATCGCGCTGCGCTCGGCATTCTTCTCGGTCGTCAGCAGCACGATGCGCTCGCCCTTGCGCTGGTCGGGGATCGACACGGCGACGGATGCCGCCTGCGGCCATAGCGCCGCCGCGATGGCTTCGACCGCCGACAGCGAGACCATTTCGCCCGCGATCTTGGCAAAGCGCTTGGCGCGGCCCTTGATGGTGATGAAGCCGGCCGGGTCGATCGAAACGATGTCGCCGGTGTCGTGCCAGCCGTCGGGGAGCTTTTCGAGCACGCCGGGATTTTCGGCCCTGAGGTAGCCGAGCATCACGTTCGGGCCGCGCACCGAGAGGCGTCCGCCTTCCTCAATGCCGGGGACCGGATCGAGGCGGCTTTCCATCAGCGGCGAGAGACGGCCGACGGTGCCGGGGCGGTTGGCCATCGGCGTGTTCATCGCCAGCACCGGCGCCGTCTCGGTGACGCCATAGCCTTCGAGGATGCGAATGCCGTAGCGCTCCATGAAGACCTGCCGCGTGCGGTCCTTGACCGCCTCGGCGCCGGCGATGACGAGGCGCAGGGTGCGGAAGTCGTAAGCGTGCGCCGAGCGCGCATAGCCGGTCAGGAACGTATCCGTGCCGAACAGGATCGTAGCGCCGGTCTGGTAGATCAGCTCGGGCACGATCCGGTAGTGCAGCGGCGAGGGATACATGTAGATCGGAATGCCCGCCAGCATCGGCATCATCATTCCGCCCGTGAGTCCAAACGAGTGGAACACCGGCAACACGTTGAACACCTTGTCGTTGGCATTGGCATCGACCCGCGCCAGCGCCTGCGCCGCGTTGGCGAGGATGTTGCGGTGGGACAGCACCACGCCCTTGGGCGTACCTTCCGAGCCCGACGTGAACAGCACGACGGCGGGATCGTTGGCCTGGCGGGGCACGCGCGGCGTCGTGCCCGCGAGCAGGCCCTTGATCTTGTCGGCGATGCCGATCGAGGCGCGGACGTCCTCGAGATAGACGACGCGTGCCTCCGCGGAGATCGCAGTCATCAGCTTGTCGAGCTTGCCTTTCTCGATGAAGGCCTTCGACGTCAGCACGGTCTTGACCTGCGCGGCCTTCATGGCGGCGAGCACGTTGACCGGACCGGCCGAGAAATTGAGCATCGCCGGCACCCGGCCGCTGTTCTGCAGCGCCATGAAGACGACGGCGACGCCCGCGGAGTTCGGCAGCAGCACGCCGACATTCTCGCCGGTTGCGGTGCCGTTCTCGAGCTTGCGGCTCAGGACCTGCGCGCCGAGGATCAGCTTGCGATAAGTCAGCTTGGTGCCGAGCGCGTCCTCGATGATGACCTTGCCGGTGTCGCGGTCGCGATAGGCGTGTCCGAGGGCTTCGAACAGCGTGTGATCGAGCATGGCGTTCTTGACGAGGGCGTCGATCATGACGTCCTGCAGCGCGGCGCCGGCGGCGTTGCGGCGGGCCTTGCCCTTCAGCGTTTCGTCGACCGGAAGCTTGACCGGCGGTAGGATCGTCACCGTCACGCGCGGAAACCAGGACCGCTTGATCTGGCTGGAGTTGAGATAGCTGAGATAGGAGCGCTGCGCACCTTCGATCCGGACCGGCACGACCACGGCGTCGGCCTTGTCCGCGATCATCGCGGTGCCGTCATACACCTTCATCAGCGAGCCGGAGACGGTGATGCGTCCCTCAGGGAAGATCACGACAGGCTCGCCCGCCGCCACCAGCTTGATCAGGTCGCGCGCAGCCAGCGGCTTGGTCGGGTCCATAGTGTAGTGCTTGATCGCGCGCAGGAACGGCTTGGCCCACCAGGCCTTGGCGATGCCGGTGTCGACCGCAAAGCTCGCGTCGATCGGCAGCACGGCGTGCAGCAGCGGGCCGTCGATCAGGCTGACATGGTTCGGCGCGATCAGCATGCGCGTGCCGGGAGGCGGCAGGTTTTCCAGCCCGCGCACCTCGGTACGGAACAGGGCGCGGAACAGAAGCCCGCCAGCATCGCGCACGCCTTCCTTGCCCCACTTGGTCAGCACGAACCACACCGCGCCGAAGCTGGCGACGCCGAGGCCGAAGAAGATCCAGCCGATATGCAGACCTGCCGCCTGCAACAGCGCGACGAACAGCGAGCCGACCACCATGAAGGCGGCCTGCAGCACGTTGCCGGCGGCGATGATGCGGGCGCGCTCGGAAGGTTGCGACCAGGCCTGGACCGCGGCAAAGGACGGAACGACGAACAGGCCGCCGCCGAAGGCGAAGGCGACGAAGTCGGCCAGCATGCGCAGGCCACCGAACGAAGTCGCGAAGCCGAGCGCGGTGATCTCGTGCCCCTTTGCGGTGACGCCGATGGCCCAGGCGAGATCGAGGCCGGCAAAGCCCATGATGATGGCGCCGATCGGCACCAGCGCGAGGTTCGGGCGAACGTGGCTGAGGCTGGCGGCAAACAGCGAGCCGATCGCGATGCCGATCGCGAAGATGGCAAGGCACAGCGTCACGACGCCCTCGGTGCCGCCGACGACGTCCTTGATCAGCGCCGGCAGCAGCGACAGCACGATGGCGCCGACCAGCCAGAACCAGGAGACGATCACGGTGCCGTCCCAGAGGAGATGGTCGGCACGAAGCGTCCTGAGCAGGCTCACCGTCGAGGTCCAGGGATTGGCGTCGATGGGCAGCTCAGGCGCGGAGGGCGTCGTCTGCGGAATGCGGGACGCGAACGCCCAGGACAACACGGCCAGCACGACCACGGCGGATGCGACCCAGCCCATATGCGCGGAGCCGGCGACGAACTGGCCGCCGGCGACGGTGCCGAGCAGGATCGCCATGAAGGTCGCGCCTTCGACCAGCGCGTTGCCGGTCGCGAGTTCGCCGAGCTCGAGCTGGTCCGGCAGCATCGCGTATTTCACCGGGCCGAACAGCGCGGCGATGGTGCCGAACAGCGCGAGCGCTGCGAACAAGAGCGGCACCGAATGCAGGAAGAAGCCGGCAGCGGCGAAGCAAGCTGCAAAGATCTCGACGAATTTGAGCCGCCTTGCGACGACGGATTTGACGTATTTGTCGGCGAGCTGGCCGCCGAGCCCGGACAGGATGAAGTAGGGGAAGATGAAGACGGCGCCTGCCACCGTCACCAGCGCATCGCCGTGGCTCGTTGCCGCGCTGTAGAGCAGGATGATGACGAGCGCATTCTTGAGCACGTTGTCATTGAGCGCCGAGAAGAATTGCGCCCAGAACAGCGGCGCAAAGCGGCGTGACGACATCAATTCCCTGATCATGACTGGTCCTGTTTTGGCAAGGCAGACTGAGGTTGTTACGTTGTCTGTGAAACGTCACGACCGGAAGCATAGGGCGAACGATTGCGCGGCAACGAAGTTGCTGGCCTGCTCTGTCCCCTCGGTTCCTCCGATCCTGTTGGTCTCCAATCGGCATCGTTAGGTTCGCAAATATCCGGTCGAGGCCGGGCGGAGCGGCCTCGCTCGCCCGGATATGGCGCCGGGCGATGAAGGAAAGACTGAACCGCATCGTCGAAATCCGCCGGATCGGCCACGCCCGTCCGGACATGGTTAAGTCCATCCTTGCAGCCGGCGCTTGCATTCGAGCCGACCCGCGTGCGCGCCTCAGGTGAGATGGGCGAGGTGGCGAAACGGCGAGAAGCGGCCGAGCAGGCTGAACCGGCGGCCCTCGTGACGGGCACGGGCACGGCTCGCCCGCCACATCCGAAGAGTCGCCCGGCGTTCGGCGAGCACACCGGCAACGTCGCAGGCGTTGGCGATGCGATTGACCGGGGCCATGGCCAGCCGCAGCAGGGCCCGGCCAAAGCCGGCGACGAGGGCGGCGGCGTCATCGACGAAGGTGGTGGCGATATCGACAGCAAGGGTTTGCATTTTCCAGGTCTCCGGGTTAGATTGAACAATGTTCACATGAGTAGCTTGAAAATGAACAATGTTCAAGAAGAATCGCCGCGCGACCAGAAAAAATTTCGGCGCCGGCTCCAGATCGTCGAAATTGCCCGCGGCATCATCTCAGCTAAGGGGCTGAGATCATTGAAGGTTCGGGATGTTGCCGAGGCGGCCGGCTGCTCGGTCGGCAGCGTCTATAACGAGTTTGGCGACTTCGACGGGGTCATTCTGACGGTGAACCGGGAAACGGTTCAGGCGCTCACGGCCCGGCTCCGTGCTGTTCCCGCCGAGGATCCGGTCCGCCAGCTTTATGGGCTCGCCGAGACTTATCTCGACTTCTTCGCCGCGCACGCCAATTTGCTGCGTTCCCTGTTCGAGCATCGGATGGAGGACGATCGCCCCTATCCGGACGACATCCTCCAGATGGTGATGGATGCGTTCGCGCTGATGCATCCGCCCCTGGTGCGGCTATTGCCGGATGCGGACGACGTGAAGATTGCGCTGCTGTCGCGCACGCTGTTTTCCGCCGTGCATGGCATCATCTCGCTCGGCCTCGAGGAGCGCATGGTGGCCGTGCCGTCGCAGATGCTGCGCCAGCAGATCGAACAATTCGTCGACACCCATCTCGCAGGACTTGGAATTCTGCCCCTGCGGTGACGATGCCATTACCCTCGTGCAGCGACCGCTTCGCGCGGGCGTGGCGCAACGACGACAACGTCCGATCGCCCGTTCTCGACCTGAACGCGGTTGCGGCCCTTTTCCTTGGCGCGGTAGCAGGCCGCATCCGCGCGTCGCATCGCATCCTCGAGCGTGATGTTGCCGTCGGCGATGCAGGCGACGCCGATGCTGGCGGTCACGGCAAAGCAACGGTCGTCCCAGGCGAAATTGAACAGCTCCAGCGACCGGCGCAGACGCTCGGCGATGTCGACGGCATCGAAGGGCGAGCATCGCGGCAGGATCAGGCCGAATTCGTCGCCGCCGAGCCGGGCCACCAGATCATGCGCATGCCGGTCCTGCTGCAGCAGGCGCGAGACCTGGCAGAGCAGGCGGTCGCCGGCGAGGTGGCCGCAACTGTCGTTGACGCTCTTGAACTGGTCGAGGTCGAGCAGGATGAGGGCGAGCGCACCCGCCGCGGCATTGTCCAGTTCGGCTTGCAGGCGCGCCTCGAAGGCGCGGCGGTTGGAGAGGCCGGTCAACCAATCATGCGATGCCTGCCAGGCCAGGCGCTCCTTCTCGGCATGCAAGGCGTCTTCGAAGGTCTGCCGTTGCCGCACCAGGCGCCGCGTATGCCAGATCAGGAGCAGGATCAGCGCCGCAGCCGTGATGATGTTGATGCCCGTCAGCGTCAGCTTGATCGCCCGGGATCCTTCGCCGAGGACGGTGGAGAATTGCTTGGCGTGCACCGTGAACTGGGCATTGAGCTCCGATAGCCGCGACGACAGGAATTGCAGGCGGTCGTCGTCCTGAATGGGACCTTTCTTCAGCTCGGATCGGATGACCTCGCCGAACACGCTGAGCTCCAGCAGCATGGGATCGGTGGCGGCCCATTCCCTGATCGCGTCCTGGAGGAAGCTGACGCGATTGAAATAGCGAAACAGCCAGATCAGTCCCGGGACGTCATCGGGATGGTTGCCGCCTTGCAGAAAGCCGACGCGGGCGGCCTCGACGTCGACCGGATCGCGTTCCAGCGCCCAGCGTGCGAACTCGTCGCCGATGGGGACGGCGAGTGAAGCCTGATATTGCGCGAACTGGCTCGGTTCGCCCGAATGCAGATAGAGATTGAGGAAGTAGACCGCGTTCTTCTGCGAGCGCGACCAGAGTGCTTCGCCGGCGACATAGGCGCGGACCGACGACATCACCTCGAGACTGAATCCGGCGATCGCCGCCTGCAGCACGACGACCATCACGAAAGGCGAGACGAGCTTGATGACGTGAAGGAGGTTGCCGCCCTCCGCCGACGCCGCTGTTCTGCGAAACACACCAGTCCCCAAGTCGATCGACGCGCCCGGCAGGGGCGTTGCGCCTGCAACGCAAAGTAGACGAGATGGTTGCTTAACTGGACCTGAAAAGTGCGAGGGATTGTGACGGAGGGTGAAGGTAATGTGACGTGGATGCGCGCAGATCGTTTCAAATGCCGCGAAATCGGAGCTGATGTGATATCGCGAACCAATGCCTTGTCATTGCGAGCGCAGCGAAGCAATCCAGCCTGCCTCCGCGGCATCATTCTGGATTGCTTCGTCGCAAGAGCTCTTCGCAATGACGACGTAGCGGCGGACGGGCGCTACACGCTCTCCGTGGACGTGTGTCCTACACCAGCACCGGCTTGCGTACGCGACCGGCGTCGCCGAACACGCGCAGATAACGCTCGATTTCCGAGGGCAGGCCGGTCGCCTTCTCCGGATTGTCGGAGAGCTTGACGGCCGGACGGCCGTCGACTGATGAGACCTTGCAGACCAGCGAGATCGGATCGAGGCTGATCGAGCCGTCCGGCGTGCAGCCGACGAAATCGTTGGTGAGGTTGGTGCCCCAGCCAAAGGAGAGCCGCACGCGCCCTGCGAAGTGGCGATAGGTGTCCTCGATCGAGCCGACGTCCATCGCGTCGGAGAAGACGAGCAGCTTGTCCTTGGGGTTGCGACCCTGCTTCTGCCACCAGGCGATGATTTCCTCCCCAGCCTGGATCGGCGGCGCGCTGTCGGGGCGGAAGCCGGTCCAATCGGCGACCCATTCCGGTGCATCGCGGAGGAAGGTCCTGGTACCGAAGGCGTCGGGCAGCGCGATCAGGAGGTTGCCGCCGTAAGTCTGACGCCACTGGTCGAGAATGCGGTAGGGCGCCCAGCGCAATTCCTCGTCGTCTCTGGCGAGCGCGGCGGCCACCATCGGCAGCTCGTGCGCGTTGGTGCCGATGGCTTCGAGATCGTTGTCCATCGCGAGAAGCACGTTGGAGGTGCCGATGAAGGAGGGGCCGAGGCCTTCCTTCACCGCCTCGACGCACCAGCGCTGCCAGAGGAAGCCGTGGCGGCGACGCGTGCCGAAGTCGGAGAGCCGCAGGTTCTCGAGCTGGCGCAGCCGTTCGACCTTGGTCCACAACTTGGCCTTGGCGCGGGCGTAGAGCACGTCGAGCTCGAAGCGGCCGCGGCCCTTCATGGCCGCACGCGAACGCAGCTCGTTGAGGATCGCAAGCGCCGGAATCTCCCACATCGTGGTGTGGGTCCAGGGCCCGTGAAAATGCAGCTCGTACTGGCCCTCGACCTTGCGCAGCTCGTATTCGGGAAGGCGGAATTCCGCCAGCCAGCGGATGAAATCCGCCGAGAACATATGGGTCTTGCCGTAGAAGGTGTTGCCGGCCAGCCAGATCAGCTCCTTCTTGGTGAAGCGGATGGTGCGGGCATGGTCGAGCTGGGCGCGCAGCTCGCCCTCGTCGATGATCTCGGCAAGGCGCACATGGCGCGAGCGGTTGATGACCGAGAAGGTCACATTCTGACTCGGGTAATCCTCCCGAATCATCTGCAACATCAATAGTTTGTAGAAGTCGGTATCGAGCAGGCTGCGGATAATGGGATCCAGCCGCCAGCTGTGATTGTAGGTCCGGTTCGCAATGTCAGTCACTGTCATGGGAGGATTTTAGCGCGGCTCCCCCTGCGCAACCAGTGGGTTTGGGAAGGGCAGTCTTGCGGAGCGCGGCGCCTGCTATCAGGGCATGAGAACGGCAGGTCAGAACGTGGCGGCCGTCGCCGCGACGGCCTCGAGTTGGCTCCTGACCCAGCGGTGGGCCGGGTCCTTCTGGTAGCGCTGGTGCCAGACCATGAACATCGGCAGCTCGGCCAGGGTCTTCGTGCGCGACGCCAGCGGGATCGGTGTTTGCGTAAAGCCACGCATTACGCCGGACGCGAGCAGGCTCGGCATGCTCGCCAGCATCTGTGAGCCGCGCAGGAACGACGGCACGCCGGAGAAGCTCGGCACGGAGATCGCGATGTCGCGGTGGAGCCCGTTCGCTGCCAGCCGGCGGTCGAAGTCGAGCCGCTCATTGTCGGTATAGACCACGGTGATGTGACGCGCCGCGAGATAAGCGCTGCGGCTGGCCGGCGCGGCGCGCGCTTTGGGATCGTAGTAGCAGACGTAGTGATCCCTCAGCAGCCGCTTCTGCACGATGTCGACGCCGGACGGCGGCAGCGGCGTGATCAGGAGGTCGCAGCGGTTTTCGCGCAGCATCGCGGGCGAGGGCGATTGCGAGGGGATCACGCGCAAATTCAGGCCCTTCACTTGTGCGGCGACGTGATCGAAGAACCGCGGCAGCAGCAGGTCGCGCTGGAAATCGTTGGCCGCGATCGTCAACGACAGCTGTGCGCGGGGTGGCTCAAAGCTGACGCCCCCGGCGAAGCTGCGCATCTCGTCGATCAGCGCGCGTGCCTTGCCGGCCAGTGCCTGCGCATGGGCCGTCGCAACGATGCCACGGCCGGACTTGGCGAACAGCGGATCGCCGGCGATCCGCCGCAGCTTGTTCAACCCGTGGCTGACGGCAGACTGGGTGAGGCCGAGCCGCGTCGCTGCCGCCGTCACCGAGCCTTCCTCCAGCACCGCCAGGAACAGCTCGAGGGCGTGGCCGTCGAGGGCCAAATGATCGATTTCCTTCATGCAATTCATTATAATTCATCTATTTATCTTGAGAATAGGCTGGCTCATGCTCTCCCGATAAGCCGCCCGACCCCGGGCTCCCAGGGAGAGACAACGCCGATGAATGCCCAGGCGCCAGCCTTGCGGGATCCCCGCCTCAACCGTCCCGAGCCCTTCACGCCGCCGCTCGGCGACGGCGGCTTCTTCCAGCGCGACCGCGCGATGCATCCGCCGGCGCATGCGCCAGGCTACAAGTCCTCGGTGCTGCGCTCGCCGCGCCAGTCGCTGCTGTCCTTGGAGAACTCGATCTCGGAGATCACGGGGCCGGTGTTCGGCCACAACGATCTCGGCCCGCTCGACAATGATTTGATCCGCAACTACGCCAAGGACGGCGATCCCGTCGGCGAGCGCATCATCGTCCACGGCCGCGTGCTGGACGAGACCGGCCGGGGCGTTCCGAACACGCTGGTCGAGTTCTGGCAGGCCAATGCCGGCGGCCGCTACCGGCACAAGAAGGACACCTATCTGGCGCCGATCGATCCGAATTTCGGCGGTTGCGGCCGCGCGCTCACCGACGACACCGGCTACTATTACTTCCGCACCGTGAAGCCGGGCCCCTATCCCTGGCGCAACTACGTCAACAGCTGGCGCCCCGCCCATATCCACTTCTCGGTGTTCGGCTCGGGCTTTGCGCAGCGGCTGATCACGCAGATGTATTTCGAAGGCGATCCGCTGATCCCGGTCTGCCCGATCCTGACGACGATCCCGGACAAGGACGCGCTCGACCGCCTCGTGGCGCCGCTCGACCTCAACGCCTCGACGCCGTTCGACTCGCTCGCCTACCGCTTCGACATCGTGCTGCGCGGCCAGCGCTCCACCTATTTCGAAAATCGCACCGCGGGGAACTAACGCCCATGCCGCAACCGCTCAATTATCTCAAGGAAACCGCCTCGCAGACCGCCGGGCCCTACGTACATATCGGCCTGATCCCGGCCATGGCCGGCTTCGACATCTTCGAGAAGAACTTCTCCAACGTGCTGGTGAGCCCGAACACCAAAGGCGAGCGCATCACGCTGGAGGGCAAGGTGCTCGACGGCACCGGCACGCCGCTGCGCGACGTGCTGCTGGAGATCTGGCAGGCGAATGCGGCCGGCCGCTACAACCACCCCGCCGATCGCTCCGCCGGCGCGCCGGATGACGAGTTTCGCGGCTGGGGCCGCGCCGGCTCCGACTTCGACAGCGGCCTCGTCACTTTCGAGACCATCAAGCCGGGTGCGATCACCGACAGGACGGGGCGCAAATGCGCGCCGCACGTCAACGTCTGGATCGTCGCGCGCGGCATCAATATCGGCCTCAACACGCGGCTCTATTTCTCGGACGAAGAGGCGGCCAACGCCGCCGATCCCGTGCTCAACCTGATCGAGCAGCCGGTGCGCCGCAAGACATTGATCGCAACCCGCAGCGAGCGCGCCGGCAAGGTCGTGTATTCCTTCACGATCAATCTGCAGGGGCCGGAGGAGACGGTGTTCTTCGACGTGTGAGGTGTCGGGCCGGCGTCCTTCGATCATTCCACCCGGTCGTCGCGCCTGATGGTTCCGCGCGCGAGGAATTGCGGTGGCTGCCGCATTTCGCGCGATACCGGTCGATCGGGTGGATCGCGCCCCACTTTTGGCTTCAACTCCACCAGATCGATGAACATGTCCGCCTGCCGGCGCAGGTCGTCGGCGATCATGGGCGGCTGAGTGGAGAGTGTGGAGACGACGGTCACGCGGACGCCGCGGCGTTGCAAGGCTTCGACCAGCGAACGGAAATCCCCATCGCCCGAGCACAACACGATCTGATCGACGTGCTGGGCAAGCTCCATCGCGCTTACGGCGAGGTCCACATCCATGCTGCCCTTCACCTTGCGGCGGCCGGTAGCGGGGTCGACGAACTCCTTGGCGAGTTTGGTGACGACGGTGAAGCCGTTGTAGTCGAGCCAATCGATCAAGGGGCGGATCGACGAATATTCCTGATCCTCGATGATGGTCGTGTAGTAGAAGGCCCGTAACATCGTAGCTCGGCTTTGAAATTCACTGAGCAGGCGTCTGTAGTCGATCTCGAAGCCGAGCGCCTTGGCGGTGGCATGGAAATTGGAGCCGTCGATAAAGAGCGCGCTCTTCCCAAGCGAAGACATTATGCACAACTCCCCGGGTTCGGCACGAAAGCCGACCGTCCAGCCGAAATGGCGCGGCGTATCGGCGGGAATAACTGAAGGCGCCGATGGCTTTGCTGAAAAGGCGGCGCAGACGACCGGACAGGGTTGGCCGCCTTGCGCCGAGGTTAGGGAGGTTCCATGCCACCAGCGCCAGGGCGCCGAATGCCGTTACGCTAGGGCGAGGGCGTGCCCCGCTCAATTGTACGGAGGTAAAGCGCCTCTATCCAAAGGATGGGGCGCTATATACGAAGGTAAGTGGCAACGAGAGACATCGCGGATCCGGGGCGCGTCGATCAGACGTGCCCTGATCCTTTGTCCGGTGGTTCAGCCTTCGCCGCCATGGAGCCGGGCGCGAAAGGCGCGCGGTGAGACCCCCGTGGCGGCGGCGTAGACCCGGCTGAAATAGGCGGGGTCCTCGAAGCCGAGGGCGTAGGCGATGGTCGAGACCGGCAGGTTGGTGTAGACGAGGTTGCGCCGCGCCTCCCGGATCAGTCGGTTGAGGATCAGATGCGAGGCGGTGTCGCCGGTCGCCGCCCGCGTGATCCGGTTGAGATGCGTCGGTGTCACCGACAGCGCCTCGGCATAGTCGGCGACGCTCCAGCGCTCCAGATGATGCTGCTCCAGCAGCGCCTCGAAGCGGCGGAACAACCCGCTTTCCGCGGTGCCGTTGCCGCCGCTCTCGCCCGTGAGCGCGCGGGCCACGAGCCCGATCATGGCCGACGACAAGGCGCGGAGCACATGCGCGCGGCCGAAGTCGCGCGCGGCGTGCTCGGCGAAGATCTGCTTCATCGTGGCGCGGATCTGCGGCGTGCCGCGCACCACGGCCGACCGCGACAGCGCACCGCGCAGGCCCTCGGCGGCGAGCAGCGCTTCGTCGAGGATCTCCGCGGCGATGGTCAAAACCCACCCTTGCGTATCGGGCACGAAGCGGAAGCCGTGGACGTGGCCGACCGGCACGTTGACGATCTGCATTGGCCTCAGCGGCACCACGCGCCCGTCGAGCGTCGCCTCGCCGCCGCCGCGCTCGATCAGCAGCACCTGGTGCAGCCGGGCATGGCGGTGCACGGCCAGCGTCCAGTCGTGCAGCACCGAACGCGAGGCGATCGTCTCGCAATGCACGACATCGGGCAGATCGCCGGACTCGCCGAACAGATTGTAGACCCGGATGGCCGGGGCGGGGGCCGCGCTTCTCATGTTCGAATAGTACAAGACAAAGGCGAAACCCTCCATCGGCTTGCGCCTTAACGTATGCAAAAAAATGCCGACGGGAGGACGCAAAAATGAAAGTTCAGGTCTGTATCATCGGCGGCGGGCCGTCCGGGCTGTTGCTGTCCCAGCTCCTGCACCTCAAGGGCATCGACACCATCGTGCTGGAGAAATACAGCCGCGACCACGTGCTGGCACGGATCCGCGCCGGCGTGCTCGAGCACGGCTTTGCGAAGCTGATGCGCGAGGCGCAATGCGGCGAGCGGATGGACCGCGAGGGCGAGATCCACAACGGGTTCGAGATCGCCCATGACGGCGTGCTCTCCCACATCGACCTGCACAAGCATTCCGGCGGCAATTCGGTCCTGGTCTACGGCCAGACCGAGTTGACGCGCGACCTCTACGAGGCACGCGACCGGATCGGCGGCAAGGTCGTGCACAATGCCGAGGACGTCACGCCGCACGATCTGACGTCGGATCGGCCCTACGTGACGTATCGCTCGAATGGGCAGACGCTCCGCGTCGATTGCGACTACATCGTCGGCGCCGACGGCTTCCATGGCGTGAGCCGCAAGTCGATCCCGAAGGACGTGCTGCGCGAATATGAGAAGGTCTATCCGTTCGGCTGGCTCGGCGTGCTGTCGCGCACGAAACCGGTATCGCCCGAGCTGATCTACGTGAAGCACGAGCGCGGCTTTGCGCTGTGCTCGCTGCGCTCGCAGGTGCTGAGCCGCTACTACATCCAGGTGCCTTTGACCGACAAGGTGGAGGATTGGAGCGACGACGCGTTCTGGGCCGAGCTGAAGCGCCGCCTGCCGGACGAGGTCGCCGGCCGTCTGATCACGGGTCCGTCGATCGAGAAGAGCATCGCGCCCTTGCGCAGCTTCGTCGCCGAGCCGATGAGCTATGGCCGCCTGTTCCTCGCCGGCGATGCCGCGCACATCGTGCCGCCGACCGGTGCGCGCGGATTGAACAGCGCCGCGTCCGACATCTACTATCTTTATCACGCGCTGCTCGCGCATTATCAGAGCGGCGACGATGCCGGTCTCAAGGGCTATTCCGCCAAGGCGCTCGCGCGAATCTGGAAGGCACAACGCTTCTCCTGGTGGATGACGATGATGCTGCACCGCTTCCCCGACCGGATCGAATATGAGGATCGTCTGCAGCAGACGGAGCTCGACTACCTGCTCTCGTCCGAGACGGCGCAGCGTCTGCTTGCGGAGAATTATACGGGGCTGCCGTTTTAGGCGATCTAACCCTCCCCTGGAGGGCCCTCCAGGGGAGGGTAAAAAGCCACTACTTTCCTTCCAGCGTATTGACCGGTGTCCAGTCCGGCGGCGGCGGAGTCTGCGTCAGTACGTTCGCACGTTTGGCGAACCGGGCTGACGCAGGATCGATCTTCGCGACGCCGTCGAACGCACCGGCCGCCTTGGCAAACTCCCGTGCCCGCCAGCACGCCAGCCCTTCCGCATAGGCTGCGGCGACCTTGGCCTGCTCGGCGCTTTCCGCGCCGGTTTCCGCCAGCGGCTCGAACACCCTGATCGCCTCGCCGCGGCCCTGCACCCTGATCGCATCGAGCTCGCGCCAGGCGAAGCTATCGCCGGTCTGCGCCATCGTGGTTTCCGAGGCCATGATCGCGGTGCCGTAATATTTGTTGGCGCCTTCGAGCCGCGAGGCGACGTTCACGGTGTCGCTCATCACGGTGTAGTTGAAGCGGCGGCGCGAGCCGATATTGCCGACCACGGCTTCGCCGCTGTTGAGCCCGATACGGTGCGACAGGCCGTGACCGGCGAAGGCAGGATGGCCTTCATTGAGCTCGGCCAGCCTCTCGTGGCACTTCAGCGCGGCCCGCACCGCATTGCGCGCGTGGGCGGGATCGTCGGCCGGGGCGCCGAACATGGCGACGATGGAATCGCCGATATATTTGTCGACGTAACCGCCATGGCCTTCGATGATGTCGGTCATGGCGGACAGATATTCGTTCATCAGCGTCACCAGCTCGACCGGCGTCATCGTCTCGGCGATCGACGAGAAACCGCTGAGGTCGGAGAAGAACATGGTGACGTTGCGCATCTCGCCGCCGAGCGCCGGCATCTTGCCGGAGGCAACCATGGTCTCGATCACCTCGGGCGCAAGGTAAAAGGCAAAGCTCTTGCGCAGGAAGCGCTCGTCGCGGTCGGCCAGCACGAAGCGATAGCCGATCATGATCGCGAGCGCGGCAAGGCTGGCGAGCGCCGGCTCGGTCAGCGGCAGCGCCAAGGCATGGACGAATGCGCCGACGGCAGCGACCGCGTAGGCGATCGTGAGACCGAGCCAGGCGATCAGGGCGCCGCTCGGCGCAAACACGCCGGCCGCGCAGGCGATGACGGCCG
Organism: Bradyrhizobium sp. BRP19; assembly: GCF_020194195.1. Classification (NCBI taxonomy): domain Bacteria; kingdom Pseudomonadati; phylum Pseudomonadota; class Alphaproteobacteria; order Hyphomicrobiales; family Nitrobacteraceae; genus Bradyrhizobium; species Bradyrhizobium sp. BRP19. The sequence continues at coordinate 42,293 of NZ_JADYVZ010000012.1, read as the reverse complement.
CGAACGCGATCGTGAGAAGGGCGCGCGAGGGAAAGCCGAGCTCGGTCACGGCATCGCGCTCGATCAGGTTTCGGACCGCAGCGGCGTGCACGAACACACCGGCGACGTCGCTGCGGGCCTCTTGCGCGGTGCCGGCAGCCGCGGGCAGGGCACATCGCGCCGACGGCGTTCCGTCATAGCCGCCGGACAAGCGCATCGAGGTGAGCTTGCGGTCCTCGAAGTTGAGGACGGTCCCGAGCAGCACGACCTTGCCCTCGAAGGCGCGCCGGAAGAAATCGCGGTCGCCTTTCTCGACGCAGGCGCGCAGATCGGCAAAGGAGAAGGTCGGAACGTCGCGGCTGAGGTCGCGGAAGTTGAGCGTCAGCGTGTTCGGTACAGTGCTCGGGATTGCGTAGCCGGACAGCCCAGCCGCGCCGGATGGCGCCATCTCGACCTTCGCGCCGAGCGCGCGGGCGGCGAGCTCGGCCGCCATTGTGGGCACCGGCTTGCCCTCGATCGAGAAGCTGAGCGGCATCCGCCGGATGACATCGTCGGCGTCGGTGTGGACATTGAGCGCGCGGACGTTGTTTCGCACCGCCAGCCGCTGCGCACGGTAGGGCATTTCCGGATGGTCGTTGCTCAGGATCTCGCCGAGCACGAGCTTGCCGTTGTCGGAGATCTGCCGCAGCGCGATCAGATAGTCCCGGTCAAATCCGCGCATCCGGGCGCCGAGCGGCGCGTCGCCAAAGGGAATCTCGGATTGCTCGATCGAGTTCTTGAAGATGACGTCGAAGCCGATCACCTTGGCGCCGCCGTCGCTGATACTGCCGAGCACCCGGCCGATCTCGCGCGTCCAGGTCTGCGTCGGCGATCCCTTGAAGGGCGGGGTCTCGTAGGTTTCGCCGTCGATCGCCACGACGACGACCGGCGACGTCGCGGGATCGCGGCGCTCGCCGACAACCTTCCCACGCAGTGCGGTGAGGATGTCGAGCGAGAGGCGTTGCAGTGTCTGCAGCGGCGGGGACGTGAAGATCGCGCCCGCAAGGAGCGCGATCAGGATTGCCGCAACGATGTCCCGTCCCCCGATCCGCCGCATCGCCCCGTCGCCAACTCCGCTTATTCGAGTCCGCCTATTCGAGCCGCAGCAGGCGGCCGATGATCGGGGTCGGCGAGGAGGTGGCGCTGGCGTCGATCTGGAAGGTGTAGCGTTTGGCACCGAGAATGGCGAGGTAGCTGCCGCCCGGGGTCAATGTCTTTCCGGCCTTGGCAAAATCATAGAACTTGCCGCCGACCATAGCATCGCGCTTGAGCGGGACGCTGATCGTGGGCTCCTTGCCGTCGGTGCGTTCGATCACCAGCGTGCTGCCGACTTTGGCCTGCACCAGTGGCGAGACGCCGTAGAGCGTCGGCAGCTTGGCCGGTCCGCCCTTGGCGTCCGAGCGCACGGTGCGGAAGGTCGTTGCGGCGCTCTGGTTCGCCTCGCGCTCGGACAGTTTTGCCGCATTGGTATCGCAGGGCACCTTTTCCCGCTTGACCTCGCCCAGCTGCACGGTGCTCTGCTCGGCGCCGACCAGGACGACACCTTCGCTGATGGTCTCGCGCTGGCAGGATTTCAGGTAGCTGAGCGTGATGCTGGCCTTTGGTCCGAGCTTGATGATCTTGCCTGGCGCCACGTAATCCATGAACGCGATTCCGTCGACCTTGCCCTGGACGTCCTCGACGATCGCAGCGGGAGTCTCCGCCCAAGCGGGGGCCGCAAGGCAGAATGCGCCGACACAGGCGCCGATCAGGCTTTTCATGGGAATTCTCATCCAATTCGACGATGCTCTGGTGCCCGTCCTGGTTCGATGCCTAGCAGCAGGGCGCCGGGGCAAGTGTGACCAGAATCACTCTCAGGTCTTGGTGCCACTTTAGCAGGAACAGGTTCAAACCGGCGACCGGAGAAAAATGGTGCCGCGGCAAGATGTTGGCGGATCGATCGGGTCAGGCGGTCGGGCTGCTGGCCTTGGCTGGATGGCCCGCGTCTGACGAGCTCGCCGCCGCACTCTCTATTTCGATATCGGCAGCGAGAGGGGCGGCGGCGCTCGGCAAAGGAATTGTCCGCTGACCGCCGGCGATCTCGACCACCTCGTCCCAGCGCAACAGGAAAGCCTCGACGCAGCCCGGATCGAACTGCCGGCCCGCGTTCTCGACCAGGTAGCCGCGCGCGGCCTCGAGCGGCATTGGCTCCTTGTACGGCCGTCGCGTCGCGTCGAAGTCGTGGAAACGGCTGACGACGGCATCGAATTGTTTTGACGTCGCCGCCGCCGCGTGCGGCCGCAGAAATTTAACGGATTGATTTTGCAGGGCGTTAACCGTGGCGGAATGCTCGTCGTGTCAGTCATTGTCGCGCCTCAAGCTTCGTTGCAAATACACGTGGAAATTACGGGTGGATGTTTCCATGCTGAAAGAGGGCAAATACGCGGCGTGGTTCAGAACAGCGCACGCGCAAGGCACCGGCATCGTGCATCTGGCCCAGGGACGGATCTCGGGCAGCGACAGCTTCTTCAACTATGGCGGCTCCTATCAGTTCGACAACGACCGGCATTTCACGGCCGTCCTGACCACGCGGCGACATGCCGACGGGCCGCCGACCGTGTTCGGGCTCGACGAGGTGGAGGTCGAGCTCTCCGGCGTTTATAGCGGGGCGATGGCCACCTGTTCGGGAACGGCCCGCCAAGCGCCCGACGTGAGATTCGAAGCGACTCTGATCTTCAGCCAGGAAGAGGCGCCGGCTCCCGACCCCCGGGGCGCGGTCGTGAAGCTCAAGGCCGACAAGCTGCCCAAGCGGCTCGACAGCCGTTCACGGCCGCGGCATCCGTTCACGACGGGCGCGCCCAAGTGACAGTGGATCGGCAACAAGCTGCGCCGGTCCACCCGGCTCACGTCTGCGCCGCGCTTAGCATTGCGTTGACGTTGTTGGCTCGAATTCGCGCTGCAGAAACTCCGCCTTTAGAAGCGAGAGCTATCTAGTCTGCGATAGATCAAGCGTGGTGGAAGAACATGCCTCAAATCTGGATGACATATGACGAGCTCGGCGCCCTTTGCGGCTGCGATGCTGTGGAGGCGAGGGACCGCGCGATCCATTTGTCGCTCGATCGTCGCAGGAGTCGCGACGGTGCCACGCGCGTCAAGCTCGATCTGGCGCTGACGGCCAAGTTCTTTGCATCCGTCCGCGAGGCGGATTTCGATCTCGACTGCGCCATTGAAGCGCTGCACGACACCCACCGGAAGATGGCCGAGCTCCTGGTTCCCTCCGAGCGTCACACGAGGCGCGGGGCAGCTTGAGCGGCGCGTGTTTCGCTTGCGAAGGCTAATTCCCGCGAGCGTTGTCCCGAATCAGCATAAGCTCTGCGGTGGAATGTCCGGCAGTCCTCGGTGTTTTCATCGCGGGACCAACGAAATCCGCAGGAGGAAGTGCATGAGCAAAGCCGTGTGTCGACGGTCCGTGGCACTGTTGGGGGCATTGGCGCTGGTCGGAGGCGTCAGCGCGACGAGCGGAACGGCAGGTGCGGAGGTCGTGAAGCTGCGAGCGGAGCTCAAGGGAAGCAATGAAGTGCCGCCGAACAGCTCGACCGGGTCGGGCAAGGCGGAGGCGACCTACGACACCGAAACGAAAGTCCTGACCTACCTCGTCACCTTCACCGGGCTGACGGGACCGGCGATAGGCGCGCATTTTCACGGCCCCGGCGAGGCCGGGAAGAATGCCGGCATCGCATTGCCGTTCAAGACGGCGCAAAGCCCGATCGAAGGCAGTGCCACCCTCACCGAGGCGCAGGCGGCGGATCTGTTGGGCGGAAAATGGTACGCGAACATTCACACGGCCGCCAACCCAGGCGGTGAGTTGCGCGGCCAGATGATGAAGTAAGGACCGGGTCGCCCGGTCGCTCCGCCGAGGCCATGCTCGCCGTTTCAGGCAGGTGGTCTGGGCAGAAACGCCAGGATCATCTGGGCGAGCATCACGCCCACGGTGCCGCCCGCCGCCTTCTGCAGCACGTCGAGAAAGCCTGGATCGCGATCGGGTATCAACGCTTGCATCAGCTCCAACCCCATGGCGACTGCGATGACGAGCGAGCAAGCCAGGCTAAACCGTCCCGGCAGCAGGAACGACAGCAGGAAGCCGAGCAGGCCATAGGCGCTGAAGCGCTCGATCACGACGATCCAATAGGCCTCGTGGTGACCCATGAGCGCAGGCCGGCCCGACAGCTTCGCCAGCGTGGCATAGGCGATCAGCGCCAGACAGATGCTTGCGGCTGCTATGAGGTGGTTCCTGCGCATGGCGCCAACATACAAGGTTGGTCGCCGCTCCGGTTCGAAAGCCGAAAACATCGTTAGAAAGTATCGTTAAAGCCTCTGGGGGCCGACCAGTCAGGCCACCAAAGCCTTAGCACCGGATGTCGCCGCATCCGGCTGCGCAGCCCGACGCGATCTGATGAGCTCATTGAATTTGGCGGCGGGCAGGGGCGGCGCAACCAGATAGCCTTGGCCTTCCTCGACGCCGGAGGCGAGCAATGCGCGGAGCTGCTCCTCGGTCTCGATGCCTTCGGCGACCACGCTCATATTGAGGTCTTTCGCGAGCGCCACCAGCATCTCCACGATCGTGGTCGTCGATGCGTCCACCGTGATCGTGTCCACGAAGAACTTGTCGATCTTGATCGTATCGGCGCCGAGGCCCTTCAGCCGCGACAGTCCGCTATGGCCGACGCCGACGTCGTCGATGGCGACGCGGAAGCCGCGGTCCCGCAGCTCGGCCACGACCGAAGCGGCGCGCGCGAGATCATCCAATTCGTCGCGCTCGGTGATCTCGACCACGATCTGGCGCGCGGAGACGCGTGCCGTCAGAACCGTGCGCCGCAGTGTTTCGACGAAGCCGGCGCTCAGGAGGTGCTTGGGCACGACGTTCAGCGACAGCTTGAAATTCTTGTCGGCCCTGAGCAATGGCCTGAGCTCGGTGAGCGCCGATCCCAGGATCTGCCAGGTCATCGCCTGGATGCGTCCGCTGGATTCGGCGAGCGGAATGAAATTCATCGGCGGGACCACCGAGCCATCGCGGCGCAGCCAACGCGCCAGAATCTCGCAGCCCTTGATCCGACCTGTCCGGAGGTCGAAGATCGGTTGGTAATATGGCTTGAATTCGCCGGCTGTCAGCGCCCGGTCGAGATCGGCCACTGGCCCTTCCATGCGGCGGTTGCGTGCCAGCAGGATGCCGAAGATCGCGCCAAGTCCGAGCGCCACTGCAAGCGTTGGCCAATAGGCCTCGGTGTTCCAGCTCGACAGCACCGCGTCCTCGAGCCGGATCGTGGCATGAAGCGGGAGCCGAGCGGACGCTCGCTCGAAGCCGATCGGCGCCGGCAGAGACTTGCCGGCCTCGGTCTGGAATTCGCCGAGCTTCTCGCCATTGCTCAAGGCGAGGATCACCTGGCTGTGCGCGCGCAGCTCGGCCGGCATGATGTCGAACAGGCTGGCATTGACACCGACAATGGCGACCAGGGCGGAGTTGCCATTGACGTCCCTGAGCACGCCCAGGGCGTCGCCGCCAAACTGCTCCACGCGGAACAGGGAAAGCGTCTTGTCGCGCGAAGGCAGCATGTCGCGGCGATCCACCCATCCCTTGTCGAATTCGAGCGTCTCGGAATAGGCCGAGCAGATCACCGAGCCGTCCGGCTTGACGAGGCGGACGTCCTTGATCGCCGAGCGCTGGTAGACATGCAGGCGGATGGCTTGCAGCGCCGCCGGCTCGCAGCTGGCGAAATTGCGCCGCGCGAGCTCGTCCAGGCTGCCCGCAGCGAAATCGACTGCAAGCTCCGATCGGCGCAGAACCACCTCGGTGAGCTCATTGAGCTGATGCGCCTGGTGCTGGCGAATGACGGCGCCAGCGGCGAAATGACCCGCCAAGGCGAACGCCATCGTGCTCGCAAGCACGAGTGCCACAAACGGGAGGTCTGGTCGCAGCACTCTCATCCGGCTCAGGCGAAAACAGGCGGGGCGGAAATTCAAGCAAGGCGTGGAGATTGATCCTAGCCAGCGGGGGCTAAGATAGGGTTTAACGGAAAGACTGGCCCGAAGGGCCCCGCCTGAGCAGTGCCCGGCCAATGGTCTGGCGGCTCGGGGTCAGAAACAAGCATGGAAAGTTGAGCAGTATGATCAGGACGTTAAGTCTCGTGATGGCGTTGACAATCGGGAGCTCTCTGGCCTCGGCGCAGGGGACCAAAGACACGCCATCGGGCACGCAATCCACCTCCGCGACGCGCAGTGGCACGGGCACGAATTCCGGATCCGACACGATGGGCGGCGCCTTCAAGGGAACGGGGACGCCCAGCTACGGAACCAGCCCAGGGATGGGGTCCCAGAAGAGGACGCAGAATTAAGTGTGGCGGCTGGCGGGACACCGCCGGCAACCCGCTCAATCCACCTCACCGTCCAAGACGATGGCGGACCGGAACGACCCCGGGATAAGGGGCGGCTAGCCTATCGATGCGGGGCCCGTTCGACTGCAGCGGCCGTACATGAAGCGGAGGCGAGCGCCGGCACTTCTAAGATCAGCTCTTCTTTGCCGGCTTCGACTTCAAGGAAAGACCAAGCCGCAACGCCATGCGCTTGATCGCATCGGGCGAGCGCCCGAGAGCTTTCGCTGCCTGCTCCAGCGAGGTTGAAGACTTGGCCAGCTCGATGAGCCGGCGATCTTCCTTGAACGACCAGGGCCTGCGCGCCATAACCGAAATGATCCTCTCGTCGACACAACGACAAAGCCGCCAAGCGGACCCATGTTCGCTCGACGGCTTTGCTTGGGTGGGGCCGGGCTTGGGGGAGCCCGGTGCGAGATGGATAAGCAATCGCCGAAAGTTCGCAACAAACAACGCGGGTTAAGCTAACCTCTCAACCTTACCGCGATGAAGTTGGTGCATGGCGCTCCGTAGAAGCACGGATGCTTCTTCAGCGGTCTCGTCCGAGAGGCCGCTCGATACGTTCGAGAACGTTTCGCAAGACCTATCGTGCAGATCGCAACTGTGCCCGATGACAGCGCATCCAGCCGCTTCGTTCGAGGCTGCTGCCGCCGTGAACACGGGTTAACATCGCCGGCTGGATATCGCCCCCGAACGATGCGAGATTTCGTCGTCCTCCGGGCTCGTGGTTCTCGCGACGGCCAAAATTCAAGCACCACGTTGCACAAACTTCATCTTCCTCTGACAAAACTTTCAGCGCCGATGATCTTGAAGTCGTCAGAACATCACGTTGAAATGTACCGGGAGGAGCGTTCCGATCATTGGGAACATTCCAAATGTTTGCAATTCTGGTTCTGATTTCGATTTTTGCAGCTGGCTTTTGCTGCGGCTACGGCGTGCGGGCATGGCGCTCGCGCAGGCGATCGGCACGATATCGTCTCTATGCGCCCTACACGCCGGCGGCGATGGGCGCCAAGCAGAGTGAGCATCCGTCGTAGGCGCACCGCCATGTGAGCGCACACTGATCCTGCCGTGCGGCCGGGTCGGATAACCATGCGCAGTTAGGTTAACGTGGTGCGGCGCTTGAGAGCTTTGGAAAGGCAACCTAGAACGTAGCAATTCATGGTGAGAGTTTAGCCGCCTGTATTGTCGCGGCTCGCATAGGTGGGCGTGAATGGCGTATTTGATTGCTTTGCTGGGCGCGACTTGCGTCCTCGTTTTGATCGCGTTTGTTCGTGGCTTTGAGCGGCGGCTGAAGGATCGTCCGGGGCCTTGGATCATGAACGAGGGCCCTGCGAATGACTGATCAAAGGCACAACGCGCCGCGCAGATACTTCGTCGATGCCCAAGGGCATCGCGTTCTGATCGGCCTGTCTCCGGAAGAGACGGCGGAGTTCGAAGCTCTGGATCTTGCATCGAACGAGACAGGGCAATTTACATCCGAGGTCCGCGTGCGAAAAGGAGCCGCTGCCGACGGCGAGATCCGCTGGCACGAGCTGTATTCCAAGCACGCGGGAGCTTGGCGGGCATGGATTGCACAAAGCCAGACCGCACGGGCGCCGGATTCAGGATTTGTTAACTACGTCTGACCGATGGTACCCGCCTGGATCTCGTATGTGGGATGGCCCGGATGTTTCAGCTGTTCCTGAGAGCGCGCGCACACAATCTTCTCGGCTCCCGCCGCGAGGACAAAACCTTCAAGGCCCGCTCGGCCGAGCGTGACGCGGAGACCGACCGCGGGCGGATCGGTGCCGTTTTGGCCGCGATCGAAACCGCCTTGCAGGAGGCGGAGAGGGAGCAGGCCGGGCTCAACCGGCGTGTCGACGATGCGCTTGCCCGTGCCTCCGTCACCTTCGGAAACGGCACCGACGAATATCTCGAGCGGGAGCCGCTCGACAATCATCATCAGGATCTCTTCGCGGCCGACATCTCGAACGGCCAGCGCCGGCTCAAGGAATTGGCGAGCAGCATCGCCCACTTGAAGTTCGTCAAGACGGCAATGCTCACGCGCTTTCCGGATTTCAAGCCGCCGCAGCTGAACAGCTAGGAGCGGTGATATTTCTGCGCGCTCTGCGGCCGTGATTCGAGACGCGGCTCTGGAGCATGGTCCGAACAAGTGCGCAGTCACAATTCAGCGCGCTTTGCCGTTTGGCGCCTCGTTCCTTTTTGGTATGGTCCGGCAAGCATTCACCGAGTGAAGGAGCAACGACGTGCCGGTCAAGAATTTGCGGACATTGGTTGGGCTGGCATTCGCTTTGACATTGGCCGTGCCGGCGACGGCGTCGGCCATCACTGCCGAAGTGGCGCGGGCATGTGACGCCGCGGTGGCCAAGGCCTTTCCGCCCAGGCAGATCGGCAACCCCGCAGCGGGGAGTGCCAAGGGAACGGGCAAAGACCAGCGCGAGTACTTCCAGAAATGCGTCGCCAACAACGGCAAGGTCGACGACATGCCGGCGGATGCGCCAAAGGACAGCAAGCCGGCCAAATAGGAAACAAAGGCTGCGTTATCGCCGCGGCGGCGGGCAGGGCGAGTAGAACGCGCCGTTCGCCGCATTGATGCGCTCGACGCATTGGTTGGGATCGGTGATCGTCCCAGCGATGGTGAAGTCATAGCCCATGCCCCTGACCACCACGATGTAGCGGCCGGGCGCGAGCGTGAAGCCGTCTTGCTCCGGTTGCAGCAACAGCATTCTCGACTGGTCGTCGATCGGACCTACCTTGTAGGGGTAGGACATGCTGCGGATGACCCAGGAATCGCCGGCGCTGACCATGGTGGCTTTCCCGCTGGCATCGACGCCCATCGCTCGCGAGACTTTTGCGATCACCCGAACTTCGGTCCCGCTGGCGTCGATACCCCCGTCGGGCCTGAACACGATGAATTTGACGTCGCCGTCCATCAACGTGGTCGCGCTCGGCGTGTTGATGGCGGCCGAGATCGCGACCCGCCGGTCCGGAATTTTTCCGGGAACCGGCTTCAGCTCGTGGAGCTGGCCCTCGCTCAAGGCGTAGACGCCGAACGTCGTTGGCAAAGGCATCGAGGGGTGCGCCGCCGGCGCCGGCTCCTTTGCGCTCTCCGGGATTCGTTCAGCGGTCTCGCTGGCCGAGGGAGTCGGAATCGCGGTCAGCTGAGGCTCCGGGCCCTTGGCCGAACGTTCGGGCTGCGCCATCTGCGACGATGCCGTCAGTTGTGCCTTCAGCCGCGGCCAATACACGACCGCGGTGCCGGCGCCAGCAATGAGCAGGAGGATCGCGGTCAATCGAACGAGAGACTTGAAAGCGCCGCTCCGTTTGGGTTGGTCGGGCGATCCTGGCGGTGCGGCAGGACGCCGCGGCGTCTCGGCAGCCATCGGAATGGCTGATGACGCCGAGGCAGCGGGCGTCGGAATGGGCGGGGGGACGGGAACGTTCGCCGGTGGAGAATTCGCCACGGGGACCGAGGCATCCCTGGTCGGTGAAGACTTCTCGCTTCGCTCAAAGGCGCGTTCGACCTCTCGAATGGCGCGTTCGAGGACTTGCTGGAGCTCTCGCGCTTCCCGCGCATCGGCGTGGGTGAATTGTTCCAGAAGCTTGACGCGTGCCAGCTCGTAGACGACATCCCGCATCTGCCTGGGGTCGCCGGAGACTTCGCGGATCCGCTCTGACAACAGGCGGACGAGCCCGGCCTTGATCTCTTGCGCCTGCGAGGCGTTGGCTGCGGTGTCGCCGGTCTCGGTCATCAAGAGCGATCAACTAGCCCGGATAGTGCCGTTTCGCTAGGTTTTTTCACCCCGGATCGCGTCGGTTGCGGTGAAACACGCTGATGCTCCGGCCGCAAAGGTCCTGCGCGGTCGTTTCGTAGCGCTTGCTTTTGGGCGGAAACCTGTGACATTTCGACCGGCTCCTTCTTCCGGTGTGTGACCATGCGCGGCATTTTGACAGCAATGATGTTTCTGACCTTTCTGGTTCAGTCTGCTTCTGCACAAGGGACCAAGGATCAGGCCAACACGACTAGCTCCAGCATCGTGACGACGACCGACAAAAAGAAGCAGACCACCCAGGCTGCCTCGCGGCCTACGGCTGTCCGGAACGTGGGTAGCGGTTCTACCGGACAGGCGGCCCAAGGTGTCTGGAGGAATGGCAAGCTGATCGCGGTGCCTCGCTGAGGTCACCCGTGCCGCGGTGAGGTCGCGCAACGAACCGTGATGCCGTCGTGAAGGAACGGTGTTCCCTCCCTGACGTTCTTGCTCGGGAGATATCGCATGAAACGAATAGTCTTGATCACACTCGCCCTTGTGGTGCCTGCGGGCGCCTGGGCCCAGGGCGTCAGCGATCCGTCGACGCCCAACCGCAATGTGATCATCGTCAACCCGTCGCAGCCCGCGCGTCCCAACGCGACGCCGAATATCCCGAGCCGGATCGAGCCTCCCGTGACGACTTACGGACGGGCCCGGCCCTATCACGGGAATACAACCCGGGGCAGCGGGTCGAGCCGCCGTTACTAAAGCGTTTTCGGGCGAAGTAGATACCCCTTCGCGCGTCGTGGGCCTGCCTATTGCGGGTTGACTTCGACCTCCAGAGTCGACGTCCCGGGATCATGACGGTTCTTGCCCGAAATCAGCAGCGTGAACTTGTCGGCGCCTCGCGCTTCCCTTTCTGCCGAATAGCGAAAGCCGGACCCGACCACCGCCAATTGTCCCCGTGATGGCCCGCTCACGACGGATACGTTGAAGATCTGCATGTAAGACCAACGCAGTCCCTGAATGCAGTCGGCGCCAGGGGCGATCGACATCGTCCATTTCACCGTGTCTTGCGACAAGGCGAAGGGCGTGCGCTCCTTGATGCAGAGCGGGCTGGCGTGAGCCGTGAGGGCGGACATGGCATACGCCGCAACGGCAACGCGCAACAACGATACCAGGCTTGCACGCATTCTCGCCAACTCCATCGACGGATGCCGAAGTCTAGCAGCGATGGCCTAACGAGGCCTTAGAACGACGCTATTGTCCTTGCGTCGCTCATCCGATGCCGATCGCAGATAGGTCGATCATCGGTCGGCCTCTCTCCGGATCATGCCATACTAGACCTGTTTTGCCCGACGGATCAAGTCAGGACTTCGGAAAATACGTAAGTCATTGATTCGGTTGGTGCCGGCTACTGTGCATGGGGTTGTTTTTCGCTTTTTGAAGGGACGGCCGCTGCGTTCCGAAAATGTTGCAATTGGCAGCCGTATCAGCTGAAGTTGCGGCTGCTGCTCGACCCGCCATCGGAGTCATCGGAGTGCGACCCGTCCGCTGCAAGTCCCTGTCAGACCGCCGGAGACCGGCGCGCGCGCCGGTTCAGGCGGCCGTGGCGGCCGCTGTCGGATTGGCTCTTTACGCCTGCCCGCTCTCGTGCCGTGCTCAGACCGAGCCGGAGCCGTCCATCAACGACTATCTTCCGCCGAGCGAGCCGGAAGTCTCGCGCGACGAATGGCGGCAGCGCATCGAGGATGCGCGGCGCCGTGCCAAGGGGGTTGCGCGCGAGCGGCGCGAGCATCCGGAACTCTACAAGCCGGCTCCGGAAGATCCGGACCTCGTCGCGACCGAACGTCTGCTTCGCGACGACAGCCTGCAGCGAGGCGACATCGTCGCCACCAAGAAGGGCATGTTCGTCTACCAGGGGCGATCCGATCAGCCGCGCCGCGATCAGGACTTCGTGCCGGTCAACCCGAAATCGGTCCGCTGATTTAGTACCGCCGCAAGATCTCGTTGAATCTGGGATCGGTCACCTTCGTCGTCTCCAGCAGCAGCGACTTGCCTTGCGGCGTTGCCTGCACATAGGCCGCGATCAGCAGCGGCTCGTAACGCGAGCGGTTGGCCAGCGCCGACCGGATGTCGGATTGCGCCAGCAGCTTGATCTCCTCGTCGGTTGCCGCGGCGCTCGAGGTCACGGTGCGGACGCGTGAGAAGGCAACGTCGATCGGCACCGACCCGGTCAGGTACGACATCTTCACCGCAGGCGTGACCGCCTCGCCGGCCTGGGCCTGTAGCGTGCCGAGCGTGAGCCAGAGCGCCGGCCTGATCGGCGAAACTTTCAAGGCTGCCACGACAGCGGCTTGGGCCGTCTTGTTCTCGCTGGCCCTTCCGCCTGCCTCGGCCGACGGACGATGCAGAACGTCGGCGGCCATTGCCGCCGCATGATTTGCCAGGAGGTCGCCATCCCACGAAAAGGATGCCAGGCTGCCTGCCGCCGCGAGCTTGGCCTTGTCCGGCGGAATCTCGCCGGAGAACAAGTCGCTGGCGCGAAAGTTCGGCCGTACGAGATCGCCATAGAACGTCATGCCGGCGTGGAGCGCCAGCGCGATCGCGGTCAAGATGCCAATGGCGCGAAGCGTGATCACCGAAGTTGCGGCCTGAGCTTTCAAATTGCGAGAAGACTATCGCCTTGGATCGTCAACAGGGTCAAGTTGCCGGTCGCATAAGCGCCGGTGTCGATGTTGATGCGATTCGACCGGATATCGGGCGCGCTGACCGGCGTATGGCCGTGCACGACATATTTGCCGAAGCGCTCCTCGGAGGCGAGGAATTCCTCGCGGATCCAGAGCAGGTCCTCATCCTTCTGGCGATCGAGCGGGACGCCCGGTTTGACGCCGGCATGGACGAAGAAGAAGTCGCCGCAGGTAAAGGACGAGGGCAATTGCTGGAGGAAGGCGAGATGCTCCGGCGGGAGCGCACGTCTCAGTCCCTCGATCAGTTCGACCTGCTGCTCCGCGGAAGGGTTCATCGTCGGCGTGACGCCATAGGAGACCAGCGTCAGCAGGCCGCCATAGTGGCGCCACTCCTGCAGGCGGGTCGGGTCCTTGAGCACCTCGAGCAGGAAGACCTCGTGATTGCCCTTCAAACAGACCGTCTCGTGCGACTTCGAGCGTTCGATCAGGAGATCAAGAACGGCGCGTGAGTCCGGGCCGCGGTCGACATAGTCACCGAGAAAGACCTGAATGGCGCGTTGCGGCGCCGAGCGGGCCAAGTCGGCGTCGATCACGGTTAACAGCGATTGAAGCAAATCGGCGCGGCCATGCACGTCGCCGATCGCATAGACGCGGACGCCATCGGGAAGCCGCGGCTTGGTCTTCTTTCGAAAGCGGGAGGAAAGGCCCATCGGGTCGGTCGAATCGCATCCAGCGTCACGAGCGGAAGTCGTGACCGCTCTTAGCAGAACAAGTCACACATCGGTATTCTTAATTGTTTCCAATCGATGAGCCCGCATTTTGATTAAAGCCTCGCGTGGCCTTTGAGCCGTATTTCAAGAGGTCTCGCGTAGCGTCTCCCCAACAAGAACGGGGAGCGCGACATGCGCAAAGTTGTGAAGTTCCTGGCGGCCGTCGCCGCCATCGTCGTTGCTGCGGGGGTGCAGCAGAAAGCGGAAGCCGCCTTCGTCGGGGCGCCCCTGGGGCTGCGTAGTGCCATCCACTACATCAAGTTCGACCAGCCGACGCTGCCGCCGATGGCGTTCACGCTCTTCTGCCTGAAGTACAAGGACGAGTGCAGGCCGCGGCCGCAGCGGATCGTCTTCCGGGGCGGCCGCCTGAAGCTGACGGCCGAGCGCATGGCGCAAATGCAAGAGGTCAACCAGCGGGTGAACACCGCGATCCGTCCCGAGGCCAATCTGGAAGGGCTGCGCGGCGAGAAATGGCTGCTGCATCCGGCAAGCGGCGACTGCAACGACTATGCCGTGACAAAACGCCACGATCTGATCGCCAAGGGCTTTCCGGCGCGCTCGGTGCTGCTGAGCGAGGTCGTGACCAGCTGGGGCGAGCATCATCTCGTGGTCGTGGTGCGCACCTTCTCCGGCGATCTCGTGCTGGACAATCTCTCCGGCCACATCATGTCGTGGTCGAAGAAGCCCTATCGCTGGGTCCGCATTCAGTCGCCCAAGAATCCGAACTACTGGGCCTCGCTCGGCGACCGCGCGGTCTGATCAACCGCGCGCTATCGTGATCCGGATTGGCTGACGCTCTGCGACAGTCCCAGTCCCAAGATCACCGAAAGGCAGAGGATTGCTGCCGGGTGCAGCAATCCGGGACCGGCAAAGCTCTGAACCAGCGCAAACAGGACGCAGGCCGCGGCCGAAGCGGGAAAGAACGAGTCGCGTCCGCGCTGCAGCGCGCCGACGAACAGGCGGACCAAAGCGAGCAGGCTCACCGCGATCATGGCGACCAAGCCGACCCAACCCATCCCCGCGAACACCGATATGGCCGCCGAGGGCGCCGTCAGGACGGCGCCGGCATCGCTCTGATAGATCCTGCCCACTGCAGCAAAAGTCCCGGCGCCGGCGCCGAACCAGCGTGTATCGGCCAGCATGCGCTCGAGGGCGGCCTTGGTCTCGGTCCCCATCTCCGGAACGAGCCGTAGGAGGATCGGTCCGGAATTCTTCTCGAAGAGGAAGGTCAGCACGATCGCCGCGCCGATCAGGGCTGCCACCGACAACGCGCTCGCGGCCAATGGCGACAGATCCAGTCTGCGGATCACGAGGATCAGCAGGATCAGCACGACGCCAAAGGCCGCCGCCATGGCGCTGTTCGTCCCTGATAACCCAAAGATCGCGGCGGCACTGACCAAGGCTCCGACCAGGCCGCAAAGTCCGATCGCGACCGAGCGAACGACCGAATGATGCGTCTCCGCCCGTTCGGCGGCGAGCTGCATCACCGCCAGGTTGAGCATGAGGCCGAGCCCGGCCAGGCTCGTCGTGAGGTCATGGGGGACGGATCCGGCAAGCGCCGGCGAGAGCCGATGCAGGTCCAACATCAAGGCGGAGATCGCGGTTACGCCGCTCAGCACGAACAGAACCAGCTCGGCACGGCCGCGGTTGCGGACCACCAGGATCGCGACGCCAAGCAATGAGATCGCGGCCAGCGCCAGCAGCAGCGCATTCACCGTCAAGCCGATATCGGCCGTGATCGGCCCGAGCGACAGGCCACCGATCACCTCGTGGGCGCTGGCCCAGATCGGATGCGCAAAGCGCAGCGGAAGCGGAGCAAGCTGGGCCGCGATGCACAGCGGGATCGCGACCAGAATCCAGCGGCCCCAGGAGGTCGCACGAAGATAGTGCTCGTAGTCGGCCTTTCGCGAGCTCGAGGCGGCGGCCAGCAGGCCTAGTGCCGCGGCCATCGACCCCAGCTGCGCGCCCAATGAGGCGCCGGCGATTTCGAGAGCGGAAGCGGAAACGATGGAGACGATGAGGGCAAAATAAGCGAGGGACAAACGGCGCGCTCGAAGCGAATCCTGAAACGGTCAGGTCACCATACAAGCGGGCGGTGCGTT
Organism: Bradyrhizobium sp. BRP19; assembly: GCF_020194195.1. Lineage (NCBI taxonomy): Bacteria > Pseudomonadati > Pseudomonadota > Alphaproteobacteria > Hyphomicrobiales > Nitrobacteraceae > Bradyrhizobium > Bradyrhizobium sp. BRP19. The sequence goes on along the minus strand of NZ_JADYVZ010000012.1, from coordinate 26,557 downwards.
TTCAAACAGAGGCTTGCGTTGCGATCAGCGCGTGGCCTTGACCGGCCGACCGAAGACGCGGGTGGCGCGTGCGGCGGCAAGGGCAAAGCGCGCCCCCGAGCCGAAGAGGTAACCGCCTTGGAGGGCGATGGCGGCGAACGCCGCAGCCTTCATGCCGTCAAGGAAGCCCAGGCTGGTCATCATGCTGACCGGCAGCATGGTGAGCACCAGCGCAAATGTGACCGGCAGGAGCACGAACACGCGAAAGCGTTGGCCCAGCACGGCACCTGTGAGAAAGCTGAAAATCAAAAAGGCGGTCATCCGAAACACTCTCCGTGCTCCGGACCCTAGATTCCCCGCCTAAAAAGACCCTTAAGTTGTATGGCTAAATTTAGCCTATTGGCCGCAATTTGCCAGCAGCGAATGATAGGCCTCCCGCAGCCCGTTGAGCGCCACCATCCCCTTGATCTCGCTGTCGCCTTCCCTGACCACCACGGACAGCGAGGCCGTCGTCTGCCACTTTCCGGCAGCAAAGGCCGAGACCTCGTCGGGCAACAGCACGGCCGCTCCCGCGGCCGCCATGCTGCCTTCGAAGCTCAGGGTGCCGCCGCCGCTTGCGGCAATGGTCACCTTGGGGCGGCTCCGGGGCGGGAAGGGCCGGATCAAGGCCACCAGCACATCGACCTTGCCCTTCGGGGCGCAGCGCACGATCAGGCCGGCGAAGTCCGGGTCCGATTGGGTGGTGTCGGCGGTCTTCATGATGGCCGCGAAGCTTTCGCCGTCCTTGGCCCCTTGGGTCCGCGTGAATTTCCAGACGGACGTGGACGCAGGGGCGGCCACCTCAACAAAGGCCGCGCCGCGACACCACGCCCCGGCGCTGCCAGGGCAGGCGACGGCGCGATCGGCGGCGCCAAAGAGGGAGCCCGCCAACAGCGGGATCAGAAGGAGGCCAGACACGGGGAGTTCCTATCCTTAATAGCCCCAGACTTAGCAGACGGCGGCGGGGTCAAGAAGCCTTGAGCCCGACACAGCGCCCCCACGATTGGGGCGAGCTGCTCACCGATCGGGCACGCGAAATACAACAAATAGTCACAAAGACTTAAACTAAGCCCGAAACAGTGTCCCGCACGCAACAGTAGCCGACCGATCGCTCCGTTAACTACCGGGAACCCTTGTCGCACCACCCCCTAGGCCGTACCAATCAAGGGCTAATTGGGGTCTCCTGGGGCGCGATTGATGCATTCCTTTGCCAAGTCATATCTTTTCAAGCCAGCATTTCTGGCCGCCGCTTTGGCGCTCGGAGCCTGCTCGACCAATCCCGGCTCGGGTCCGCTGACAGACGACGTCAACAACAAGATACAGACGGAAAACGCGCCGGCCTACGAGCTGGTGCCGCTCAATCCGGCGACCGTAAAGATCCTGCACACACACGAGCCCAAGGGCCTAGCCGGCGTGTTCACCGATCGCCGCCCGCCCGCCAGCATCGTGTTCGGCATCGGCGACGTTGTCAGCGTCACCATCTTCGAGGCCGCGGCAGGCGGTCTGTTCATCCCGGCGGAAGCCGGTGTCCGCCCGGGTAACTATGTGACCATCCCGGATCAGTCGGTCGACAATGATGGCTTTATCACCGTGCCCTATGCCGGTCAGATCAAGGCCGCAGGCCTGACGGCGGTCCAAATCCAGCGCGCGATCGTCGAGAGGATCGGCAACCGCGCCATCGAGCCGCAGGCGGTCGTGGCGATGTCCTCGCAGCGCACCCAGCTGATCAGCGTGCTCGGCGAGGTCAATTCGCCGGCGCGTTATCCGGCGAGCGCGGCGGGCGCGAAGGATCGCGTGCTCGATGCGATCACCCGCGCCGGCGGCATCAAGGGCCAGGGCTTCGAGACCTGGGTCATGCTGGAGCGTGGCGGACGGCGGGCCACCGTGCCGTTCGAAAATCTCGTGATGGCGCCTGAGAACAACGTCTATGTGCGTCCTGACGACAGCATCTACGTCTATCGCGAGCAGCAGAAGTTCCTGGCGTTCGGCGCCAGCGGCCAGAGCGGCGAGTTCAACTTCGATGCCTGGCGCATCAACCTTGGCGAAGCCGTCGGCAAAGCCGGCGGCCTGCTGGATGGCCAGGCCGATCCGGCGGCCGTGTATCTCTATCGCCGCGAGCCGCGCGAGGTTGCGGCCCAGCTCGGCATCGACGTGAGCAAGTACACCTCGGAGACGATCCCGGTCATCTTCAACGTGAACTTCCGCGATCCGGGCGGCTTCTTCCTCGCCACCAAGGTCATGATGAAGAACGGCGACATCATCTACGTCTCGAACTCGCGCAACGTCGAAGTTGCCAAGTTCCTGAACTACCTGCGTGTGATCATGGCGACCGGCAGCGATAGCATCAATCTCGCCAACGACGCCCTGATCTTCCGCAACAACATCAAGCTGGCGCCGTAAGACGCCGACTTGACCGACCAAAAACGATGGCACCGGGGCTTTGTCCCGGTGCCATTTTCGTTTAGCAATCGAGGCGGTTCTGCTGCGCCGACAAGCCCGGGATCTGGATCAAGGCGCCACTCGGCACGGCCGCGCCGGTCATCGGTCACCCCGCGGCTTTGCAAGGGGCTTCATGCGCTTTCGAACATTTTGCCGTCTTCTGGCTCACGTCCCGCTTACCTTCGCGCTTGCACCGGTCGGGCCGGTGATCGGCGCTGCCGCAGAGCTGGGCGTCCGCTATCGCATCGATGTGATGGTTTCCGCTGAGCCGGATGCTCCCGTCCTGTCGCGCCTCAAGGGCGCCAGGGGCGAGCTGTCCTTCACGGTTCGCCTCTCGGCGAACTCCAAGGAGAGCAAGTTCTTCGGGATGCTGCGCCCGTCCTTCCCCGACATCGTCGTGCCCGATGCCCCGGGCAAGCCACTGGTGCAGCAGACCAAGCTGTGGGAGGAGGATGTCTGCCATCAGCGCCGCGGCCTGCCGAAGGTTACCGTGACCCAGCTCGGCGGGCATTTTGCGCAAGGGGAGGGGCGGATCGAGATTTCCGCCATCAACCGGCACATCGGCGTTCTGGTCCCGCCCGACGAACTAACCCCCGGAATAAAACTCGATCAGGGGAGTGATAGCTTTGGATTATTCTACGCATTCCGGGCGCAGAGCCGGAACAGCCGCCTCAACGTGGATCTGAAGATCTATCCGATCGATTGTTTCCTCTAGGCGCGAGCAAAGCTCGCAAGACATAACGATGCGCCTTTGGCTTCCCAAGATTCGTTGGTCATGGAGCTTGCCCGCGGCCTTCATCCTGTTCTTCGTGGCCGCGGGCGCGCCGTTTCCGTTCGGCTCGACCAATGATCTGTCGATCGCGTTCTGGTGCCTGTGTCTCGGCATCGCGGTGATCTTCGCGCCGACGCGTGATCTGCGCAGGCCGCATCTCTGGCTGCTCGCCGGCATCGGCGTGATCGTTGCCGCTTACGCCTTCGTGCTGCATGAGCAGCTCTCCGACCATCCCTGGGTCGCGCCGTTCCAGCCGATCTGGAAGCAGGCCTCGGATCTGCTCGGCGTCCCGATCGCCCCGTCCGCTTCCATCGTCAAGAACGAGGCGTTCTTCGCGCTCGGCGCGCCGCTTGCCAACATCCTCGCCATCGTGCTCGGCATCACCGTCGGCGCCGATCGGATGCGCGCGCGCCGCCTGCTCTGGGTGATCGCGATCTCGGGCGCGGCCTACGCGCTCTATGGCGTAGCCTCGTTCCTGATCGAGCCGACCATGATCCTGTGGCGGGACAAGACGGCCTATCTCGGCAGCGTCACCGGCACCTTCATCAACCGCAACACGGCGGCGGCCTATTTCGGCTCGGCCGCGGTGATCTGGATGCTGCTGATCCTGGAGGACGTCCGTCGCCGCCTGCCGGAGCGGCACATCGAGTGGCGGCGCCTATCGCTCGACCTGCGCGCGATCCCGCCAAGAGAGATCCTGCCGCAGCTTAGCTGCCTGCTGATCTGCCTGATGGCGATGTTCATGACGACCTCGCGCGCCGGCGTCGGCCTGTCGCTGCTGGCGATGATCGTCGCCTTCACGCTGTTCCTGCGCAAGGACCTGCCGCCTCGCACCGGCATCTGGATCTCGCTCGGCTCCGGCGCCGCCGTCGCGCTCGGCCTGTTGCAGCTGCTCGGCGGCCGCGTCTCCAGCCGCTTCGACAGCCAGGGCTTGGTCGACGAGGGCCGCATCGAGGCCTGGAAATCCACGCTGCGGATCATCGCCGACAATCCCTGGTTCGGCACCGGCATGGGCACCTTCCAATGGGCCTTCCCGCCGTACCGCAGCCCCAACATCTCGATTCGCGGTGTCTGGGATGCTGCGCATTCGACCCCGCTGGAGCTTGCCTCCGAGGTGGGCATCCCGATGGCGCTGCTGGTGGCGCTCGGCTGGGCCATCATGCTGCTGGTGCTGGCGAGTGGCGTGTTCACCCGCCGGCGCGACGTCATCATCCCGCTTTCCGCCGCGGCGACCGCGACGCTGTCGCTGCTGCATTCGTGCCTGGACTTCACCTTGCAGGTGCCCGGCTACAGCATTCCGTTCTTTGCGCTTTTCGGCGCGGGCCTGGCCCAGTCCTTCTCGAGCCGGGAGGGCCGCGCCGCCGCTGATGCGCTCGCCACCGCACCGCGAGGCGAGGGCCGCTCGGCAACCGCAGGCACAGCCCCGCGCGCGCAGGGCGAGCTTCACAAAACTGTCTAGATTTGAAGCAGTTGCGCCGTTTACGAAGTCTTTAGAATAAGTGGACAGCTGTTTTCTCTTCCGCTAGGTTCCGCACTGCACAGCCATTTGCCCGGGCCGAGGAATCGGGGCAGCTGATTTTTTGGAGGTTGATTTATGAGCGTTATCCGCATCGCGCTTCGCATGGCTGCCGCCGCGGCCTTCGCCGCGACGATCACGACGGCCGCCAGCGCCGCCGTTTACCCGCCGCAGCGCCAGCTGCCGGCCACTGTCATTTCCGACTTCAAGGCCGCTCCCAACAGCCTCTTGCAGCAATATCCGACCGGCGGCCCGCAGCTGATCTCGCGCGTGCGCGACCTCGGCGCCTCCGATCCGACCACGCTTCCGGGCCTGATCGCGCTGCTCAAGGATCCCGCGACCACCAAGGACCAGATGCGCGCAATCGTCGGCGGCCTCGCCCAGGTCGCCCGCATGGCCGCGCAGACCGACCAGGCCTTTGCCAGTGAGATCCAGACCGCGATCGCCGGCATCGGCAACCCCGACGTGATCGCCGCCTACCAGGCCGCGACCGGCGACGTCGCGATCGCCGCGACCGGCGGCGGCGGTGGTGGTGGCAGCGGCTCAGGCGGCCCGACCGGCAACAACTTTCCGAACGGCGGCAATGGCGGCGGCGCTGTCAGGTTCGGCAACAACAACAACGCCAACAATCCGCCCGCTACTGCCGGCGGCGGCGTCGGCGGCACCACCCCCAATCAGGTGAGCCCGCGCTAAACCCGTGCGCGGCAGACATTGTTGCGAAAGTCCAGCAGAGCGGCGCCATCGAGCGCCGCTTTTGCGTTGGTGGCGTTAACGTTCACGCGAATTGTAGTGTCAAAGTCGCGCTGCCCTGCATCAACAGCGTTCAACTTCAGATGACCTTGTGCTACCTTAATATATAGCGACGGAGCAGAGGGGCTTGCTTCCGAACGCGGGAGGCAATTGCCAAGCCTCCACACAAACCTTCATCCCTAAAAAGCAGATCGCGGATTGATTTCAGGAATCGATAAATGTTGCAGGTGAACAAGCCGACCTCGGAGATCAACCGTGATTTCGCCGAGGCCGACGGCTCTCCGTCGCAGACGCTGACCTCCTACCTCGACATCGTCCGCCGCCAGTTCCCAACCATGGTCGCGATCGTCTCGGCCTGCGTGATCCTGGCGCTACTCTATCTCTTCACCGCCGCGCCGCTGTTCACCTCCACCGCCTCGATGGTGATCGACACCCGCAAGGTGCAGCTGTTCCAGCAGCAATCCGTGCTCGGCGACATCTCTATAGACTCCGCGACGGTGGAAACCCAGGTCGAGATCCTTAAGTCCGAGAACATCAGCCTCGCGGTAATTCGCGACCTGAACCTGATCGATGATCCTGAATTCACTGGTAGCGGCGGTGGGCCGCTAGGGACATTGATCGGAGCTCTCTCCGGCCTGTTTGCCGAGGGACGTGTTTCTTCCGAATTCGAGCAAACACGCAAGGCGTTGGATCGTTTCGAGAAAGCTCGTACCATCAAACGTCTCGGCCTAACCTATGTGATGGAGATTGGATTTACCTCTAAAGATCCGGCGAAGGCTGCGAAGATCGCCAACGCGATCGCCGATGCCTACATCGTCGACCAGCTCGAGGCCAAGTACCAGGCCACGCGCCGCGCCAGCGTCTGGCTGCAGGACCGCATCAAGGAGCTGCGCACACAGGCTTCTGGCGCACAGAAGGCGGTGGTGGATTTCAAGATCGCCAATAACATCGTTGATAGCGGTGGCCGTTTGATGAACGAGCAGCAGCTCGCCGAGGTCAACAGCCAGCTGGTGATGGCGCATGCGGCCACCGCCGAGGCCAAGGCGCGGATGGACCGCATCAACGACATCCTCAAGCAGGAGATTCCGGACGCCAGTGTCGCCGACGCTTTGAAAAACGACACCATCGTCAAACTGCGTGGCCAATATGTCGACATGGCCTCCAAGGAATCGATCTGGGCGATGAAATACGGCTCGGATCACTTGGCCGCGGTCAACCTTCGCCGGCAGATGGCCGAGATCAAGAAGAACATCATTGACGAGCTGAAGCGCATCCAGGAATCTTACAAGAGCGATTATGATATCGCCCAGACGCGCGAAGAGGCGATCAAGTCGAGCCTTGCCAACGTAGTCTCGGAATCGCAGCTTACAAACCAGGCCCAGGTGCAGCTCCGTGAACTCGAGAGCAACGCGCAGAGCTACCAGGCAATGTATGACAACTTTCTGCAGCGCTACATGGAGAGCGTGCAGCAGCAGTCGTTTCCGATCACCGAAGCGCGCGTGATCAGCGCAGCGACCACGCCGCTGAGGAAGAGTTCCCCAAGATCGATGCTCTTCCTTGTTGGTGCACTGGTCGGCGGATTGTTGCTAAGCTTCGGCGTCGCCTTGGCACGCGAGGTCTCCGACAGGGTATTCCGCACCACTTCGCAGGTGGAGGAGCAACTTGGCGCAAACTGCATCGCCATATTGCCCGCTCTCCATGGCAATGCGTCTGCAAGTCTTTCCGCAAGGTTTAGAAAAGGGAAGGCTGAGCCGGAGCCGGATTTGTTGCGCTATGTGGTTGACAACCCGCTCTCCCGCTTTGCCGAAGCAGTGCGCTCGCTGAAGGTGGCGGTCGATCTCAACGCCATTGTGCGCGAGAACCGCGTGTTGGCGGTAACCTCAACCTTGCCGAATGAGGGCAAGAGCACACTCTCGACCAATCTCGCGCAGCTCATGGCGCACTCGGGCGCCAAAGTAATCCTTGTTGATGCCGATTTGCGTAATCCCTCGCTGTCTCGAGCGCTGAGGCCGGACGCAAAGGTGGGACTTGTAGACATGGTCGCGCAGAAGGTTCAGCTTGAGGACGCGGTAAGCATCGACCCGCATACCGGACTTGCAGTTCTGCCCGCCGGTACCACCTCGAAGCTGCTGCATACGAACGAAATACTTGCATCCAAGGCGATGCACGCGGTGATAAGCATGCTGCGCAGCAGATATGATTACGTCGTGCTGGATATGCCTCCGATGGCACCCGTGGTGGACGTGCGCGTCACGTCTCCGTTTGTCGATTCCTACGTGTTCGTGGTGGAATGGGGCAAGACCAAGATCGACGTGGTGCGGCACAATTTGCGCAACGCCCCGGAAATCCAAGACAAGCTGCTCGGGATCGTACTAAACAAGGCGGACACTAGGCTGCTCGCCCGTTACGAATCTTATCACGGCCGTTACTATTATCAGAAATATTACGCCCGCTACGGATATGTGGAGTAACCCGCGGCCCGCATTGCTTTTGCTTGGCCTCGCCGCGCTCTGGTGGTCGGGCGGCGTCCTTCCGATCTTCCGTTCCGCTGCGCCCGTCCGGGAGATCACCGAGGCCATAATAAGCGGTCAACGTTTCCGGCCGGGCGTGCTTGATGAAGCGCTAACGCGAATGCAGCGCGATCCGCCGCCATTAGTTATGCGGGCCGCAATCATCCGAGCCGCGGCGCTCGTCGAACTCAGCGTTGCTGAGGGAGCCTCGGAACGCAAATCGGCAGAGGAGGCAGACCAAGAGATAGTTGCCGCAGGGGACAGGGTGCGCACTTCACTTGCAACGAACCCGGCGGATTCGTTTCTCTGGCTCATGATCTACTCGCTAAAGGCTATGAGCCAGGGGTTTTCTATCGAGAATATACGCTATCTAGTCCAGTCTTACGCGACCGGACCACGAGAGGGCTGGATTGCGCTTCGGCGCAGCCGAATGGCGCTGTCCGTTTTTCCAATGCTTTCGCCAGCAGCTCAGCAACGCGTCGTTTCCGAGTTCGTCGACCTAGTCAATTCAGAGTTCGTCGAGGCTGCTGCCAGTAACTTGACAACCGTCGGATGGCCCCAAAGGGAACGACTGTTAAATGCTTTGCAGGTTGTACACCTTGCCGCAAAGAGGGGTCTTCGAAAGCGACTCTTTGCAGATGGGATCATAGTTCAGATTCCAGGCGTCGATTTAGAGGAGAGGCCGTGGCACTGAGATCGTCCCATAAGGTCTTGCTATGTGCGGTGTCATGCGTTTTCACTGTTGGAACCGCCTATTCGCAATCCAATCAATCCAACACGAGGTTGACAGTTCAGGGCCCTGCTGAGCAGTCGACGCTGCCGATCATTCGGGACGGATACGGGCGTCCATGTGTGGATATCGAAGCCGCGGCACGTGCTCAGGCCGTCAACCCACAGATGATGGATCACGTCATTAGTCTTAAGAACAACTGCCCGCGCGTCATTCGTGCAAAGGTTTGCTATTTCAGTTCTGACCGATGCAACGATGTGACTCTCAATGCCTACAAGAGAGTCGATACAATCTTGGGCACAATGCGTAGTGTCACCTTCTTCAGGTATTCAATTGTCCAGAAGTAGTTTTCCAATGAATATCGTCCACGTTATTCCGTCTCTCTCGCCATTGCATGGAGGCCCCACGTTCGTTGCAATGCAACTTTCGAAAGCGTTGGCGAGTCGCGGCCACCAAGTGTCACTTGTTACGACTGATCGGGCAGGTGTGCCAAGTTTGGGAGAACTTAGCCAAGTTTCGGTGAAGGTGTTGCGCGAAACGTTTTCGCCCTACGCCTACGCTCCCGAAATGTCGAAGGAACTGGCGTCGCTGATACCTAGCGCTGATGTAGTTCATATCCATGGGCTCTATCTGCACCCGACCGTTAAAGCCGCGCAGTTGGCACATAAATTTGAGGTTCCTTATATCATCCGGCCAGCTGGCGCTTTGGATCCTTATCATTTAGGCCGCAAAGCGTTGAAGAAGGCGGTTTTCGATCACCTAGTACACAATAAAATTTTGCGGAATGCTTCCGCGTTCCATTTTACTACCGAGATTGAGAAGGAGATTTCGCAGCCGCGAACGTACGGTAATCGCGGTTTCGTTGTTCCGAATGGATTGGATATTGCGCAGATCGAGCACCGCGCGCAACGAGGCCGGTTTCGTCAGAGCTTGGGTGAAGCCACCAAGAGCAAGCGATTGATCCTGTTTCTCGGGCGGATCAACTACAAGAAGGGCTTCGAAATTCTAATTCCAGCCTTCGCTCGTGTGAATCAAATCGTTCCCAATCTCCATCTTGTTATCGCGGGCAATGATGACGGTCATCTGCCGATGGTCAATGCACTGATCGAAGCAAACAACATATCTGCCAATTGTACGATCACCGGATTTTTGGACTCGCCCGAAAAATTCGAGGCGATGGCTGATGCCGAGATTTTCGTCTTACCGTCGTATTCGGAGAATTTTGCAAACGCACTCTTTGAGGCGATGGCCTGCGGCGCCCCATCGGTAATTTCAAATCAGGTCAACAGCTGGCCGGAAATTGCTGCGGCCGAAGCCGCGTTCGTTATTGATACAACGGTGGACGATCTTGCAGCGGCTCTTCGAGAACTGCTTACAAGTTCAAGCCGCCGAGCTGAGCTTTCGCAGCGAGCTAGGGACTTCTGTCGCTTGCACTATGACTGGTCCATGATCGCCCACAAGCTCGAGCTTGAATACCGTGCGGTCTTGACAGAGCGCGGCCAACCAGACCCCAAGAGACTGTCCGCATGACTGTGTCAGTGACTGCAATAGTATTGACGCACAATGAACAAATGCACATTGAGCGCTGCATTTTCAGCCTCAAGCCGTATGTCAGTCGGATCGTTGTGGTTGACTCGGGGTCGACTGATGCGACTGTGGATATTGCAGTGGGATGTGGAGCAGAGATTTTCTCTCATCCGTTTAAGAACTACGCAACTCAATTCAACTGGGCCCTAGAGAACTGTACGATCAACACCGACTGGGTCATGCGGATTGACGCGGACGAATATATCGACGTGGAGTTAGGCAACCAGATGGTGTCTCAACTTTCGGCCGTCAGCTCGGAGATCACCGGATTTGTAGTGGAGCGGAAGGTTGTCTTTCTCGGTAGGATGATTCGATTTGGAGGCGGCGTTTCACCCCAGTTTGTCTTGAAGATCTGGAGAACAAACAAGGGAGCCGTAGAGAACAGATGGATGGACGAACATACGGTCTTGTTTGAAGGCTGCGCTCGGAAACTATCGGGACTATTGGTCGATGACAATCTTAAGGGTTTGAGTTTTTGGGTGGACAAGCACAATCGATACTCTAGTCGGGAGATGATAGATGCGTTGAACTCCGAGTTTGGATTCTTTGAGGAGCCCGCGTCTGTTAATCTTTCGACGCAAGCGAAGATCACGCGAGTTGCAAAGAAGTCTGTCTACGCTCGTATGCCGCTCTACTATCGTGCGGTCTTCTATTTCCTTTACAGATACTTTTTCCGACTTGGATTTCTCGATGGAAAGGCTGGATTGGTGTTTCATCTGATGCAGGGGCTTTGGTATCGCCTTCTTGTGGACGTCAGGATCTCCGAAGCGCGCCACTTCATCGACGTAAACGGCCTGCCCGCATTCAAGTCCATGTTGGACGAGCGTCACGGCATCAAAATCTGAATGGTGAGAGACTGGGGCGGCCATTCTGCGATGACGCGAAGTCAAATCTCAGCAGCATGCTTAACGCTAGTATCCCTTTTGGCCCTGGCGCAACTAGCGTTGGGCTGCAGTGTCGCAGTTCTAACGCTTTGCTTAGTAAGTGTGGCTGTGTGTCTTGTGCCTGCCGCTATCTACAAATTCGATTTGTATGGTGTGTTGAACGTCCTTTTGGGAGTCCGGTACGTTGTATTTCCTCTCTTGGCAAAGACTTTCTACCTGCAAGCGCTTGATGAGAATCTCGTCTATCCGTTCGAGGCGTACTTTCTGACCCTTTGCATTCTTTCGGCGGAAACGGTTGTTATCTTCGTGGTTCGGTTCTTTGACCGAGGGAAGTCCCTCGTATCCTTAGGAAAAGGCTCGTCAGGTATTCTTTCCGTAAAGAATCTGACGCTCGGCTTGGGCGTCGTCGCTTACATTGGTTTGGCTGCGGTGAAGCCGACCTCGGCCCAGACTGCTGGAACCGGCTTCTTCGTGCTCTTTTCGGCGCTAGCTAAGATATTCGTGCTCGGCCTCGTTATGCAAACCAGGGATGGAGCGAAGCACTTTGGAACGAATGGCTTCATTACAGTCGGACTTGTCGCAGCGATCGGCTTTGAGTTCATAGTCAGCCTTGTACTTAACTATCGCGAGGGACTCCTTTCAGCCCTTATAGGGGTTGTACTGGCGGCCTACTATTGCCGAGCAATCAGGCCGAGACATGTGATCGTTAGCGTTCTCTTTGTATCTTTGTTTGGACTTCTGATCTCGCCAATTACGCTGTATCTCAGAGTCAAAAAAGAGAACGTGCCCATCGCAGAGTTCGCAGAGTTGGCGTTGGCGACGACCGCAAGGGCCATTGTCGATCCCGAGTTCTTACAGTCTTTATCAAGCTACAATGACAGCAGGCTTAAACGGGACAATATCACAGGATACGACTATTACAGGTTGCAATCCAGATCAAATGTATTGAATCGATTGTCTTACGTTGCGCTCGTTGATTGGGCTTACGCCGGAATGGCTGGGCGTTCCCCGCTTGGCATACGCGTTTTTGAGGAGAGTCTCCAGCGCGTCACACCGTCGTTTATCTGGCAGGACAAGAAAGCCATGAATTACGGTATTGGAGATTTCATAGCCTGGAATACTGGTCAGCTTCCGATGGGCAATGCAGCTTTCTTGAACTATAGCTTAGCAATGGAGGGGTTCGCATCTTACGGATTCGCGGGGCTTGTGGCTTATCCATTCTTATTTATGTTTCCTCTGCTGTTTGCACTTTCTCGGATATCGAGTTTTCGAAATATCTCCGTTGTAAGTGTGTTCTTCTTCGCAATCTATCAGCATAGTTTCGTTGAATCGACGACAGAGGTAATTCTGGCGGAGTTGACTCGAACGATCCCGTTTTTCTTTCTTATTCTGCTTGTGCTTCAGAACTTTCGGTCGACTAGTTCGATTGCCGTGTCGCGCCACGGCTAGGTGGTCATCTTCGCGATCTCGTTCTGCTTCGAGGTGCTCAACCTCATAAGGAGATTGTCCCGTGCTTGCAATGCGAGGCCTCAATAGCTTCGGTCGGAGGGGAGGCCTTCTGCTCGGAGTGCTGTTATTCGGGCTTCAGTCGACTCCTGGAATTGAAGCTGCGGAGCCCGGCGCAACGTTCAGCCGGAGCATCCGCGAGTGGACGGTGTGTGATGGTAAGCAGGACGATCGAAGTGGTGTTGCGAAAGCTTTTGCGGAGGCAAAGAACCATGCCTTCACGCTCATTGTCGATTGCCCCGTCTACATTCACGTTGGAAGCGATATTTCTAGGCCGATCTTCGTCGAGGACGGCACAACCGTTCAATTCGGCACACATGGACGGTTTGTTACGGATAACGTGTTAATTCCCACCTGGGTCATTGCTAACAGCAGCGATATTGAGTTGCTCAACTGGCGTGTTGAGTATGTAGGACAGCTTCCAATTGACCCCGATACTAAGGGATACGTAATAAACGGGACCTTCGTGCCATCGCGCGGGAAGTATCAGCCAGCCGGCGCTTTTCACGATTTCGTCTTGACGCCGTGGCTAGCCGCAAACAGGGGTATTGTCTTCGATCGGTCCGACGGGCCCATCACCTCACCTTGGCCAGGGCCAACGGCAACGTCTGCCATTTTTTATGTGCTAGGCAGTTCAAGCTCGATCAAGATTCGAGGCATGAAGATGTTTGTGCCCAAGAGTGCTGATGGAAGTCGTTTTATCCCAGTGTGTTTCCTGACGACTGTTGGTTACAAGAATGGCCAACGAGTGAGTGCGGCGTTGCCTGTCGACGCAGATTCCGCAACTATGCCCAGCGATATCGAGGTGGCGGATCTGGAACTTGATGGCACGTACATGGGGTGGCTTGGAAATCTGAGAAACTCACATTTCAATAACATCAGGTCGTTTCGCTATGGGGATCTCCAGGATTCGTTGGGTGGAAGCGTAGGCGGATTGGGCAAATGGTTTGCTCCGCCTCACTTGTTCTATATCACTACGCCGAAGTTCAAAGATCTGCGCAACACGAAGCTGGAGATTCGCAATGTACACGATTGGGGTCTACGTAGCGGAGTCGCAAGAGACCAAGACAAAGCAAGCTTGAGTGGTAATGCGTTGTCGCTAAAGATTAGCGCGGCTGATTCTCGCGTTGAAAACTACATATCTTACAGACCAGATGGACTTCTTGATCTTCTTCCGAGCGAACGACTTGTAATGGTCGGACTGATGGGCTCATACGACTCGTCATTCTTGCACGGCATTTATCCGGCGGTCCGTTTTCCAGTTGGTCCTTATCACGATGTCACGTTTGAAGACGTTGAGATCGAAGATAGAGCGCGCGGGCCTACGATCGGACCGATCGGAGATATCTTAGATGCGAATAGTACGAACGTGTCTTTGAGAAAGGTGAGAGCCGTGCTCCACGCGCCAGCTCCGAATGCGCAGAGGCAGCCGCGCTTCTTAGGTAAAGATCATTCAGCTATGATCAACATACTGTCCGACTAATGTTCGAACTGACGACTATGTCGCCAATCTGCCGTAGGACCGATGCAATCAGGTTTTCGTTGAAGTGGCCGTTTCGTAAAGCTCTTGCATTGCCCGCTTTCGAGATACGGCGGAGCCTTTCTTGATCTGCGAGGAGATCGAGACACGTGCTCGCACATTCGTCGGCATCGTCCCAGAAAACTGCTTCTTCTCCTTCCGAGTACATTGCCAGGTGTTCAGCAGTTCGTTCAGCGCATAGCAACGTTCCGATCGCCGGAATCTCAATTGATCGTGTCGTGTGTAGGTCCTGATTTCCCTTTGAAAGCAGGCCGATGGCGATGGATGTGCATTGAATTGCTTTGACATACTCTTCCGACGACAAACTTCCCAATCTCACGTGATCCTTCAAAAGCGGAAATTCAGGAGCCTTCTCCCACCGCGGCCCAAAGATTGTTAAGGGCACCCCTCTGTCGATGAGGCGCAGTAGGAACGCACCTCGCTCTGGCATCCAAGTCCCGACGAAGCTAGCATGAGAAAAAAATCTAAACTTGTCTTCCTCGGAGAGCGGCGTTGCGCGATGAGCAATTTCGTCAGCTGCAAACATTACTCGAAAGACGCGCTGGGCTCCCGCCCTGTACGCTGCGTCAACGCTGGATTCGCGAGGGGTGACAACCAAATCATATTCTGAGACGGCTTGTAGGAATAGACGCCACCGAAATCCATCTCGTGGAACGTATGGGTTGTCCTGGCAGTAATTCACAATGGGTGCGCCCATGCGCTTCAGAGCGCGAACAAGGGAGGGGCTACAAAGGTCTCCATGATCGACCCATACTAGATCGAAATTGATAGTCGAGGCGCGCTCATAGACGTATCGGTGGACGATGCCGCCTAAGCCCAGATAGCCCGTCTTAAAGCCCCATCTCTTGAGACTGGCCGGAAGGGCACGGTGAGGGTCGATCTCGGTTACAAGGTGTCCCAAACGCTTCATTGCGAGAGCACGGTGATGTGACGTCCCCGTGCTCGCACCGATATATAGTATCTTCATACTTAGCGTACGATCTCCCGCCAAAAATGCTTTTTCCCGTCGATAGTGATCACAGCAAGCATCGCAGTATGGGCGCAAAGCAATGACATGCCAACGGCATTGAGCCCAAAGGTACGCAAGGTAACTGCTATTGCAGCCAAGCAAATGAAGCTGATCGAAAGATAGGCATAGGACAGGACGATGTGCCTGTTGATTGCCAAGACCGGTATTGCCATTGACGTCCACGTCATCTCGGCCGCGGCCGCCAGAATCATCAAGAAGAACCACGGATATCCGGCCTGGACGACACCTTTTGTCCAGAACTCAAGTATTTGTTCTCCAAAGCTAAAAAGAACAACAACATAACTCACGACCATAGCAGCAGTCGTGAGAAGATGCCATTTAAAGGTGGTCCAGAGAAGCGTCTTCTCGGTTGAGAAGAGGCGCGTGTATTCGGGAATGATAGTGGCGTTTATCAAGTTCGCGCCAGTTGTTCCTAGCCGTACAAGAGTTCTGCATGTGGAGAACGTGACGATTGACTGAGGATTGGCCAAGCTGCCAAGGAGAATAACAGGCCCTTGAATCAGGACGATCTGAGCAAACGACTGAGCGACGAAAGCAAAGGAGGGTGCTGCAAGACGACGGATCTCTGAGAGCTTTACCTGCCGAAACCCGAGTCGTAGCCAAGGGGCAATTGAACGTAGCCTCGCCCACACGAAGACGACTACGACGGTGCGGCATAAGAAGATCGCTAATGCTGCAGTTGGAAGATCATTGCTTTGCGTTGCGGCAACGAGGGTGGCCATACCCTCCGCCAACCGCGACGAAGCATTCCATGCGACCTCCTCCGCGGGCCGACCACTAGCTCGCAAGCCTGCGGCGAACAAGAGCAGATACTGATTCGACAGCACGTTCCCTGATAAGAGCAGAAGAACTTGTCTTGCTACGTCTCCACTGATCTCCCCAACCGAGAACACGTGCTTCCAATTTGCTGGTGATACGACCACGAGCAGAGCTACTATAACTATGGCGACTACTGCATTGAGCAAAGCGAATGTGCTCTGATATATGCAAGCGGCCCTGGTGCGATCACCGGCCGCTGTGCTTGCAGTCAAATCGTTCTTGGCCGACAAGGTGAAACCAAAGTCAGCGAAGACTAGGTAGGCGGGCACTGCGGAGAGCAAGAGCCACACACCGTACTTTTCCAGACCCCAATAGTGCAGAAGGACAGGAACGAGGGCCAGCTGAATGGTGACGGTAACTATCTGGTTATAAACTTGCGCGCCAAACGTACGCGCAAGTTGCTTTCTCAGCCAAGCGGCTCCGGTTCTGCTCATAGGGTAGAGCTATTCTTCTCGATCGACGAGCTGCTGCCATCGCAGAGCAAATCGTCTATGATCGCATTCAGATTGGCTTGGAAAGAGTCATTCAGATACTTGGTTTCGACTTTTCGTCTTCCGTTTTCGCCAAATCTGCCTGCTAGCTCAGTGTTCGTGAGCAGTTCGTAGAGTCGATCGGCAATGACCTGTGTATCGCGATGATCTACTACAAATCCGTCGGCGCAATCGGATACCACCTCCTTTGCTGCCCCGAATGAGCTACAGAGAACGGGCAGTAACCGCAACCAAGCCTCGAGATATACGATTCCAAAACCTTCCTTCGCGGAGGGGAGCGCGAAAACGGAGGCGCGTTGATAAGCCATCGAGAGCTCGGAGTCGCTCAAACGGCCGAGAAACTTGACGCTACCCCTGATACGTAGATCGTCCGCTAGCTGCTCCAACTCGCGACGCAGCGCGCCATCGCCCACTATCTCATATCGCACATCCGGCAAGCGATCCTTCAGCACCGCAACCGCTCTAAGCATTTGATCGATATTCTTAGGGCGATCGCCTAAGCTTAGCCGGGACACAGTAAGAACGATGGGTGTGCTTTTGGAACGAGGGCTAGATGGCCTCTCAATTTCGTCAACCGCGTTTGGAAGGATGATAAACTTGGTAGTGTGTACGCCAAACTCCTTTGACATAACTTCAGCAGTATATTGGCTTACTGACGCAATTCGATTGACCGCGTGTAGGAGGAGACGCTCGTACCATCGTTTTTTGCGACGGCCAGGCTGATTCCAAACCTCGTCCCCATGCACGAAGAGAAGTATCGGTGTCCTCCAGCGCAAAAATCTCACCAGCGCTGCGATAGGAAGAAGATTCACATGTCCGACAATCACCGCGTCGGCTCCGAGCGCCGCCGTCACGCTCGCCCACATGAACTTAACTCGGTTTCGATGACTTCGAATGTTCGCATTGAGATGTTCGGGGAGGGCATCGCCGTCCCGCAGGAGGCGCACCTGTAGCGGAAGGTCACGACCCGAACGTGCGCGCGATGCTAGGTTTGTAATGACGCGCTGATTGAAGTTTTGCATCCCGCCTACTAGCGAATAGGTTTCGAGCGCGCAAAAAAAGATCTGCGTCGTCTTTCTTGGCCTAGGACAGCTCATCGTAGCCAGAAGCTTACTTGTCTCAAATTCTTACTCCGAGCCGTCCCAAGACCCTGGTAGCGAGCACCTTCGGGCCTTGCTTTAACATCAGGCGGGCACTAATCGCCTCCATGGTTGCTATCCCGAGGTACTGGCGCGGATGGACAAAGGCGAGATTGTGTGATCGCGAGTAGATATCCGCAATTGTTGATCGTAGCTTAGATGCTAAAGCAGGGTGCCTCCCGGACTTAATGAATAGAAACGTGTTCTGTATGTAGAAGGGCGCAATCTTGTCGTCGTTCCAGCAGGTCGCACGAACAAAGTCGAAGCACTCATAGCCCTGGCCCACAAATTTTGAGATCCAATAGCTAGGCCACTGCTCGTTAACGTGGTGCGTGCCGCCCTGCATCGGGATCGCAGCTCCAAATACAACGACATCAGCATGCGAGACGAGCGTCTGCACTATGGTATCGGCGAAACGTTGATCGAGGTGTTCGGCAACTTCGAGTGATAACGCAAGATCGAAGGTCCTGTTCAGGTTTAGAGGTTGAGTAAGATCATGCTTGAGGAACTTGTCAGGAGGAATGAGAAGCTCGCTATTCTTGACCCACGGGCCGTCGACCGCTCTGCACTCGGGAATGCCTAGTTCTATGGCGGTCTTGGTCCAGCTGCCTGTTCCAGACCCGATCTCAATCCACGATTTCGGTTGAACTGCCTCAAATATCCTTGGAAGCATCGCCTCGGCGCTACGCTTCGAGACGTTAGAGATGCCGTCGTAGTATCCGGCCGAGTAAAACAGGCTTTTCATTTCAATGCTCCAATGGCGCAGCCCCAGTCACTGGAAGCCACACTGATACGTCGGATTTTGAGATTGATGCTTAATATGCAGAGGTTTGTAGCACGCCCATCGTCGCTGTTTGCAAGATGATCCTCACATCCAACCACAAGCTCCAATTATTGATGTACCACAGATCACACTCCACGCGCTTCTGCATCAGGTCGAGCGTGCGGGTTTCTCCGCGATAACCATTAACCTGGGCCCAGCCGGTGATGCCGGGCTTGACGTGGTGGCGGAAGGCGTAGTTGCCGATGATCTGCTCATATTCGGTGTTGTGGGCGGCCGCGTGCGGGCGGGGGCCGACCAGTGACATGTCGCCCTTGAGCACGTTGAGGAGCTGCGGCAGCTCGTCGATCGAGGTCTTGCGCAGCCATTTGCCGATTGGCGTGACGCGCGGGTCGTTCTTCTCAGCCTGCCTGATCGTCGGGCCGTCCTCGAGCACGCGCATGGTGCGGAACTTGAAGATCCTGAACGCGCGCCCGCCGAAACCGTGGCGGGTCTGACGGAAGAACACCGGCCCCGGCGAGGTCAGCTTGATCAGGAGCGCGGTCACCAGCATCACCGGCGCGAACACGAACAGCGCAAGGCTGGCGCCGGCAAGGTCCAGCGCGCGCTTGAGCGCGCGTTCGCGCCACGTGAGCGGGGCGCGGCGCAGCTCGGCGGTGAAGGTGTTGCCGGTGCCGACAAGCGGATAGCGCAGGAAGCGCGCCGTGTTGGGGTCCGGCACCAGATGCACGGGGAGGGGGAGGATCTTCAGCACGTCCAGAATGCTGTCGATCGCATGCTGCCGGCTCCAGTTGATCAAGAGGAAGACGTGCTCGATCCGCTGCTCGCGCGCGTAATTGATCAGCTCCTCGAAGCGCGGCGCCAGCGAGGACAGCAGCAGCGGCGAAGCCAGCTCCTTGGCCGGGATCTCCATTACGCGCATCAGGCGGTAGCCGTGCTGGCCGAGGTCCTCGACCGTGTTGGACGAGGTCGCAAGGCCGAACTCGGCGATCAGAAGCGCCCGTCCGTTGGCGAAGGCGCCGGTGCGCAAGGCATGCGCGGTCCAGCGCGCCGCCACGATCTTCCAGGCGAGCAGGGCGGCAAGGCCGACCAGGTAGAACGAGATCGTGGTGCCGCGCGAGAACTCGTCGCTGACCTTCATCGTGAAGGCGATCGCCAGCAGCGCGCCGAACAGGCCCGTCCACGTCGTCAGCGTCATCCGGAACGTGCGGGGCAGGTGGGTGACCGTCTTGAGGCGATAGCCCTGCTGCACGATGGTCAGCAGGACGAAGTTGATGGCCACCAGCACGCTTGCCGCCGCATAGACGTCCGCCTTGCCGAGCGTGCCCGCGGTGACGACGTGATAGCCGACCGCGCAGCCGATGCCGCTGACCACGATCAGCGCCGCATCCACCACCGCCAGCAGCCGTTCGACCACCACAGGTCGCAACCAGCTCGGCGCAAAGCCTGTAGATGCCGACGCAACCGGCTCGACCAGCCGGATTTCCGTCGCAGAATCAGCGACAGGCACCGGCCGAGTGGAAAGAATTGTCATCCTGCCAAACCCATTGACGCAAAATTCATTAGCCCGAACAAGCCGTGCTATCGGGCAAAATCGCTGTTAGAACAAGGCGAAGGAAAAATTAACCTTACCCCACAAGCGTGCATTGTAGCTCATCTCGCCTCGACTGATATGTTAAATTTCACAACCCGTTAGGAAGTCCTCGTTGCCTCGCACCCAGTCCCGGCGGCGATCCCGCTCGAGCGGGAAGCGCTACCTCGCCATTGGCCTTGCGGCCGTCGCTTTGGTGGGACTTGTGCTTCTCCTTCTGCGCCCCGATGCGGCGCCGATCCGAGCTCCAACAGCGTCCAGGCCCGTCGCCATCAAGCTCCTCCTTGATGGGCCGTATGGCGCGCGGTTTGCCGGGGAACTCGCCGCATCGAGGCAGGGATATTTCTCCTCCCGCATCGAGGTGTCGGCGCAGCCCGGTCCCGACTTCGTCCAAACCATTGCACGCCAACATGCCATCGGCGTGACGAGCGGCCAGAACTTCCTGCTGGCGAGCTGGCGCGGCGTCCCCGTGACTGCGTTTGCTGCAAGCTTCCTCGACACCTCTGTCGCGATCTTCACGCTCGAAAGCTCCGCCTTGCGGCGGCCGGCCGATCTGGTCGGAAAGCGGGTCGGATACCGCAGGGCGAGTGAGGGAGACGTCGTCTTCGATGCCATGATGGCGCAGCTCGGGCTTCCCCGAAGCCAGATCACCAAGGTGCCGGACCGCGACAGCTTCGAAGCCCTGCGGGCCGGGGAGGTGGATTCGATCATCGCCGCCATCGACGAGCAGCCGGATCCCACCAGCTCGACCTTCGTGAAGCTGAACGTCATCAAACCGCAAGACTACGGTATCCATGTTCCTGGCCTAGTCTACTTCGCGAGCAATAGTCTCGTCCATGAACAGCCATCTATGATTGCCGATGTCCTTCAGGGCCTCATTCGAGGATGGCAATTCACCTACGCGGACTATGCACGGAGCGTGCCCGTTCTTACGGGTACCGGACCGGCTGGCCTGAACCCTGAGCGGCTAAAATTCGAGCTGCAGCAGCAGCGCCCACTGGTGCTGCCGACGGGTGGCCGCATCGGCGACTACGACGAAAGCCGCTGGCGGACGCTTCGGGATATCCTTCTCTTCGCCAAGCTGGGCGAGGAAGACGTGCCTTTGGCTCAAACGGTCAGCTACCAGTTTTTGCGGGATGTGTACCGCCGTTCACCCGACCTCGCGGCTCCAGGCGCGTGGAGCCAGGACAAATAGGACCAAAAATAGGACCAAGAAGCCACACTTGCGCGCTATATCGTCCCAAAAGGCCCTCGGCCGCCCCGGCATCGGTTGCATTTTCGTCGGTGGCCTTGGTAAAGTTCGGTTCACTATTTGGGCTAGTTGCGGAGTGGCTTTACGGACGGTGACGTTGGTCGGCTGGGGTCTGGCAAGCGCGGGTCGGGGTTCAAATCCGCAGGGGCGAGGAGCTTTTTAGATGTTCAAGACGTTGATGCGAGCAGGTCTTTTGACTGCAACCGTTACCTTCTGCGCAGCGAGCGGAGCGAACGCCGCAATGCAGATGCCCGCGCCGGCCGCCCTGCTCACAGGCGAGAGCCAGGTGACGCCCGCTACGTTCTGGGCGCAGCCGTATCCCTACCGGTATGTGCCGCGGCGCCATTGTCCGTTGGTGCGGGTCGAGACACCCTATGGCTGGTACATGGATCGCGTTTGCGCGCCGGTCGGTCCGGTCCTGCGTCGGGCGTACTGAGATCGAAATAAACCGAGCGGCGGCTGCCGCCTGTCTCCGATCGTTTTCAAGGCAGTCGCACAATTAATGCGGCTGCCTTGCTTGTTTTTGTTTCATTGTGTGCTGATCATTTCTGCGCGCAGCGCAGGTTCACCATGAATATCTTTGTCGGGCCGGGGCAGGCTGTCGCATGGTGAAGATTGTGTTAGCAGTTCGGCGGGGCTGCATCTGCAGCGTGATTGCGTAAAGCGACCGGTCGCCGGATCTCGCCAGGTGGTGCGATCCAGCCAAACGATGCTGATAGAGGGTACGATGACAGGGGCTTTAACCTACGATCTCACGGCCAAACGTGTCTTCGTTGCGGGTCACCGCGGCATGGTGGGATCAGCTGTCGTCCGCCGGCTTGCATCGGAGAACTGCACCGTGCTCACGGCTGATCGGCGCGAGCTGGACCTGACGAAGGAAGAACCCACGCTCAAATGGCTCGAGGCCAATCGCCCGGACGTCGTGGTTCATGCCGCTGCAAAGGTCGGCGGTATCGCAGCCAACAACAATTTCCCGGTCGACTTTCTCTGCGACAACCTCGCGCTGGAATTGAGCGTGATCCGCGCAAGTCACGCGGTTGGTGTGCAGCGCCTGCTGTTCCTCGGCTCGTCCTGCATCTATCCAAAGCACGCCAAGCAGCCGATGGCCGAATGCGAATTGTTGACAGGACCGCTCGAACCCACCAACGAGTGGTATGCGATCGCCAAGATTGCCGGCCTCAAGATGTGCCAGGCGTATCGTCGGCAATATGGCGACGATTTCATCTCGGTAATGCCGACCAATCTCTACGGCCGCGGTGACAATTATCATCCGGACCATAGTCATGTGCCGGCCGCATTGATCCGACGTTTCCACGAAGCCAAGCTCGCCAATGCACCCAGCGTTTCGGTGTGGGGCACCGGCACGCCGCTGCGCGAATTCCTCAATGTCGATGATTTTGCGGATGCCTGCGTTTTCCTTCTGAAGAACTATTCGAGTGACCAGCCCATCAATGTCGGCACGGGCGACGAACTGTCGATTGCCGAATTCGCGACCACAGTCGCGGAGGTGGTGGGCTACGGGGGCAAGCTCGCGTTCGATACATCCAAGCCTGACGGAACGCCACGCAAGTTGCTGGATAGCTCGAGAATCCGAGCACTTGGTTGGCAGCCGAAAGTTGCCCTGCGGACAGGCCTTGCAGCTGCCTACGCAGATTATCTTCATGGCTACGGGCGTCATCTGGAAGTCGGCGCAACGCGCTGAGTAGACTAGTTAGATTGCTTATTTTTTTATTCTGAAGTTTGAATTGGGGCGGGCTTCATGCGTGTTCTCTTGGTCGGCATCAATTATGCCCCCGATCTGATCGGTGTGGCGAAATACAACGCCGAGCTCTGCGAAAGTCTGGTCGCCGAAGGCCATGAAGTCAGAGTGATTACGGCGCCTCCCTATTACCCCGCCTGGAAAATCCCACCTGCATTCAATTCCTCGTACTTCAGATCGAGAGATGTTGACGGAGTTCGAGTAACGCGTACGCCGATTTATGTGCCCGGACATCCCTCTGGCGTCAGACGGCTAGTCCATCACGCTTCATTCGCGCTCACGAGCTCGGCCCCGGTTCTTCTTGAGGCGCTGTCCTGGCGGCCCGACGTCATGATCGCTGTCGCACCTTCGCTGATGTCGGCAGCCTTCGTCTCGTTCGTCGCTCGTCGCGTCGGCGCCAAATCATGGCTTCACGTGCAGGATTTCGAGGTGGATGCGGCGTTCGATCTTGGTTTGCTGCGCAATCCTTCTCTGCGAAAATGGATGCTTCGAATCGAAGCGGCGA
Organism: Bradyrhizobium sp. BRP19; assembly: GCF_020194195.1. Taxonomy (NCBI): domain Bacteria; kingdom Pseudomonadati; phylum Pseudomonadota; class Alphaproteobacteria; order Hyphomicrobiales; family Nitrobacteraceae; genus Bradyrhizobium; species Bradyrhizobium sp. BRP19. The sequence goes on along the minus strand of NZ_JADYVZ010000012.1, from coordinate 2,938 downwards.
TCCTCAAATCGTTCGACAACGTTTCAACCATCTCTCAAGCGATGGTAGAGCGGTTGAGGATCAAGGGATTGCGGCCCGACAAAACCGCGGAAGTGAGGAACTGGATCGACACGACTGCGATTTGCCCGGGGCCTCGAGCGACCAAATACCGTCAACAACTGAACCTAGCTGAGAGCGATATCGTTGGACTTTATTCCGGCACGATGTCCAACAAGCAGGGTCTTGAGCTCGTGATCGAGGCCGCGATTGGCCTGGAGCGAAGTCATCCGCATATCCACTTCATCCTTGCAGGCGAAGGGCCTCACAAGATGAGGCTCGAGCAGCTTGCAGCCGGACATCGCAATATCCACTTTCTCGGGCTCCAGCCCAATGACAGCTTCAATCAATTGATGGCCACGGCCGATTTCCATCTGATTCCGCAGAAGGCCGAGGCCGCCGATCTTGTGTTGCCCTCGAAGCTCGGCGCGATCTTCGCATCCGCTCGGCCGGTCATTGCGATGGCCGAAGAAGGCACCGGGCTCGCGGCGGAAGTCACGAACGCGGGCCTCGTGATTCCGCCAGGAGATTCGTCGGCTCTCGAAATCGCAATTTGCCAGCTCAGCGACGCGCCCACCCTGCGTGAGCATTACGGCGAAGAAGGAAGAAGGCGAGCTCTTGATCGCTGGGATCGACGCACGATCGTCCACAGGTGGTCGGAGGCCATGACAGGGCAGGGCAATGCGACAGGGCAGACGAGTGCCAGCCCGGCGGGCGCTGCCAACGATATTGGGCTTCCTGTGGGGGATGCCGTTCGGTCGCCCTGAGGCATTCGACAGAGTTGGATACGGTCCGAAAAGAATGAGCGCCGCAATGGGCGCTCATTTGCTTGCTTAAGTTGCTTGATAGCCGATCTACGAGAACTACTCGTGGCGCGGATAATATCTAAACCCGTGCTGCTTGATGAGCTCGTCGCGCTTTGCGGACCCGAGATCTTCCTTCATCATTTCTCGAACCAGGCTTTCGAACGACGTCTTGGGCTCCCAGCCAAGTTTCTGCTTGGCCTTTGACGGGTCACCAAGAAGCGTCGCCACCTCAGTTGGGCGGAAATAGCGGGGATCGACCGAAACGACGCACTTGCCGGTCTTGGCGTCATATCCCTTTTCTTCGACGCCGCTTCCATCCCAGCGGATCGTCATACCGACTTCGTTGGCAGCGACATTGACAAAATCTCGGACCGAATGTTGCACGCCAGTAGCGATCACGAAATCCTCGGGCTTGTCCTGCTGCAGCATCAGCCATTGCATTTCGACGTAGTCGCGCGCGTGTCCCCAATCGCGCAAGGCATCCAGATTACCCAGATAGAGCCTTTCCTGCAGCCCCAAATGGATGCGCGCCAAAGCACGCGTGATCTTTCTGGTCACGAAGGTCTCGCCGCGGACCGGAGATTCGTGGTTGAAGAGGATGCCGTTGCAGGCATACATCCCATAGGCTTCGCGGTAATTGACCGTAATCCAGTAGGCATACAGCTTGGCGACCGCGTATGGTGAACGCGGATAGAACGGCGTGGTCTCCTTCTGCGGGATCTCCTGGACCAATCCGTAAAGCTCGGATGTTGACGCTTGATAGAAGCGCGCCTTCCTCTCCAGGCCGGTAATACGCATGGCCTCGAGGATGCGCAGGGTGCCGAGACCGTCGGAATTGGCTGTGTATTCGGGCTCTTCGAACGAAACGGCAACGTGGCTCTGCGCCGCAAGATTATAGATTTCGTCTGGCTGCACTTGGCCAACGATCCGGATCAGGCTCGAGGAATCCGTCAGATCGCCGTAGTGAAGCCGGAAGGGCGGATCGGGCTCGTGCGGATCGAGATAAAGATGATCAATGCGGTCCGTATTGAAGAGGGAGGTCCGGCGCTTGATGCCGTGGACCTCGTATCCCTTCTGCAGAAGAAGTTCGGCCAAATAGGCGCCGTCCTGCCCGGTGACGCCGGTAATAAGTGCTCGTTTCTTTGTCATAATAATCTCAAGGTTCGGTAGGCCGTTCGTACTCGAAAACGAAGAGAATAGGGAGATGGGCTGGGTCAAAAAAGCAAGCTTAGATTAACAGCGTTGAGGTCTGCGCAATAGGCAACAGAGTCCTGCTGAGGCTATTTCGAATTTGTATTCCCAACGGTGAAATTCTGGCTTTATGAATGTTGTACGATTTGTGAATTGAATTTGGCCTGGAGCTTCAGATTTTGGACAAACGCATAATCCCCCTGATCATGTGCGGCGGTGCCGGCACGCGGCTGTGGCCCGCTTCGCGCGAGGTTCGGCCCAAGCAGTTCCTGCCGCTGTTCGGCACGCGCTCGACGTTCCAGGACACGCTGCTGCGCGTGTCCGAACCCTCCCTGTTCGACCGGCCGATCGTCATCACCAACGCCTCCTAACGCTTCATGGTGCTGGAGCAGCTCGCCGAGATCGGCATCGAGGCCGACGTGATCCTCGAGCCGATGCGGCGCGATTCCGGCCCTGCCATCGCGGCCAGCGCGGTGTTCGCGCAGAACCGCGCCAGCGAGGCGATCGTGCTCGCGCTCGCCGCCGATCACGTCGTGCAGAATAATGCCGCCTGTCGCGAGGGCCTCACCGCCGCGAATGCCGGGCGCATCGTCACTTTCGGCGTCAAGCCGGAGCGGCCGGCGACCGAATACGGCTACATCAATCCGGGCGAGGTGATCGCGGGTGAGGTGCAGGCGGTTGCGCGCTTCGTCGAGAAGCCGGATGCGGTGAAGGCCTCCGACTACGTCAATTCGGGCTATCTCTGGAACAGCGGCAACTTCATGTTCCCGGCGAGCGCGCTGCTCGACGAATATCGCAGGGTCGATGCGGCAAGCGTCGAGGCCGTCACCAATGCCGTCAACAATGCCGGCCGCGATCTCGGCTTCGTCACGCTGGAGCCCGAGGCGTTCGGCGCGGCCAAGGCG
>NZ_JADYVZ010000119.1:0-445 GCF_020194195.1 Bradyrhizobium sp. BRP19 | reverse complement strand
CTTCTCGACCGCCTTTGCCTGGACATTCAGCGCGTTTGCGACCCCGCAACTGATCGGCGGCGGCCGCGTCAGCACGGTCTCGACGCTGATCTATCAGCTCGGCTTCTCGTCATTCAATTTTCCCTTCGCGGCCAGCCTGTCGCTGATCGGTCTCGCGCTGTCGCTCGCGGTGATTGCGCTGCTCAAGAAGGCCGCAAGTCCGCTCGAACGGATGGCGGGATCGACATGAAGCGTTCACCTGCCGCCACGACGCTGCGATGGCTGGGGCGGGTTCTCGTCGCCCTCATTCTTCTGTTCGTCTTGTTGCCGGGCGTCGTCGTCGCCATTTCGGCCTTCAATGATCGTGCGATCCTCGCCTTTCCGCCACAGGCCTGGTCGCTACGCTGGTTCTGGCGCGCCTTTTCGTATACCGATTTTGGCAAAGGCTTCTGGAACGGTCTGACGG
>NZ_JADYVZ010000118.1:0-445 GCF_020194195.1 Bradyrhizobium sp. BRP19 | reverse complement strand
GCCTCTCCTGGATCACGATCTTGCGCAAGCGCGAGAATTTCCGCAAAGCGTTCGACGACTTCCAGCCCGAGAAGATCGCGCGCTACAACGCCAAGAAAGTCCATGCGCTGATGAACGATGTCGGCATCGTGCGCAACCGCGCCAAGATCGAGGGCACGATCGCAAGCGCGAAGTCCTATCTGAAGATCATGGAGGAAGGGCCGGGCTTCTCGAAGTTCCTGTGGGATTTCGTCGACGGCCAGCCCAAGGTCAACGAGTTCAAGACCACGGCGAGCGTGCCGGCCTCGACGCCGCTGTCGGTCAAGGTCTCGAAGGAGCTGGCATCGCGCGGCTTCAAGTTCGTCGGCCCGACCGTCGTCTACGCCTTCATGCAGGCGACCGGCCTCGTCAACGATCATCTCGTCACCTGCTTCTGCCATGAGGCCTGCGGCGGCAAGCATCGCAG
>NZ_JADYVZ010000117.1:0-446 GCF_020194195.1 Bradyrhizobium sp. BRP19 | reverse complement strand
GGCGGGGGCAGCGGCTATCGTGCCCGGTGCCCAGGCCTATGTGACCGACATCAGCAATACCGAGGACAGGAGTCGGCGCTTTGTGCTGATCGGTAGTGCATCGTTCGTTGGCTTTCTCGCGGGCCCCGCGTTCGGTAGTTGGCTTGCCGGGCCGCTGATGGGCATGCCTGCAGGCCAGATGCCCAGTATGGTCAACTGGCCCGCGTTGGTGGTCGCATCGGTCGGACTGCCACTTCTGTTGGCGGTTCGCCGCTGCCTGAGCACGACCAAGCCGATCTTGCTCGACAGCGGCTCGGTGCAGATGACCCGGCAGCGCAAGCGCTTCGTTGCTGTATCGATGCTGTTAGCCCTGCTGGCGTCCTTTGCCGCAGGTACCTTCGAAGTCGGCTTCAGCCTGTTTGGTGGCCAGACACTGCGCCTACCCAACTCGATGATTGCGGTGATGT
>NZ_JADYVZ010000116.1:0-446 GCF_020194195.1 Bradyrhizobium sp. BRP19 | reverse complement strand
CCTCGGTTCCTGGTGGGCCTACTGCGAACTCGGCTGGGGCGGCTGGTGGTTCTGGGATCCGGTGGAAAACGCCTCTTTATTACCCTGGCTTTCTGCCACTGCGCTGCTGCACAGTTTGTCCCTGACACGCCAGCGGGGGATTTTTTGCCACTGGTCGCTGTTGCTGGCGATAGTTACTCTGATGCTGTCGCTGCTGGGCACCTTAATTGTCCGTTCTGGCATTCTGGTTTCGGTTCATGCGTTCGCGCTGGATAACGTCCGCGCCGTGCCGTTGTTCAGCCTGTTTGCACTGATTAGCCTTGCGTCTCTGGCTCTGTATGGCTGGCGAGCGCGGGACGGTGGCCCGGCGGTGCATTTTTCGGGGTTATCGCGGGAAATGTTAATCCTCGCTACGCTGTTGCTGTTTTGCGCAGTGCTACTGATCGTGCTGGTGGGAACGCTTTATC
>NZ_JADYVZ010000115.1:0-449 GCF_020194195.1 Bradyrhizobium sp. BRP19 | reverse complement strand
CCCTACTGGAAGTTGCGCGACGCGCCCTCAAAGAAGACTTCACCCACGGCCAGACCTTTGACTCGCCACAAAGCGTGAAGAATTTCTTGCGCCTGACACTCGGCCACCGCCCACACGAAGTGTTCGCCTGCTTCTTTCTAGATGTACGGCACCGCCTGATCGCTTGGGAAGAACTCTTCCGCGGCACCCTGACCGAAGCACGCGTCTACCCGCGTGAGATCGCCAAGCGCGCGCTACATCACAATGCAGCCGCCGTGATCCTGGCCCACAACCACCCCACCGGCAACACCGAACCCAGCGAATCCGACGTCATCCTCACCCGCGAGCTGCGCCGCGCGCTGGCCATGCTCGACGTGATCGTCCTTGATCACATGATCGTCGGCCGCAACCACGTCTACGGCTTTCTCGAACACGGCAAAATGTAGTGCCGATGCCGCATCGCACGGGGC
>NZ_JADYVZ010000114.1:0-449 GCF_020194195.1 Bradyrhizobium sp. BRP19 | reverse complement strand
GCCGGCACCGTCCCTGCCGCCGCATTTGCGCAGTCGTCGAATGTCACGCTTTACGGCATTGTTGACGCGGGCGTCAGCTATCAAAGCCACGTGAACGGCGGCGCCAACGGCAACGGCTCGGTCACCGCGCTCACCTCTGGTGGACTATCTGGGTCGCGCTGGGGCATCCGTGGCGCTGAAGATCTAGGGAATAACCTGAAGGGCATTTTCGTATTGGAAAGCGGCTTTGACATCGACACCGGCAAATCTGCGCAGGGTAGTCGGTTGTTTGGTCGCCAAGCCTACGTTGGCTTGCAGGGCGATTTCGGCGCCGTCACGCTGGGGCGTCAGCAAAACGCACTGTACGACCTGTTCGCGGCTTACGATCCGATGGCCGTTGGACCAAACTACTCGCTGAATTCGGTGGACAACCAATTCAATGGCCGCGCCGACAATGCTGTCAAATACAC
>NZ_JADYVZ010000113.1:0-449 GCF_020194195.1 Bradyrhizobium sp. BRP19 | reverse complement strand
ATGGAACAACGCTTCCGGTTCCCTTCGGTGGCTCGACCCATGTCGTCCAGCCTAACTCTCCTTGACCGAGCGTCCATTCCGGCGTCTGCCCGGGCGCAAGTTCTAGCTGGAGATCCCATACCAAAGGTTCGCGCAGAACCAGGTTGATGAGACGGCAAAGGATCATATGGGTCCCGCAACCGGGGAGCAGTGATCGAAACTCCTGCTGGTCGACTGGGCCAAGGCAAAGCCGAAACGTGCCCATGACGTCCGGCATGGTTTGGCCAGCAAGAGTGTCAACGCCGAGCTCAAGATCAGGATGCCCTAATCGCCACTGCGACTCCGGTGGAATGTCGATCTCGCGCCAAACGAATTCCTCGACTCGGGCTGAAATTTTCAAATGACCAGAAATAACGCCGGCCAAAAGCTGAGCAGATCTGCTGCACAGTGCAAGGACACCGGCGTAAGGC
>NZ_JADYVZ010000112.1:0-450 GCF_020194195.1 Bradyrhizobium sp. BRP19 | reverse complement strand
CGCGCGGCTGGCCGCGGCGTCGCGTGACGCCGGGCCCAGCAGTGTCATCGGAACGGCTTGGTTGACCTGAGCGTTCGAACGTCAGCCGCTATTCTCAGCTGGCAGGTTTTTTTGAGCGGTGCAGTTGAACGGCAACAGATCTTCGATATCGGCGTCTGGCGCGCGCTGGGGCAATTCGGTGAGCGCGTGACGTAGCCATGCATAGGGATCGACGCCGCATGTCCGGCATGTCAGCACCAAACTGTAGATCACGGCGCTTGCCTTGGCGCCGGCAACGGTGTCGCTGAACAGCCAACTTTTTCGTCCGGTGCAAAACGGCCTGATGTCGCGCTCCAGAACATTGTTATCGATCGGGGCGAGACCGTCACTGGTGTAACGGGTCAGATAATCCCATTGCTTGCGCGCATAGGCGATCGCCTTGCCGGTCAAGCTTTCGGGGAGGACCTTCGG
>NZ_JADYVZ010000111.1:0-451 GCF_020194195.1 Bradyrhizobium sp. BRP19 | reverse complement strand
TGATATTCCCGCCTGGCCGTGACAGGCTGTCCACCACGCCCAATTGGACCGGATCCCCGCCCATCTCGAACACGATGGTCTTGTTGGCGGCAGAAGCTTTTGCCGCGAGCGCCACGGGAGCGCCGCCCGGAGCCACAATCAGGTCTACATTCCGGGCGGCCAGATCTGCGGCCAGAGCTGGTAATTTCTTGTACTGTCCGTCCGCCCATTGATATTCGATTGCGACATTGCGGCCCACGATGTAGCCGGTTTCGCCGAGCCCGTCGTGGAATGCTTTGAGCCGACTGGCGAATGGCACGGGCGATTCCGGGCAGAGATAGCCGATGACCGGCATCGTCGATCTCTGCGCCCCTGCCTGATGCGTCCAGGCTGCGGCACCGCCGAGCAGCGCAAGAAAGTCCCGCCGCCTGATCCGATCGAACGTCCTGGCGTGCCCCAAGGCCTTGAATCC
>NZ_JADYVZ010000110.1:0-452 GCF_020194195.1 Bradyrhizobium sp. BRP19 | reverse complement strand
GGTTGCTCCATCTAGCAGCAACTCTCGTGCTGCATGTTCCTCTCCTGCGAAGCGGCGGCTTCAATTTGTGCTAGAATAAGAAGAGAGTACAGCTACCAGAATTTGGAGGCATGCTGTCGGCGGGCTCGTCGACAGATGTGCGATCCGGGCCGTTCTGGAGGATGGAGCGTATCAAGGCGACGGATTGTGCCTTGATTAGAATGCCGCGCCGGCAGGCCGCGTCGACGCGCTCGGCGCTGTAATCACGATATTTCGGCGGCGGATACGAGTTGTTGAAGCTCAATCGAGACGACTTCAGATGTGAGAAAGGTAGCTTCGATCAGCTCAATGTGCCTCAAGAAGGAAAGCACGAGGCCAACAGTCACGAGTGGATTACGCTTAGACCGTCCAATTTGAATTCGGCATTCTCGATCGAACTCGTGCACAAAACTCCGAAGCGATATGACTGGAGA
>NZ_JADYVZ010000011.1:0-238669 GCF_020194195.1 Bradyrhizobium sp. BRP19 | reverse complement strand
TGGACGCGGGGTCTTCTGATCCGCCGCAACATCGCCGACGGCAGCTTGGCCTTCTTCTCCACATGGTGCCCCAAAGGCACGTCCATGCAGAAGCTGGTGTCGGTGGAAGGCCATCGCTGGGCCATCGAGGACAGCTTCGAAACCGCCAAGAACGAGCTCGGCCTTGATCACAACGAAACCCGCTCCTGGCATGGCTGGCATCGCCATGTCGCACTCGTCATGCTTGCCTTCGCCATGATGGCCGTCATCCGTCATCGGGCCAACACCGGGTCGTTGCTTAAAAAAACACGACCGCGGCCTCGACCGAAGCATCGTTCTTGATCCGCTGGTCGATCCAGGAAATCCGGCGCCTCGCCATGAAGCTTGCCCAGCGGCGCATCCCGCACGCCCATATCCTCGCATGGTCGTCTTGGCGTAGGGCCCATCAGGCCAACGCGCGCAAAGCCCATCTCAGGAAAAAATTGCAACTGTAATGCTAGGCTTCGCCGTCGGCGCGAAGAACTTGATACCGCGTTGACCGCGACAGGCCAACGTTTGGATGCCGCAACGCGCGCGCTCTCCGCTGGAGAAGCGCGCCAGGCGGAGACAAATCGCGGCATCGATGTGGCGCGCGGACAAGTTCTGGCTGCCAACAGCGCTTTTGGCGAACAGTGGTCGTCGTTGGACGATCTCTGCACGAAGGCTGGGATCGAGGGGAACATACCTCCCGTTCTCGATGACCAGGCTGCGTTGAAACTGGCGGCCCTCATCTCAGTCGCGATCGCAGAACGATCAGCCATTGCGTCTCCGCTCGCAAGCTCCCGGCGTCTTCGGACAGAGATCGACAGTTTGCAGCGGGAGCATGACGCGCTCGGTGAGGTGATCGAGACGACCGCGCGCTCCATCGACCAAAGACGTCTGATTTCCACGCTGCGCAATTGAAGGCAACTGAGTACACGGTCCAGGCGGCGGGCCTTGCTGAGCGCCTCATTTCAATTAGCCGTGAAATCACGCCGTTTCTTGCTGCCGCTGGTCTGGCCGTCGACTACCTCGATGTCGATCCCGCGGGTGTTGGCGTCACGCTGTCGAGAGTTGCGACGGAGTATGCCGCCCTGCGCGAGCAGGTTGGCCAGCTTGAAATGACGCTCCAGCGCTTGGCGCCCGAGCGTGCGGCGGCGGACGCCTCGCTTCGGCACGCGCAGGCCCACGTAACGGCGGCGGCGCTTCTTCTCGATCAGCGTCGCCTGGCCGAGGGAGAGAAGGCGCGTGCCAGAGCGGAACTCCTCGATGGCGAGGCGACAGCAAGTCACCGGGCTCGGATCGCCGAGGCTTGCCAGACCACTCGTGAAGCTCTTGCTCGCGCGCGCGAGACAAAATCCACTACAGATGCAGCGTTCCAGGCGGCCGGCGCTCGTTGCGACGAGGCCGCCGCCGGATTGGAGACTGCCAAAGGCCGTAACGCTTTAGCCGAAAAGGCATTCAACGCGGCCTGCATGGATATTGCTCGCCCGCCAGATCAGGTTGCGGCGCTGATCGCAACCGACCCAGCATTGAGCGGAGCGTTACGGGTCCGAATTCGAGAGATCGATCGAGGCGTGAACGATGCGGGCACCGCAGTGCTGACGCGTCAGAATGACTTACACCGGGCGTTAGAAGGGTTCGACGAGACCACCGATGTCGAGAAGTTGGCCGCAGTCGTCGCGGCGTTGGGAACCGAAATCGGAGACTTGCAACAACGGACAGGTGCACTTGCCGCTACGCTCGCGCGAGACGACGAGGCGCGCGGCGCCGCTGCAAATCTATCCGCGCAAATCGAAACTGCGAAAGCGGAACTCGTAATCTGGCAAGCAGTCGACGATGCCCATCGGCTCGGCTAGCGGTGATCGTTTCCGTCGCTTTGTGCAGGGCATCACGCTCGACCACATGGTGCAATTGGCGAATGATCATCTCCATGCATTGACACCCCGCTACAGGCTCGCGCGGGGGGCTGCGTCCGATCTCACGCTGCATATTATTGATCGCGACATGGGCGACGAGGTCCGCGGCACCCGAAGCCTGTCAGGCGGTGAACGTTTCCTCGTCTCCCTTGCGCTGGCGTTGGCGCTGTCAGGTCTTGAGGGTCGATCGTCCTTTGTCGACACGCTGTTTATCGATGAAGGCTTTGGCTCGCTCGATGCGGAGACCCTCGACTTAGCAGTAGATGCGCTGGAGACCTTACAGGGTAGAGGTCAGAAGGTTGGCGTCATCACGCACGTCGCTGCCATGATCGAGCGGATTGCCGTGCAGGTGCGCGTGGAAAAGCGCGGTGCAGGTCGATCCGAGATTAGAGTTTCTGGTGGCAAGGGAGCCGCGTGGCCTGCGACGAGTAGCGCACAATAATATCAGGCGAAGCGGCCTCGGAGTGTTCAGGCCGGAAGAGGGGATACATGGAGAAATATCATATCAAGCTGACTGAGAGCGAGGCCGCGACACTCGCGAAGATCGATCTCAGGGAATCTCATTGCAATCATGATGAGGGCCACGCAGCTTATAAAGCCAATGCGCAGCCGATCCTTACCTTGCTCCAATCTCTGAGCGACAGGTCCGCAGTTCCCCAAGAAAGGCTGAATTACTGGAATGACCCCCGATACCATCACGGGAGGATCAAAGCGTCGCGCAAGGGTCTATTCGAGAGAAATGGTTGCAGAGGTACGGACATTTACACGCATCCACATTTTATCCGTTATCTTCGATATTTTCTGTTTGGTGCCGATCTTCCCGACGACGTCATTGCAGCATTTGAGGAAAAAGTCGGTAACCCACAGTGGGTTTCCTCTAGTGATGTCATTCCGATCGGAAAGTTTGCTCGGGATCTCACCCGCCAATATCGTCTGGACAAGACGGATGCACCAGAAGAGTTCTTCAAACTTTGCCTCGACATGGGGCTTAGCTTGACGACAGCCGAGAGCGTCATGCGGGCGGTCAAACAAATTCGATAGAACATGGACAAACTGACGCTGAACTACGTCTGGGGGCAGGAGCGGATACCGGTCGTACTGCGGCGGACGGGAAGAGGGCAGCGCTTGCGCGTTCGACTTCCCTTCGCGGAAACGAATTGCCAGTGGCTTCAGAATGGTAGACGAACGTCGCCTATTTGGATTGCCGGCAAGAAATACTGGGAACTGCCGAAAGCTTGGTTCAACGATTTCGTCGAACGCTCGTTGGCCGAATATGGCAAAGTCTACGTTATTCAGCCCTACCGTGAGCAAGAGAAATGCTCTCCTGCGTGCCAGAATGCGACTGGGCATGAGTGCCAGTGCTCCTGCATGGGCCTCTATCACGGCGCCGGAAATGACGGCAGTTGGTTCGAGGTATCCGATACTTTCGCTGCGCGTTGGGGCGAGCAGGAGCTCGCCTGTCGACTAATGACGGCGAGATAGGATGTCTGCTGGGGGAGGATGCATTTTGACCAAAGGCTCGGCCGATCGGCTGGCGGCAGCGCCATTGTCGTGCTTGTTGGGTTTAGCGAAGCGTAAAGGGGAGCCATAAACGTGCTCTATGCCTGGGTCGGCGACCAGAAGCGCGCCCCCGTCGCGAAGGGTGAACGGACCACGTGTCGCGACTGCGGCGGCTTGCTCACCGCCGTCATGCCCGTCGAGAACACGTCCCACTGGCGGCACAAGGCGGGTGATTGCGATCCCTGGAGCGAGCCGGAGGGAGCCTGGCACCTCGGCTGGAAAGAACTCTTCGATATGTCCTGCCGCGAGATCGCTCTACGCGACCCGACGACAGGAGAGCTGCACCGCGCAGACGTCCTCGTCGGCAGCGGCACCCCGCGCGCGACCGTCCTTGAGCTGCAGCACTCCTCGATCAGCGAGGACGAGCGAAACGCGCGGGAGGCCTTCTATCGGCGCGGAAACCGGATGTTCTGGCTGGTCCACATTCACAGCGAAAGCTCGTTCCTTGGGACGTATTTCAACATGTCGCTCGATTTCGGATCACGGGTCGTAAATCTCGACGGCAAGGAATTCGCGATCATGCGCTGGGTGGGCCCGAACAAGCAGTTCATCGAGAAGTGGAAGCGTGCGGTAGCCCACGTCTCTTCAATGCAGGGCCTTACATCTTCTACCTTGCAGGCCCCGGCGTAGCGTCTCGTCTTGGAGGCCCCTTGAAGCGCGGCGAATTCGCTCTCTGCGCCCTGACCCGCGATGAGTTTCTGCGAGCTGTCCGCTGGGAGGATACTGCTCCTTCTTGACGGCGTGCTCGTATTGAGCGGCGCCACGCCAGATCACTTTGCATGGCTGCCGGTATTCCTGATTAAACACAATGCGAGCGCTCGGGACAAAGCTCGCTGATAGTAGAAGGTGATGTTTTCCAATGAAGATATTTTGGTCATGGCAGAGTGATCGCGATCCGAAGTTGCATCACTACTTTGTGCGCGATGCGCTGAAGGACGCCTGCAAGCTCATCGCCATCGATCCCGACTATGAGGAGGCGGAGCGTCCCGAGGTCGATCACGATACCAAGAATGTCGCTGGAACGCCGGACATCACGAAGACCATCCTGGAGAAGATCGCCGGCGCGAACGTCTTTGTCGCGGACATGACCCCGGTGGGCATGACGGCCCCTGTAGCACTTCAGCCCAACATAGCTGCCGAAAAGCGTTCCGAGCCCAAATACCTCCAGAACCCGAACGTCATGTCCGAACTCGGCTACGCCGAGCATGCGCTCTCACAGGGCCGCATTATTCTCGTAGCGAACGGCGCGCACTATCCCGGTCCCGTGGCGCTTCCCTTTGATTGGCGTCACCGAAGCGGCGCGAAGGTCTACACCCTCAAGGATGGAGCCACGAAGGAGGAGATCAAGGCCGAGCAGAAGCGCTTCGCGGAGGTGCTGAAGAGCTGCATCATGCCCATCCTGGCTGAGCAGGCTCCGGTAAAGGCACCACCACCCCCAATTTCCTGGCAACCGTCGAGCAGTAGCGATCCGACCATTTGGCCGGCGGCTGAGAAGAAGCTCGAATTTCGCAACAATGCAATGGAGGAGCAGCGCCGGAATGTCCGACTGGGAAAAGGGACGCGGATCTTCGCACGCATCGCGCCTAGCGAATGGTCAGCGCCGGCCCGGGTCGAGCTTGAACAGCGCATCTCCGACGTGGGACTGAACATTCGGGGGCGGGACGGTGATTGGGGCCTCAATGGCGATGGCGCGCTGTCAGTCTGGGGGCGGATCGCGGGGAACGCTGACGACACGGACGTCACGAATGCGACGCAATGGTTCCAGTCGAACGGCGAGCTTTGGGGGGTCAACAGCAACTGCTTCGCTGAAAACAGCGGCGGCCTGTGTTTCGCGTCCGCGCTGCCGTTCACACCGCTGGATGAGTTTCTTCGTAAGGGCATTGCCGCCATCAGAGCCATGGGCGGTAAAGGCCGGATCGGGATCAAGCTGGGTGCTGGCGATCTGACCGACACTGTCTTGCCTGGCCAATACCAATCGCAACGCTTCCCGGCTGTCAGCGGGCGTGCGGATGTGGGCGAAGAACTTGAGTCCTGGACGCCGAACGAACGGCGGGCGCTCCTGTTCCGATTCTGGAACACTTTGATGGACGCCTACGGTCGGCCGCCTGCGCGCTCCATTACAGAGTTCGAGCAAGCAGCCGCGATTGCGCCGCTATCGAAATAGGCGTTGGAATGACCCAGCAGAACGAAGAGGCAAAACCAAACGTGCTCGATCCGCGCCAACTGGTGCGTATCGAAGCGGTGCATCGTGGCTTCCTGTATCAGCACCTCTATCTGGCGAACTGCTTGCTGCGCGCCGGATCGGCCGGCGTCGACAAAATCGTCGTCGAAGGAGACGAGGACGTAGAACTGCATCGGGCGGCCGACTGCTTCTATGTGCAGGTGAAGACGCGCCAGGGACTCCTGGAAGCTGGCGACATCAAGGGCTCCTCCCGGGCGCGTCGGGCATGGAGACGCTTGGCCGTTGAACATCAAGCTCGGTCAGGACGCGCTGAGTGTCGATGTCGTGATCGACAATGCCCATCGCCTGACGCCGGCGGACCTGAAACCGATTGTCGACCAGGCGCAGAACGTCCGCTTTCTTCTGCTGTGCCAGCCGGGCATCGTGACACAGGAGATCGCGGCACTCCTCGGCGTCGAGCATGAAACGCTGGGTGGTTGGGACGAGGACACCATTGCGGCGGTGGTCGCCGAGGTCGGCTGCGTGGCCGACTACGCGGATTGCGAGCGTCTGTCGCGTCTCACCGGCGGGCTGCCCTACTATGTATTGAATGCGGGGACATGCTTGCCGAGGTTGAGGAGCGCCTTCCAAAAAGCGACCAGCACCATCGCATCTTTCGCTACAACCGAGCACTGGCGATGTTCAAGCTCGGGGCCTACGACCTCACGCTCCAGGAAACGGAACGGCTCGGTGAAGAGTATTATGACCTCCTTGGCCTATCGCCAGAGCAGGTCATTGGCAGAAACCCGCCAGCCATCCGCCCGCTGCTGCCCAAGGGGCGGCGCCGCCTCATTACACGCCTTCGCCGGTCCGGCCCGCCGCCGCAGAGAAAGGTTGTTATTCCTCCGGCAATGCAGAAGCTTCTTGCGGCGCGCAACGGGCCAGCGGCGCCACCCCAGCAGCGTCGAACCAAGGTCGGCCGAAACGAGCGGTGCCCGTGCCAGTCAGGCCGGAAATACAAGCATTGTCACGGCCGATGATCGACAACGGCACCCGCCCATCGTCAACTATTGGCATCCCTCGCAACGTCCGGGACGCGTCGCCGCCCTGCTATTCGTTGCGCAGCCGATCTCCCTCATACTTGGCGCACCGCTCTCCGGTTGGATTATGGATGTCTTCTCGCAGGCTGAGGAAATGCACGGCTGGCAATGGATGTTCATCATCGAGGCTCTTCCGGCTGCAATCCTCGACTTCGTCATTCTGTCCTTTCTCAGCAATGGAATCGACGATGCGAAGTGGCTTTCCGAAAGTGAAAAGCAACCGCTGGCGGCTTGAGTGGCGAGGTACTAGCAACTTTCAGCCGGTGGACCTTCTCGCAGACCGACCCAGCCATATTTTCTGATGGCGCCGCCGCACGATCTTCGATGGTCGGTTACGCAGCTCGGGAAATCCAGCGCTCCTCTTGGGTTCGTTCTCCGTCACGGGATCCGCAATCGCAATAAAATCCCCAGACTAAATCCCAGACTAAATGGAAATTCTAGTCCGGGGTTGCTCCAGGCCAATCTCGAAACCTGTGTTATTTTAAGGAGTTAGCTGGCGCGCCCGGAACGATTCGAACGTCCGACCCTCAGATTCGTAGTCTGATGCTCTATCCAGCTGAGCTACGGGCGCGTGTTTCGCAAACAGCGCGGGCAGGGCCCGCAAGCAGCCCCCGGCGGAGCCGGAGGGGGTGCGAAAGAGCGCTCTGACTAACCGCTCTTGTCCCGATTGGCAAGGTCCGGCTCGCCGGTATTTTGGGGCATTTCCGCACTTCTCTTCGTCATTCCGGGGCGCGACGAAGTCGCGAGCCCGGAATCCATAACCACCAGCCGGGGTTATGGATTCCGGGCCCGACCCTTCGGGTCGTCCCGGAATGACGGAAGGAATGGCGATGGCCCAGCTCGTTTCAGTCGGCCGCTGGCCTAGCCTTAAGCCCTCTGGCGCTCGTTGCGGATGGAGAGCAGTTCCACGGGACGGTCGGGGATGACGATGCGGAACGTGGCGCCGATGGTGCCCTCGACCAGGTGGATCTCGCCGCCATGGGCGCGGACCAGCTCGGCGGCGATGGCGAGGCCAAGGCCGCTGCCGCCGGGGCGGCCCGAGGTCTGGAAGGCCTCGAACAGGCGCTCCCGGGTCTTCGGGGGAACGCCGGGGCCGGTGTCGGAGACCTCGAGAATGGCGACGGCGCCTTCGCGCTTTCCGGTGATCCGGATCTGCTGCACGCGCCCCTCACCCGCCGCATGGCTTTCGAGCGCCTGGGCGGCGTTGCGGACGAGGTTGAGCAAGACCCGGAACAGCTGGTCGGGATCGGCGTCGACCGCGAGCCCGCGCTCGATCGCGGCGACCCAGGCGATCGAGGCGTCGTTGGCGAGCCCCGCGGTCTCCCGCACCTCCATCACAACAGGCTCGATCAGGATCATGCGGCGGTCGGGTGCGGCCTCCTGGGCGCGGCCGTAGGACAATGTCGACTGGCAGAAGGCGATGGCGCGCTCGAGCGAGCGCACGAGCTTGGGCGCAAAGCGCTGCACGCGCGGATCCGGCACGCTGGCGAGCTGATCCGACAGCAGCTGGGCCGAGGCGAGCAGATTGCGCAGATCGTGGTTGATCTTGGAGACCGCGAGGCCGAGGGCAGCGAGCCGGCTCTTCTGATTCAGCATCGACATCAGGTCGCGCTGCATGTCGGACAATTCGCGCTCGGCGACCCCGATCTCGTCGCTGCGCTGGCTCGGCACGATGATGCCGGCCGAGCTCTCGGGATTCTCGTGGAAGCCGACCAGGCTCGCGGTCAGCCGCCGCATCGGGCGCACGAAGAGATAATGAAGCGCGAGATAGACGAGGCCCGCGGTCAGCACCGCGATGATCAACGCGACCACGACGAGGTTGCGGGAGAAGCGGTACATCTGCTTCCGCAGCGGCAGCTCGTCGGTGACGATCTCGATGAACTGTGCATTGCCGACCCCGGGGCCGACGATGCGGATGGCCTGGTTGCCGGTCTCCAGCATCATCCGGAACGAGCCGGTGATCGCCTCCCAAGCCGTCATGTCGCGCAGGTCGATGTCGTGCTCGATGGCGGCGGGAATGTTGTCGCTGGCGAGCAGCCGGCGCTGCTGGCCCATCTTGATTGCGACGGCGCGGGCATTGATGCTCTTCAGGATCTGCCGCGACAGCGAATCGGGGACCATGCCGAGCGGCGCCGCATCCAGCACCAGCGCCGCGGTGTTGGCCGCCGCGACGCGATCATTCAGCCGGTTGACCCAGAAATTCGCGATGGCTGGCACGTAGAGCAGCACCGCGGCGATCATCACCAAGGGAATGGTGAGCAGCAGCAGCTTGCCGGACAACCCGAGCCCGCGCGAGCCGCGGGGCCGCGTCGCCGGCTGGTCTGGCTGATCCAGATCCTGGATCGGCTGGCGATCTGTGGCTGGCACGAAACTCGCCCCTGTTGGCCTTGGCTGATGGAGGATGCGACCCGACCGATGTCCGGTCAAATTACGGATCGCTAATCTGCCGAGGTGTGATGTAAGCGCTGATAGCGCGAGTCGCCACCTCAAGGGTTAAAAACGCCGCGCAAACAGCGATATTCACCACAATCGCGCGCTTGTGCGGCGTTGACGAAGACAAGGCGCTCCCTTATAAGCCGCGCGAATTGTCCGCGATGACCCGGTGCGACACCGGGAGCGGCTCTCTTGGGGCCGAAAAAGGGCCCGTTTTGGGCCGTATCTTCCGGACTTTACCATCAATTCTACAGGCAAATTGCCCGGTCAGCGGAGAAAAACCCGTGAAGCGGACTTATCAACCCAGCAAACTGGTGCGCAAGCGCCGTCACGGCTTCCGCGCCCGTCTCGCCACTGCCGGCGGCCGCAAGGTTCTCGCCGCCCGCCGCGCCCGCGGCCGCAAGCGTCTGAGCGCCTGAGCCGGACCCCCTTTTTGGGATTTCATCATGGATCGGCTGAGGCAGCGGGCGGATTTCCTCGCCGTTGCCAATGGCGCGCGGGTGAATAGTCCCGCGTTCGTCCTGCAAAGCCGCCGCCGCGATGATTCCGGCGCTGTCAGGATCGGCTTCACCGTCACCAAGAAGAACGGCAACGCCCCCGAGCGCAATCGCATCCGGCGCCGGTTGCGCGAACTGGTGAAGCGGCTCGATCCGACATCGATGCAGCCCCACCATGATTATGTCCTGGTCGGACGAAAGGACGCGCTCTCGCGCGACTTCGCCACCATGCTCGACGATCTGCGCATAGCGTTCACGAAGCCCGCGCGGCATACGGCCAAAGCGCGCGGCCACAGGCCGGGTCACGCCGCAGCGACCAGCCGCAAACCGGATTGATGACGAGACAATCGAGATGACCGACAATCGCAATACCATCCTCGCCGTCATTCTGTCCGGCCTGGTGCTGATCGCCTGGCAGTACTTCTACAACGTGCCGCAGATGGAGAAGCAGCGCGCCCAGCAGCAGGCGCAGTCCGAGCTCCAGAAGGGCAGCACGCCGCAGCCGGGCGCGTCCCCGACGCCGGGCAGCGCGCCGCAGCCCGGCGCGGCCCAGCCGTCGACGCCGGCCGCGAGCCCGCCCCAAGCGGTCGTTTCGCGCGAGACTGCCATTGCAGCGAGCCCGCGCGTCAAGATCGAGACGCCGCGGATCGCCGGCAGCATCTCGCTGAAGGGCGGCCGCATCGACGACATCGCGCTGGTGCAATATCGCGAGACGGTCGATCCGAAATCGCCGCCGATCGTCCTCTATTCGCCGTCGGGCACGGCGGAGCCCTATTACGCCGAGTTCGGCTGGGTTGCAGCGACGGGCGTGACGGCAAAGATGCCGGATGCCCAGACCGTCTGGCAGCAGGAGGGCAGCGGCAGCCTGACGCCGTCGACGCCCGTGGTGCTGAAATGGGACAATGGCGACGGCCTGACTTTCCGCCGCACCATCGCCGTCGACGACCATTATCTCTTCACCATCAAGGACGAGGTGAGCAATGTCGGCAACGCGCCCGTCACGCTCTATCCGTTCGCGCTGATCTCGCGCCACGGCGCGCCGCATGTCTCCGGCTACTATATCCTACATGAGGGCCTGATCGGCTATCTCGGCGAACACAGGCTGCAGGAATATGCCTACAGCAAGATCGACGAAGCCAAGCAGGTGAACTTCAAGGCCACCAATGGCTGGCTCGGCATCACCGACAAATACTGGGCCTCCGCGCTGCTGCCGGATACCAACGCCCAGCTCCAGGCGCGCTTCTCGTCCAACCCGGTCGGCAAGGTCCATACCTACCAGACCGACTATCTGCTCGACCCCGTCACCGTCGCGATCGGCGGCACCGCGACGGCCAACGCGCGGCTGTTCGCAGGCGCCAAGGAAGCCGGCGTGGTCGGCATCAACTTCCCGCTCGCGGGCCTCGGCGGCTACAACAAGGCGCTCGGCCTCAACCAGTTCGACCTGCTGATCGACTGGGGCTGGTTCTATTTCCTCACCAAGCCGATGTTCCTCGGCCTCGACTTCTTCTTCCGCTTCTTCGGCAATTTCGGCGTCTCGATCTTGCTCGTCACGGTGATCGTGAAGCTGTTGTTCTTCCCGCTGGCGAACAAGTCCTACGCCTCGATGGCGAAGATGAAGTCGATCCAGCCGCAGCTGCTGGCACTGAAGGAGCGCTATCCCGACGACAAGGTGAAGCAGCAGCAGGAGATGATGGAGATCTACCGCAAGGAGAAGATCAATCCGGTCGCCGGCTGTCTGCCCGTGCTGATCCAGATTCCGGTGTTCTTCGCGCTCTACAAGGTGCTGTTCGTCACCATCGAGATGCGGCACGCGCCGTTCTTCGGCTGGATCAAGGACCTCTCCGCGCCGGACCCGACCAATCTCTTCAACCTGTTCGGGCTCATCCCGTTCGATCCGACCACGATTCCGGTGTTCGGCTATTACCTCGCGCTCGGCATCTGGCCGATCATCATGGGCATCACGATGTGGATCCAGATGAAGCTGAATCCGACGCCGCCGGATCCGACGCAGCAGATCATCTTCAACTGGATGCCGCTGATCTTCACCTTCATGCTGGCGGGATTCCCGGCGGGCCTCGTGATCTACTGGGCCTGGAACAACCTGCTCTCGGTGGTCCAGCAGGGCTACATCATGCGCCGCAACGGCGTGAAGGTGGAATTACTCGACAATCTCAAGGCGACGTTCGCGAGGAAGGCGACGTAGTCCTTCGATAATGTCAGGCAAACTGCCTCCACAGCGTATGCCCGGGCTCGTCCCGGGCATCCACGTTTAGGAGGGTGCCTCACAGTCAGACGTGGATGGCCGGGACATTTGGTTGGGAAGGACGCGCTTCGCGCTTTTGCCCGGCCATGACGAGAGGATAGACCGCTCGCATGAACGAGAAGACCGACGAGCGACTGATCGAGGCCGGGCGAAAACTGTTCGCCCGCGACTGGCAGTTCATCTGGGCCTCCCCTTCGATCGAAACGCTGCCGCCGATGGCGGGGCTGGAGATCGCCTTTGCCGGGCGCTCCAATGTCGGCAAGTCGAGCCTGATCAACGCGCTCACGGGCCGCAACGCGCTGGCGCGCACCTCGCATACGCCGGGCCGCACCCAGGAGCTGATCTTCTTCGAGGTCCCCGGCAAGAACGACCTGCGCCTCGTCGACATGCCCGGCTACGGCTATGCCAAGGCGCCGAAGAGCCAGGTCGCGTCCTGGACCGAGCTGATCCACAAATTCCTGCTGGGACGCGCCAGTCTCGCGCGCGTCTACGTGCTGATCGATGCGCGGCACGGGATCAAGGATGTCGATCTCGAGGTGCTGAAGACGCTCGACTGCTCCGCCGTCAGCTACCAGATCGTGCTGACCAAGGCCGACCAGGTGAAAGTCGCCGAGCTGCAAGCACGCATCGCCGAGACCGAGGCCGTGCTCGCCAAGCATCCGGCCGCGTTCCCGACCGTGCTCGCGACCTCGTCGCGCAGCGCGACCGGCATGGCCGAGCTTCGCGCCGCGATGGCGAAGCTCCTGGAAGAGCGGGCCTCGTGATGGCAGCGCACCGCCTGCTGATCGGGCTTGCCGGCTTGATGGGCGCCGCCGGCGTCGCGCTGGCCGCCGCGTCCGCCCATGGTGCCGACGCGAGCCGTCTTGCCTCCGCCAGCGCCATGCTGCTGTTTCATGCAAGTGCCATACTTGCGACCATCGCCTTGCTCACGCGCGGCCTTCTGCACGGCGGAATTGGAATCGTGGCGACGTTCGGCTTCGCGATCGGTGCCGCGCTGTTCGCAGGCGACCTCACCTTGCGGCAGTATGCCGGGCACGCGCTGTTTCCGATGGCGGCGCCGACGGGCGGAATGGTGATGATTGCGAGCTGGCTGGCGGTAAGCGTGGCGGCGGTGGCGGCGAAGCGCTGAATCCGTAGCCCGGATGGAGCGCAGCGCAATCCGGGACCGGTGTCTGCGGCGACGAATCCCGGATTACGCTGCGCTCCATCCGGGCTACATAGCTGCCACACCTTTGCGCTGTCCCCGCCAATCGGATAGAACGCGCACCATTCGACCCGCCAGCGAGACCGCGACATGACCGACATCTCTCCGCTCGACCAGGCCCGCATCCTGTCCGAAGCGCTGCCGCACATGCAGCAATATGACGAGGAAACCATCGTCATCAAATATGGCGGCCATGCCATGGGCGACGAGGAGACCGCGAAGAACTTTGCCCGCGACATCGTGCTCTTGGAGCAGACCGCGATCAATCCGGTGGTGGTGCATGGCGGCGGGCCGCAGATCGCGACCATGCTCAAGCGTCTTGGGATCGTCTCGGAATTCGCCGCGGGCCTGCGCATCACCGATGCCGCGACCATCGAGATCGTCGAGATGGTGCTCGCCGGCTCCGTCAACAAGCAGATCGTCGGCTACATCAACGAGGCCGGCGGCAAGGCGGTGGGCCTGTCGGGCAAGGACGGCAACATGGTGAAGGCGACCAAGACGACGCGCACCATCGTCGATCCCGACTCGAACATCGAGAAGGCGATCGATCTCGGCTTCGTCGGCGACCCCGAGAAGGTCGACCTCACTTTGCTCAACCAGCTGATCGGCTACGAGCTGATCCCGGTGCTGGCGCCGCTCGCAACCTCGAAAGAGGGCCAGACGCTGAACATCAACGCCGACACCTTTGCAGGGGCCGTCGCCGGCGCGCTGAAAGCCAAGCGCCTGCTGCTGCTCACCGACGTGCCCGGCGTGCTCGACAAGTCGAAGAAGCTGATCCCGCAATTGTCGGTGAAGGACGCGCGAAAACTGATCGCCGACGGAACCATCTCCGGCGGCATGATCCCGAAGGTCGAGACCTGCATCTACGCGCTGGAGCAGGGCGTCGAGGGCGTCGTCATCATCGACGGCAAGATGCAGCACGCGGTGCTGCTCGAGCTCTTCACCAACCAGGGCACGGGCACGCTGATCCACAAGTGATGCGGGAACGCGAGCAGCGGAAGAAGGTCGTCATGCCCGGGCTTGTCCCGGGCATCCACGACCTTTCTTCTCGCGGCAAAGACGTGGATGGCCGGGTCAAGCCCGGCCATGACGATTTGAGAGAGCGTCATCCACGCCGCTCCCCCCTCACCCGCTTCCTGATGACGCTGCCTGCCGCAACTGTCTCCTTCTTCTTCTCCTCGGCGCCGGCGATCGCCGACCTCAAGATCTGCAACCGCATGTCCTATGTGGTCGAGGCCGCGATCGGCATCGACGACAAGGCGGCCACCGCGACGCGCGGCTGGTTCAGGATCGATCCCGCCGCCTGCCGCGTGGTGGTGCAGGGCACGCTGACCGCCGACCGCATCCTGCTCAACGCGCGCGCGCTCGGCGTCTACGGCGCGTCCCCGATCCCGCAAAGCGGCAACGACATGCTGTGCGTCGCGCAGGACAATTTCGTCATCGCGGCGGCGCGGCAGTGCCGCAGCGGCCAGACGCAGGTTCCCTTCACGCAGGTGACGCCGACGCAAAGCCCGGACGGCAACCTCGTCGCTTATCTCGCTGAGGATTCCGAATATGACGACGAGCAGGCGCGCCTCGCCGGCATCCAGCGGCTCCTGGTGATCGCAGGCTACGACGCCGCGCCGATCGATGGGGTCGACGGGCCAAAGACGCAGAGCGCGCTGGCCGCATTTCTAAAGAGCCGGGGCTTGTCGTCCGACATCGTGGGCTCGCAGAACTTCTTCAAGACCATGGTCGATGCCGTGCAGACGCCGTCCGCGACCGGCCTCACCTGGTGCAACGACACGCCGCACAAGGTGATGGCGGCGATCGCGACCGACGACGGCAAGGCCGTGACCAGCCGCGGCTGGTATCGCATCGATCCCAAGACCTGCCTGCACCCCGATGTATCAGGCCAGCCGAAGCAGATCTTCAGCTTCGCGGAAGCGGTCGACGCCGACAACCGAATCGTCAAGCTGAAGGACAAGCCGCTGAATTGGGGCGGCGACAGGCAGCTCTGCACACGCGAGACCAAGTTCGAGACCAGCGAGCAGACCGATTGCGGCGCGCGCGGCTTTGCGCCAACGGGCTTCGGCGCGGTAGACATGTCGAGCGGCGGCAAGACGCTGCGCTTTGCCGTGCCGTGAGATTGGCGCAATGATCAGCACGCAAGCATCCACAAGCTCCGCCGTCGTCCCCGCGAAGGCGGGGACCCATAACCCCAGGGAGTGGTTGCGGAGGGAAGCTGGTCACCCCGAGTCTTCGCAAAACTCCTCCCTGGGGTTATGGGTCCCGGGCTCGCGCTTCGCGCGCCCCGGGACGACAAGTTGAGAATGCCGATATGACCTTCCCCCGCAGCTTCAACCATGTCGACACCTGGGTGTTCGACCTCGACAACACGCTCTATCCGCATCACGTCAATCTGTGGCAGCAGGTCGATGCGCGGATCGGGGAGTTCGTCTGCAACTGGCTGAATGTCGGCCCGGAGGAAGCGCGGGCGATCCAGAAAGACTATTATCGCCGCTTCGGCACCACGATGCGCGGCATGATGACCCTGCACGGCGTCTCCGCCGACGACTACCTCGCCTATGTCCACAAGATCGACCACTCTCCGCTGGAGCCGAATCCGGCGCTTGGCGCGGCCATCGCAAAGCTGCCGGGCCGCAAGCTGATCCTCACCAACGGCTCGGTCGACCATGTCGATGCCGTGCTGGCGCGGCTCGGCTTCGCCGGCCATTTCGACGGCGTGTTCGACATCATCGCCGCCGAGTTCGAACCGAAGCCGGCGGAGCAGACCTACCGCAAGTTCCTCGGCCAGCATGCGGTCGATCCGACCCGCGCCGCCATGTTCGAGGACCTCGCCCGCAACCTCACCGTCCCCTACCGGCTCGGCATGACCACCGTGTTGGTGGTGCCCGACGGCACCAAGGAGGTGGTGCGCGAGGACTGGGAGCTGGAAGGCCGCGACGCCGCCCATGTCGACCACGTCACGGATGATCTGGCGGGGTTTTTGGCAAAGTTGTCGGGGTGATTTCGTAGCCTGGATGGAGCGCAGCGTAATCCGGGGCTGGCGTAGCTGCGGAGAGACTGTCCCGGATTGCGCTTCGCTCCATCCGGGCTACGGGTCTTCCCGGGTGGTGATCCAGAACGCAGCCTTGACTCCGCTCCGCCAAATCCCGAAAAAGCGCTCCAATTCTCGCGAAACCACGCGCTTCCCAGAGGAAATCACGATGTCCCTTGCAGCCCTCGAATCGACCATCAACAGCGCCTTCGAGGCGCGTGACGGCATCTCGACCACGACCAAGGGCGAGGTGCGCGAGGCCGTCGACCAGTCGCTGGAGATCCTGGACAAGGGCGAGGCGCGCGTTGCCGAGCGCGGCAGCGACGGCAAGTGGAAGGTCAATCAATGGCTGAAGAAGGCCGTGCTGCTGTCGTTCCGCCTCAACGACATGGACGTCATTGGCGGCGGCCCCGGCAAGGCAAGCTGGTGGGACAAGGTGCCCTCGAAATTCGAAGGCTGGGGCCCAAACCGCTTTCGCGATGCCGGTTTTCGCGCGGTGCCGGGTGCGGTGGTGCGCCGCTCGGCCTTCATCGCCAAGAACGTCGTCTTGATGCCGTCCTTCGTCAATCTCGGCGCCTATGTCGATGAGAGCACGATGGTCGACACCTGGGCCACCGTCGGCTCCTGCGCACAGATCGGCAAGCGCGTGCACATCTCGGGCGGCGCCGGCATCGGCGGCGTGCTCGAGCCGCTGCAGGCCGAGCCGGTCATCATCGAGGACGATTGCTTCATCGGCGCGCGCTCGGAAGTCGCCGAAGGCGTGATCGTGCGCAAGGGCGCGGTGCTGGCGATGGGCGTGTTCCTGGGAGCCTCGACCAAAATTGTCGACCGTGAGACCGGCGAGGTCTTCATGGGCGAAGTGCCGGAATATTCCGTCGTGGTGCCCGGCGCGCTGCCCGGCAAGCCGATGAAGAACGGCCAGATCGGCCCGAGCACCGCTTGCGCCGTGATCGTCAAGCGCGTCGACGAGCGCACGCGGTCGAAGACCAGCATCAACGAGCTGCTGCGGGATTGATGCAAGGCGAGTAGCGAATGGCCAGTGGCGAATAGGGCGCCAATCCTACTTGCCATTCACCATTCACCATTCGCTGCTAGGATCGAACCCACCCTCCCTCCATCGCGACCAATTTCCGGGCGGCCATTCCGCCCGGAGCCACTCGCATGGACTGGATCTGGTACCTATTCCGCTTCGACGGCCGCATCAATCGCGCCCTGCTGTGGCAGGCGCTGTTGATC
Source organism: Bradyrhizobium sp. BRP19 (assembly GCF_020194195.1). Lineage (NCBI taxonomy): Bacteria > Pseudomonadati > Pseudomonadota > Alphaproteobacteria > Hyphomicrobiales > Nitrobacteraceae > Bradyrhizobium > Bradyrhizobium sp. BRP19. The sequence goes on along the minus strand of NZ_JADYVZ010000011.1, from coordinate 221,259 downwards.
GTTGCGCTGCTGGCAGGCTTGCTGGAGGTGATCGGTCAGATCATTCATCTGCCCAATGCCGACGGATCGTTGAAGCTCTCGCTCAAGCTCGATTTCGGCCTTGGCGATCTGTTCAAGCTGGCCGATCCCCGGGAACACCCTTCACTCGCGTCTACCGACCGCGCGCCCCTGATCCTGAGGGCATTCGGCATGTCGCTGTTCCTGTGGGTCTATCTGGCAACGGCGATCAAGCGGCTGCACGACCGTGACAGGAGCGGCTGGTGGCTCGTTCCGTTTTTCCTCGTGCCCGGCCTGTTCAACCAGTTCTCGGACCTGCTCCCCGACACCAGCGTGATGCTTCTTTTCAACCTCGCCGCTTCGATGCTGTGGCTGTGGGGTCTCGTCGAGATGCTCTGCGTGCCCGGCACTGTCGGCGATAACCGGTTCGGGCCTGATCCGCTGGCCGGGATCGCGTATGAGTCCACGCCCGCCTCGCCGCCTGCGAAGAGCTGGGACCAGGGCCGCGAGATCGAAATTGTTCCGCCCAGCGCTAGCCCACCCGGCGGCATGCATGTTAAGCGGGGCGCATGACCGATGCTCTCTCCATTGCCCGCGACCTGATCCGTTGCCCTTCAGTCACTCCGGCCGATGCCGGCGCGCTCGGGGTGCTCGAAAAAATCCTGGGCGCTGCCGGCTTCACCTGTCACCGCGTGACCTTCAGCGAGGAAGGCACCGCCGACGTCGACAATCTCTACGCTCGGATCGGCACCGACGGTCCGCACATCACCTTCGCAGGCCACACCGATGTGGTGCCGCCCGGCGACGAGAGCGCCTGGAGCGTCGGCGCGTTCTCCGGAGAGGTGAAGGACGGCGTGCTGCATGGCCGCGGCGCGGTCGACATGAAAGGCGGCATCGCCTGCTCGGTCGCCGCGGTGCTGGAGCATCTCGCCGCCAACGGCGGCAAGCCGCGCAGCGACGGAAAGGGCTCGATCTCGTTCCTGATCACCGGCGACGAGGAAGACGTCTCGATCAACGGCACCATCAAGCTGCTGAAATGGGTCGCCGAGCGCGGTGAGAAATTCGACCATTGCGTGCTCGGCGAGCCTTCCAACGTCGAGACGCTCGGCGACACCATCAAGATCGGCCGGCGCGGCTCGCAATCCGGCACGCTCGTCGTCGACGGCGTGCAGGGCCACGTCGCCTATCCGCACCGCGCCTCCAATCCGGTGCCTGATATCTCGCGGCTGATCGTCGCGATCTCCGACGAGCCGCTCGACCATGGCAGCGCGCAATTCCAGGCGTCCAATCTCGAATTCGTCTCGGTCGACGTCGGCAACAAGGCCTTCAACGTCATCCCCGGCGAGGCCCGCGCAAGATTCAACATCCGCTACAACGACAACCACACCCAGGCGAGCTTGCGTGAATTGGTGGAGACGCGTCTCGCCAAAGCCTGCGGCAACCGCATCAAGGCCCGCATCGTGTGGGAGCCCTCCAACTCGAACGTGTTCGTGACCAAGCCGGGTCCGTTCACCGATCTCGCGGTCTCCGCGATCGAGGAGGTGACGGGACGCAAGCCCGAGCTGTCGACGTCAGGCGGCACGTCGGATGCGCGGTTTATTTCAAGCTATTGCCCCGTGATCGAGTTCGGCCTGGTCGGGCAGACCATGCACCAGGTCGACGAGCGCGTGCCGGTGGCGGATCTGGAGAGGCTGACGAAAGTGTATCGCGGGATTTTGGCGCGGTATTTTGCTTGAGGCAGTGTTGCCTCCACAAACACGACCGTCATCGCCCGGCTTGACCGGGCGATCCAGTATTCCAGAGACGGCAGTGATTGAGCCGAGAGGCCGCGGCGTACTGGATGCCCCGGTCAAGCCGGGGCATGACACCGAGGTTTGGCGAGAGCGTGCCCGCTCTCTGCGCCGCTCGCCTAATAATCCACCTTCATCAAATACAGCCCCTCGGGCGGGGCGACGATGCCGCAGGCGGCGCGGTTGCGGGCTTTGAGTGCGGCGGAGAGATCGTCGGCGGTCCAGCGGCCCTCGCCGACCCAGACCAGGGATCCCACCATCGAGCGCACCTGGCTGTGCAGGAACGAGCGCGCCGAGGTGATGACGTTGATCTCGCGGCCATCGCGGATCACGTCGAGCTGGTCGAGCGTCTTCTCCGGCGATTTGGCCTGGCACTCGGTGTCGCGAAAGGTGGTGAAATCGTGCTTGCCGAGCAGGCGCTGCGCCGCCGCGTGCATTGCGTCGGCATCGAGCTTGCGCGGCACGCGCCAGGCGTGGCCGACATCGAGCGCGAGATTGGCGCGAGTGTTGACGATGCGATAGCGGTAGTGGCGCTTGACCGCCGAGAAGCGCGCCTCGAAATCGTCGGGCACGATCTCGGCCTCGAGCACCGCGATCGGATGCGGGCGCAGATGCGCGTTGAGCCCGTCGCGAAAACGGCCCGACGGAAACTGCTTGTCGACGTCGACATGGGCGACTTGGCCGCGTGCATGCACGCCGGCATCGGTGCGGCCGGCACCGTGCACGCGCAGATCCGAACCAGTCATCGCCTTCACCGCGGCTTGCAGCGCGCCCTGCACCGATGGCAGCGTGTCCTGCACCTGCCAGCCGAAGAACGGCGCGCCGTCATATTCGATGGTGAGCTTGTAGCGGGGCATCGTGTCCAGTTTCGTCGTCATTGCCCGCCTTGTGCGCTGTTGCGCACTGGGGCGGGCAACCCAGTACTCCGCGGCTTATCCGATTGACCGAGAAGCCTCGGCGTACTGGATACCCCGCCTTCGCGGGGTATGACAGTGTCAGGTGAATTTGGATCCCGCCTTTAACGGCACGCCGCGCAGGAAGTCCGCGGCCTGCATGCGGGCCTTGCCCTCGCGCTGCAGCTCGATGATGCGGATGGCGCCGTCGCCGCAGGCGACGGTAAGCTGATCGTCGAGCATTTCGCCAGGCGCGCCGGCGCCTTGCGCCAACTCGCAACGCAGGATTTTGACGCGGGCATCGTCAAGCTCGCTCCAGGCGCCGGGGAAGGGCGAGAGGCCATGGACGTGGCGCAGCACCGCGCGCGCGGGCCTGGTCCAGTCGATCCGCGCCTCGGCCTTCTCGATCTTGGCGGCGTAGGTGACGCCGTCCGCGCTCTGCGCCTTGAGCTGGAGCCCGCCGCGTTCGAGCGCGGCCATCGCGCGCACCATCAGGTCGGCGCCAAGGCGGGACAGACGATCGTGCAGGTCGAGCGCGGTCATGCCGTCGGTGATCGTGATGCGCTCGGCCATGGCGACGTCGCCGGTATCTAAGCCGACATCCATCTTCATCACCATCACGCCGCTCTCGGCATCGCCGGCCATGATGGCGCGGTTGATCGGCGCGGCGCCGCGCCAGCGCGGCAACAGCGAGGCATGCAGATTGTAGCAGCCGAGTTTTGGCGCATCGAGGATCGCCTGTGGCAGGATCATGCCATAGGCGACGACGACGGCCGCGTCCGCATCGAAGGCGCGGAACTCCGCCAGCGCCTGCTCGGTCTTCAGCGTCTTCGGCGTCAGCACGGGAATGCCCAGCTTTCGCGCGGCCTCCTCGACCGGGGTCGGCTGCAATTGCAGGCCGCGCCGGCCGCCCGGCTTCGGCGCGCGGGTGTAGGCGGCCGCGATCTCGTGGCCATGCGCGACCAGCTCGAGCAGCGTCGGCACGGAGAAATCGGGCGTGCCCATGAAGATGAGGCGGAGGGGCATGTGACGAGACAATCCTTGAAACGAGCAAGGTACTCGTCATGGCCGGGCTTGTCCCGGCCATCCACGTTCGTCCTGCTCGCGGCGGCAAAGAACGTGGATGCCCGGGACAAGCCCGGGCATGACGGCGGAGGAATTATCACTCCGCCGCGCGCTTGGCGGCTTTCTCGAACTTCTTCATGACGCGGTCGCGCTTGAGCTTCGACAGATAGTCGACGAACAGCACGCCGTTGAGATGGTCGATCTCGTGCTGGATGCAGGTGGCGTAGAGGCCTTCGGCATCCTCCTCGTGCACCTTACCGTCGAGATCGGTGAAGCGCACGCGCACCTTCGCGGGCCGCTCGACCTCCTCGTAATATTCCGGGATCGAGAGGCAGCCTTCCTCGTAGACCGACAGTTCCTCGGACGAGGCGATGATCTCGGGATTGATGAAGACGCGCGGCAGCGGCTTGGTCTCGCCGTTCTCGTCGCGTTTGGCGAGGTCCATCGTGATCAGACGCAAGGGCTGCGCGACCTGGATCGCCGCCAGCCCGATGCCGGGCGCGTCGTACATGGTCTCGAACATGTCGTCGGCAAGCTTGCGGATCTCCGCCGTGACCTTCTCGATCGGCTTGGAGACCAGGCGCAGCTGCTTGTCGGGCAGGATGATGATTTCTCTGAGGGCCATGGCCGCGATTTAAGCCGCGCGCCGGATGCGGTCAATGCGGCCCGGAACCCGTTAACCCCTCGCTAACCATAAAACTTCACCTTTCATTAACCATGAAAATTAGGGGCCGGTTAACCCAGAATGTTCCCTCTTCGTTCGCGAGAGCGCAGCGAATCGGCTACAAGGCGGCATGAACGAGATCATTGTCATGCTGGGCGACTGGCCGGTGCGCATCGTCGATGCGCTGATCGGCTTCGGTGCGCTCGTCCTCATCCTGCTGGTTGTGATTGCGGTCGTGATCGCGCGCTCGGGGCGGCGTGGCGCGGAACTCGCCATGGCGAACGCGATCCGGGCCGACGAGCTCGAGGAGCGGCTCGCCCAGGTGCTGCACGCCCAGAGCGAGGCCTCGGGGCGGGTCGACGCCATGACCCAGGCGCTGGCGGGACGCCAGGCCGAGATGGCGCGCGCGGTCAACGAGCGGCTTGATTCGGTGACGCATCGAGTCGGCCAGTCCATGGAACATTCGACCCGCAACACCATGGAGAGCCTGCGCGCGCTGCATGAACGGCTCGGCATCATCGACAACGCGCACAAGAACCTCACCGACCTCACCACGCAGGTGACCACTCTGCGCGACGTACTCGCCAACAAGCAGTCGCGCGGCGCCTTCGGCCAGGCGCGGATGGAGGCAATCGTCCAGGACGGTCTGCCCAAGGGCTCCTACGAGTTCCAGTTCACGCTCTCGACCGGAAAACGGCCGGACTGCGTCGTGTTCCTGCCCGACCAGCGCCCGCTGTGCATCGATGCGAAGTTTCCGCTGGAGGCGATGACGGCGCTGCACGACGCCCGCACCGACGAGGAGCGGCGCGTTGCCACGCAGCGGCTGCGCGGCGACGTGATGAAGCATGTCAGCGACATCGCGGAAAAATACCTCGTCACCGGCGAGACCCAGGAGATGGCGCTGATGTTCGTGCCGTCGGAATCGGTCTATGCCGAGATCCATGACGGCTTCGACGACGTGATCCAGAAGGCCTATCGCGCCCGCGTCGTGCTGGTGTCGCCGTCGCTGCTGATGCTCGCGATCCAGGTGATGCAGCAGATCATGAAAGACGCGCGCATGCGCGACGCCGCCGACCAGATCCGCACCGAGGTGATCAAGCTCGGCGACGATTTGGGGCGCCTGCGCGACCGCGTGCTCAAGCTGCAAAAGCATTTTGCCGACGTGAACGAGGACGTCCGCCAGGTGCTGATCTCCGCCGACAAGATCGAAAAGCGCGCAGGGCGAATCGAGGAGCTCGATTTCAGCAAGAGCGATGCGCCGGAGGCGCCGCGCCTGGTGGCGACGGGAGCGGCAGAGCTGTTTCCGCGCAAGCTCCAGGCGGGGGAGTGAGACTAGGGCACACTGTCGTGCCCCGCGAAGGCGGGGCATCCAGTATTCCGCAGCCCGAGTGGTTGAACCGAGACGCCGCGGAGTACTGGATCGTCCGCCTTCGCGGACGATGACACCGAGCGTGTTGGAAGCTCTCCCGTCTCACCAGCTACCGCGAGGGTCTTTTCCCCCAGAATCTGCTAACACGCCCCCCATGACCGCACCCGACGCGACCTCCCCCGCCGCGACTTCCACCGCCTCGCCCTCCTGGCGCGACAGCCTTGCTGTTTACCTGCAGCCGCGGGTGCTGATCGTGCTGTTTCTCGGCTTCTCCTCGGGGCTGCCGCTGGCACTGTCGGGATCGACGCTGCTGGTGTGGATGGCCGAAGCCGGGGTCGATCTTGGAACGATCGGGCTGTTTGCGCTGGTTGGAACGCCATACACGCTCAAGTTCCTGTGGGCGCCGCTGGTCGATGCGCTGCATGTGCCGTTGTTCACGCAGGCCTTCGGACGTCGCCGCGGGTGGCTGGTGTTTGCGCAGCTGCTGCTGATCGGCGCGATTCTGCTGTTGGCGCTGACCGATCCGGCACGTTCGCCGCTGCTGGTCGCGCTCGGCGCGCTGCTGGTCGCGACGATGTCCTCGACGCAGGACATCGTGGTCGACGCGTTCCGCGTCGAGAGCCTGCCCGAAAGCGAGCAGGCCGCCGGCATGGCCGCCTATGTCGCGGCCTATCGCATCGGCATGTTGGTCTCGACTGCAGGCGCCCTATTCATCGTCACCGGCTTCGAGGCGATCGTCCCGCGTGGCGCCGCCTGGATGTGGGGCTATGTGGTGATGGCGGCTCTGGTGCTGATCGGCACGGCGACTGCGCTCGCCGCCACCGAGCCCGCACAATCCGCGCGCGCCGAGGCCGCCACGCAGGACGAGGGCGCGCTCACGCGGGTGTTCCATGCGGCGCTGGGCGCGTTCTCGGAATTCCTGCGACGCAAGGAAGCATGGGTCGTGCTCGCCTTCGTCGTGCTGTTCAAGTTCACCGACGCGTTCTCCGGCAACATGACCGTGCCGTTCGTCATCGACATCGGCTTCACGCGGAACGACTATGCCGTGATCGTCAAGGGCGTCGGCATCATCGCGACCCTGGCCGGCGGCTTTGCCGGCGGCTTCGTGGCCCGACGCTATTCGCTCGCGACCAGCCTGTGGATCGGCGGCATCGTGCAGGCGATGTCCAATTTGTCGTTCTCGTGGCTTGCGATTGTCGGCGTCAACGAATGGGCGCTGACCCTCGCGATCACCTCCGACAATTTCTGCAACGCCATCGGCACCGTGATCTTCGTCGCCTATCTCTCGGCGCTGTGCCAGAACCCGCTGCACACGGCGACCCAATATGCACTGCTGACGGCGCTCGCCGCGGTGGGACGGACCTATTTGTCGTCGGGCGCAGGCTATCTGGCGAAAGCGACGGGCTGGCCGATGTTCTTCGCGATCTCCGTCCTCGTCGCCATCCCGAGCCTGATGTTGCTGGCGTACTTGCAGAAGCGCGGGCATTTCGAGGCACTGGGGCCGGTGCGGGTGTAGGCACCCCTGTCATGCCCCGCGAAGGCGGGGCATCCAGTACTCCGAGACAGTCGTGATCGACCGAGAAGCTGCGGCGTACTGGATCGCCCGCCTTCGCGGGCGATGACACCGGAATCGGGGAGACGACTCCCCCCCTACTGCTTCTTGATCAGGCTCCACTTCGTGATCACGGCCTCGCTCATCTGGCCGGGATCGCTGGCGCAGGCGACTTCGTCCACCTTCACGGAGATCTCCTTGCCGACGAAGGATTTCAGCTGGGCGGCCTGCGCCTCGCTGGAGGTGACGAGCTGGAACGTCTCGGGGCCGGTTTCGAGATTGCAGAGCCCGTTCGGCGGCGGCAGGCGGCGCGGTTCCGACGTGATCTGGTAGGTCGCGACGCGCTTGCCGTTCTTGACGTCGCGCACCTTCATCGCGTTGAGCTCGCCGGAGAGCACATCGCCAGTGTTGATCGGCTTGCCGGGCTTGGACGGCGGCAGCGCCGCGTCGCCCTGCTGCGCGGAGATGGCCGGGGTCACCAGCATCAGCATCGTCGCGACCAAAGCCCATCGCGTGGCGAAAAGTTTCGTCATGTCGTCCGTTCCGTAAAGTCTGGATGGAGATTCCTGTTTTGACGCGTTTTCTTCACGCGAACCGGTATCCACTTCGCTCGAAAACGCTCTAGAACAGGGTGCGCTGCCGCATCGCAGCCGATAGCGTACCTTCATCGAGATAATCAAGCTCGCCGCCGACGGGAACCCCGTGGGCGAGCCGCGTCACCTTCACATTGGCGTCCTGAAGCAGGTCGGTGATGTAATGCGCCGTGGTCTGGCCGTCCACCGTCGCATTCAGCGCCAGGATGATTTCATGCACTTGCGAATCATGCGCGCGCGCCACCAGCGCGTCGATGGTGAGGTCCTGCGGGCCGACGCCGTCGAGCGGCGACAATGTCGCGCCCAGCACGTGATAGCGCCCCTGGGTGGCATTGGCGCGCTCCAGCGCCCAGAGGTCGGCGACATCGGCGACGACGACGATGATGGCAGGATCGCGCTTCGGATCGGTGCAGACGGTGCAGGGGTTTTGCGTGTCGATGTTGCCGCAGGTCTTGCAGACCTGGACCTTGTCCAGCGCCACCTGCAAGGCGCTCGACAACGGCATCATCAGCGCTTCGCGCTTCTTGATCAGATGCAGCGCCGCGCGCCGCGCCGAGCGCGGACCGAGGCCCGGCAGCCGCGCGAGCAGCTGGACCAGCCGCTCGATCTCGGGACCTGCAACAGCGCCCATCTTATTGGCCGAACAGCCCCGGCGGCAGGCCGAGCCCGCCGGTGAGGGCCTGCATCTTCTCCTGCATGGCGGTCTCGGCCTTGCGGCGCGCATCAGCGAGGGCGGTGACGAGCAGGTCTTCCAGCACCTCGCGCTCCTCGGCCTTCATCAGCGAAGGATCGATCTTGATGCTCTTGACGTCCATCTTCGCGGTCATGCGCACGGCGACGAGACCGCCGCCGGAAATGCCTTCGACCTCGACGTTGGCGAGCTGGTCCTGCATCTCCTGCACCTTGGATTGCAGCTGCGCCGCCTGTTTCATCATGCCGAGAAAATCAGCCATGGGTGCGTGTCCTTGGAAAGAATGGTTCAGAGATCGTCGCCGTCGGAACCGTCGGGCGGATCGTCGCTGCCATAGTCGGCGTTAATATCGGTTTCCGGCGTCTCGGGAGCAAGCCTGCGGACCTCGACGACCTTGGCGCCGGGGAAACGCGACAGCACCTCCTGCACGCGCGGATCGGCTTCCGCGGTACGGGCATGCTCCTGCTTGGCCGCCTGGTTCACCGAACGCAAAGTCGGCTGGCCCTGCTCGTTGGAGACGATCACGGTCCAGCGGCGGCCGGTCCACAGCTCGAACTTCTTCGCAAGTTCCGAGATCATGGTCTTGGAAGCGTTGGGCTCGAGCGCGACTTCCAGCCGCCCCTCCTCGAAACGGACGAGGCGCATGTCGCCTTCGAGCGCGCTCTTGGTCATGATGTCGCGCTTCTGCCCTGCGAGCGCAACCAGCTGGGTGAAGCTCGCGATGCGCAGCTGGGGCGCCGCCCCTTGCGTATCCGGCGCGGGGGCCGCCATCTGCGGCCGGGCGCCACCGCCAAACGCTGGAGCCGAGGCTGTCGGCATGCGCACGGGCGCAGCTGACATCGGCGCTGCGGAGGCAACCGGCGCGGCCGGCGCGCCGCTGCGCGCGCTACTTCCGCCGTTCACGACCGGCGAGCCGCCGCCGTTCTGCTCGAGCATTCTGATCGCTTCGTCGGGCGTCGGCAGGTCGGCGACATAGGCGATGCGCACCAGAACCATTTCGGCCGCGGCTGCGGGACGCGTTGCGGCCTGCACCTCGGCGATGCCCTTAAGCAGCATCTGCCACATCCGCGACAGCACGCGCATCGAGATCTTGGAGGCGAACTCCTTGGCGCGCACCCGCTCGGTCTCTCCATAGGCGACGTTGTCGGCGGTCGCCGGGATGACCTTCACACGGGTGACGAAATTGACGAACTCGGCGAGGTCCGAGAGCACGACGATGGGATCGGCGCCGACATCGTATTGGTCGCGGAACTCCTTGAAGGCGGACGCGATGTCGCCGCGCGCCAGCGACTCGAACAGGTCGATGACCCGGGTGCGGTCGGCAAGGCCCAGCATCTGCCTGACGGCATCGGCCTTCACCTGCCCCGCCGCATGCGCGATCGCCTGGTCGAGCAGCGACAGCGAATCGCGCACCGAGCCCTCCGCGGCGCGCGCAACGATGCCGAGCGCTTCCGGCTCGATCTCGACGTTTTCCTTCGCCGCAATGCTGGCGAGGTGCTTCATCAGCACGTCGGCCTCGACGCGGCGCAGGTCGAAGCGCTGGCAACGCGACAGCACGGTGACCGGAACCTTGCGGATCTCCGTCGTCGCGAACACGAACTTGGCGTGCTCCGGCGGCTCCTCCAGCGTCTTCAGGAAGGCGTTGAACGCCGCCGTCGACAGCATGTGGACTTCGTCGATGATGTAGACCTTGTAGCGGGCGCTGGCGGGGGCATAACGCACGCTGTCATTGATCTGGCGGACATCGTCGACGCCGGTATGCGAGGCGGCGTCCATCTCCAGCACGTCCATGTGCCGGCTTTCCATGATCGCCTGGCAATGAACTCCCAACGTCGGCATGTGGATGGTCGGCCCCTTCACCGATCCATCCGGCATCTCATAGTTGAGTGCGCGGGCGAGAATGCGCGCGGTGGTGGTCTTACCGACCCCGCGGACGCCGGTGAGAATCCAGGCCTGCGGAATGCGGCCGGTCTCGAACGCATTGGAGACGGTACGGACCACGGCCTCCTGGCCGATCAGGTCGTCGAACGAGGATGGGCGGTATTTGCGCGCCAGCACCCGGTAGGGCGCATTGCCGGCCTGGCCGGCGCTGTCGGGATCGGGAGGGGCGCCAGCGTCGGTCATCGGTCGATCCGCAATGAAATGTCTCTTGGCCGGCTTTTGCGGAAAGGAGCGCGCTGGCGGCTGGTGCCGCCGGCGCTGGTTCGCTCGAAAAACAGGTAGGAGACTGACGAGCGACCCGATCCGGACCTCGTTAGGGCTGCTTCCTTCCGGACCTGACCCGGTTGGCGAGTGGCTCGTCCACCGCCAATCTCCCGGTCCCTATTTGGGGCCAAAGGGAGCGGAAAGCAAGCGGGGTCTGGGGCTGTTCCGACGGCGCTTGAGGACTTCCGGCGCCGAATTCGCCCTCATTCGGCCTGTCCCACCGGGTCCGGCGCATAAGGACCACGGCGCATACGGATGTTGTCTGGGGGCGTGGTCTCTGCGACGGTAAGAATCAATCCAGAGAGCCTTCATGCCCGAACCCGCCTGGTCGCTGCACTCCCGCCTGAAAGAGGACACCATCGATATCGGCGATCTGCCGCTGTCGAAGGTGCTGGTCATCAAGGACGCGCATTATCCCTGGCTGCTGCTGGTGCCGCGGCGCGCCGATACGGTCGAGATCATCGATCTCGACGAGGTGCAGCAGGCGCAGTTGATGACCGAGATCTCCCGCGTGTCGCGCGCGCTGAAGGAGATCACGAAATGCGACAAGCTGAACGTTGCAGCGCTCGGCAACCTCGTGCCGCAGCTGCACGTCCACATCATTGCGCGACGCACCAGTGATGCGGCCTGGCCGCGACCGGTGTGGGGCGTGATGCAGCCGCTGGCGCACGACGCCACTGAAGTGCAGAATTTCATCAGCGCGCTTCGCCGCAAGATCTGGTTGGGTTGAAAGAACAAGAAATGTCAGCATTCGACGCGTTTCCGCTGGGGCAGCCGGCTTTCGTCACCAACGTCCTCGACCGCGCCGCGCATCTGCGCCGCGACGATGAAAAGCTGTTCGCGCTGGAGCAGAAGCCGTCATCGCGCGCTTACGTCGTCCACCGCGACTCGCTGCTGGTGAAGCGCGAGGGCGACAAGGTGCGCGCGCTGCTCGGGGTCGACGAGGCGCTGAAATGCGGCGCAAATCCAGGCACGATCTTTCTGGGCCTGCGCGATGGCGCGGCCGTGTTCGGCATGGGGATGTCGCAGGCCGCCGCCGAGAAGCTGGTGGGACGCGAGGACTATACCGTGACCGAGCTGCGCGGCATGGCGATGCAGGGCGCGATCCCGCCCGAGGAGCTTTCGGCGGTCGCGATGGCGAAGTCGATGGTCGGCTGGCATCAGCGCCACGGCTATTGCGCAAATTGCGGTGCGCGCAGCGCGATGAAGGAAGGCGGCTGGAAGCGCGACTGCCCGGCTTGCAAGGCCGAGCATTTTCCGCGCACCGACCCCGTCGTCATCATGCTGGTGGCGTCCGGCGACAAATGCCTGCTCGGCCGGCAGAAGCAGTTTCCGGCAGGGATGTATTCGTGCCTTGCCGGCTTCGTCGAGGCGGCCGAGACGATCGAGGACGCGGTACGCCGCGAGATATTCGAAGAGTCCGGGATCCGCTGCACCGACGTGCAATATTACATGACCCAGCCCTGGCCCTATCCGTCGTCCCTGATGATCGGCTGCAGCGCGCAGGCGCTGAACGAGGACATCGTCGTCGATCGCATGGAACTGGAAGACGCGCGCTGGTTCACGCGCGACGAGGCGGCGAAGATGCTGACGCGGACGCATCCTGACGGGCTCGCCGGCCCGCATCCGTTCGCGATCGCCCATCATCTGCTCGGCCGCTGGGTACACGACAAGAGCAGCGCCTGAGCCGAGCCGACGATGGCCGGGACCGCGCCGCGCATCCTCTGCATCGGCATGCCGGTGCGCGACCTCATCCTGCGCGTCGAGGCCTTGCCCGAACGCGGCAACAAGGCGAACGCCAGCCATCTCGCCGAAGTGTGCGGGGGCAACGCGCTCAACGCTGCGATCGCGATGGCGCGGCTCGGCGGCCGCGTCGCGTTCGGGGGGCCGATGGGCGATGCGCGGGAGACGTCGAGCGCTTTCATTCTCGCGCAGATGGCGCAAGAGGGCATCGAGACCACGCACATCGTGCGCATGCCTGGCCTGAGCACGCCGGTCTCGGCGATCATGATCGAGCCCTCCGGCGAGCGGACGCTCACCATCTATCGCGATCCCGCGCTGTGGACCGTGAGGCTGCCCGAGGCCGATGCGCTTGTCGCCGACTGTCAGGCGGTGCTCGTCGAAAGCCGCTGCGCGGCGTTCGCCACCTCGCTTTGCGCCGAGGCACGCCGGTGCGGCATTCCCGTCATCGTCGGCGTCGACCGCGCGATGGCGCTGCAGGACGGCCTGCTCACGGCCGCCTCGCATCTGCTGTTCGCCAGCGCCGAGCTGCAGGAGACGGCCGGCATCGCTGACGACGGCGCGGCCTTGAAGCGCCTGGCGGAGCTGACGCCCGCCTTCCTCGCGGCCACAAGGGGCCCGCGCGGCGCGATCTGGCTGAACCAGGCTGGCGCGCTGGAGGAAACACCAGCCTTCCCGGTCCAGGCGGTCGATACGCTCGGAGCCGGCGACGTCTTCCATGGCGCATTCGCGCTCGGCCTCGCTGAGGGTAAGGGGTTGCGGGAAGCGATGCGATTCGCCGCGGCCGCCGCGGCGCTGAAATGCACCCGCCATGGCGGCGGCCTGGCGGCCCCACAACGCGTTGAAGTTGAAAGGTTTTTGCGCGATCGTCCGTAGAGCGATTCCATGGAAGCGCCGAGATTATGGGCTTGCTGTGGAAAGATTTTCTCTATATCAGGGAAATCTGCCCCTGAAATGAAACAAAGTTCTTCAAATGACTGATGTCGCCGTCCAAATTCCCGAGACCAGCCGCCGCCTCGACGCCATCGACCGCAAGATCCTGATGGTGCTCCAGGAAGACGCCTCCCTTTCCGTCGCCGAGATCGGCGACCGGGTCGGCCTGTCCTCGACCCCCTGCTGGAAGCGCATCCAGCGCCTGGAGGCCGACGGCGTGATCATCAAGCGCGTCGCGCTCGTCGACCAGAACAAGATCGGGCTCGGCATCTCCGTGTTCGTGTCGGTCGAGAGCTCCGATCATTCGGATGCCTGGCTGAAACGGTTCGCCGAGGCCGTCAGCGCCATGCCGGAGGTGATGGAGTTCTATCGCATGGCTGGCGACGTCGATTACATGCTGCGCGTCGTGGTCGCCGACATGCAGGCCTATGACGTGTTCTACAAGAAGCTGATCAGCGCCGTGCCGCTGAAGAACGTCACCTCGCGCTTCGCGATGGAGAAGATCAAGTCGGTGACGGCGCTACCGATCCCGGCGGTGGTGGCGGCTTAATTTACGCCACACGGAAAGTGTCATCGCCCGATTTAATCGGGCGATCCAGTGTTCCAGAGACGCCGGTGATAGAATCGAGAAGCCGCGGGGTACTGGATGCCCCGGTCAAGCCGGGGCATGACAGCGGAGCGAGAGGGACGGATCGCCTCTCTCAGGTGCTCCTCAAATCTTCTGATTGTACTCGCCGACTTCGGGATGCGTGCGCAGCACGCTGTTCACCATCTCGAACATGTCGTGCATGCGCTGCTCCGAGACCGGGCTTTCGACCACGACGACGAGCTCGGGCTTGTTGGACGAGGCGCGCACCAGGCCCCAGCTGCCGTCCTCGACCGTGACGCGCACGCCGTTGACGGTGACGAGATCGCGGATCGCCTGCCCCCCGATCTTCGCACCCTTTGCTTGCAGGCCTTCGAAGTGCTTCACCACCTTGTCGATGACGCCGTATTTGGTCTCGTCGGCGCAATGCGGCGACATGGTCGGCGACGACCAGGTCTTCGGCAGCGCGTTCTTCAGATCGGCCATCGACTTGCCGGGCGCGCGGTCGAGCATGTCGCAGATCGCGAGCGCCGAGACCAGGCCGTCGTCATAGCCGCGGCCATAGGGCTTGTTGAAGAAGAAGTGGCCGGACTTCTCGAAGCCCGCGAGCGCGCCGGTCTCGTTGGTGCGGCGCTTCATGTAGGAATGACCGGTCTTCCAATAGGCGGTCTTCGCGCCCTGCTTCTGCAGCACGGGATCGGTGATGAACAGGCCGGTGGACTTCACGTCGACGATGAACTGCGCGTCCTTGTGGATCGCCGACATGTCGCGCGCCAGCATCACGCCGACCTTGTCGGCAAAGATCTCCTCACCGGTGTTGTCGACCACGCCGCAGCGGTCGCCGTCACCGTCGAAACCAAGGCCGACATCGGCCTTGTGCTGCAACACCGCGTCGCGGATCGCGTGCAGCATCTCCATGTCTTCCGGATTCGGATTGTATTTCGGGAAGGTGTGGTCGAGCTCGGTGTCGAGCGGGATCACCTCGCAGCCGATCGCTTCCAGCACCTGCGGCGCGAACGCACCGGCGGTGCCGTTGCCGCAGGCCGCGACCACCTTGAGCTTGCGCTTGAGCTTCGGACGAGAGGTGAGGTCGGCGATGTAGCGCGCCGGATAGTTCTCGTGGAACTGGTAGGAGCCCCCGGCCTTGTTCTTGAATTCCGCGTTCAGGACGATCTCCTTCAGCCGCGTCATCTCGTCAGGGCCGAAGGTCAGCGGGCGGTTGGCGCCCATCTTCACGCCGGTCCAGCCATTGTCGTTGTGGGAGGCCGTAACCATCGCAACGGCGGGCACGTCGAGATCGAACTGCGCGAAATAGGCCATCGGCGTCACCGCAAGACCGATATCGTGCACCTTGCAGCCCGCCGCCATCAGGCCGGAGATCAGCGCGTATTTGATCGAGGCCGAGTAGCCGCGGAAATCGTGGCCGGTGACGATCTCTTGGCGGACGCCGAGCTCGGCGATCAGCGCGCCGAGCCCCATGCCGAGCGCCTGCACACCCATCAGGTTGATTTCCTTCTGGAACAACCAGCGCGCGTCGTATTCGCGAAAGCCCGTCGGCTTCACCATCGGCTCGGATTCGAAGGCGTAGGTGTTGGGCAACAATACGGATTTCGGCTTCGGGAACATTGAGTCGGTCTCGTGAAAGGGGGGGCGGGAGTTGCTGCAGGCTTAGCGAATGCCAAACCGCAGCGAAAGGCGGGAATGAAGGCTTATGGCCGATAATTGCGGCAGTTTGGTAACGAAGAAACGTTACCGGAAGGGCGGCCGGAGCAAGAATATCTTCTTGAAATTGACGACCGCGCGGTCGCGCGGCTCGCCTCTACTGCTCCAGCACCATCTGCCCGTTGGCGTACTCAAAACGCTTCAGGCGGGACAGGAAGGAGAGGCCGAGCAGGTTCTCCGACAGCGCCTCGTCTGGCAGGACCATGGCATCGACGTCGCGCACGATGAGACCGCCGACGTCGAGCATGGCGATGCGCGTGCGCGCGGCCTTGATGGTGCCGTTGGCGGTGGAGACGGTGGCGTTGTACTCGCCGCGCGAGGGACGGAGACCAAACCGGGCGGCCGAGGTCTCGTTCAGCGCAACGACGGAGGCGCCGGTATCGATCATGAAGCCGATGCGCTGGCCGTCGATCCGGCCCTCGGTCTGGAAATGACCGCGGCCGTCACGGCCAATGGCCAGGCTGCGGCCGCCGGCCGGCGCTGTGGCCGCGACTGCGACCGTCGTGCGCGGCACTGACGTGGCGGAAGCCGAGCTCATCTTGTCCGCCATCTGCGCCATGAAGGTGCCGAGGCCGATCATAACGGCCGCGATGATCATAATGTTACGCATCACACCACTTCCGAGCCGAAAGCTCGATTTCATCACGCGACGAGGCCGGCGGCGAGCGCAGGCACGCCGGGGCTCCTGTCATTTTGACGAAAAGGATGAGCGGAGGGTTAATGCCGGTTGCGAGTTCTCACGTCCCGCGCGGCTTCGCCCGCCTTGTCGGCACGGCGCTCGCGGGATCGTCGGGCCAGGGTTGACGCGGGTAGCGGCCGCGCAGGTCGGAACGGACGGCGGCGTAGCTGCCGCGCCAGAAGCCGGGCAGATCGCGCGTCACCTGCACCGGACGCTGGGCCGGCGACAGCAATTCCAGCACCAGCGGCACCTTGCCGGCGGCGATCGAGGGATGGGTGTTGAGGCCGAACAATTCCTGCAGCCGGACCGCGATGGTCGGCCCCTGCTCGGCCTCGTAGTCGATCGCGAGCACGCTCCCCGTAGGCGCCTCGAAATGCGTCGGCGCCTCGCGGTCGAGCCGCGCGCGCATCTCCCACGGTAACAGCGCCATCAGGGCATCGGAGAGATCGCCCGCGGAGATGTCCTTGAGCGCGATCTTGTCGTAGAGCGCCGGCACCAGCCAATCATCGCGCCGCGCGATCAGGCCGTCTTCCGACAGGTCGGGCCAGCTGTCGCCCTCGGCCTTGCGCAGGAACATCACGCGATCACGCCATTGCTTGGCGGCCTTCGACCAGGGCAGCCGGTCGAGGCCGGCCGCAATCAGTCCTTCGGCAAAGATGCGCGCGGTCTCCTCCGAGGGCGACACTGAAAGCGTCGCCTCGGACAGGGTGATTGCGTGCAGCACGCGCCTGCGCCGCGCCCGCAGCGCCATCGCGCCGCGATCAAAGGAGATCTCGTCGGCGGTCTCGATATGCTCGGCGAAATGCCGCTCGATCTCGTCCTCGGCGATTTGCGCGGCGAGCAAGATGCGTCCGCTCGCCGCCGTCCCCGTCATCTCACCGATCGCAATGTAGGGCGCACGGGCGAGTGAGGAGGTCTGCTCGACAGAGGCGCCGCGACCGTTGGCCAGCACGAAGCTGCCATTGCCGCGATTGCGCGCGACGCGGTCCGGGAACGCATAGGCGAGCATCAGGCCGGTCGAGAGATCCTCCTGCTGCGCCACCTTCTCCGACGCCGCGACCTGCGAAGCCCAGCGGTGCGCGAGATCGCGCGCGCTTGCCGCGCGTGGTGAGCGGTCGCGGCGGAACTGGTCGCGGCGGTGCTCGAGATCGACGCTGTCGCCGCCAAGGCCGCGCTCGGTGATGATGGCCGCGATCTCGGCGGCGGCCTGGCCCTCGCCGGCGCGATGCGAATCCACGATCATGCGCGCCAGCCGAGGCGGCAGCGCCAGCGCACGCAAGCTCTTGCCTTCGGCGGTGATGCGGCCGTCGCCGTCGAGCGCGTTTAGCTCGCTCAGCAGGCTCTTGGCTTCCTTCCAGGCCGGCTGCGGCGGCGGATCGAGGAACGATAGAGCCGCGGGATCGCTGACGCCCCATTGCGCCAGATCGAGCACCAGCGAGGACAGGTCGGCGCTGAGGATTTCCGGCTGGGTGTACGGCGCGAGCGATGCGGTCTGCGGCTCGTCCCAGAGCCGGTAGCAGACGCCGGGCTCGGTGCGGCCGGCACGGCCGCGGCGCTGGTCCACCGCCGCGCGCGAGGCGCGCACGGTCTCGAGCCGGGTCAGGCCGATATCGGGTTCATAGCGCGGCACGCGGGCAAGACCGCTATCGACGACGATACGCACGCCCTCGATGGTGAGCGAGGTCTCCGCGATCGAGGTTGCCAGCACCACCTTGCGCGTGCCCTTGGGTGCCGGCGCGATGGCGCGATCCTGCACGGCGGCATCGAGCGCGCCGAACAGCGGCACGATCTCGACGGAGGCGTCCTGCACGCGCTCGGAGAGGAAATTCTGCGTGCGGCGGATCTCGGCGGCGCCTGGCAGGAAGGCCAGCACCGAGCCGCTATCGGCGCGCAGCGCAGATGCGATCGCATCCGCCATCTGCCGCTCGATCGGCGCGTCCGCCTTGCGGCCGAGATAGCGTGTCTCGACCGGAAACGCACGGCCCTCGCTCTCGACGACGGGGGCATCGCCGAGCAGCCTTGCCACCCGCGCACCGTCGAGCGTCGCCGACATCACCAGGATGCGCAAATCCTCGCGCAAGCCGGTTTGCGCATCACGCGCCAGCGCGAGGCCCATGTCGGCGTCGAGCGAGCGCTCGTGGAATTCGTCGAACAGGATCGCGGCAACGCCTGTTAGTTCGGGATCGTCGAGGATCTGGCGGGTGAAGATGCCCTCGGTCACCACCTCGATGCGCGTCGCGCGCGAGATCTTCGAGCCGAAGCGGACACGATAGCCGACGGTTTCGCCGGCGCGCTCGCCGAGCGATTTGGCCATGCGGTCGGCGCTGGCGCGCGCGGCGATGCGGCGCGGCTCCAGCACGATGATCTTCTTGTCCTTGGCCCAGGGCGCATCGAGCAAGGCCAGCGGCACGCGCGTGGTCTTGCCGGCGCCGGGAGGGGCCACCAGCACTGCGGCGTTGCTAGCCTCCAGCGTACGCGACAAATCGACGAGCACGGCATCGATCGGGAGGGGCGTGTCGAAGCTGCGGGGCAAGGAAACATCCGGTCGTCATGCCCGGCCTTGTGCCGGGCATCCACGTTCTTTCAGGCGAGAGTGAACAAGACGTGGATGGCCGGGACAAGCCCGGCCATGACGATTTCGTTGAACGAGAATATGCAGCAATCAGCCCTGCACCGGCGGGCGCCCGACGCTTTCGTAGACGAAGCCCGCGGCTTCCATGTCTTCGGGGCGGTAGATGTTGCGGAGGTCGACGACGATCGGCTGCGCCATGGTCGCCTTCAACCGGTCGAGATCGAGCGCGCGGAACTGGACCCATTCGGTGACGATGACGAGCGCGTCGGCGCCTTGCGCGCAGGCATAGGCGTCCTCGCAATAGGTGATATCGGGCAATTCGCCCTTGGCCTGCTCCATGCCGACGGGATCGAACGCCTTCACCTTCGCGCCCATGTCGATCAGGCCTGTTACCAGCGGGATCGACGGCGCATCACGCATGTCGTCGGTGTCGGGCTTGAAGGTGAGGCCGAGCACCGCAACGGTCTTGCCGCGCAGATTGCCGCCGAGCGCCTGGCTCACCTTGCGCGCCATCGCGCGCTTGCGGTTCTCGTTGACCGCCAGCACCGATTCGACGATGCGCAAGGAGACGTCGTAGTCCTGCGCGATCTTGATCAGAGCCTTCGTGTCCTTCGGGAAGCACGAGCCGCCGAAGCCGGGACCGGCATGCAGGAATTTCGTGCCGATGCGGTTGTCGAGCCCGATGCCGCGCGCGACCTCCTGAACGTTGGCGCCGGCCTTCTCGGACAGATCGGCGATCTCGTTGATGAAGGTGATCTTGGTCGCGAGGAACGCGTTGGCGGCGTATTTGATCATCTCGGCGGTGCGGCGCGCGGTGAACATCAGCGGCGCCTGGTTCAGCGACAGCGGACGGTAGATGTCGCCCATCACCTTGCGGCCGCGCTCGTCGGAGGTGCCGACCACGATGCGATCCGGGAATTTGAAATCGCGGATCGCCGCACCCTCGCGCAGGAACTCAGGGTTCGAGGCGACAACCACGTCGGCCTTGGGATTGGCCTCGCGGATGATGCGCTCGACCTCGTCGCCGGTGCCGACCGGCACGGTCGATTTCGTCACCACCACGGTGAAGCCGGAAAGCGACTGCGCGATCTCTTTCGCGGCGGCGTAGACGTAAGACAGGTCGGCGTGTCCGTCGCCGCGGCGCGAGGGCGTGCCGACCGCGATGAACACGGCATCGGCATCGGCGACCGGCTGCTTCAGGTCGGTGGTGAAGTCGAGCCGCTTGGCTTTCACGTTGTTCGCGACCAGCTCGTCGAGGCCAGGCTCGTAGATCGGGATCTCGCCGCGATGGAGTGCCGCGATCTTCCTCTCGTCCTTGTCGACGCAGGTGACGTCGTGGCCGAAATCCGCAAAGCAGGCGCCGGACACCAATCCCACATAGCCCGTGCCGATCATCGCAATTCGCATGAAAAATCCTGTTCCAGCTTGGTTAACGGACGTCCAACTCAGCCCAATCCGGGGCGGTTTAGCATTTTCCCGAGGCCATGGAACAGTCCGCATGCAAAAACCGGCCCGCGATTTGAACCGGTAAAGAAGTCGGAAACTACTGGGCTCCAAACTGCCCCAGGCCCGCACAGGCACGGGCGGAACGCGCTCGAAAAGGGACACCATGGCACGATCAGGCACAATCGCGGCGGCCAGCCCCTCCACGGCCGCTTCGGGCGCGCGTATCGACTGGGTCGACTACGCCAAGGGCATCTGCATCGTCATGGTGGTGATGATGCATTCGGTGCTGGGGGTGGAGCTTGCCGCCGGGCAGACCGGGTTCATGCACGCGCTCGTAGCCTTCGCAAAGCCGTTCCGGATGCCGGATTTCTTTCTGATTTCGGGCTTGTTCCTGTCTCTGGTGATCGATCGGGACTGGCGAACCTATCTCGACCGCAAGGTGGTGCATTTCGCCTATTTTTATGTCGTCTGGGTGACAATCCAATTTGGCTTCAAGGCCCCGGCCTTTGCGGCCGAGACCAGCTGGCAGCATGTTGGCCTGCTGTATCTCGAATCTTTCATCGAGCCGTTCGGCACGCTGTGGTTCATCTATCTGTTGCCGGTCTTCTTCGTCGTCACGAAACTGACACGCAAGGTCCCATCGCTCGCGGTCTGGCTCGTCGCCGCCGCGCTGGAGACCGCGCACATCACGACCGGCTGGACCGCCATCGACGAGTTCTGCGCACGCTTCGTCTATTTCTATTCGGGCTATTTGTTCGCGCCCTACGTGTTCGCCCTGTCGGACCGGGCGCGGAAGCATCCGGCGCTGGCGCTTGCAGCGCTCGCTGCCTGGGCGCTGATCAATGCCGGCCTCGTCGCAGCGGGCGCCAGCGAGTGGGCGATCGTCTCGCTCGCGCTCGGCTTCGCCGGCGCCTGCGCCATCATCGCGGCGGGCACGCTGCTCGCGCGGGCGCACTGGCTCAACTTCCTCCGCTTCTGCGGCGAGCATTCGATCGTGATCTATCTCGCCTTCTTCCTGCCGATGGCGGCGACGCGGACGCTGCTGCTGCGCACGGGCATCATTCCTGATATCGGCACGGTGTCGCTGCTCGTCACTATCGCCGGCGTGCTTGGATCGCTTGTGATCTGGCAGGCCGCGTTGCGACTTAATGCGCGCTTCCTGTTCGAGCGGCCGGAGGCATTCTGGATCGCGCCGAAGAAGCCTGGCGTGCGATTGCAGGCGGCCGAGTAGCGCTCCCTCCCCGAGGCCATCCCCATAGTGTGCAATTGCGCACGGGGCGGGGATCCATAACCCCAGGAAGCGGTTATGGCGGGAGATGGCAACCCCGAGTCTTCGCAAAACTACATCCTGTGGCTATGGGTCCCGGATCTGCGCGCGCTTAGGGCGCGCTTGTCCGGGACGACGATGGTGTGGGAATCGCGCCAAAAATCCGCTGCCCAAGGCTGTCAAAGCCCGCAAAAATTCATACATTGCGGCCCATGCCCAAAACCTCGCCGAAGACATCTCCGAAGACCAGCGCCAAAGCCGACACCACAGCCGCGCCCAAGGCGGCCACTGACACCAAGCCTGTTGCCAAAGCTGCGACAGCTGCTGCCAAACCGGTCGCGGCAAAGGCGGCCGGAAAGGGCGACCACGTCTTCCTGGTCGATGGTTCCTCCTACATCTTCCGCGCCTATCACGCGCTGCCGCCGCTGAACCGCAAATCCGACGGGCTCCAGGTCAACGCCGTGCTCGGCTTCTGCAACATGCTGTGGAAGCTGCTCCGCGAGATGCCCGAGGACAATCGGCCGACGCATCTGGCCATCATCTTCGATAAGTCGGAGATCACCTTCCGCAACAAGATCTATCCGGACTACAAGGCGCACCGGCCGCCGGCCCCCGACGATCTCATTCCGCAATTCGCGCTGATCCGCGAAGCCGTGCGCGCCTTCGACCTGCCCTGCCTGGAACAGATCGGCTTCGAGGCCGACGATCTCATCGCGACCTATGTGCGCCAAGCCTGCGAGCGCGGCGCCAGCGCCACCATCGTGTCGTCAGATAAGGACCTGATGCAGCTCGTCACCGATTGCGTCACGATGTACGACACCATGAAGGACCGCCGCATCGGCATATCAGAGGTGATCGAGAAGTTCGGCGTGCCGCCGAACAAGGTGGTCGAGGTGCAGGCGCTCGCGGGCGATTCCACCGACAACGTGCCGGGCGTACCCGGCATCGGCATCAAGACCGCGGCGCAACTGATCACCGAATATGGCGATCTCGACCAATTGCTGTTCCGCGCCGGCGAGATCAAGCAGCCCAAGCGGCGCGAGGCGCTGCTCGAGAACGCGGAGAAGGCGCGCATCTCGCGGCAGCTCGTGCTGCTCGACGACAAGGTCGAGCTGGAGGTGCCGCTGGACGACCTCGCCGTCCACGAGCCCGACGCGCGCAAGCTGATCGCCTTCCTCAAGGCGATGGAGTTCACGACGCTGACGCGGCGCGTCGCCGAATATGCGCAGATCGATCCCGCCAATATCGATGCCGATCCCGGCTATGCCAGCGGCGCCAGCGTGTTCACGACGTTGCCGCCCTCGGACGTGGTGCCCACACCGGGCACGGGAACTCCGGCGCCGGCCCGGCCGAACCAGCCCAACAAGTCGGCAGGCAAGGAGGACAAGGCTGCGAGCCCGAAGGGGGCACCGATCTCCCTCGCCGCCGCGCGCGAAGAGGCGCTGCGCAAGCTTCCTGTCGATCGAGGCAAATACCAGACCATCAAGACGCTGAAGGAGCTCGACGCCTTCATTGCGCGCATCCATGACGCCGGCCATGTCGCGATCGAGACAAGAGCGAGCTCGATCGATCCGATGCAGGCCGATCTCTGCGGCATCGCGCTGGCACTGGCGCCGAACGAGGCCTGCTACGTGCCGCTGGCGCACAAGCAATCCGGCGGCGGCGCCGGCCTGTTCGATGCCGGCCTCGCGCCGGACCAGGTCAAGCATGACGACGCGCTGCAAGCGCTGCGGCCGGTGCTGGAATCGGCGGGCATCCTCAAGATCGGCTTCGACGTCAAGTTCACGGCCGTGATGCTGGCGCAGCACGGCATCACCCTGCGCAACATCGACGATGCGCTGCTGATCTCCTACGTGCTCGATGCCGGCCGCGGCTCGCATGCGCTGGAATCGTTGTCGGAGCGCTGGTTCGGCCATGCCATGCTGAAGGACAGCGAGCTGCTCGGCAGCGGCAAGGGCAAGATCACCTTCGACCAGGTGCCGATCGACAAGGCCGCACCGCTGTCAGCCGAAAGCGTCGACATCGCGTTGCGGGTGTGGCGCGTGCTGAAGCCGCGCCTGGTTTCCGAGCACATGAGTGCGGTCTACGAGACGCTGGAGCGGCCGCTGGTCTCCGTGCTTGCGCGTATGGAGCGGCGCGGCATCTCGATCGATCGCCAGGTGCTGTCGCGTCTGTCCGGCGACTTCGCCCAGACCGCAGCGCGCGTCGAGGCCGAGATCCAGGAGATCGCGGGCGAGCCGGTCAATGTCGGCAGCCCCAAGCAGATCGGCGACATCCTGTTCGGTAAGATGGGATTGCCTGGCGGCACCAAGACCAAGACCGGCGCGTGGTCGACCACCGCACAGGTGCTCGACGAGCTCGCCGAGCAGGGCCACGACTTCCCGAAGAAGATTCTGGAGTGGCGCCAGGTCTCCAAGCTGAAATCGACCTACACCGACGCGCTGCCGACCTACGTCAACCCGCAGACCCACCGCGTGCACACCACCTACGCGCTGGCTGCGACCACGACGGGGCGCTTGTCGTCGAACGAGCCGAACCTGCAGAACATTCCGGTGCGTACCGAGGACGGCCGCAAGATCCGCCGCGCCTTCATCGCCACGCCCGGGCACAAGCTGGTCTCGGCCGATTATTCACAGATCGAGCTGCGGCTGCTGGCCGAGATCGCCGACATTCCGGTGCTGAAGCAGGCGTTCCGCGATGGGCTCGACATTCACGCCATGACCGCGTCGGAAATGTTCGGTGTGCCGATCAAGGGCATGCCGAGCGAGATCCGCCGCCGCGCGAAAGCGATCAATTTTGGCATCATCTACGGCATCTCCGCCTTCGGCCTCGCCAACCAGCTCGGCATCGCGCGCGAGGAAGCCTCCGCCTACATCAAGAAGTATTTCGAGCGGTTCCCCGGCATCCGCGCCTATATGGACGAGACGCGCGATTTCTGCCGCAACCACGGCTACGTCACCACGCTGTTCGGCCGCAAGTGCCACTACCCCGACATCAAGGCTTCGAATGCCTCGGTGCGCGCCTTCAACGAGCGCGCCGCGATCAACGCGCGGCTTCAGGGCACCGCCGCCGACATCATCCGCCGCGCCATGACCCGCGTGGAGGATGCGCTGGCCGCGAGGAAGCTGTCGGCGCAGATGCTGCTCCAGGTGCACGACGAATTGATCTTCGAGGTGCCGGACGACGAGGTCGAGGCAACGCTCCCCGTCGTGCAGAAGGTGATGCAGGATGCGCCGTTCCCGGCCGTGCTGCTCTCGGTGCCGCTGCATGTCGACGCCCGCGCCGCGAACAATTGGGACGAGGCGCACTAGCGCACTTCCTTACCTCTCCCCGCTTGCGGGGAGAGGTCGGATCGCCCTTCCGATCCGGGTGAGGGGGTGCAGGTCTATCGACGACCGCCCGTGTGGAGAAAGCCCCTCACCCCAACCCTCTCAGGGCGAGCGAAGCTCGTCCCGGCCCCGTAAGAACCGGGGCGAGGGAGCACACCGGCGCAAGACCTCGATTGTCCTCCGAGCAATTGCGCGATGGCCGCGCGATCCCGCGCGTATTAGAACGTTTGCATCTCCCGCACCGGTTCAACCATGCCCCACACCTCCGCCTTGCTCGGCTTCGCCCTCGTCAGCCTCGGCCTCGTGCTCACGCCGGGACCGAACATGATCTACCTGATCTCGCGCTCGATCACGCAAGGCGGCGCGGCCGGCATCGTCTCGCTCGGCGGCGTGGCGCTCGGCTTCGTGTTCTACATGCTGTGCGCGGCGTTCGGTATCACGGCGCTGTTGCTCGCCATTCCTTTCGCCTATGACGCGCTGCGCTTTGCCGGTGCCGGCTATTTGCTGTGGCTCGCCTGGCAGGCGGTGAAGCCGGGCGGACGCTCGCCGTTCCAGGTGAGGAAGTTCGCGGTCGACAGCCCGCGCAAATTGTTCGTGATGGGCTTCATCACCAACCTGCTCAACCCGAAGATCGCGATGCTGTATCTGGCGCTGCTGCCGCAATTCATCGATCCCGCGGCGGGCAGCGTGCTGACGCAGTCTGTGGTGCTGGGCGCGATCCAGATCGCGATCAGCGTCAGCGTCAACGCGATGATCGCGCTCGCCGCCGGATCGATCGCGCTGTTCCTGGTGAACCGGCCGAGCTGGATGCTGGTGCAACGCTGGCTGATGGGCACCGTGCTGGCCGGGCTCGCGGTGCGGATGGCGGTAGAAGCGAAGAGGGTGTGAAGAAGCTCAATCCAGCTTCGCCTCCATCCCCCGCTTCACGGCCGGGCGCGCCATCAGGGCCTCGTACCAGCGCTTGACGTTGGGGAAGTCGGCCAGATCAACCTTGTGGCGAGGATGGCGCCAGGCCCAGCCCAGGATGGCAAAATCGGCAACCGAGAGCTCGCCGGCGACGAAGTCGCGCCCCTCCAGGCGGCGGTCGAGCACGCCGTAGAGCCGGCGGGTCTCGGCCATGAAGCGCTTCAGGCCGTAGGCCCGGTCCTGCTCGTTCTCGAGTGCGATGAAATGGTGTACCTGGCCGGGCATCGGGCCGAAGCCGCCCATCTGCCACATCAGCCATTCGTAGACCGGAATGCGCTGGATAAGCGATTTCGGCAGGAATTTGCCGGTCTTTTCGCCGAGATAGAGCAGGATCGCGCCGGATTCGAAGATGCTGACGGGCTTGCCCTCAGGCCCCCCGGGGTCGACGATCGCGGGGATCTTGTTGTTGGGCGAGAGCTTGAGGAACTCGGGCGCCATCTGCTCGCCCTTGGTGATGTTCACCGGGATCACCTTATAGGGCAGCCCCATCTCCTCCAGCGCGACCGAGATCTTGCGGCCGTTCGGCGTGTTCCAGGTATAGAGCTCGATGGTCATTCCGTGTCCTTCCCCAAGAGGCTTGCCCGAAGGCTTGCCCCCTCACCTACTCCAGAAGGTTGCGCCCTCACAACCTTTGGGCCGGGATGGCCGATCCCTGTTGACGGGAGACGCCCCCTCTGGAATGTCGCGTCGGTCGCGGATAAATTCCGCCCCCACCAAAAACGCTGTTTGAGGGACCGCCGTGTCGAAATCCGCCTCCCGCGCCCGCCTGTTCGAGATCATCCGCCGGCGCTCATTCGGCCGCGGCGAGGTGACGCTCGCGTCGGGCCGCAAGAGCGATTTCTACTTCAACCTCAAGCCGACCATGCTCGACCCCGAGGGCGCAACGCTGCTCGCCGAGCTGACTTACGAGGCGCTCAAGGACGACCAGCTCGATTTCATCGGCGGTCTCGAGATGGGCGCGGTGCCGCTCGCCGGCGCGCTGGCGCAGATCTCCTGGATCAAGGGTCATCCGATCGCGGCCTTCTTCGTGCGCAAGAAGCCGAAGGAGCACGGCGCGAAGCTCGCGATCGAGGGCCTGCCCAAGGGCGAGACGCTGGCGGGCAAGCGCGTCGTGATCGTCGAGGACGTCACCACCACGGGCGGCTCGGCGATGAAGGCGGTGGAATCGGTGCGCGAGGCCGGGGCCAATGTCGTGCTGGTGCTGACCATGGTCGATCGCGAGGAAGGCGCCACCGACACGTTCGGTGCGGCTGGCCTGCCGTTCCGCTCGCTGTACAAGGCGTCGGAATTCTTGAAGGGGTGAAGTGGCGGAAATTTCTCCGCCGTCGTGCCTCAATGTGTCCCGGTAGCAACCAC
Organism: Bradyrhizobium sp. BRP19; assembly: GCF_020194195.1. Classification (NCBI taxonomy): domain Bacteria; kingdom Pseudomonadati; phylum Pseudomonadota; class Alphaproteobacteria; order Hyphomicrobiales; family Nitrobacteraceae; genus Bradyrhizobium; species Bradyrhizobium sp. BRP19. The sequence goes on along the minus strand of NZ_JADYVZ010000011.1, from coordinate 193,844 downwards.
CCGTCCAAAGCTGCGCCCGGCCTTAAAGAGGCCACCGCCTCGTCTTGAAACCGCCTACGCTCAACTGCTCATTTACCATCCCGCTTTATGGTGAATCGTGTGCTGAGATCGCTCGGTCCCAGCCGATTCAGTAGCGTCGGGTGGAGTAAGCATTGCGTACAGTCATGTCCCATGCGCGCCGGCGGCGTCGCGCTTCGCTTGTGGCCGCCATGCTGGCAGCGCCGCTGCTGGCGGCGCCGACCTCGGTTGCAGCCGAAGGCCTGTTCGATTTCCTCTTCGGCGGAATGCAGCAGCGGCCGCAGCGCGAGGTGCCGCCGGCGAACTCCCACGTCGATCCCTTCAGCAGCCAGCAGAATGGCGCCACGCCGCAATATGTGCCGCCGACCCGCTCGGCCGCGGCCGGTGGCTCGGGACCGGCCTTCTGCGTACGCAGTTGCGACGGGAAATACTTTCCGCTGATGCGCGGTCTCGTCTCACCCGCGCAGATGTGTCAGGCGTTCTGTCCTGCCAGCGCGACCAAGGTCTATTTCGGCTCGTCGATCGACGGTGCCTATTCACAGACCGGCGAGCGCTACGCCGACAGCGAGAACGCGTTCGCCTACCGCAAGGCGCTGCGCGCCGACTGCACCTGCAACGGCCGTGAACCCGTCGGTCTTGCCCCGGTCGACCTTGCGCTGGATTCCTCCCTGAAGGCCGGCGACGTGATCGCCACCAGCGACGGCCTCGTCGCCTATACCGGCGTCCGCGTCGGCAACGACCAGGCTGCGGACTTCACCCCGGTTGCCTCCTATCCCGGCCTCACCGCGCAGGTTCGAGCGCGGCTCGGCGAGATGAAGGTGGCGCCGGTGCGCGCCGAGACGGTGTCGGCAGATGCGCCAGCGTCAAACGAGATCGTGCGCGAGCCGCTGCCGGACGTGACAGTGCCGAAGACCGCCGCGAAGCCGGCGAAGCGGGCGGGGTTGGAGTAAGCCTCACCTGTAACCACACCGTCATTGCGAGCGTAGCGAAGCAATGACGGAATTTGCGGCACTACCTCCCGATGATCACGCCGATCACATTCGGCGCCGCCAGATATTTCTCCTCGATCGCGGCGCGCGCGGAGGCGCGGTTCTCCGGCGTCAGGAGGCCGCGCTTCTCGGCCAGGATCATCCAGCAGAAGCCCCACCAATCGGTCAGCATGCCCTGGTCGCCGACGAGGTCATAGCCCTGCTCCGCCGCGAAGATGCGCGCATGCGCTTCGTCCAGCGTGTCGAGAAACAGATGATCCTCGGACGAGAACAGATCGTCGCTGACATCGTCGATGGTGTAGCCCCAGATCGACTGGCACACCGCGTTGAACTCGCGGTCGAACTGGTCGTCATCGACCCTCTGGCGCCGCGCGGCCTGATGCAGCCGTGACAGCGAGCGCGCGAAATCGGCGATCCGGGTGAGGGCAAACTGGTCGAAGGCAATGGTGGACATGTAGTCCTCGCAAAGTCGGACAGACGCTAGATATTGTATCGGCGAGGCGCCGAATCACAATGATATATCAAAGACTTGCTAAAGTGTTCTTAATTTGTTCTGGGCGCGCGTGGAATCGAAAGGGGCCGCCCGAGGCGACCCCTTTGCCGGTTGCAATCTTGTTCGGGATGAAATCCAGCCCCGGCAAGCGCGGACGTTAATACCGACAGCGGGCTTTGCGCGATTCCGGAAAAATACCGGTCGTAGTGCTGTCCTAATGCAGCCGGCGCCTCAATGGCAGCGCGAGGCCGCAATGGCGTGGACGCGGCGGTCGCCGAGGAGATGGGCGACAAAGCCATTCGCCGGAAAGATCTTTGCGAAGGCTGGATCGCGTACGCTGAGGCCCCCCGCGTAAGCACCGAATGCCGGCATCACCGCCCGCATCCCGTCGCTGGCGAAGCAGCGGCGCTCCATCGAGCGGCCACGCGCCGAGACACGCGCCTTCGGATGCAGATGGCCGGCGATCTCGCCGTGGGCGCCGGTCGGCTCGTGGCGGAAGGTGATCGGGCCGATTGCGACTTCGTCCGCGATGGTGCCGCCAAGATCGCGCGGCAGCATGGGGTCGTGATTGCCGGAAATCCAGATCCAGTCGCGGCCGGTCTGGAGTGCGGCCAAGGCGTCGCGGTCCTCGGCGGACAGGCGCTCATGCGCGCTGCGGTCGTGAAAACTGTCGCCGAGCGCGATGACCACTCGCGGATCATGGCGGGAGATGACAGCAGCGAGCCGGCCGAGCGTCGCAATGGTATCGTAAGGCGGCAGCAGGACGCCGCGCGTGGCGAAGCTCGAGCCTTTCTCGAGATGCAGGTCGGAGACGACGAGCAGGCGCTGCTCGTCCCAGAACAGCGCGCCGGAGAGATCGGCCGCAAAGGTCACATCGCTGATCGTGACTCTGGAAACGCGCATGTCCTCGACATCTCCCGAAATCAGCGCGCCTGCCGTCACGTCTTACCCGCTTCGATCCATCGCCTCTTTGACGAGCTCGTCGGCGGCTTCCGCCAAAAGCTCGTCTGCAGCTTCGCCATAAACTGACTCGCGGCCGATTTCCAGCATCACGGGCACGGCGAGCGGGGAGACGCGGTCGAGTTCCCGGTGCGTGATGCGGCCGTGGATGCGCATCAGCATGTCGCCGAGCCGGCGCAAATCGAGCAGGCCGGTGGCGGCATCGGCGCGCGCAGCGCGGAGCAGGACGTGATCGGCCTGGTGCTTGCGCAACACGTCGTAGACGAGATCGGTCGAGAACAGCACCTGACGGCGGCTCTTCTCCTCCCCGGTGTGGCGGCGCGCGATCAGGCCGGAGATGATGGCGCAGTTGCGGAAGGTTCGCTTCATCAGCGCGGATTCGGCGAGCCAGGCTTCGAGATCATCGCCGAGCATGTCAGGATCGAACAGCGCGTTGAGGTCGATCCGCCCATCGCGGATCATGAAGGAGAGATCACCGAGCCCCCAGATCGCCACGGCATATTCATTGGCGACGAAGCCGAGCGGACGCGCGCGAGCGCGCTCCAGCCGGCGCGTCAGCAGCATGCCCAAGGTCTGATGCGCGAGACGGCCCTCGAAGGGGTAGCAAACGAGATAATGCTTGTTGGCCCGCGGAAAGCTCTCGACCAGCAGCTCGCGGACCGCCGGCACTCTGCTGACATCCTTCTGCAGCGACAGCCAGTCGCGCACCTGCTCCGGCAAGCCGCCCCAGGCGCGGCCATCATCGAGCAGGCGGCGCACGCGCTCGGCGAGATAGGTCGAAAGCGGAAACTTGCCGCCCATGTAGGACGGCACCTTCGGGTCCTTGTCATGCGCGCGCGAGACATAGACCTGGTCCTCGACCAGGGTCTCGTAGCGCACCACTTCGCCCGAGAACACGAATGTGTCGCCGGGGGAGAGGCCCTCGATGAAGGCTTCCTCGATCTCGCCGAGCAGTCGGCCGCCGCGTGCGATCACGCCTGTGGATCCTGCACCGCTGCCGCGCGAACGCACCAGCCGCACCTTCAGCATGTCGTCCTCGACGATGGTGCCGACATTCATGCGGTAGCTCTGCCGCACCTTGGGATTGGCGACGCGCCAGCGTCCCTCCTTGTCCTGCTTGATGCGAGCAAAGCGCTCATAGGTCTTCAGCGCATAGCCGCCGGAGGCGACGAAATCGACGACGTCGTCGAAATCCTGCCGCGACAGGCTTGCGTAGGGCGCGGCGGTGCGAACCTCGCCATAGAGCTCGTCGCTGAAGAACGGCTCGCCACAGGCACAGCCCAGAACATGCTGAGCCAGCACGTCGAGAGCGCCAGTGCGCAAGGGCGGCGTATCCTGCGCATTCTCGGCGATGGCGTCGATGGCGACGCGGCACTCCAGCACTTCAAAACGGTTGGCGGGCACCAGCACCGCGCGGGAGGCCTCGTCGAGGCGGTGATTGGCGCGGCCGATGCGCTGCATCAGACGCGAGGAGCCTTTTGGCGCGCCGATATTGACGACGAGATCGACGTCACCCCAGTCGACGCCGAGGTCGAGCGAGGAGGTGCAGACCACGCCGCGCAGCCGGCCCGCCGACATGGCGTCTTCGACCTTGCGGCGCTGGGCGACGTCGAGCGAGCCGTGATGCAGCGCGATGGCAAGGCCATCGTCGTTCATGCTCCAGAGATTCTGGAACAGCATCTCGGCCTGGCTGCGGGTGTTGACGAAGACCAGCGTGGTCTTGTTGGCCTTGATCACCTCGTAGATTTCAGGGAGCGCGTGACGCGCGCTGTGACCGGCCCAGGGCAGCCGCTCGCGCGTATCGAGCATCTCGACCACGGGCGGCGCGGCGCCGCCGGCGACGACGATGTCGGCTGCCCGCTCCTTGCCGTCGGGCTGCGGCACCAGGAAGCGCGCGAGCTGCTCTGGCTCGGCTACGGTCGCGGACAAGCCGATCGCGCGCATCTGCGGCGCGAGGCGCCACAATCGCGCCAGCCCGAGGGAGAGCAGATCGCCCCGCTTGGACGTGACCAGCGCGTGCAGCTCGTCGAGCACGATGCGCTTGAGAGAGGAAAACAGGAACGGTGCGTCGTCGGAGGAGAGCAGCAGCGCGAGCTGCTCGGGCGTCGTCAGCAACACGTCGGGCGGATAGCGCCGCTGCCGCTGACGGCGCGACACCGGCGTATCGCCGGTGCGGGTCTCGACCTTGATGGGCAAGTCCATCTCGGCGATCGGACGCTCGAGATTGCGCGCGATGTCGACGGCGAGCGCCTTGAGCGGCGAGATGTAGAGGGTGTGCAGGCCGCCGCTGCGTTGCACGCTGCGGCCGGTGGAGACGAGGTTCTTCTTCGCGCCCGCGTCGCGTGTCAGCGGCTGCGTCCACAGCTCGACCAGCGTCGGCAGAAATCCGGCCAGCGTCTTGCCGGCGCCGGTCGGCGCAATCAGCAGCGCCGACCGGTCCTCGCGCGCCTTCTCCAGCAGCGCCAATTGATGCGCGCGCGGCGACCAGCCGCGGGCTGCGAACCAGGCCTGGAAGCGATCCGGCAGCAGCGCGGCCGGCTCGGTCGATGTTTGGAGGATACGGGGCGGCACGGCATGACAGGTAAGCCGTAGGGATGGCTTCGTCGAGGGGGGCTATGGCCTGCGACAGGGCGATCGCACACGCGCTGTCCATTTGAGGCACGATAGACTCGACATCGTCATGGCCGGGCTTGTCCCGGCCATCCACGTCTTACCCGCGGCACGAAGAACGTGGATGCCCGGGACAAGCCCGGGCATGACGACCGCTTGTGAGGTCCAAATTTCGGTCCTCTCCTCGCCTGCGCGACGAGGGCCAGCGCTCTCACGCCCCGGCCGGGACCTGATCGAGAAATCCGGTCACGCTTCTGATCCGGCCGTCCTTCAGCACGGCGAAATCGGTGCCCTTGATCGGGCTGTCGGCGCCGTCAGGGCCAAGTCCCCACGAGAAGCGGATGTGATCGCCGTAGCCGTTGGGCTCGCCGATCAGCTTGAATGTGAAATCGGGAAAGCGCTGCTGCACACCTGCGATCAGCGCCTCGATGCCGTCCTGGCCGTCGCCCTTCATCACGGGGTCGACGTAGCTCGCATCCGTCGTCCAGCTTTCGCTCAGCAGCTCGCGGCGGCGGCCGGCGGTGCGCTCGTTCCAGAGCTCGATGTAGCGGGCGATGGTGACGGGGTCGGTCATGGTTCTCTCCTTCGATGGCGCCGTGTTGTCCGGCTGACCGTGACTATCGAAGGTTCACGCGCGTTGATCGATTACCTCGGAGGTCATCAACGCGCGTGAGGTTTTCGCAAAAATTACTTCGCCGCCGTCACCATGATCTCGACGGTGTATTGCGGGGCGGCCAGCTTGGCTTCGACGGTGGCGCGCGCAGGCGTATTGCCGGGCGAGACCCAGGCGTCCCACACAGCGTTCATCTCTGCGAAGGTCTTCATGTCGGTGATGTAGATCGTGGCCGAGAGCAGCTTCGACTTGTCGGTGCCGGCCTTGGCGAGGTGACCGTCGATGGTCGCCAGGATGTCCTGGGTCTGCTTCGTCACGCTTTCGCCGGCCGCCTTGTTGGCGACGACACCGGCGAGATAGACGGTGTTGCCGTGCACGACGACCTGGCTCATGCGCGGGCCGGTTTCAAAACGCTGAATGCTCATCTGGATCTCCTGGCTGGAATGGCGGCCCTGTCTAGCCCAGCGGTTTGCACTGTGCCACCCCTTGGCACGCGTGCGTTGCCTGCCACGCATGCGTTGCCCGGCACGCATGCGTGGGGCAGCAACGCCGTTCACGGAAACCGGCTGAAGAACGTCCAGATCGTTTCGGCGCCGTCGATGTCGCCGTTCTGCGGTCCGAGCAGGTTCCTGGCGACCTTCGGGAATCGGGCATCCGGAGCAAAGCCTGGCATGCGGTGGCCGCCGTGGTTGATGCGATAGAGCACGACGTCGTGCCCAGCCGGACAGCGCGAACTGATCCGCGTCACCGTGGACTGGTCCGCCGGCGTCGCGTCGGGCATGTCGGTGATCCCGGCGTCGTCGGTCTCGCAGCCATTGAGCCTGCGCCAGAACGCCAGCGTCTCGTCCGTCGACCAGAATCCCTCTGCGGCAAAATAGCTCGATCCGCGCCCGCCCTCATAAGGGACCAGCGGATCTTCCGTCCCGTTCATGAGCAGCATCGGCAGCGGCCGCGACGGATGACAGGTGACGGCGGCTTCATCGTTGAGGTTCATGATCACACTCGCAGCCGCCGCAAACAGATCGGCCCGCGCGCAGGCCATGGTCATCGCCATGGCACCGCCATTGGAGACGCCGGCGACGTAGACGCGCTTCGCATCGGCCGTGCCGTCGGCCACCAGCTTCTCGACCAGCCTTGCGATGAAGGCGACGTCATCGGTGCCGACCGGTGGTCCGCGCAGGGCCGGCCCCGCCTTGGTGCGCGCGTCCGCCCATGCGTTGTTGAGCCCGTCCGGAAACACCACGGCGAGGCCCTCGCGCTTGGCGACCTGCGGCCAGGCCGTCCGCGTGACCATGTCGGCGCCGCGCTGGGTCTTGCCATGCAGCACGATTACGAGCGGTGCGGGCCGCTTGGCTGGCAGTTGCGCGGTGTAGGAGCGCTTCACCCCGTTGACATCGACCGTATCGGCGGACGCAGCCGAAGCTGCCGTCAAAGCAGCGATCAGCGTGGCGATGCGCATCCGCCGCCGCATGGTCTAGCCCACTGCCTTGGCGGCGGCACGGCCCGCATTACGGCCCGAGAACAGGCAGCCGCCCAGAAAGGTGCCTTCCAGCGAGCGATAGCCATGCACGCCGCCGCCACCGAAGCCGGCGGCCTCGCCGACGGCGTAAAGGCCGGGAATGACGCGGCCCTCCTCCCCGAACACGCGGGAGTCGAGATCGGTCTCGAAGCCGCCCAGCGTCTTGCGGGTGAGGATGTTGAGCTTCACCGCGATCAGCGGCCCATGCGCGGGATCGAGGATGCGGTGCGGGGAAGCGGTGCGGATCAACTTGTCGCCGATATAGCGGCGCGCATTGTGGATGTTCATGACCTGCGCATCCTTGACGTAGGGATTGGCGATCTCGCGGTCACGCGCCTCGATCTGCATCCTGATGTGCTCGAGCTTGAGGAGATCGCTGCCGGCGAGCTTGTTCATGGCCGCAACGAGCTCATCGAGCTTGTCGCGGACAATGAAGTCGACACCATGGCTCTTGAACGCCTCCACCGGCGCCGGCGCGCCCTTGTTGGTGGCGCGGCGAAGCGTCATGCGCCAGCTCTTGCCGGTCAGGTCCGGGTTCTGCTCCGAGCCCGACAGCGCAAACTCTTTCTTGATGATGCTCTGGGTCAGGATGAACCAGGAATAGTCGTAGCCGGTCGACATGATGTATTTGAGCTGGCCGAGCGTGTCCGAGCCCGGGAATAGCGGCGCCGGCAGCCGCGTGCCTGTCGCGTCGAACCACATCGAGGAAGGACCCGGCAGGATGCGGATGCCGTGGCGCGGCCAGATCGGGTTCCAGTTCTGGATGCCCTCGACGTAGTGCCACATGCGGTCGCGGTTGATCAGCCGTGCGCCGGTCTTTTCCGTGATGCCTATCATGCGCCCGTCGACATGCTCGGGCACGCCGGAGATCATGAACTTCGGGGGCTCACCGAGCCGCTCCGGCCAGTTCTGCCGCACCAGCTCGTGGTTGCCGCCGATGCCGCCGGAGGCGACGATCACGGCCTGCGCCTTCAACGCGAAGTCACCGACCACGTTGCGCGAGGAGCTCTTGCCGCGCTCTGCATCATCAGGCGCAAGAACGACGCCGCTGACGCCATCCACCGTGCCATTGGTGACCGAGAGCGCATCGACGCGATGGCGGAATCGGAAGATCAATCGGCCGGTCTTCATCGCCTCGCGCGCGCGGCGCTCGAACGGCTCGACGATGCCCGGGCCGGTGCCCCAGGTGACGTGGAAGCGCGGCACCGAATTGCCGTGGCCCATCGCATCATATCCGCCGCGCTCGGCCCAGCCGACCACGGGAAAGAAGCGATGGCCCATCGCGCGCAGCCAGCCGCGCTTCTCGCCGGCCGCGAAGGCCACATAGGCTTCGGCCCATTGGCGCGGCCAGAAATCCTCGTCGCGGTCGAAGCCGGCGGTGCCGAGCCAGTCCTGCATGGCAAGCTCGTAGGAGTCCTTGATGCCGAGCCGGCGCTGCTCCGGCGAATCGACCAGGAACAATCCGCCGAACGACCAGAACGCCTGGCCCCCCAGCGACTGCTCGCCTTCCTGGTCGATTACCATCACGCGCTTGCCCGCATCGGCAATCTCGGTGGCGGCAACGAGGCCCGACAGTCCCGCGCCGACGACGATGACATCCGTTTCTTGAACCATGCGCTTCCCCCTCCAAGTTCTTCTCCCCCTCAAGGGTTCCCCCCTGTAGTTGCCCGGATTGAAGCCAGCGGTTGCAACTGAGATCAAGGGTATGGCGCGCAAGACCTCGTTAACTTGTTCCACTTTGGGATGGAGACCGGCCGGGTGCAGCGCGGACGCAACACTGGATTTAATTTGTTTTGAGCCAGCAGGCCTGCCTAGACAAAGCCTCGGTTACGACCGACGCTAGCCGTGCATCATCACCTGACACACAGATTCGAATTCGACTGGGGCGGGGGAAAATGAATTTTCTGACGGGGTTGCTTGCGGCGGTTCTCTTGATCGCAGGCATGGGGGCTTCTCACGCGGTGGTTCGGATCGCGGACGACCGCGGCGGCCGGATCGGAACCTACGTCGACAAGTACCAGGACCTCAGGCAATCGGGCGAGACGGTCATCATCGATGGCCTCTGTGCCTCGGCCTGCACCATCGTCCTCGGTGCTATCCCGCACGACCGCATCTGCGTGACCTCGCATGCGACGCTGGGCTTCCACGCCGCCTGGGATTTCGGCGCCAACGGCCGCGCCATCACCAATCCCGAAGCGACCCAGATGCTGTACGCGATGTATCCCTCGCAGATCAGGCGCTGGATCGGCCAGCGGGGCGGCCTCACCCCGCGGATGCTCTTCCTGAGGGGCAAGCAGCTCCAGGCCATGTACAAGCCGTGCTACCTGGACGCGCAGGCCTCGACGACCAGGCCGTCGCGCCGGTCGCTCCCGCAAGCGGAGCCGCTCGAATCCGCCCGGGGCCAGCTCCTCCACTGACATCCACAGGCTGGCGGCGTCCTTTGGCGCCGCCGCTGCGTCTTGCCAGCTGGCGGAGCCTTGCCTGCTGGCGGCGCCTTGCCCGCAGCCGGCGCAAAGCCTATCTGAAAGCCAGGGAACCGGGGCCTTCGTCCCGATCGTTGTCATGGCTCAACCGCTGCACCCGGCACATCGGCTATCGGACAATTCGCCCACTGCCGGGCGGATGCCATCCGTGCTGCTGTGGGCGGGCGCTGCAATCGGCGGTCTCGCCGTGATCGGCGCGCTGGCGCTCTGGTTCCACTATGGCAGCCAGGTGTTCTTCGAAATGATCAGGACCGGCTTTGCCGCCTGCTTCTGACCTGCGACAGGAAGTTTTCCGCCCATGAGCTCCGCCACCCGTCCGCTGGTGATCGCGACCGCCTTCGCTACAAGCCTCGTCGTCGGGCTCCTGATCATGTTCTGGGCCATGGGCGGGGTCGGCAAGGTGGCACAGCCGGCCGCGATCGGCGGCCCGTTCCAGCTGACCGACCAGAACGGCAAGGCCGTCACCGACAAGAGCCTGAAGGGCAAGCCGACCCTGATCTTCTTCGGCTACACCCATTGCCCCGACGTCTGCCCGACCTCGCTGTTCGAGATCTCGGAAGTGCTGCGCGCGCTGGGTAAGGACGCCGACAAGGTCAATGCCATCTTCATCTCGGTCGATCCCGAGCGCGACACGCAGGCCGCGATGAAGGATTACCTGTCGAGCTTCGATCCGCACCTCCAGGGCCTGTCCGGCGACCCCGCCGAGACCGCCAAGGTGATCTCCTCCTACCGGGTCTATGCCAAAAAGGTCCCGACCAAGGACGGCGATTACACGATGGACCACACCGCGCTGATCTACCTGATGGACCGCGAGGGCAGGTTCGTCTCGCCGTTCAATTTGAAGCGGACGCCGGAAGAGGCAGCGGTTGATTTGAAGCGGTATCTCTGAGCTTCACGCTGGCCACAATCGGCGCTCGCGTTCCCGGCGGGATGGTCTATAAGGCCCTCCGATCCCGACGAAATTCATTCCTTCGGCCGATGGCTCCATCGCAACAGGCGAAATCGCTCAAATCTGTCCGTGGCTTGCTGGCAGGGCTGGCTGCTGGCCTTTGCCTGCTCGGCGGCCTCACCGAGGCGAACGCGCAAGCTCCCGCCAAGCGGCCTCCGGCTGCGCCACAGACCACCCCTCAGGCGGCGCCCCAGGCCGCCCCGCAGGCGGTGCCCGGGTTCTGGGACCCGCGCCGGCGCCCCGAACGGCCGGACCTGTCCCGCCTGACCGTGATCCGCTTCCTGACCGAGACCGACTATCCGCCGTTCAACTACACCGGTGCGGACGGCAATCCGGCCGGCTTCAACGTCGATTTCGCCCGCGCCCTGTGCGAGGAGATCAAGGTCACCTGCACGGTGCAGATGCGGCGTTTCGAGACGCTGGTCGATGCGCTCACCTCCAACCGGGGCGATGCCATCATCGCCTCCATGGCGGTGAGCCCGCAGCTGCGCGCCCGCGTCGACTTCACCGATCCCTATTACCGCGTGCCGGCGCGCTTCGTCTCGCGCAAGGATGCGGTGATGCCGGAGATCCGCCCCGAATATCTCGAGGGCAAGAAGGTCGGCGCCATCGCCGGCTCGGCGCACGAGGCGTATCTCAAGGCGATGTTCACCGACGCCGAGCTGCACGCCTACCCCAATGACGATGCGATGCGCGCAGCTCTGCGCAGGGGCGAGGTCGACTTCATCTTCGGCGACGCCATCTCGCTGGCGTTCTGGATCAACGGCACGGATTCGGCCGATTGCTGCGCCTTCTCCGGCGGTCCGTTCGTCGAGAGCCGTTTCTTCGGCGAGGGCATCGGCATCGCCGTGCGCAAGGGCAACGACGTGCTGCGCCAGGCCCTGAACTGGGCGATGTTCCGGATCTGGGAAAAAGGCCGCTACACCGATCTCTGGCTACGGTATTTCTCGGTCAGTCCGTTCTGACCTCCGCCTGCAGCGGGAGTGCGGACGATCGCAGAGATCATCACGCGCGCGTCATACCCATTCACCACGCCTGAAATTCCCGGTCCCGCCCGCCGGGGAATTCCGCTATTGAAGGACGCGGCAATCGTTCCGTTCCTTCCGCGAGCATTCCGCGTTCGTCGATCCGTCTCGCCGGTGCGCAGGTTCAATGCAGCTTTACCTCCCAATCGCCGATCTTCCGGTCAACGTCTTCCTGGTGCTCGCCATGGGCGCTGCGGTCGGCTTCGTCTCCGGCATGTTCGGCATCGGCGGCGGCTTCCTGATGACGCCGCTTTTGATCTTCATCGGCATCACGCCGGCGGTCGCGGTGGCCTCCGTGGCGAGCCACATCGCGGCCTCCTCCTTTTCCGGCGCCCTCTCCTATTGGCGGCGGCGCGCGATCGATCCGGCGCTGGCGAGCGTCTTGTTATGCGGCGGCGTGACCGGCACGACGCTCGGCGTCTGGACCTTCACCCAGCTGCGCGCGCTCGGCCAGCTCGATCTGATGATCGCGCTCTCCTACGTCGTGCTGCTCACCACGGTCGGCAGCCTGATGTTCTCGGAAGGATTGCGCGCCTTGATGCGGACTCGGCGCGGGGCGCTGCCGCCGCGCCGCACCCACAACTGGATCCACGGCCTGCCGCTGAAGATGCGGTTCAAGCGCTCGAAGATCTATCTCTCGGTCATCCCCGTGGTGATCGTCGGCATCGTGATCGGTTTCATCGGCGCCATCATGGGTATAGGCGGCGGCTTCATCCTGGTGCCGATCATGATCTATCTCTTGAGGGTGCCGACCTCGACGGTGATCGGGACCTCGATGGTTCTCACCGTCGTCACCATGCTGTTCGCGACCATGCTGCACGCGGCGACCAATCACCTCGTCGATGCCGTGCTGGCGCTGATCCTGATGGTCGGCGGCGTCACCGGCGCGCAGTTCGGCGCCCGTGCCGGCCAGAAGATCCGCGGCGAGCAGCTGCGGCTGCTCCTGGGCTTGCTCATCCTCTCGGTCGGAATCCGCTTCGCGATCGAGCTGGTGATCCAGCCCTCCGATCTCTTCACCATCCGTGAGCTCGGAGTGAGCCGATGAGGCGCATGCTTCTCGCCATCGTCCTCGTCCTGCTGCTCGGCGGCGCTGCGCGGGCCGAGCGGCTGATTGTGTCGGTCTCGAATCACCGGGTCACGGTGACGCCGAACTATTCCGGCGAGGAGCTGGTGCTGTTCGGCTCGGTCGAGAAGGATACGACGACGCCCGCGGACCGCACGGCCTACGATCTCGTCGTCACCGTGATGGGCCCGCGCGCCGACATGGTGACGCGGCGGAAGGAGCGCACCTTCGGCATCTGGATCAACACCGACTACCGCCAATTCCTGCAGGTGCCGAGCTATCTCGCGCTGTTCGCCAACCGCCCGCTCGACGCCATCACCTCGCCCGAGATCGCGCGGCGGCAGCAGATCGGGCTCAACAACGTGCTGCTGACGCAGCGGGTCAGCGGCGACTTTGCCGACGTGGTGCCCAACGATGCGTTCCGCTCGGCCTTCATTCGCCTGCGCACCCAGCGCGGGCTCTACCGCGAAGACGGAAGCGCGGTCACGTTCCTGACGCCGACGCTGTTCCGCACCGGCATTCCGCTGCCTGCGGAGGTGCCGATCGGCACCTATGAGATCGAGATCAAGCTGTTCGCCAACGGCGCGTTCATCGGCAAGACCGAGACCGCGTTCGAGATCGTCAAGGTCGGCTTCGAGCAGTTCGTCGCCACCACTGCCCGCCAGAATGGCCTGATCTACGGCCTCGCCACCGTTGCGATGGCGCTGATGACGGGGTGGATGGCCTCGATCGTGTTCAGGAAGGACTAGCCCCCCGTCATTGCGAGCGCAGCGAAGCAATCCAGACTGCCTCCGCTGCGGCAGTCTGGATTGCTTCGTCGCAAGAGCTCCTCGCAATGACGATAGTGAACAGCGGGGCCTCCACCTACACCACCGCCTTCGCCGGCCGCGTCACCAGATAGATGCCGAGCGCGACCGGAATGATGCCAAGCAGGTCGCGCGCCTCGATGTGCTCGCCGAGGACGAGGAATGCGAACAGCATGCCGAGCGGCGGCATCAGGAAATGATAGGCGCTGGCGGCGGTGGCGCCACACGTCTTCAAGAGACGAAACCAGAGCCAAGAAGCGATGATCGAGCCGCCGAGCACGAGAAAGGCGAAGGCGCCGATCAGGCTCGGCGTATAGTCGATCGCGTCGACATCGGCGAAGGTGAGCGCGACCGGTGTCAGTACGATGCCGGCCGCGAGGTTCTGCACGCCATTGCCGATCCACAAGGATCCCTTCGGCGCCAGCAGCTTGAACAGGATGGTGCCGGCCACGATTGAAGCGAGCGAGGCCAGCGTGAAAACGATGCCGTGCAGCGAATCGGTGCCGACCGACAGGCGGTGCCAGACGATTGCGGTCACGCCGATGATGCCGAGCAAGAGGCCGCTCGCCTTGCGCCAGGTCATGCCTTCGCCGAGCAGCAGCGCGGCAAGGCCCGCGGTGAACACCGGATTGGCTGACACGATCAGGCCGCCGAGGCCGGCGGAGACCGATTGCAGGCCGGTGTAGCCGAGGCCGAGATAGAGCGCATTGTTGGCGATGCCGAGCACCGCGAAGATCGCGGCATCGCGCCACGACAACGACCAGGCTTCGCCGCGGATCAACGTGGCGCCCAGGATCAAGATACCCGCGAGCGAGAAGCGCGCGGCGAGCAGGATCAGCGGCGGGCAATGGGTGACGCCGATCTTGCCGGCGATGAAGGCGTAGCTCCAGAGCAGGCAGAACAGGCCGATCGCGAGCGGCAATGTGTTGAAGCGGCTGCGGGGGGCGGGAAGCGAGCTGGCGAGCGACATGAGGGGCATTCTCGGATGTTTTTTTCTGCTCTCGATCTAGGGAGGCCGCTTGCCATTTGGAAATTAAATGATTAACTCGCGCCCAGTGGATTTCTTAATGGAGGCGGCCGTGCTCGATCTCGAGCTGCTGCGCAGCTTCGTCTCGGTGGTCGAGGCCGGCGGCTTCACCCGCGCCGGCGAGCGCGTCCACCGCACGCAATCGACCGTGAGTCAGCAGATCAAGCGGCTGGAGGAGGATGTCGGTCAGGTGCTGCTGAACCGCGACGGCAAGGACGTGCGCCCGACCGAGGCCGGCGAGCGGCTGCTGTCCTATGCGCGGCGATTGCTCTCGCTGGCCGAGGAGGCGCGCGACGTGCTGCGCCAGCCTGATAGCGATGGCGCGATCCGGCTCGGCATCCCCGAGGACTTTGCCGCGTACCGGCTGGCAAAACTGCTGGGCGCGTTCTCGCGCTCGCATCCGGGATTGCGGCTGGACGTGCGCGCCGACCAGAGCAAGCATCTCGCCCGCGATCTCCAACGCGGCGAGCTCGACCTTGCGCTCTACAAGCGCGAGGCTGGCGCGAAGGACGCGATCGCGGTGTGGCCGGAGCGGGTGCACTGGGTCACCAGCAAGAGCCACCCGGTCGACGTCAACGTGCCGTCGGTGCCGCTGATCGGCTTTCCGCTCGGCTGCATCTACCGCGCCGGCGCCATCCACGCGCTGGAAACGGCCGGCCGCGCTTGGCACACCGCCTACACCTCATCGAGCCTCGCCGGCATTCAGGCCGCGGTCGCCGCCGGCATGGGCCTCAGCATCCTGTCGGAGATGGCGATCCAGACCGACCACCGCGTGCTGACGGCGAAGGACGGCTTTGCGCCGATCAACAAGACCGAGGTTGCACTGATGGCTTCGCCGGATGCGAGCCCGGCGACGCTGCGGCTTGCGGACCGTCTCGCGGAGTTTTGCGATACGGTGCAGAGCAAGGCGGCTTGAGCTCACCAAACCTCCTACGGCTCTCAATTCGCTGCGGATATCAGCTTGTCGCCACACGCGCTTGCGTAAAACTTGCCGCCGCATTGGCGCTTGATCGCAGCGCAGCGGGCTGCGGGCGACGCCTTCTGCGGCGCTGTGAAGCCGCAGCTGAGGCCATCGGCGCTGCGACCGGTCGTGCCGGCGGCAAACGCCGCACTGGTGGCGCTGATGCAGACGACGAGCAGGGCCGCAGTGGCGATTTCGATCAGCAGTCTCACGGTCCGCTTCTCCACACTGATGGCTGAATCTTTCGTAATCTAGCACCGAATCTGGGTTTCTCCGTGCTCCTCCGGGTTCCCAATTCGGCCCATTCCTTGCATAAATTTGCGCCAGCGCAGTGCACGACCTCGCGGGCGACAGTTCCGGTGCAAGGGCAGGACGCGTAGAGTTAAGAGTTGTTTCGACCTAGGAAGTAACGGCTTTGCAGGATTCATCGTTCCAGCCCAGTTATCCGGCCCCCGGGCAGCCCATCGACGAACTCGCGCTGGCCGAGATCAAGGGCGCAATCCTGGCGAAGCTGCGCCTTGCCATCGGCAAGGACGCTGGCATGGCGACCAGGCACGATTGGTACCAGGCCGCGGCGCTCGCGCTGCGCGACCGCATCGTGCATCGCTGGCTCACGGCCGAGAAGCACAGCTACGACGCCGGCCGCAAGCGGGTTTACTATCTCTCGCTCGAATTCCTGATCGGCCGGCTCTTCACCGACGCGCTCAACAACATGGGCCTGCTCAAGATCTTCGAGGTCGCGCTCGGCGATCTCGGCGTCTCGCTGCCGGAGCTGCGCAAATGCGAGCCGGATGCGGCGCTCGGCAATGGCGGCCTCGGCCGGCTCGCCGCCTGCTTCATGGAGAGCATGGCGACGCTGTCGATCCCCGCGATCGGCTACGGCATCCGCTACGATTACGGCCTGTTCCGTCAGATCATCAATCAGGGCTGGCAGCAGGAATATCCTGACGAATGGCTGAGCTTCGGCAACCCCTGGGAATTGCAGCGACCCGAGGTGATCTACGACGTCAATTTCGGCGGCGGCGTCGAGCATGTCGACGACAAGGGCCGCGACCGCTCGATCTGGCATCCTGCTGAAACCGTGCAGGCAATCGCCTATGACACGCCAATCGTCGGCTGGCGCGGCCAGCACGTCAACGCGCTGCGGCTGTGGTCGGCGCGCTCGCCCGATCCGCTCAAGTTAGATGCCTTCAACAAAGGCGATTACGTCAGCGCCAGCGCCGAGCAGGCGCGCGCGGAGGCGATCTGCAAGTTCCTCTATCCGAACGACGAGAGCCCGGCGGGCCGCGAGCTGCGGCTGCGCCAGGAATATTTCTTCGTCTCAGCCTCGCTCCAGGACCTGGTGAAGCGGCATCTCGCCTCCGACGGCCAGCTGCGCAACCTCGCCGGCAAGGTCGCGGTGCAGCTCAACGACACCCATCCGAGCCTTGCCGTCACCGAGCTGATGCGCATCCTCGTCGACCTCCACAATTTCCGCTGGGACGAGGCCTGGAAGATCACGGTCGCCACCCTCTCCTACACCAACCACACGCTGCTGCCGGAGGCGCTGGAGACCTGGCCGGTCGAGCTGTTCGAGCGGCTGCTGCCGCGGCATTTGGAGATCATCTACCGCATCAACGTGCAGCATCTGGCGCTCGCCGAAGCGCGCTGCCCGGGCGACATCGACTTCCGCGCCTCGGTGTCGCTGATCGACGAGAAGAGCGGCCGCCGCGTGCGCATGGGCCAACTCGCCTTCGTCGGCTCGCATCGCATCAACGGGGTCTCGGCGATGCATTCGGACCTGATGCGCGAGACCGTGTTCCACGACCTCAACCATCTCTATCCCGGACGGATCACCAACAAGACCAACGGCATCACCTTCCGACGCTGGCTGATGCTGGCGAACCCGAAGCTGACGGATTTGTTGCGCGAGAGCTGCGGCGATGCCGTGCTCGACGATCCGACCCAGCTCTCGCTGATCGAGGCGCGCGCCAGCGACGTCGAGTTCCAGAAGAAGTTCCGCAGCGTCAAACACCACAACAAGGCCCAGCTCGCCCGCCTGATCGGCGAACGGCTCGGCATCAGGGTCGACCCGGGCGCATTGTTCGACGTGCAGATCAAGCGCATCCACGAATACAAGCGCCAGTTGCTCAATGTCATCGAAACGGTCGCTCTGTACCAGGCCATCAAGGACGAGCCCAACGGCAATTGGGTGCCGCGGGTGAAGATCTTCGCCGGCAAGGCGGCCGCGAGCTATCGCTACGCCAAGCTGATCATCAAGCTGATCAACGACGTCGCCGAAATCGTCAATAACGATCCCGTGATCGGCGGCAAGCTCAAGGTCGTGTTCCTGCCCGACTACAATGTCAGCCTCGCGGAGGTGATCATTCCCGCCGCCGATCTGTCCGAGCAGATATCCACCGCCGGCATGGAAGCCTCCGGCACCGGCAACATGAAGCTGGCGCTGAACGGGGCCATCACCATCGGCACGCTCGACGGCGCCAATATCGAGATCCGCGACCATGTCGGCGCGGAGAATATCGCGATCTTCGGCATGGAAGCCGGCGACGTGATGATCCGCCGCAAGCAGGGGTTGGATGCTTCCGACGTGATCCGCCGGTCGCCGAAGCTGCAGCGTGCCATCAACGCGATCGGCGCAGGCGAGTTCTCGCCCGGCGACCCCGGCCGTTTCGAATCCATCGCGCACGCGCTGCGTTATCTCGACCATTACATGGTGAGCGCCGATTTCGATTCCTACTACGAGGCGCAGCGCGCGGTCGATGCGCGCTGGCAGGTGGCGCCGGCCTGGACCCGCGCCTCGATCCTCAATGTCGCGCGCATGGCCTGGTTCTCCTCGGACCGCACCATCCGCGAATATGCCGAGGAGATCTGGAACGTGCCGGTCAATCCGACCACGCCGCTGCTGCCGAACCTGCGCGACGCCGCAGGCTGATTTTTCCGCGGCGTGGAAGCGGCCTTACTTGCGAGGTTATTGCATCCTTCGCGAGGGACGATGATATGATCGTCATCATTCCCTAAGCGGCGTTGTGACACGACGCCGCAACTTCAACCGCCGTCATTGCGAGCGCAGCGAAGCAATCCAGAATCTTTCCGCGGAGACAGTCTGGATTCTTCGCTGCGCTCGCAAGGACGGCTGTGGAGGCATCGAGGACCAACAATGCACGCCAAGCTCCCGCACCCCTTCGACGAGGCCACGCGCGTCACCGCCGGTGACTCGAGCTGGCAGGGGCACACCAGCGACGATTACTGGGCCTTCGTCGGCCCGTTCGGCGGCGCTACGGCTGCGACGATCCTGCGGGCGCTGATTGAGCATCCGCAAGCCGCCGGCGATCCGCTCGCCGTCACCGTCAATTATTGCGCGCCGATCGCCAAGGGACCATTCGATCTGGACGTGCGACTGGTGAAGGCCAACCGCTCCAGCCAGCACTGGAGCGTCGAGCTCAGCCAGGGCGGCGGCGAGGTCGCAACGCTCGCCACCGCGGTGTTCGCCGAGCGGCGCCCATCCTGGGAGCACCGGGTGGCACAATATCCAGATGCCAAGCCGTTCGAGGAGACGCTGCCGTTCCCAAAAATCTCGGCATCTTGGGCCAACCAGTACGAATTTCGCTTCGTCGAGGGCGAGATGCGGATCGGCCCGCCGCAGGCCGAGCCCGCCAGCACCTATTCGAAGATCTGGATCAGCGACCGCACGCCGCGCAAGCTCGACATGCTGTCGCTGATGTCGATGTCAGACGCCTTCTTCGGCCGCATCTTCCATGCCCGGCGCCAGCTGGTGCCGTTCGGCACGGTGTCGCTGACGACCTATTTCCACACCGACGCCGAGGAGCTCGCGGCTGAGGACATCACGCGCGTGCTGGCGACGGCCGATTCGAAGATCATGCACAAGAGCTACGCCGACCAGAACGCCGAGCTGTGGTCGCCGAACGGCCGGCTGCTCGCGACCACGACGCAGATCGCGTATTTCAAGGCGTAGCTTTTCTTCCCCTCTCCCCTTGTGGGAGAGGGTGGATCGCCGCGTAGCGGGAAGACGGGCGAGGGGTTCTCTCCGCGGGCACTTCCCTCGCACTTGAGTTTGCGGATAGAACCCCTCATCCGGCGCTTCGCGCCACCTTCTCCCGCAAGGGGAGAAGGAAAGAAAAAGGGCGGCCTTTCGGCCGCCCTTTCGCAATTCAAACAATGCGACCTTACTCCGCGGCGAGCTTCACGTCCGGCGCGGCCGCGCGCACCTCGGCGTCCACCTGTGCTTCGAACTTGGCAAAATTCTTCTGGAACATGCCGACCAGGGCGCGGGCGGTCTTGTCGAACTCGTCCTTGTCCTTCCAGGTGTTGACCGGGTTGAGGATCTCGGCCGGCACCCCCGGCAGCGCGGTCGGGACCGCAAAGCCGAAATACTTGTCGGTGCGGAATTCGACGTTGCGAAGCGAGCCGTCGAGCGCGGCGGTGAGCAGCGCGCGCGTCACCTTGATCGGCATGCGCGAGCCGACACCATACTTGCCGCCGGTCCACCCGGTGTTGACCAGCCAGCAATCGACATTGTGCTGGGCGATGAGGTCGCGCAGCATGTTGCCGTAGACGGATGGATCGAGCGGCAGGAAGGGCGAGCCGAAGCAGGTCGAGAATTCCGGCTGCGGCTCGTTGCCGAGGCCGCGCTCGGTGCCGGCGACCTTGGCGGTGTAGCCGGACAGGAAGTGATACATCGCCTGCGCCGGCGAGAGCTTGGCGATCGGCGGCAGCACGCCGAAGGCGTCGGCGGCCAGCATCACCACGTTCTTCGGCTGCGGCGCGCGTCCGGTGCGCGAGGCGTTCGGGATGAAGTCGAGCGGATAGGCCGAACGCGTGTTCTCGGTCTTGGAGCCGTCGTCGAAATCGACGACGCGGGTGTCCTCATCGAGCACGCAGTTCTCGAGCACCGCGCCGAAGCGGGTCGAGGCGGCATAGATCTCCGGTTCGGCTTCCTGCGACAGCTTGATGCACTTGGCGTAGCAGCCGCCTTCGAAATTGAAGACGCCGTTCGGGCCCCAGCCGTGCTCGTCGTCGCCGATCAGGGTGCGGTTGGGATCGGCCGACAGCGTCGTCTTGCCGGTGCCCGACAGGCCGAAGAAGATCGCGGTGTCGCCCTTGGCGCCGACATTTGCCGAGCAGTGCATCGGCATCACACCGCGCTCGGGCAGATAATAATTCAGGGTCGTGAAGACCGACTTCTTCATCTCGCCGGCATAATAAGACCCGCCGATCAGGACGATCTTGCGGGCGAAATCGATCGCGACCACGTTCTCCGAGCGGCAGCCATGGCGTTTAGGATCGGCGCGGAAGCTCGGCATGTCGATGATGGTGAGCTCCGGCACGAAGGTCGGCAGCTCGATCGCCTCGGGGCGGATCAGCAGCGTGCGGATGAACAGCGAGTGCCAGGCGAGCTCGGTGAAGACGCGCGTCTTGATCCGGTAGGCCGGGTCGGCGCCGCCATAGAGGTCCTGCGCGAACAGGCGCTTGCCTTCGGCGTGCTTGAGGAAGTCCTGGTAGAGCGTCTCGAATTGCTCTGCGGTGATCGACTGGTTGCCGGCCCACCACATCTTCTTGTCGGTGGTGGCGTCGCGCACCGTGAACTTGTCCTTCGGGCTGCGCCCGGTGAACTCGCCGGTGTCGGCGCAGAGCGCGCCGTCGGCGGAGAGCACCGCCTCACCCGCTGCCAGCGAGTATTGATAGAGTTGTGGCGCACCCAGATTCCAGTGAACCTGCTTGAGATTCTTTAAGCCGAATTTGTCGGCGCCGAAGGCACCGTTGCGCACGCCCGTCTCTTGCACGAAAAATCCCTCCTAGAACCCGCGACATCAAGCGCGGCCAAGTTTGGCGCCGTCGCGATCACCGTGAATATGGGCCGTTCGGCCTCGGCTGAACGACCTAATAATGATGAACGCAGGCGTTGCCAAGCTGATCCCGCAGGATTTGGTTTATTCAAGGACCGCGCCAAACGCCGCGCATGTCAGCTCTGTAAGGCCGCATCGAGAAAGTGCGGATGATCGCGCAACCAAATGCACATCTGCGCGTTATGTCCGGTTATTGCGACGCACAATCACTGCGTCAACACCCCTATCTTACCTCGCCCTCTCCGATCAACGCGAACGGTCCCCACATCGCGGGATAAGCGTTGCGCGGCGACGAGGCGTCGTCGAGATAGGTTAACATCGCGCGGCGCAAGGCTTCGGCGCGGCCGAGCTTTGGCTCGTTCTTCAGCAGCTCGAACGTCGACGTTGTCAAGCGGGTCGCAGCCTCCGAATCCACGGCCCAATGCGACACCAGGAGCGCGCGAGCACCTGCGTAGAAGAACGAGCGCGCCAATCCCGACAACGCCTCGGCACCGGGCTTGTCGCCCGCGATGGTGTTGCAGGCAGACAGCACAACCCAATCGGCATTGAGCTTGAGCTGGGCCACTTCGCTCGCGGTGAGAAGACCATCGTCGAGCTCCGTCGGCTGGTCGGGGATGGAGAGCGCCAGCGAGGGCTCCCCCAATCCCTTGACATCGCCGGCGACGAGGCCGTGGGTGGCAAAGTAGATGATGCCGTATTGGGCAAGCGCTGCACGCTTGAGCGTCGTTTCGCTGGCGTCGCGGCCGAGATGGATGTCAGCCTCGGCAGCGCCGACGTCCCTCGCCACCGCGTTCAATTCGTCGGCGGTATCGGGCAGCTGCGGCAGCGCCTGGGCCAGCCGCGCACGATCCACGCCCGCGCCGCGCCAGAAGTCGGCATAGGCGATCGTCGCGATGCTGCGTGCGGCGACCTTGCCGTTCGCGGCACGCCGGTCGGCAGGCCCTTCGGCTGCAGGGTTGAACACGGGATCGCCGAAACCGGTCATCGGCTTGACGCTTTGATCCCTGCGGGCAAAAGCGCGCAGCGATTTCAGGCTGATCACCGACGGCAGGACCGAAACGGCCTGACGCCGCAGCAGCCAGGCAGCACTGCGATAGCCCTCGAGCCGGTCCGGGATCGCAGCCTGTGGCTTCTCCGTGACCAGCAGATGAAACGGCATTGCGGTCAATGCCGCCGACGGCACGACCAGCAGGTTGCGCTTGTCCTTGGTCAGCGCCTCAACCGGGCCGAGCAGCGCGACATAGAGCTCGTTGGCAAGACCGAGGTCGAACAATCCCGATTTGCCGGATGCATCGCGCGCCTTGCCGACATCGAGCCCCCTGCGGAAGGCCGTGACCTTCTGTGCGACCGCGTCCGCTCCGAGCGGAATCTCCTTCCAGTCGACGCTCTCGCCCGTGATCGCGACGACATAGCTCCGCCTGTCGACGACGGAATAGACCACCATCGCCTCGTCGGACGCCAGCAGCGGCTGGATGTCCTTGACGGTCAGCGGCAGCGGGTTGGATAGCGAGGAATAGTCGGGAAACTCGACGGCGAGCGTCTTCTGCAATCCATTGCGCGCGCCCGCGATCGCCGCGATCCGCGCGCGGCTGCGCTGCTCGGCCGCGACGTCGCGCTGCGCCGATGGCTTCGACACCGCAGCGATGATCGCCTTGTCGAGCGCTTCGGACTCGGCCGCGAGATCCTGATCCTTGCGCACGAGCTCGGCGAGCCGGTCGCTGCCGGCGGCGAGCCGCACCGCGAGCTTGTTCACGGCAGAAGCGGCAGAGGATTGCGTGCCGCGCTGGATGGCACTGAGGGCATCGTCGAGCGCCTTCTCGCTCGCCAGCAGCGATTGCTGCCGTGCCGCGAACAGGATCGGCAGCACGACGCGCAGCTGCGCACGATTGGCCGCGAGCGTCTTCTGCGCCAACGGCAAGGCATCCGCCGTCCGCCCCGTCGCCTGCAGAAATTCGGCGAGATTGCTCGTCGAAGTCGCGACATCAGGGTGATCCGGCCCGAGCGCGCGTTCGCGGATCGCCAGCGCGCGACGATACAGCGGCTCGGCATCGGCAAAACGCTGCTGGTGCTGGTAGAGCCCGGCGAGATTATTGAGCGAGCGCGCGACGTCGGGGTGTTCAGGCCCCAGCACCTTTTCGCGGATCGCGAGCGAGCGCTTGATCGGCGCTTCGGCACCGGCGTCGCGATTGAGGTCGCGCTCGACCTGTCCGATGTTGTTCAGGACCGTGGCGACCGCGGGATGCTCGGGACCGGCAGCCTTCTGATAGATCGCGAGCGCACGGCGGAACAGTGGCTCGGCATCGGCCGGACGCTGCTGCTTGGCGTAGAGCGTGGCGATATTGTTGAGGGATTGACCGACGTCGGGATGCTCGCGCGGCAGCGCCTTCTCGCGCACGGCAAGTGCACGCTTGAACAGCGGCTCGGCCTCTGCGAAGCGACCCTGTCGCTGATAGAGCGCGGCAAGATTGGTCAACTCCGCCGCAACCAGGGCGTTGTCGGAGCCGAGCGATTTTTCCATGAGTGCGATCGCGCGCTTGTAGAGCGGCTCAGCCAGATCGTCCCGTCCCTGACCGGCATGGACCTGGCCGAGATTGTTCAACGCGCCCGAGAGATCGCGGCCGTTGTCCTTCTCCAGGCTGGCGACCATCGCCTGCGCCAACGGCAGCGCTTCCGAATATTTTCCGGCACCGATGAGCGCGGTGAGCCGCGCGCTCTCGGCGGCGAGACCTTTCTGCGCAAGGGCTGGCGTGGCGAGCAAGGTGGTGATGGCGAGCGCGAGAGCCGCCGTCCATGCCAAACGTTGACGCGTCATGACCCCTCTCGCTGCGAGCCCGAAAACCATCACGGTCATGGGTCGCGGCGATCGGTAGCCACGTTCAAGCGGTTGCGCCCTGGTCCACCTTCGTGCGCGCTTCGCCAGCGAGACGGACCAGCATCTTGCGCAGCGCCGTGCCATCCGTCACCCGCTCCGGGAAGTCCAGCCGCAGCGTTGCCTGGCCGACCTGCATGTCGAGGCCTTCAGGATCACAGCCGGTACAGCGCCAGTCGCCCTCGGTGGCGCCGAGCAGCTTCGTGGCATAAAGATTGAGGGCGTCGCGATGGTCGGCGTTCATGTGCTCGACGGCGCCCTCCTCCGCCGCCAGCAGGTCCTCGGCGCCGGTGAGGTCCGTCAGGAATTGCTCCGGCTTGAGGTCGACGATCCGGCCGAAGCCGGCGACCAGATGGGTTCCCGTGGGCCGGATCCGGAAGAAGGAGAAATCCTTAAAAGAAACAAAGCCTTCTGACGAGGGATGGGCACTTAGATACCGTCGCTGGAGCAGATCCTTGTCGGAATCGGCCTCCTCGGCCCGGCCGGACAGCATGATCCGGGCACCTTCCAGGGGATCGCCGGCCGCGCGCTCGTCCAGCATCAGCGAGACCCTGGAGTCCGCGAGGATGTTCTTGGTGTGCACGGCAAGGCGCGAGATCAACAGGATCGGCGAGCCGTCGGGATGGCTGGCCAGATTGACCAGGGAACAATAGGGATCGCCGCTGCCGGCCATCAGCGTCGCCAGAGCCCCTTGCCGGGACCGCCTCAGCAGCGATTTGGCGAGCTTTGCGGGGTCGAAATCGGGGGTCGGTTGCATTGGCTTTCTCGGCTCAGGTGGTTGCAAGGAGGGCCTTTTTTCGGGTAAACGGGGGCCCGGTTATGGGTCGAGATGCGGCGAATCTGCCGTGTTTCGTGGAACTTGGTCACACTTCAGCCCAGCTTGCATTGCTCGGTGACAAGGTTCGAACGCCACTTCGGCACCCATGTATGCGGCGCATCACTGATTGCTCGCCGTTTCAAGCCACGACCCAAACGGAAAGCAGAAAGCAGAGAGGCTCATGCCCACAATCGCTTTGGTCGACGACGACCGCAACATTCTCACATCCGTCTCGATCGCGCTGGAAGCCGAAGGCTACCGTATCATGACCTACACCGACGGCGCTTCCGCGCTCGACGGTTTCCGCACCACCCAGCCCGATCTCGCCATCCTCGACATCAAGATGCCGCGCATGGACGGCATGGAGACGCTGCGCCGTCTCAGGCAAAAGTCCGACCTGCCGGTGATCTTCCTCACCTCCAAGGACGAGGAGATCGACGAGCTGTTCGGCCTCAAGATGGGCGCCGACGACTTCATCCGCAAACCGTTCTCGCAGCGTTTGCTGGTCGAGCGCGTCAAGGCGGTGCTGCGGCGCTCGGCGCCGAAGGATCCGACCGTCGCGCCGAAGGAGAACGACGCCAAGGCGCTCGACCGCGGTCTGCTGCGCATGGACCCCGAGCGCCATACCTGCACCTGGAAGAACGAGCCGGTGACGCTCACCGTGACCGAATTCCTCATCCTGCAGGCGCTCGCGACCCGGCCCGGCGTAGTGAAGAGCCGCAACGCGCTGATGGACGCGGCCTATGACGACCAGGTCTATGTCGACGACCGCACCATCGACAGCCACATCAAGCGGCTGCGCAAGAAGTTCAAGGTGGTCGACAACGAGTTCGAGATGATCGAGACGCTCTACGGCGTCGGCTACCGTTTCAAGGAAGCCTGAGGGCGCCTCCTCCACGGCGATCGAGAGCATCTCCGGTTCTCGTTCCATCGGGACGAGGATCGCTCTAGGATGCGGGGACCTTCGCACGGGCCGTCCTAACGCGGGCGTAAGCATTGCTTGACCGAACGCAGCCTGACCCTAACCAGAGCGCCGGGGATATCGCATCCGACGGCGTTCAGGAGCACGTTGCCGACAACAAGCCGCAGGGCTTCCGGCCGCTGAACTGGTTGAAACGCGCCGGGCAGTTCTTCTTCGCGCTGTCCTTCTCGAGCCTGACCCGCCGCATCGTCTCGCTCAACCTCGCCGGCCTCGTCGCACTGGTGGCGAGCATCCTGTACCTGTCGCAATTCCGTGCCGGCCTGATCGATGCGCGCGCGCAGAGCCTGCTGGTGCAGGCCGAGATCATCGCCGGGGCGATCGCGGCCTCCGCGACGGTGCAGACCAACGCCATTACCATCGACCCCGACAGGCTGCTCGACCTCAAGCCGGGCGAGACCTATGGCGGCTCGGATGAGTATTCGCCGCTGGACTTCCCGATCAATCCGGAGCGCGTCGCGCCGGTGCTGCGCACCTTGATCTCGCCGACCAAGACGCGCGCCCGCATCTACGATCCGAACGGCAGCCTGCTGCTCGACAGCCGCAACCTCGAAAACGTGCTGCGCTTTCCGCTGCCGCCGCCGGCCGAGCAACCCGGCATCATCGAGCGCGGCAAGGTCGCGGTGCGCACCTGGCTGAACCGCGGCGACCTGCCGCTCTATCGCGAGCTCGGGCCCGAGAACGGCAACGGCTATGCCGAAGTGGGCGACGCCCTGCAGGGCCAGAAACGCTCGATGGTGCGGGTCAACGCACGCGGCGAGGTGATCGTCTCGGTCGCGGTCCCCGTGCTGCGCTCGCGCGCGATCCACGGCGCCTTGATGCTGTCGACGCAAGGCGACGACATCGACCAGATGGTCACCGCCGAGCGCCTCGCCATCCTGAAGGTCGGCGGCGTCGCCGCCGCCGTCATGATCATGCTGTCACTGCTGCTGGCGAGCACGATCGCAGGTCCGGTGCGCCGGCTCGCCGACAGCGCCGAACGCGTCCGCCGCCGCATCAAGGCCCGCATCGAGATTCCCGATTTCACCCGCCGCCGCGACGAGATCGGCCACCTCTCCGGCGCGCTGCGCGACATGACCAGCGCGCTCTACAGCCGCATCGAGGCGATCGAGATGTTCGCTGCCGACGTTGCCCATGAATTGAAGAACCCGCTGACCTCGCTGCGCTCGGCGGTCGAGACGCTGCCGCTGGCGCGCAACGAGAACAGCCGCGCCCGCCTGCTCGAGGTGATCGAGCACGACGTCAAGCGGCTCGACCGGCTGATCTCCGACATCTCCGACGCCAGCCGCCTCGATGCCGAGCTGCAGCGCCAGGATGCGATCCCGGTCGATTTGCGCCGGCTGCTGACGACGCTGGTGTCCGTCGCCAACGAAACCAAGCTCGGCCACGACGTCGCGGTCGAAACGCGCTTCGAGGGCCGCAGCCCGACCGACACCTTCGCCGTGAGCGGCCACGATTCCCGGCTCGGACAGGTCGTCTCCAACCTGCTCTCCAACGCGCAATCCTTCTCCGAACGCGGCAGCAAGGTGCGCCTCACCTGCCGCCGCGTTCGCTCCGAGATCGAGATCGTGGTCGACGACGACGGCCCCGGCATTCGCGAGGACGCGCTGGAGCGCATCTTCGAGCGCTTCTACACCGACCGCCCGCATCAGGGCTTTGGCCAGAACTCCGGCCTCGGCCTGTCGATCTCCAAGCAGATCGTCGACGCCCATGGCGGACGGATCTGGGCGGAGAACCGCCCTGGCCCGCCGGACGCCGACGGCACTCCGTCAATTGCCGGTGCGCGCTTCGTGGTCAGGCTGCCGGCGCTATGAACGAAGGCGGGCCCAGCGTTCACGCCTCTGCCGTCAAGGTCGGGCCTTACGCCGTGCTGATCCGCGGGCCCTCGGGGTCCGGCAAGTCGCGGCTTGCCTTCGATCTGATCATGGCGGGGCGCTCGGGCGTCGTGGAAAGGGCCGTTCTGGTCGGTGACGACCGTGTCCATCTGGCGACACTCGGCCACGAAATTGAGGTCCGCCCCGCGCCTCGCCTGGCGGGCCTGATCGAGATCCGGGGCCTCGGAATCCGCCGCTGCGACTTCGTGGAGCATGCGACTGTCGGTCTCGTGGTCGATCTGGCCGCAGTCGACGCGGAGCGCCTGCCGCCGGCTGAAGCCCTGAAAACCAGCATTTTTGGTGTCGAAATACCGCGAATCCCTGTTGCCCGCGACTATTCGCCCCTTCCCCTGGTTGTTGCGGCCTTGACCACTACCAAGAGTTCATCTTCCGTTAACCCATCAGGCGATTGTTTGAAGGGAAATGGTAACCATATGAACCCCACTATCGCGACCGAATAGACCGGCGCAGCTCCCCTCATCCATCCGTCTAGATTCAGGGAGATACGCAACATCCCCTCTTGCGCGGGGGCTCTGGATGGTCAAAGTGGCGCGTTCGTGCGGTGCACCAAAAGCGCCCGCGAGGAGTTTTCCGATGATTGGTCTAGTACTTGTGACCCACGGGCGCCTTGCCGACGAATTCAAGGCAGCGCTTGAGCATGTCATGGGCCCACAAAAGCAAATCGAAGCGATCACGATCGGCGCCGAAGATGATTCCGATCTCTGCCGAAGCGACATCATCGAGGCGGTCAACCGCGTCGATTCCGGCGACGGCGTTGCGATCCTCACCGACATGTTCGGCGGCACGCCGTCGAACCTGGCAATATCCTGCATGAGCCGGCCCAAGGTCGAAGTGCTCGCGGGCATCAACCTGCCCATGCTGGTCAAGCTTGCCAAGGTGCGCGAGGAGCGACCGCTGCCCGACGCGATCGCGATGGCGCAGGAAGCTGGCCGCAAATACGTCACCATCGCCAGCCGGGTGCTCGCCGGCAAATGAGCGAGGAGGCGCCACAAGCCGCGACCGGCGTGCCCGCGGGCGCGATCTCCAAGGATCTCCTGATCATCAACAAGCGCGGCCTGCATGCGCGCGCCTCGGCGAAATTCGTCCAGGCGGTCGAGCGCTTCGATGCGCAGGTGTGGGTGACGCGCGGCGGCGAGACCGTCGGCGGCACCTCGATCATGGGCTTGATGATGCTCGCCGCGGGTCCCGGCACGACGATCACGGTGGCGGCGGCGGGGACCGACGCCGAAGCCGCGCTCGCGGCGATCACGGAGCTCGTTGAAAGCAAGTTCAACGAGGAAGGGGTTTAGGCCCTTCTCTCACCACGCGGCCAGGTGCGCTCCCTCGCCCCGTACTTGCGGGAGAGGTGAAGAAATCACTTCCCCGGCGGCGCGAAGTAGATGTTCCAGCTCATCGACGGGCCGGCCTTGCCGTTGGTGAAGCGGCGCGTTGTCATCACGATGCGCTCGGCGTTGGGCGCAACCTCCGCCACCCATTTCTCGAACGCGGGCAGGCGGCCGTCGGTCGGATCGAACACGCCGATGAAGCCGTACTTCCTGGCGTCGTCGCGCGAGGTCAGTCCGGAATCCCAGGCCTCCAACGGCAGCAGCGCGGACGGATGATCCGGGCTGTAGAACACCAGCGGCTGGATCTGCTCCATCGTGCCGGCAACGACGGCCCAGCGCGAGCCGAAGCGGGTGTGCCAGGCCTGGGTCAATTCGCGCGCGAGCTCCGAGCGCGCGCCATAGATCTGGGCATTGCCGGCATTGGCCGCCATCTCGCGCGCGGCGATCCAGGGCGAAGCGGCGAGCGTCGCGGCGCTGAGCACGAGCCAGATCGCAGCGATGTTGAACAGCGCGGCGCTCTGCACGCGCAGCGTCGGGATCGCGACCAGAGCGAGCGGCACCAGGAAGAACAGCGAGATGCCCCAATCCGTCTTCATGTAGATGCTGAAGGCGAGCGCGCCGAGCGGCGGGCCGACTGCGACGATGACCTGGACGATCCAGACATTCAGCGCCTGCGAGACATTGACCCCTGCATTGGCGCCGCGCGCCCAGGCGCGCGTGACGATGCGCAACGGCGCACGCAGCAGCAATTTGCCCCATGGCGGCACCAGCGCCATGGCCAGCGCCGCGAGCGCCACCGGCAATGCCAGCAGCGCGAAGTTGTGCAGCACATAGCCCGCGACGAGCTGATGCACCTGGGCCTTGTCCTGAAGGCTGTAGGTGTCGCCGGCATAGGTCAGCGGCACGAAATGCGCATCCGCCAGCCAGACGAGGTGCGGGATCATCGCCGCGACCATCGTGGCAATCGCGACCCACGGCGCGGGCGACGACAGGAAGCGCAACCGGTCGGGATGGATCAGCGCGGCGAGGCCGATCGCGCCGATCATGGTCAGCACCCAATATTTGGTCATCAGCGCCAGCGCGCCGGCAAGCCCGAGCAGGATTCCGGATTGCCAGGTCCGCTTCTCGAAGGCGTTGAGATAAGCCAGCACCAGGAGCGGCAGCGTGACGAGCTGCAAGAGGTCCGGGTTGTACTTGAAGCCCTTGAAATTGAAGATCGGGTAGAGCGCGATCATCACCACGACCAGGAACGCGCGGCGCGCATCCACCACGCGCAAGGCGATCAGCCAGCAGATCACCATGCCGACGCTCACCGTCGTCATCGCCAGCGCATAGGTCGCCCAGTCCGCCGCCGGGAGCGCCTTGAACCAGAGGCCGGCCACCCAGCCCGACAACGGCGGGTGCTTGCCATAGCCCCAGAGGAATTTCTGGCCCCAGCCCCAGGCTTCTGCGACGTCCATATGAACGTCCTGCGCCGCCTTAAGATTGATCAGGATGAAGGTCCAGAGCACTGCATGCAGGATGGCAAATTGGATCACCAGCCACAGGCGCGCCTCGGGGCGGACCGCACAGGCAACCAGGAAGGCCCGGAAGCGGTTGTAACTCAAGCGGGCCTTTGCCCGCGCTCCGGCAGTGGGAAGAGAGGTCGTGGACATGGCCGTGCGTAGCGCGTTTTGGCCCGTCATGGAATCAGCTTGGCGTGAACAAAGGCCCTGAAAATACAGCAATATGGTTGCCGCACGGGGATGTGAGTGGTATCCCGCGCCCATGACGACCGTCCCTATTTCCAACATCCGCAATTTCTCCATCGTCGCCCATATCGACCATGGCAAATCGACGCTGGCCGACCGCCTGATCCAGATGACCGGCGGCCTCTCCGACCGCGAGATGGCGGGCAAGGAACAGGTGCTCGATTCCATGGACATCGAGCGCGAGCGCGGCATCACGATCAAGGCGCAGACGGTGCGCCTCGCCTACCGCGCCAAGGACGGCAAGGACTACATCTTCAACCTGATGGACACGCCCGGCCATGTCGACTTCGCCTACGAGGTCTCGCGGTCGCTGGCGGCGTGCGAGGGTTCCCTGCTCGTGGTCGACGCCAGCCAGGGCGTCGAGGCGCAGACGCTCGCCAACGTCTACCAGGCGCTCGACAACAATCACGAGATTGTCCCGGTCCTGAACAAGGTCGACCTGCCCGCGGCCGAGCCCGAGAAGGTCAAGCAGCAGATCGAGGACGTCATCGGCATCGATGCCTCGGATGCGGTGATGATCTCGGCCAAGACCGGCCTCGGCGTGCCGGACGTGCTGGAAGCCATCGTCACCCGCCTGCCGCCGCCGAAGGGCGACCGCGACGCGACCTTGAAGGCGCTCTTGGTCGACAGCTGGTACGACGTCTATCTCGGCGTCGTCGTGCTGGTGCGCATCGTCGATGGCACGATGAAGAAGGGCCAGCGCGTGCGCATGATGGGCACGGGCGCGGCCTATGACGTCGAGCGCGTCGGCTTCTTCACGCCGAAGATGCAGCAGGTCGAGGAGCTCGGTCCCGGCGAGATCGGCTTCATCACCGCCGCGATCAAGGAAGTCGCCGACACCCGCGTCGGCGACACCATCACCGACGACAGGAAGCCGGTCGCCGAGATGCTGCCGGGCTTCAAGCCGGCGATCCCGGTAGTGTTCTGCGGCCTTTTCCCGGTCGACGCCGACGACTTCGAGACGCTGCGCGCCGCGATGGGCAAGCTGCGCCTCAACGACGCCAGCTTCTCCTTCGAGATGGAGACGTCGGCTGCGCTCGGCTTCGGCTTCCGCTGCGGCTTCCTCGGGCTGCTCCACCTCGAGATCATCCAGGAGCGCCTGTCCCGCGAGTTCGACCTCAACCTGATCGCGACCGCGCCGAGCGTGATCTACAAGATGAAGCTCACCGACGGCCAGGAGATCGAGATCCACAATCCCGTCGACATGCCCGACGTGGTCAAGATCGCCGAGATCGACGAGCCCTGGATCGAGGCGACGATCCTCACGCCCGACGAATATCTCGGCAGCGTCCTGAAGCTGTGCCAGGACCGCCGCGGCGCGCAGAAGGAGCTCACTTACGTCGGCTCCCGCGCCATGGTGAAGTACGACCTGCCGCTCAACGAGGTCGTGTTCGACTTCTACGACCGCCTCAAATCGGTCTCCAAGGGCTACGCCTCGTTCGACTATCATCTCACTGACTACAAGCCGGCCGATCTCGTCAAGATGCAGATCCTGGTCAATGCCGAGCCGGTCGATGCGCTCTCGATGCTGGTCCACCGCACCCGCGCGGAAGGGCGCGGCCGCGCCATGGTCGAGAAGATGAAGGAGCTGATCCCGCCGCACATGTTCCAGATCCCGATCCAGGCAGCGATCGGCGGCAAGGTGATCGCCCGCGAGACGGTGCGCGCGCTGCGCAAGGACGTCACCGCTAAATGCTACGGCGGCGACATCACGCGTAAGCGCAAGCTTCTGGAGAAGCAGAAGGAGGGCAAGAAGAAGATGCGGCAGTTCGGCAAGGTCGACATCCCGCAGGAAGCTTTTATTGCCGCTCTGAAGGTCGATAGCTGAGGCGAGGCTCAGGACGGGCCAGCCGGGTCGCCGGGGCCGGCAAACAGGCGCTCTCCCGACGGCAAACAAAAAAGTGCGAAAACAACCCCATGCACAGTAGCCGCCCTCTTGGCGGCATTGTGCTTTTTCGATTTTACGAAGTCGGTTTGACCCGTCGGGCAAAACAGGGGTATGGTGGCATCATCGAACGCTTGCCTCTCAGCCGTGTATCTATTCCTCGCCCCTCTTCGCGATCCTGATGCCCTCGATGATCCGGTCGCTCGGGTGCAACACGACGCGATCACCTGCAGCTAGTCCGGAGAGAACTTCGGCCACGCGGTTATTCCGGTGGCCGATGCGGACCGGGACAGTTCTTGCACGGCCGTTCTCGTCGACGAAAACCGCCCATTGGTCGCCTTTTCGGAACAAAGCGCTCACCGGCACGGTCAGCGACTCGGTCGCGCTCCATGTCGTCACGTGAACGATAACACGATAGTCGTGCCCGAGCGTGCCCCACTTCTCGGGCGGGTCGGTGAAATCGATGGTCACGCGGACCCGCTGCTCCTCGGTGCCGAGTGCGGAGACTTTCAGGAAACCGGCCGGGTCGACCCGGACCACCTTTCCCGCGATGGGCTGACCGCCCCAGCCATCGATCCGGACCGGCGCGCCGACCTTGATCTGGACCGCGTCAGTCGAGAGCAGGTCGGCCACGACCTCGAGATCGAACGGGTCGCCGATATCAACCAGCGGCGTCCCGGGCAGAACCGTCGTCTCGCTGTCCTGGATGATCTTCAATACCCGTCCGCTTGTCGGCGCCAGCACACGGATGCAGCAGGTCGGCTCCGCGGGAGGGATAGCGCTTGCCGGGTCCATCAGCCGGGCCGCCAGGCTGGTCCGCACTGCGCGGCGCATCTCGACCTGGGCCTTGGCACCTCTCAGGGCGGCCTCGTTGGTGGCGACCTCGAATTTCGCCTTGTCGTAGGCCTGGGCCGAGGTAGATTGCGTCCGCAACAGCGTCTGCACCCGCTGGAACTCGGTCCGCGAAAAATCCAGCGCGGCTTCGATCCGCTGCACTTCAGCTTCCTGCTGCTGGATCGCGGCGTCTGCGGCCAGGACCTCCGCCTGCAGCTGATCGCGCGATCGCGCATCGATGAAGCCGGGCAGCGTCGGTTGCATCAGGGCGACGGTCTGGTTAGCGACGACGTCGTCGCCGACATGGAGCGAAGGCCCCTGCTCGCCGAGCGGATGCGAGATTCTCAAGACCTTGCCCGCGATCGGCGCCGACACCGTGTAGACGTGGCGCACGCGGGTCTTGCCGTCGTCGTCCGCCGTGACCTCGATCGGCCCCTTCGCGACGGTCGCGAGATCGACCAGAACCGGTCGGGGCCAGGCGAACCAAGCGAGCCCTGCGAGGATCGCAGCAGCGAGCGCGGCGCCGATGATGCGTTTGGTCCAGTTGGCGGGCATGGCTAATCTCGCGTCTTGAGGACCGCAACAAGGTCCAATCTGTCGATGCGTTCTCGGATCACGGCGGCGGAAACGATGGCGGCCAGCACCACGACGGACGTGGCGATCACGTAAGTCGAGTGCTCGACGACGAGGCGGACGCGCATCAACTCGCCGGCAAGGTTCGTTTTCATTACCCAGGCGAGGCCGTAGCCCATCAGCCAACCGGGCGGTTGGGCGATCAGGGTGAGGATGGCGAGCTCAAGCAGCAGGATGCGCAGCACCTCGCCGCGCGTGAAGCCGAGCACGCGCAGGCTGGCCAGTTCGCGCGCCCGTTCGGACAGCGAAATGCGCGCATTGTTGTAGACGACGCCGAACGCGATCACGCCGGCAAGGCCCGTGTAGATACTCGCCATCGTGGTGACGAGCAGCGCGACGGTCCTGCGGAAGTTCGCCAGCGAAACGCGCTGCAGCGCCACGCCGCCGACCGTCGGTATGGACTTCACCGCCGTGTAGAAGTCCTCCGTCCGGTTCTCGTCGAGGCTGAGATTGACGCTAGTGACGACGGGCGCCTCGCGCATCAGCTTGTGCAACGCCTCGATCTCCATCATGCCCCTAATCCCGAAGTAGTCCTCGACGGTCGCGACGACCGGCACCGTCACGGATCGCCTGGCGCCCTCCAACAGATCGAGCTCGACGCTATCGCCTGGTCCGACGCCGAGGATATGCGCGAGCATGCCGGAGATGGCGAGGCCCGTCTCCGGCAGGATGACCGGCCGAAGCTCGACGTCGATGATGCGCCTGAGGTGGGCAGCAGCCGGTCGGCCGCTGATGACGATGCGCCGTTCGACGTTGCCGTGGCGGATCCGGACCGGCACCTCGCGGAACGGCTCGGCGGCGAGAACGCCCGGAAGCCGGCTCACCTGCTCCACGACATTTGCGATCCGCTTCTCGGCAAAGCCGATGGTTGCGTCCTGCCGGTCGGCGAGGAAGTAGGTCACATCGATCAGATGCTCCATGCTGTCCCGCGTGAACAGCGAGACGACTAGGATCGCGGTGGCCAGCGCCATGCCGAGCGCCGTGAAGAAGGCCCGTACCGGATGCCGGGCGATGTTGCGGATCATCATCAGCGTCGGCTGCGACACGATCCGGTCGAGCTGGATGCGCGCCGAAAGCAGCCGGCGATAGACCGGCGGGGCCGGCGCCTGCATGGCGACGGCCGGGGGCAGCTTCACCACCTCGCGCAACGCACGGAATGCGCCGATCGCCGCAGCCGCCGCGCTAAGCGCACCTGCCGTGAGATAAACGTCCGGTGCCTTCGCGAACACCAGGAACGGAAAGTGGAAGAAGTCGCCGAACAGCGCGGTGACGTGCAAACCGAGCCAGGTGCCCACGATGCCGCCCAACACGATGCCGACCACGACGATGAAGGCAACGAACTTGAAATAGTGCAGCACGATGCTGCCGTCTGAATAACCCAGCGCCTTCAGCAGGCCGATCTGCTCGCGCTCGAGCGCGACCAGCCGGGTCAAGGTGAGATTGACGAGGAAGGCCGCGACCAGCAGGAAGATCGGCGGCAGCGTGCGGCTCATGTTGTTGAGCATGTCGAGTTCATGATCGAGCCAGGCGTGCGAGGTCTGGTCCTTGCGGCCATGCGCCGCCTGCCCGCCATAAGGATCGAGCAGGGCGTCCAGTCGCCGGACCACATCGCGCTCGGAGGCGCCGGGCTGCAGCTTGACCGCGACCGCCGAGAAGGCGCCGTCGAGATCGTAGGCAGCGCTAAGCACCTTCTCCGACATCCAGACGATGGCATAGCGGCGATCGTCCGGCATCAGGTCGCCCGGTCCGACCGTGTAAACGAACTCGGGCGACAGCGCGATGCCGACGATGACGAGCTCGCGCTTCCTGCCGTTGAGGATGGCGGAGAACCGCGCCCCCTCGACGAAACCGTGCGCCCGAGCGAACGGCTCGTTGACGACGACCTCTTCAGTCCGTCCCGGCGCCGGGAACCGCCCGGAGCGCATGTAGAGCCGGTTGAGATGCTGCTCACCCGTGTCGGCCAGCGAAACGAACTGCGCGCTGGCCGGCGCGGAGAAACCGGGAATGTCGAGTAGCGCTGGCTTGGCGATACGGGTGTCGATGGCGGCGACTCCTGGGATCTCGCCGATCCTGTCGGTGAGCGCCTTCGGTGCCCGCTTCGCCTGCGCGAACACATCGGCAAAGCCGTAACGCTCGTAATAAGCGATCCGGGTCTCCTCCAGCGATCGGTGCGAGCCCACCGCGAGCACCAGCGTCGCAACCCCGCCGCCGACGACCAGCGCGACCGCGAGCACCTGCGCCCAGAGCCGTCTGACGTCACGAAGCAGCTTGATGTCTAGCACCTTCATGTCGTCACCAGGTGAGCTCGGCGGCCTCCCGCCGGGCCTCGTTGGTCCGGATGCGGGAGATGCGACCGTCGGCGAAGAACAGCACTCGGTCGGCGACCTCCTGGATGCTGGCGTTGTGGGTGATGATGACTGTAGTGGTCCCGAGCTGCCGGTTGACGCCAAGCAGCGCCTCTATGACGCGGATGCCGGTCTTCGAATCCAACGCCCCGGTCGGCTCGTCGCAGAGCAGCACCGCCGGCCGCTTCGCGATCGCGCGGGCGATGGCGACGCGCTGCTGCTCGCCGCCGGAGAGCTGGGCGGGAAAGTGATGCATCCTCGCTTCGAGTCCGACCAGCGCGAGGGCGTCGGCCGGCCGCATCGGATTCTTGGCGACTTCGGTAACCAGCGCGACGTTTTCGTAGGCCGTGAGGCTGGGCACCAGATTGTAGAACTGGAAGACGAAGCCGACGTGATCGCGGCGGTACTTCGTGAGTTCGCGGTCCTCCAGGTCCGTTAGGTCCAGATCGCGGAAGAACAGCCGGCCGCTGGTCGGACGGTCGAGGCCGCCCATGATGTTGAGCAACGTCGTCTTGCCGCTGCCGGAGGGGCCGAGCAGCACGACCACTTCCTTCTCGGGAATGTCGAGGTCGACCTCGTTGAGGGCATGCACCATCACCTCGCCGGAGACATAGATCTTAGTCAGCGCCTTTGCGGTGAAGACGGGAACGCTCATTGACGTCCTTTAAAGCTAGCGCCGTTTGCAGGCATCTCCTCGCGAAGGTCAGCCGTGACGATAGCCGCCAGAAGAGCTATGACCGGATCGCCGGTTGAGACGGGGAATGAAGGCCGGCACCTGCGCGGCATACCGGGCATAGGCCTCGCCGAACTCGCTCCGGGCCTCACGCTCCTCGTCCCTGGCGAGCTTCACGTACATGACGGTCAACACCGGAAACATCGCCAAGGTCAGAATCGTCGGCCATTGCAACAGGAAGCCGAACATCACCAGCACGAAGCCGACATATTGCGGATGCCGGACGTAGCTGTAAGGACCGGTGGTGGCGAGGCTCCGGGTCTGCTGCGCCTCGTACAGCGTCCTCCAGGCGAGGGAGATCAGGATGAACCCGGCGCCGATGAAGATGAAGCTGACGACATGGAACGGCCCCGTGTGGGGATTGGTCTTCCAGCCGAACATCATCTCGAGCAGATGACCGGCGTCGTGCGAGAACCAGTCGACGTTCGGGTAGCGCGACTGCAGCCAACCCGACAGGAAATAGATGGTGAGCGGAAAACCGTACATCTCCGCGAACAGCGCCACCAGGAACGCGCTGAAGGCGCCGAAGGAGCGCCAGTCGCGCGAGGTCTGCGGCTTGAAGAAGCTGTAGGAAAACAGGATGAACACCGCCGAGTTGACGGTGACGAGGCTCCAGAGGCCGTAAGCAGGCGGAATGTCGTGCATCACGCGCTCCTCGAATCGTTTGGCCGGCCGCCACCGTGACGGTGACCATGGCCGCCATGCATGAAGAAATGCATCAGCGGACAGGCAAGGAGCGGCAGCCAGACCAGGAGCCCCAGCACGTGAGCCCTGTGCTCGCTGAACAGCAGCACGCCGGCGATGGCCAGGAACCCGATCAGGACCAGGCCAGCCTTGGCTCTCATGGACATGCCCGCGGCATGCCGCTGTCGATAAGCGGAATGATCCTGCACCGGCATGGGCGCGCTCCTCTCGATCCCCGCAGCATAGGAGCACCGCCGCCATCGCTTTTGACGCAGATCAAAGGCTCGCGGGAGCTGAGCGCGCGAGACAATTAGCAACCGATCGTACCTTGAGATTCGTCAAGACCGACATTGCGCCGATGCGTATCGTGGACCTTCGCAACCTGGAGGACCGAACATGATCACCAAGACGCTTCTCGCCACAATCGGCGTTGTTTCCCTGCTGGCCGTACCCGCCACGGCTCAATCCACCGACAAGGAAAAGAACGGCCATCGCTACAGCGGCGGACCCAAGACAGAAGTTCCGCACCACATGGGCAAGAAAGAAAAGACCGGCACCTCTGCCAACGCTCAATCAGGCGGTCATCACTACACGGGCGGCCCCGGCACGTCGTCGCCTCATCACATGGGCAACAAGAAATAGTTCGATCTTAGCGGCACGCGAAGGCAAGAAGAAGATGCGGCAATTCGGCAAGGTCGACATGCCGCAGGAAGCTTCATGGCCGCGCTGAAGCATGGCACCTGCATCGCAGCGTGTGCGATGCAGGCATCCACGTTCGCTGCTAATCGATCACGATTTCCTCTTTGCCTCGACGTATCGCGCAAAATTGTCGAGGATCGCCTGCCAGCCGCCCTGCTGCTGTTCGACCGAGTGCGTGGTTTCGGCGTCGAAGACGACACGGACGACAACACTCTTCGGGCCGGGCACGAACTCGACCTCGGCCTTTCGATCGCCGAACGCGTATTCGATCCGCTTGTGCTCGACGATCTTGGTGTAGGTGCCGGCGAAGTCGAAGCCCATGCTGCCGTCCTTGGCCTCCATCCGCGACGAGAAGGCGCCGCCGTCCCGCAGGTCGACCGTCGCACTGGTCGTATGCCAGTCGTCGGACGCGACATTCCACTTCACGATGTCGGCTGGCGTCGTATAGGCACGCCAGACCTGATCGATCGGGGCGGCTACGCTGGTTTCGACGGTGATCCTCATGGGCATTGCTCCAGTTGCGACTTTGACGCTCGAGTTGACGGAATCTCGCCAGCGTGCCGGGTCCATTTCCTGCACGTCCGGGACGTGTCGACCCGAGGACGATCGAGACCGGCCCATGCCGACATGGTTCGGCGTCAATGTGCCAAAAAAGTTGGAGAAGTTGTGGTGTGGGCAAGCGAAGTGTGCCTGCGCGCACGCCTCGTCCTTCGAGACGACGCTGACGCGTCTCCTCAGGATGAGGCTCATTGGGCGTCGGTGCCTGTTGAAACTGCTGCCGCGGACTCCGCCCTCATCCTGTGAGGAGACTGCTCAAGCGGGCGTCTCGAAGGATGGCCGCAGGGAAAAACTCTCAAATGCGATAGCCCTGCCCGCCAGCTTCGCTCTTCGGGCTGCGGCGGACAAGTCGCACTACCATCCTGCGCTGCTCGTCAGATCGGCCTCGTCTTCCCTCGGATGGCCATCGACCGCTTCAGGGCCTGCTGGGCATCGGCATAGCGGCCTTGATACTTGTAGAGACCGGCGAGGTTTTCCAGAACGCCGGCGAGATCCGGATGGTCAGGGCCGAGGGTTTTCTCGAAAGTGGCCGCCGACCGCTTGAACAGCCGCTCGGCCTCCGCGTTACGGCCCTGGCGCCCATAGAGCGCAGCCAGATTGTTCTGTGCCTGGGCGATGTCGGGATGATCCGGGCCGAACGCCTTCTCGGTCACCGCCATCGACCGCTTCAGCAGCCGCTCGGCATCGGCATAGCGATTGCGATTGATATAGGCGTCGGCCAAATTGTTCATCAGCACCGTGGCTTCGGGGTCGTCGGGACCGAGCGCCTTCTGCAGCACGGCGAGGCCTCGCTTGAACAGCGGTAT
This sequence comes from Bradyrhizobium sp. BRP19, assembly GCF_020194195.1. Taxonomy (NCBI): domain Bacteria; kingdom Pseudomonadati; phylum Pseudomonadota; class Alphaproteobacteria; order Hyphomicrobiales; family Nitrobacteraceae; genus Bradyrhizobium; species Bradyrhizobium sp. BRP19. The sequence continues at coordinate 153,651 of NZ_JADYVZ010000011.1, read as the reverse complement.
AGCCTCATCGTATCGGCCCTGATGGCTGTAGACAGCGCCCAGATTGCTCAACGCCATCACGATCGATGGATCACCGCTTTTCTCGTGAATGGCGATCGACCGCTTGAGCACCGGCTCCGCTTCGGCGTAACGCTCTTCCGCACGGTAGAGATCGCCGAGATTGTTCAGCACCATCGCGACTTCGGCATGATTCGGACCGAGTGTCTTCTCGTCAATGGCCAGCGCGCGCTTGTACAGCGGTTCGGCAACGGCGTATTGGCCGAGATTGTAATGGATCGTGCCGAGGTCGTTCAGCGGCATCGCGACGTGCGCATCATCGGGGCCGAACTCCTTCTCGCGAAGGGCCAGCGACTTCTGGGCCAGAGGCAGCGCTTCCATGTACTTCCCGGCCCGATAGAGCTGCTTCATCTGCCGGGCCAGCGTGCCCGCCTCGTCCTCTTCGGCATGGGACGGCACGCCGAACGACAGGCTCAAGGCGAGCGCTGTGACTGCAACACAGATCGATGCTTTCAGAGCCTTCATCGCGCCTTCCCTCGTCGCTGACATCAGGGACCTACGCGCCGTTGGTGCTCCCGGAAGCCGGACAGGTTCAATGCAACCGCGGCTTTCCGACGCGACCGACCGCGCCAGCGCGGCTGTATGCCATTGGCAGGCATCAGCAATTGATCATTGCCCGAGCTGCTGCAGCACAGCAGACCACAACGCGAGCGGCTCCCTGAAGGCTCCGGGTTCGTTCGGCTTCTGGCGAACGGCCGTGTGCACCATGACGAGCTTGGAGGCGGGATCGACCAGGATGAGCTGACCGCGAATGCCGATGAGGGCAAATCGGCGCTGCTCGCCGGGGAGGAGCCACACCTGATAGCCGTAGCCGAAATAGCGCGTGGCCACGCGCGGAGCGAGATGACCGTCCTCTGGCCTGACGGTCGTGGCATCCAGCAGCCACTGCCGGGGGATCAGCTGCCGGCCTTCCCAGGCGCCGTCATGGGCGAGCAACCGGGCCAGGCGCGCATAATCGCGCAAGGTTGCGTTGAAGCAGCAATAGGCGATCTCCTGCCCGGTGCCGTCGATCACCCAGGAGGCGTCCGCCTCGGTGCCGATGGGGTCCCAGATCCGGTCGCGGAGATAGTCGGCGACCGGCGTGCCCGTGGCGGCGCGCAGGACCAAGCCGAGTATCTCCGTTTCAACGCTGGCATAGTGGAATTTGGTGCCTGGCGGCGCGGTCCGCGTGTTGAACTGCGCGACGATGGCGGCGGGATCTTTCGGCGGGCCGGCGAACAAGGCCCGCCCAAGCCGGGCGATGTCGTCGTTCCCGTCATAGACTTCCGAGAATTCGACGCCCGACGACATGTTCAACAAGGCGCGGATGGACGTGTTGCCATATTCCGTGCCTGCAAGGCCGTCGACATAGGTCGCGACGAGGTCGTCGATCGACTTGATCCGTCCCTCCGAGACCGCGATCCCGACCAGCATGGCTACCAGAGTCTTGGCCATGGACATCGAAACAAAGCGGTGGTGGTCGGTCCGTGCATATTGATAGTGCTCGTACAGGATGGTGTCGTCCCTGGCGATCAGGAGGCCCGTCGCCGGGTTGCGCTTGAGGTAATCCGCAATGCCGAGCTTTTCGGTGCCAAGACTGTAGGTGACCTGTGGCTCCGGCGCGCGCTTGAATTGCCAGAGCGTCGTCGCGCGAGCGACCCGGCGCGAGGGATAGATCTCGCCGAAATGGCTGTAGCTGCCGACGAGCTTGTCGAGCGGGGGAGCGGCGCCGCGCGTGCCGACCGGATAGCCTTCAGCCGCGCCGTAGAGCTCGGCATCGGGACCGCTATCCGAAAAGACCGGCCCCGGCGCGGCGGGCGCGCTTCGGACGTCCTGCGCGCACGCCAGGGGCGACCAGATCGCGGAAACAAAAATGACGGGCAGGAAAAGCCGGCGGCACCCGCGCGGCCTAAACGACGCTCCCCAGTTCATTGCACTTGCCTCCCCGCACGTTGGTGGGTGTGCGCTTCACGAGAACAACATCGCAGGCTGGTGACGCGCGGCATGCTATCATTGCGGGCGGGCCGTGTCAGCCTGCGGTGGCAACCCGCCTTGCTCTCGCCCCGCGGATCAGTCACCATCCCTGCCGCGCACCATCAACAAGAGCAAAAGCGCCAAGGAAACGCATGAGCAAGCCGTCACGTTTCGACTATGGCTGGGTCGTTGTCGCCGCGGGGGCGCTGATGACCTGCATCGGGTTCGGCACGATGCTGTCGCTGGCGGTGTTCCTGCAGCCGATCTCGGAGGCGATGGGCTGGTCGCGCGCCGGGGTGTCGGCTGCCGCGACGCTGGATTTCCTCTTTATGGGATTCGCCGCATTCCTATGGGGCACGCTGTCGGACCGGTTCGGCACCCGCATCGTGGTGCTCTCGGGAAGCGTTCTGCTGGGACTAGGTCTCGTCACAGCGAGCCAGGCAGCAAGCCTGTGGCAATTCCAGCTTTGCTTCGGCGTGCTGATCGGGATCGCCGTGGGCAGCTTCTACGCACCGATGATGGCGCTCGCGAGCGCCTGGATCGAAAAGAACCGCAGCCTCGCGGTGGCGCTGGTCTCGGCCGGCATGGGCGTGTCCCCGGTGACGGTCGCGCCGGCCGCGAGCTGGCTGATCACGGCCTATGATTGGCGCACCGCGATGCTGACGATCGGCATCGCTTCGTGGGCGCTGTTGATCCCCGCCTGCTTCCTGGTACGTCCGGCGCCGCCAGCCGCGGGCTCCGCAACGACGGACGCGGCGCCAGAGGTCGAGATGGGCGCGGCGCAGGCGCTGCGCACGCCGCAATTCATCGCGCTCGCAGCGGCGCATTTCGCCTGCTGCGCGGCGCATTCCGGCCCGATCTTCCACATGGTGTCCTATGCGATGGTCTGCGGCATCGCTCCGCTCACGGCAGTGACGGTCTATAGCGTCGCCGGCGTCTCAGGCCTCGGCGGACGCCTGCTGCTGGGCGCGCTGGCCGATCGCATCGGCGCGAAACCGGTCCTTGTCGGCGGGCTGTTCGTGCAGGCGATGTGCATTGCGACCTATCTGGCGGTGGCGCAGCTCGGCGAGTTCTACGCGCTCTCGGTCGTGTTCGGCCTCGCCTATGGTGGGGTGATGCCGCTCTATGCGGTGCTGGTCCGCGAGTTCTTCGGCCCGCGCATTATGGGCACGGTGTTCGGTGCCGTGTCGGCCTTCGCCAGCCTCGGCATGGCGCTCGGGCCCTGGGCCGGCGGGATCGTGTTCGATACTTTCCAGCAATACACCTGGCTGCACGCCGGCTCCTTCGCGATCGGGCTTGCGGCGGTCGCGGTGGCGCTGAGTTTTCCGACGCGGCGCAGGCCATCGCTCGATCTTAGCCGCGCGACGGCGTGACACCGGATAGTGGCGAATACCGGATCTGACTTTGCATAAATGTAAGTTTGATGGATTTCGCCTCCCTCGGTCATCCTACTTCCTGCCTTCTGGCACCGATTATCTTCGTGTACCATTGCCCTTGTGATCAGATCGTTCTGGCATCGCGAGAGGCCAAATGAGGCGGCGGACGTTTCTGAGCTTCTTGGGAATGACGGCGATATCGGCGCGCGAAGCCTTGGCCCAAAAGCGCGTTCCGGTCGTGGGATTCGTCGGATTTGCCACGCCGGAAATCGACAATGCGGTGCTCGTTCCGTTCCGGAAGGCGCTGGCCGAGCTGGGTTACGTGGAGGGCCGCACCATCGTCATCGAGGCCCACTCGACCGCCGGCGATGTGTCGCGGGGCCTTGCATTGATCGACGACCTCGTGGCCAGACAGGTGGACGTCCTGCTTTCGCCCGGCCCAGCCGCAGCACGCGCGATGATCAGGAAAACCAATATTCCCGTCGTCGCCGTGGCGCTGCCTGCGGTGCAAAGCGACCCTGAATTGTTTCAGAGCCTCGCGCGGCCGGGCGGCAGTCTCACCGGCTTCGCCGCGTTCGGCGAGGAGATGTCGGCCAAGCGCATCGAGATGATCCGGGAGATCCTGCCCTCGCTGAAGCGGATCGGCGTCTTGAACAATGCGACGGACCCGACCTTCAGCGCCTGGGGCGCGCAAACCATCGAGGAAGCACGACGCGCCGGGCTGGAACCGGTGCGCCTCGGACTGACGAGCGCGTCGCCGGCGGCGGTTGCCGAGCAATTCAACGTGCTCGCGGGCGCCGGCGGCAACGCCGTGATTGTCATTCGCGACTACATGACCGCCGCGATGCAGGACGCAATTTGCCGTATCGGCATCGACATGAAGATCGCCGTCATCGGCCAGCAGAAGGAGTTCGCCCATGCCGGCGCCCTGATCAGCTATGGCGCCGACATCGGCGACCTGTTTCGTCGCGCCGCGGGCTATGTTGATCTGATCCTGAAGGGACAAAAGCCGGCAAATATGCCGATCCAGCTGCCAACCAAATTCGAGCTGGCCGTCAATCTCAAGACCGCGCGGGCGCTCGGCGTGACGATCCCGCCCACCATCCTCGTGCTGACGGACGACGTGGTCGAGTGACGGGTCGTTGAAAATCCGCCGATTACCGCGCCGTGAGGCGGGCTCAAATCCAGTCATTCGCGAAGCTTCGGCGGAGCAGTTCATGGAATGCAGCATCCGGCCCGCGCTCGACGATGACGCCGCGGCCATCAGCGCGGTCATCTTGCGTGCGCTGCGCGAAACGAATGCGAAGGACTATACGGCGGAGATCATCGCGCGGATCGAGCCCAGCTTCGGCCCGGATGCCGTGCGCCGGCTGATCGGGCAGCGTACCGTTTTCGTCGCCACGATCGGCGGCCGCCTGGTCGGAACGGCAAGCCTCGACGGAAGCGTCGTCCGCACAGTCTTCGTTGCTCCGGACGTTCAGGCCCGCGGGATCGGCAAGCTGCTGATGGCCGAGATCGAGCGCACAGCGCGCGAGCGGAACATTTCGTCCTTGACGGTCCCTTCATCGGTCACTGCAGAGACCTTCTATGCGCGACTGGGGTTCAATGCCGTGCGCGACAGCTATTATGGGGACGAACGCACGATCATCATGGAGCGGGTGCTCATCGAGCGGACCTAGACCTGGTCCACACCATGGCAATCGCCGCGGAGAGCCCGACGCGTGGTGGTAGTTCGAGCTCTTGCGGAACCCATCGCCGACGGACGGGCGCGAGTATCTCGCCGTTCTTGCCAGTTCTGATTAGTAAGCACGAAGCCTGATGGTCCGGTCTCGATCTACCGATACGAGCTGAATTGCGCCAGTTGTGTTCGATGCGCGATTTGTAGCCGCAACGAAAGTCGCGTCGCGCTTCGAAAAGTGGAAATTAGTTTTGCGACATAATCGTAATGACTCCGACGCAAAAAAAGAAAATAGGGTGCAATCAACAAGAATATAATGGGAGGAGCAGATGGATACTGCGGGTCGCCTGCGCGCGATGGCATTATTGTGCCGTCAGACAGCCGCGCGTCATCCGGATCGAGGTTGGAAACTACTCGCGGAAGCTGAATATTGGGAGCACTTGGCCAATGATGCGCCGCTCGAGCATGTCGACCATTGCTCGGTTCGCTCACCGCTTCACCGTGAGCACGCTATGATACAATCGGCCACGGCCGACGCGAGGTGAGAGCGAAACAGAATAATTTGTTAGCTTCTGTGTGCCTAACCTGAAGAGTGCCGCCCACCGCCGATGCGGCACATTGGAATGGGAATGCCGGCCCCGGCTGTTACCCCATCCTGCGGCTGGGGCCGTTTTGAACTTTCGCAGCATCGTTCAAACCCGATCCACAACCATGCTCAGAAGCATCGCTATAGCGCTCTTCGGAAAAGGCATCTTGTCTCGGCTCGATCGAGCGCTCTCCCATGGTCGCAATACTGAGGCTGCGCCCAGCCTTGTGCGGGACATCGGCCGAGGCTTCGGGCTGTAGGGCGCCGTCCACGCGCCTCGTCGATCAGGCAGCGCCTGCCCTACCGGCGACTATTTCTTCAACAATATTCCTTTCGCTCGCGCCATTCGCCTGACTGATCCGGCGTGGCGGCCCAGTTCGGCGGCAATCTTCGATACCCCAATGCCCTGCCGGGCCAGCGTGACCAGCCGTCGAACCTCCTGCTCGGCCCATTGCTTCGGCTTCGGTGTCTTCATGGTGCGACCCCACGACCGCACGACTTAACGACGGCAGCTGACGGTCCGCACTTGGGAAATTTACGGGTGGCGCGCCCGGGCCATTATCCATCCGAACCTCCAAACGGAAATTGACCGACGCCGCGCTCTCATGCGCCACGGCCTTTGGCCTCGTTGTTGAGGCAGATCAAGGCTGCTGGCGCCGGGCAAGGCGGGAGAGGCCGATGGGCGAAGCGGTGCGTTCTTAGATATCGTGGAGGCGAGCGGTCACGCCACCAGCGCGGCGTCCTCGTTGCGGTCGATGCCGCGCTGTGCGGCCAGCAGGCTGACGATCTCCGCATTCGGCCGGGCCTTGCTGAACAGGAAGCCCTGGCCCTCATGGCAGCCTTCGGCGCGGAGGCAGCTGAGTTCGGCTTCGGTCTCGACGCCTTCGGCGGTGATGGTGACGCCAAGGCCCTTGCCGAGGCTGACGATCGAGCGGATGATCGCCTGGGCCTCGCGGTTGGCCGCGAGATCGCGCACGAAGGACTGGTCGATCTTGATCTTGTCGAACGGGAAGCTGCGTAGGTAGCTGAGGCTGGAATAGCCGGTGCCGAAATCGTCCATGGAGATGCGCACGCCGAGCGCGCGCAGCGCATGCAACGTCGCCAGCACCTGCGCGCTCTTCTCCAGGAGCAGCGTCTCGGTGATCTCGAGCTCGAGCCGCCGCGGCGCCAGGCCGGAATGTTTCAGCGCGTCAGTGACCATCGAGAGCAGATTGCCGCTGCGGAACTGGAGTGGCGACAGGTTGACCGCGACGCGGACGTCGTCGGGCCAGGCCGCGGCGTCGAGGCAGGCCCGGCGCAGCATCAGCCCGCCGAGCGGATTGATCAGGCCGGTGTCTTCGGCGACCGGAATGAACTCGGCCGGCGACACCATGCCGCGCTCGGCATGCGGCCAGCGCACCAGCGCCTCGAAGCCGGTGATGCGGCCGCTCGCGAGGTCGATCAGCGGCTGGTAGTACGGCCGCAGCACGTCATTCTGGATCGCATCGCGCAGCTCGACCTCGATCTTGCGGCGGCTCTGCGCCTTCGCGTCGAGTGCGGCCTCGAAGAAGGCGAAGCTGCCGCGCGCGTCCAGCTTGGCCCGCGACAGCGCCATGTCGGCGCTCTTGAGCAGCTTTTCGGAATCCTCGCCGTCGCCCGGCGCCATCGCGATGCCGATCGAGGCACCGATCACCACGGAATGACCGTCGAGCAGATAGGGATCGGCAATGGCCGCCAGGAGGCGCTTGGCCAGCATCACCGCGTCCTCGGGACGCGCCAGCCCGCTCTGCAGAACCGCGAACTCGTCGGAATTGAGCCGCGCCAGCGCGTCCTCTTCCCGCAAGGTGGAGCGTAGTCGCTTGGCGACGCCGCGCAGCAGCTTGTCGCCGACCGCATGCCCCAGCGTGTCGTTGACCGCCTTGAAATTATCCAGTCCCAGCATCAGAAGCGCGACCTTCTCCGAGCCGCGGCGCGTGTGCAGCAGCATCTCGTCCATCTGCTGCCGCAGCAGGTTGCGATTGGGCAGACCGGTCAGCCCGTCATGCTGGGCCATGAAGGCGAGTCGCGCCTCCGCGCGCTTGCGCTCGGTGATGTCCATCAGCGCGAGCAGCACCGCGGGCCGCTCGGCGTAAGTCAGTTCGCGGGAATAGATTGCAAGGTCGATCAGCGCGCCGTCGGCCTTGACGTGCTTCCAGGTGCGGCCGGCCTGATCCTCGCCGGTCCCATCGACGGTCCAGGGCGGCACGCTTTCGAATGCCTGCAAGGACCGGATCTTCAATCGCTCGAACTCGGCGCGGCTGTAGCCATAATGCGCGACCGCGGCATCGTTGACGCCGAGGATGCGCTCGTCGTCCAGCGCGCAGACGATCATGGGCACGGGATTGCCGTCGAACAGCAGGCGGAACGAGGCCTCGCGCTGCTTGAGCTCGGTGATATCGACGCGCAGGCCGACGACGCCGCCGTCATCGGTCAAGCGCTCGTCGATCAGGATGACGCGGCCGTCCGACAGCTTCTGCTCGTGGCGCGCGCCGGGCTTGTAGAGTTTTTGCAGGCGCTCTGCGATCCAGGCTTCTTCATTGCCGATGGCCTCGGGATAGTCGCCGCGGGCGACGCCGATGCGCAGCGTGTCCTCGAGCCGCGCGCCCTCCTCGAACAGATCGGCGGTCTTGCTGTAGATCTCGGCGTATTTCCTGTTCCAGAGGACGTAGCGGCCTTCGGCGTCGAGAAACACGATGCCCTGCGGCAGGATGTCGATGGCCTGGCGCAGGCGCTCATGCGACTTGCGCGCCTCCGCGATCGCGGCTTCCGCCTCGGCACGGCTGCGCAGGATTTCGTCGTGTTCGGAAAGGGCACGGTGCGCGCGCGCGAAGCGCGGCTTGCGCGCCTTTTGGCCGGCGCGGGCAAGCACGCTTTGCTTTCGCTTTCTTGTTCTTCGAGACCCCAAACTCAACTTCACTCGTCCCAGTCGCGTCCAGCGGCCGCAAGTTTTGAGGCAAGTGTCTGAAAAAAAAGTAATCTTAGCCAGCCGCGGTCCGCGCGCGGCGCGCTTACTGCCTGTTTGCGCGGCGTGGCGGGCGGCGGCAGGCGCCATCAGACTGAGTGCGGCGCCGCAATCAATGAGCGATCTGGCGCAAAATTGCGCGCGCGCCTGAATCGGTTCCGAAATTGCGCGCGATTGCATGCGAACCGCAAAATTTTCTGCGCGCTGCGCACGAATTTTGGTCAATGCAGGATACGGTTATTACACCCTTAAGAAACGGCGGGTCGAGACGCGATTCGGGGCGCGCTGCGATGAGCCGGCGGCGGGCTCGTCGCCTCGTTCTTAACCCTGGTGCAGCATTGGGTTATAAGAGCGTCAGCATGAGTCGCCGCAGCATCACCCTCCTCCTGCTCTCGTTCGTCTGCCTGGGCGCCGGTGGCGCGCTGGCCCAGGACCGTGGCAGCATCAACCCGAAGCCGCTGCCGCCGCTCGCCAATCCCAACGACCCCGATCTCGCCGCCAAGGAATTGTTCGCGCGCAAGCTGCTGCCATCGAAGGGGCCGGCCCACGTCATCGGCTCCTACACCAGGGGCTGCATCGGCGGCGCCGCGCAGATGCCGGTCAACGGCGACAATTGGCAGGTGATGCGGCTGTCGCGCAATCGCAGCTACGGTCATCCCGACATGATCGCGCTGATCAGGCGGCTCGCAGCCAAGGCGCACAAGGACGCCGGCTGGCCCGGCATCCTGGTCGGCGACATCGCCCAGCCGCGCGGCGGGCCGGCGCTGTCAGGCCATGCCAGCCACCAGATCGGTCTCGACGCCGACATCTGGCTGACGCCGATGCCGGACCGCCGGCTCTCGCGCGAGGAGCGCGAGGAAATGTCTGCGGTGATGATGGTGCGCCAGGACCGGCTCGACATCGACCCAAAAGTGTTCACACCAAGCCATGTGCTGGTGCTGCGCGCCGCGGCGCGAGAGCCCGCCGTGCAGCGCATCTTCGTCAACGCCGCGATCAAGAAGGCGCTGTGCCGCGAGGCCAAGGGCGACCGCGCCTGGCTGTCGAAGATCCGCCCCTGGTGGGGCCACGACTACCACTTCCACATCCGCATGCACTGCCCGGCGGGCGCCGGCGAATGCGAGGGCCAGCCGTCACAGCCAGAGGACGAAGGCTGCAAGCCCGCCGATCTCGCCTACTGGTTCTCCGATGCGGTGCTGCACCCCAAGCCGCCGCCCGAGCCGCCCAAGCCGAAACCGCCGATGACGCTCGCGCAGATGCCGGCAACCTGCAAGGCGGTGCTGCATGCAGGGGATGCGAAGCCGTAAGGTTCGTCCGCGGACGTCGTCCCGGGGCGCGCAGCGAGCCCGGCACCCATAACCACAGGGAGTGATACTTGCGCGAAGCAGGTCACTCCGAGTCTTCGCCCGACGCAATCCTGTGGTTATGGATCCCGGGCTCGCGCTACGCGCGCCCCGGGATGACGAACTCGCCGGCCCGATAGAAGCTGGCCGACAAACGGCCGGCTTTGACCTGCGGCTACGGCCTGCTATGTTTGCACTGCGATATCCCCGCCGGCCGTAAGCCGTCGCTAGGGACCGTGGAACAGCGCGTCCGCCCGTCGCATCTGACCAGCCAACGCCAGATTTCGCGCGTGCAACCTTGCGCGCGCGAGCCCGCACGGAGCGCATCCATGTTTCGTCTATCAGGACTTTTCACCGCCTTCGTCATTCTCGCCAGCACGGCCGTCGCGCCCGCCGCGGCCGAGGACAAGACCATCACCGTGTTCGCCGCCGCCTCGATGAAGAACGCGCTGGACGAGATCGACGCTGCCTACACCGCCAGGACCGGCGTCAAGTTCAGCGTCAGCTACGCCGCTAGCTCGGTGCTGGCCAAGCAGATCGAGCAGGGTGCGCCGGCCGACGTGTTCGTCTCGGCCGACACCGACTGGATGGACTACGCGATCGCCAAGAAGACCATCAACGAGCCTTCCAGAGTGAATCTGCTCGGCAACAGCATCGTGCTGATCGCGCCGAAGGATTCCAAGATCGACAGCGTGACGATCGCGCCAGGTTTCGATCTCGCCAAGCTCGCCGGCGACGGCAGGATCGCGACCGGTGACGTCAGGTCGGTCCCTGCAGGCAAATACGCCAAGGCAGCGCTGGAAAAGCTCCGGGCCTGGCAGGCGGCAGAGCCGAAATTCGCCATGGCCGAGAGCGTGCGCGCCGCGCTGACGCTGGTCGCGCGCGGCGAGGCCGTGCTCGGCATCGTCTATTCCACCGACGCCAAGGTCGAGCCGGGCGTGAAGATCGTCGGCACCTTCCCGCCGGATTCGCATCCTGCGATCATCTATCCGGTCGCGGCGACCAGCACCGCCAAGCCGGAGGCGAACGGCTATCTCGCCTTCCTGCGCTCGGCGGCGGCCAAGGCCATCTTGGAAAAATACGGCTTCAAGTTCCTGATCAGCCCCACAACCTGATTGTTGCGACCTGATTCCTGCAAACCTGATTTTGCAACCTGTTTCTGCGACCTGATATGACGGCTTGATGTTCGACATCTCTCCCGCCGAATGGACGGCGATCCTGCTTTCGCTCAGGGTCGCCGTCATTGCCACGCTGGTCGCGACGCCGTTCGGCATTGCGCTGGCGTGGCTGCTCGCGCGGCGTGATTTCTGGGGCAAGTCGGTGCTCGACGCACTCGTGCATCTGCCCCTGGTGCTACCGCCCGTCGTCACCGGTTATCTGCTGCTGCTCAGCTTCGGTCGCAAAGGCCTCATTGGCAGCTTTCTCGCCGACCATCTCGGCATCGTCTTCGCGTTCCGCTGGACCGGTGCTGCGCTCGCCTGCGGCGTGATGGCGTTTCCGCTGCTGGTGCGGCCGATGCGACTGTCGATCGAGGCGATCGACCGCCGGCTTGAGCAGGCTGCGGAGACCCTCGGCGCAGCGCCGTGGAAAGTGTTCTTCACGGTGACGCTGCCGCTGGCGCTGCCGGGCGTGCTCGCCGGCATGGTGCTGGGCTTTGCCAAGGCGATCGGCGAGTTCGGCGCCACCATCACCTTCGTCTCCAACATTCCAGGAGAGACCCAGACGATTTCGTCCGCGATCTATTCGCTGATCCAGACGCCGGACGGCGATGCCGCTGCGGGAAGGCTCGTGATCGTCTCGATCGTGCTCGCGATCGGTGCGCTGATCGCGGCCGAATGGTTCGCCCGCCGCGCCACGCAGCGGCTGCACGGGAATTGACCATGCTGCGCGTCGACGTCGAAAAACAGCTCGGTGAATTCTCGCTGTCCGCTTCCTTCAGCAGCGAGGGGCGCGTCATCGGGCTGTTCGGCGCCTCGGGCGCCGGCAAGAGCTCGCTGGTCAACATGATCGCCGGCCTGCTGCGGCCCGATCGCGGCACCATCGCGATCGACGGCGAGATCGTCGACGACACCGCGGCCGGCATTCACGTGCCCACTTACCGCCGCCGCATCGGCTACGTGTTCCAAGATGCGCGGCTGTTTCCGCATCTGAGCGTGGCGCAAAACCTCGACTACGGACGGCGAATGAACGGGCTTGCGCCCGATCCGGCGCAGCACAAGCGCATCATCGACCTGCTCGACATCGGCGCGCTCAGGGATCGCCGTCCCGGGAAGCTGTCCGGCGGCGAGCGCCAGCGCGTCGCGCTCGGCCGCGCGCTGCTGTCGAAGCCGCGCCTCCTGCTGCTCGACGAGCCGCTCGGCGCGCTCGACGAGGGCCGCAAGCTCGAGATCCTGCCCTACCTGGTGCGACTGCGCGACGAGGCCAATGTGCCGATGGTCTATGTCAGCCACGACGTCGCCGAGCTGCGCCAGCTCGCGACGCAGATCGTGATGCTGAAGCAGGGACGGGTGACGTCGTTCGGCGGGGTGAAGGTGCTGACGTGATCGGGCCAACCCCGGCTACCAGCCGCGGTCGACGTTTCGCACTTCGCCGGTCCGGGCATCCACATCGACCTCGATCCAGCGGCCGGCGCGGTCGCGGCCCTCAATCTGCCATTCGTCGCCGAGGAAGTTCGTGTGCGACACCGTCGCAACGCCAAGATCGGTCGCGACGTCAAGCGCAACCTGCATCGAGATCTGATCGCCGGTGTCGTAGGCCATCGCCGGCGCCGCTGCGCCCAGCACGAGGACAGTCGCGATCGGAAGGGCGAACTTTCGCATTGGCGTACTCCTGTCAGTCCAAACTTCTATACAGCTTAGAACGAGAGGCAATGCGGAGCGTTCCGGATCCGGATGTCACGAAGCCGCGCAAAACTTCGGCGGTTGCGGCGATTTGGTGGCAGTTCCTCTTCGCAAGTCAAACTCCGGCGACCGAAGTCCAGACATCGGCGAGCTTCTTTCTCACGGCCTGCGCGCGGGTCAGCGGCGGCGGCGTTTCGTCTTCTTCCGGCAGACGCAGGCCGACGACGTTGACGCGGCCGCCGGAGATTGATCGTGCGACCAGCACGATCTCGTCCAGCGGCAGCTCGGCGCCCTCTTTCGGCGCGTGGTCGAGATGGACGTCGAAATAATCTGCCAGGGTCAGCTTGCCGTCGTCCTCGCCGACCTTCACACCGTAGATCGCGGCGAGCTCGGCGAGCGTGTGCTCGCCGGAGACCATGAAGTCGCCGAGCAGATGCGGATCGGGCGCGGTGCTCGGCTGCATGTCGACGAAGAAACGGTCGAGCGCTTCGGCCTTTTCCGGCGGCGCCAGCAGATAGATGTAGTCGCCCGGTGCGATTGGATCGGCCTCCGTCGGCGTCAGGATGTGCTCGTTGCGGATCACCAGTGTCGGCTTGGACCAGGACGGGATCAGGCCGCGGCGGAAATACAGGCTCTTGGGCCGCACCGGATAGCCGACCAGCTGCTGCTCGAGCTGGCCGGGCAGATCGAGCTCGACGCGGCGGGGGCCGCGGTCGGCACGGGGCAGCGCCACGTGCAGCTTGCGCGCGGCCGGCGCCAGGGTCCAGCCTTGCAGCAGAAGCGAGATGATGACGACGACAAAGGCCACGTCGAAATAGAGATAGGCCTTGGGCAGCCCGACCAGCATCGGGATCGAGGCCAGGAAGATCGCGACCGCACCGCGGAGGCCCGTCCAGGCGATGAAAATCTTCTCACGCCAGTTGAAGCGGAACGGCGACAGGCACACGAACACCGCGAGCGGGCGCGCCACCAGCATCAAGACGAGCGCGACGGCGACCGCTGGCAGCACGCTGGAACCCAACCGACTCGGCGAGACCAGAAGGCCGAGCAGCACGAACATCACGATCTGCGCCAGCCAGGTCGCGGCGTCGAGGAACGTCACCACCGAATTATGCGCGCGGGTCGGCCGGTTGCCGATGATGATGCCGGCGAGATAGACCGCGAGGAAGCCGGAGGCGTGCATGATCTGCGAGCCGCCGAAGATCACGAGCGCGGCCGTGGTCACGAAGGGCGCATGCAGGCCCTGCGGCAGGGCGACCTTGTTGAGCGCGATGACGACGAGGCGGCCGCCGAACACGCCGACGACAGCACCCAGCACCGCCTCCTGGATGAACTCCATCAGCACATGGCCGGGCGAGCTCGATCCCAGCGAGATGTATTCGACCAGCATCAAGGTGAGGAAGATCGCGAAGGGATCGTTGGTGCCGGATTCCGCCTCCAGCGTCGCGCCGACGCGCGGGCGCAGACGCAGGCCCTGGGTGTGCACCAGCAGGAACACGGCCGCAGCGTCGGTCGAGGCCACCACCGCCCCGACCAGCAGCGACTCCGACCAGTTGAGGTCGAGCGCATATTTGGCGAACGGCGCCGTGACCAGCGCGGTCAGCAGCACGCCGACTGTCGCGAGCACCACGGACGGCGCAAGCACGGTGCGGATGCTGGCAAAGCGCGTGCGCAGGCCGCCGTCGAACAGGATCAGGGCGAGCGCGACGGAGCCGACCAGATAGGTGGTGCGGACGTCGTCGAACTGGAGCTGACCTGGGCCGGAATCGCCGGCGAGCATGCCGATGATGAGGAAGACGAGCAGCAAGGGCGCGCCGAAGCGCAGCGCAAGCAGGCTCGAGAGGATGCCGGCCATGACGAGGACGGCGCCGAGCAATATGGCGAGACTGACGGAGTCGAGGGAAGCCATCCACCTTCCGGGTAAGAAATCGCTGGAATTTCATCCTTATCGTCGGTGGACTCGCGCGCCAACCCATTTTCGCGCTTCGCGGCAATCTGCCCGTATTTTACGGCCTTAACGCGCTTCACTTCACGGTGTATCGATGGCCCGGCCGCGTCCTTTGTGGGATTGTCCGGCGCCCTCGAATCAATTCCTCCCCGCTTGCCGACGAGACCCGATGGACATGGACCTCAAAGACTTCATGGAGTTCGTGCAGACCACCGCACGCAGCGTCGGGGCAGAATTCTCCTCACCCTGGTTCTACCTGCAATTCGGCCTCATCCTGGCCGCCGCCGGCATCGCCTATGCCGCGGAGGCCGCCATTCGCAGCCGTGCCGACCTGACCTCGCTGGCGATGCGCTGGCCGCTGCCGCTCCGGCATTTCGTCCGGGTCATGGTCGCCAGCGCCTCGACGGCGGTGTTCACGCTGCTCGTGATCGTCTCGCGCGTGGTGATGTATCACGCGACCTGGCCGAGCCGTTCCTATCTCCTGATGGTCGCAGCCAAGCTTGGTTTCGCATGGCTCGTGATCCGGCTCGTGACCTCGGTGCTGCGCAACGCCTTCATCGTCAAGCTGGTGTCGATCACGGCATGGTTCATCGCCGCGCTCTCCATCGTGGGCCAGCTCGATGCGACGGTCGACCTATTGGATTCCTTCGCGATCGTGCTCGGCGGCCTCAGGCTGACCCCCCTCCTGGCGCTGAAGGCCGGCGCGCTGCTGCTGATCGCACTCTGGCTCACCAACATCGCCAGCAATTTCGCCGAGAGCCGGATCAATTCGACCACCGATCTGACGCCGTCGGTGCAGGTGCTGCTGGTCAAGATCATCCGCATCGGGCTGCTCACGGTCGCCATCGTGATCGCGCTCGGCGCGGTCGGAATCGACCTGTCGGCGCTCGCGGTGTTCTCCGGCGCGGTCGGCGTCGGCATCGGTATCGGCCTGCAGAAGATCGTCGCCAATTTCATCTCTGGCATCATCCTGCTCGCCGACAAATCGGTGAAGCCCGGCGATCTCGTCACCATCGGCGACAACACCGGCCGCATCAGCGCGATGAAGACGCGCTATATTTCCGTCGCTGCCGGCGACGGGCGCGAATTCCTGGTCCCGAACGAAGATCTGGTGACGCAGAAGGTCGTTAACTGGACCTATACCGACAAGAACACGCTGGTGAAGATCGCCTTCGGCACCAATTACGACGCCGACCCGAAGCTGGTTTGTACGCTCGCCGCCGAGACCGCCGCCGCTCATCCGCGCGCGCAGAAGGGCAAGCCGCCGACCTGTCTCCTGACCGAGTTCGCGGAAGCCGGGATGAAGTTCTCGCTGACCTTCTGGATCGCCGACCCCGACGGCATGGACAAGGTCAAGAGCGACGTGATGCTGGAGCTATGGGACGCCTTCAAGCGCGAGGGCATCCGGGTTCCCTATCCCGTCCGCGAAATCCGTATCCGCGGCGGCGCCCTGCCGGTGGAAACCGCCGTGGAAGTCCCGAATTAAGACGCTTTCGTAAGCCAAGGCTGGTAGGGCTCTTGTTTTGACGCGTTTTCTTCACGCGAACCGGTAGCCACTTCGCTCGAAAACGCTTGGCTCGGCTTGCATGAAGGCCGCCAATCATTAAATTGGGGCGTGAAATCAAGCCTTTCCGCCGATATCGAGATCAGCCCGAGAAGACCTGACACGCATGAGCTACGTCGACGCCACCGAGACCTCCCTGCGCAAGACCGGACAGATCAAGCTGCACGGGCCGGCCGCCTTTGCCGGCATGCGCAAGGCGGGCGCGCTGGTGGCCAGGTGCCTGGACGAGCTCACCGACATCGTCGGGCCGGGCGTGCCGACCTCCAGAATCGACGAATTCGTCCGCGACTTCGCCTTCAGCCATGGTGCCTATCCGGCGACGCTGATGTATCGCGGCTACCGCTACTCGACCTGCACCTCGCTCAACCATGTTGTCTGCCACGGCATGCCCGGCGACCGTCCGCTGAAGGAGGGTGACATCGTCAACATCGACGTCACCTTCATCGTCGACGGCTGGTATGGCGATTCCAGCCGGATGTATGCGATCGGCCCAATCGCCCGCAAGGCCGAGCGGCTGATCGAGGTGACCTATGAAGCCATGATGCGCGGCATCGCCGCGGTGAAGCCCGGCGCCACCACCGGCGACATCGGCCACGCCATCCAGAGCTTCGTCGAGCCGCAGGGCATGAGCGTGGTGCGCGATTTCTGCGGCCATGGCCTCGGCCGCATGTTCCACGACGAGCCGAACATCATCCATATCGGCCGGCCCGGCGAGGGCGTGCAGCTCAAGCCCGGCATGTTCTTCACCATCGAGCCGATGATCAATCTCGGCAAGCCGCATGTGAAGATCCTGTCCGACGGCTGGACCGCGGTCACCCGCGACCGCTCGCTGTCGGCGCAGTTCGAGCACTCCGTCGGCGTAACGGCGACCGGCGTCGAGATCTTCACGCTGTCGGCGCGGCACGGCGAGAAGCAGATCGGGTGAGCCCGGTGCGTCGGCTATTGCTATCGGCGGCCCCCTTTGGCGGGTGGCGATTCTGCCTTTGCGCACCAACGCGTCGAGGACGCGCTTACTGACCTAGGCCCGAGTCCGGGTCTCGGTTGATCGTCCCAGATCTTGCCTTCGCCAGAAGGCCCCCCACAACAGCGCTGAGGCGCACGCGACGGGCAACAGCCGGCCGACGTCGAGGTGAAAGCACGTGCATGATAGGAAAAGCATGACCACAATCACGTCGGTTTCGCTGACTGCGCAGGGAGTCGCACCTTTCCATGATCCGCCTCCGGTGTTCTAATGCAGGCGTCTTGACTGGGCATGGAGATATGGTCATGGCGGGTTCTGTCGAGCGGTGGCGGACGACATGAAGATCTACCTGCCGGACAACGAGCAGGCGCGGCAGCAAGCCCTCGAAACCTATCGCATTCTCGATACGCCGCCGGAGATCGCCTATGATGAACTGGCGGACTTGGCGGCGCAGATCTGCGGCTGCAGCGCCGGGCTGCTGACCTTCCTCGACGACAAGCGACAATGGCTCAAGGCCAAGTGCGGCCTGCCGCCTGACCTTACGCACGTGCCCAAGGAGATCTCGATCTGCCAGGCGACGATCTGCCATGACGATCTCATGTATGTGCCTGACCTCACGAAGGATCCGAGGTTCAGCGATTCGCCGTTGGTCGCCGGCGAGTTCGGGCTGCGCTTCTATTGCGGCATGCCGCTGATCAGCGAGGAGGGATACGCGCTCGGAACGCTGTGCGTCATCGATTTCGAGCCGCGCGAGCTCAGCTTCGAGCAGCAAGAAGCAGTGCGGCGGATCTCGCGTCAGGCCGTGGCTCAGCTCGAGCTCAGACGTAGACTCCGCGAGCGCGACGAGATGCTGGCCGAGCTCGACAAGGCGCGCGCAATGGCGGAGGCGGAGCGGAGCAAATCAGATGCGCTCCTGCTCAACATCCTCCCCCCTGCGATCGCCGAGGAGCTCAAGGCCAACGCGAAGGTGCGGCCGCGCTTCTACCAGTCGGTCAGCATCCTCTTCGTCGATTTCGCCGACTTCACCCGGCACGTCGAGGCGATCGAGCCGGCGCAGGTCGTGCACCAGCTCGACGAGTACTACAGCACGTTCGACGAGATCATTGCGCGCCATCGGCTCGAAAAGATAAAGACCATCGGCGATGCCTATCTCTGTGCCGGCGGCCTCCCCGAGATCAACCGGACGCACGCTGTCGATGCCGCGCTGGCGGCGCTCGAGATTCAGGACCTGCTCGCCAAGGCGAACCGTCAGCGCGAACGGCTGAGGCTGCCGCTCTGGATGGCGCGAATCGGCATCAACACCGGCCCGGTCATCGCTGGCGTCGTCGGAACGCGCAAGTTCAGCTACGATATCTGGGGCAACGCGGTGAACGTCGCCGCGCGTCTGCAGGCGGCCGCCGATCCCGGACGGATCAACATTGCCGAGGCGACCTGGAACCTGGTCAAAGCGCGCTTCACCTGCGAACCGCGCGGCAGCATCGAGGTGAAGGGCAAGGGGCCCACCCCGATGTACTTCCTCGATCGTATCAGGCCGGACCTGGCTGCCGATCCCGCAGGCGTCGTGCCCAACGATAGCTTCTGGCGTCACCAGGGCCCATGATCGCCAGCTGAGACGAAGGGCGGGAAAAACGGTCGGCTGATCATCATCCGCTTCATGCCGGAAGCGCACCTATGCAAGGCGCGCGCAATTGACGGTTGCAAAAACCACCATCCCCGGCAATGCTGGCGGCCGATGCCCGCCAAGCCGGACCACGACAAGAGCAGACCTGACGACACGCCGCACTATCACGGCCATCGCGAGCGGCTGCGCGAGCGCTTCTATAGCGCGGGCGCGGATGCGCTCAGCGATTACGAGCTGCTCGAGATGGCGCTGTTTGCCGCGCTGCCGCGGCGCGACACCAAGCCGCTGGCGAAGACGCTGATCAAGACCTTCGGCTCGTTCGCCGAGGTCGTGCATGCGCCAGTGGCGCGCTTGCGCGAGGTCGAGGGGGTCGGCGAGGCCGCGGTCAACCAGCTCAAGCTGATCGCCGCGGCCGCGCATCGCGTTGCCAAGGGCGAGGTCAACAGCCGCAACGCGCTGTCATCCTGGAACGAGGTGATCGCCTATTGCCGCACAAGCATGGCGTTTGCCGACAAGGAGCAATTCCGCCTGCTGTTCCTGGACAAGCGCAACCAGCTGATCGCGGACGAGGTGCAGCAGACCGGCACGGTCGACCACACCCCGGTCTATCCGCGCGAGGTTATCAAGCGCGCGCTGGAACTATCGGCGACCGCGCTGATCCTAGTGCACAACCACCCCTCCGGCGATCCCTCGCCCTCGCAGGCCGACATCCAGATGACCAAGGCGATCATCGACATCGCAAAACCGCTCGGGATTGCCGTGCACGACCACATCATCGTGGGCAAGAGCGGGCATGCGAGCCTGCGCGGAATGCGGTTGATCTAGGCCAATCAGAACGCCTGGTTCTTGGCGGCTTTCAAGTGGTTTTCCGCGGCTGTGATGCCGGCGAATGCCTTCAGCGTCAGAGCGGTCGGTTGCGGCTTCCATTCCGCAACCAGTTTCTCGGCCTTCTCGAGCTCAGGCTTCGATAACATCGAAGCCATCTCGTTGACATTCTTGGCCGGCGCCACCTTCGACAGCTTGAAATAGGCATACGACAGGGACACGTCCCTCGGCGTGCCCTTTCCTGCGGAATATGCGCGGGACAGGCTGAAGAGGGCGCTAGGGAGCCCCTGGTCGCCGGCCATCTTCCACCACTTCAGCGCTTCTTCCGAATTCCCTTGCCGGTCATACATGAGAGCGACATCGTGCTGGGCACGCGCGTAGCCGGCCTTGGCGGACACAAGCTTGTACTTCAATGCCTGATCCGGATCCGTTGCGACGACGCCCACGCCTTGCCCGTCATAATAGCAGCCGAGCTTATAGGCTCCGAGCGGATCGTTGGCCGCGGCCGATTTTTGAAACCACTCGAATGCCTGGCTGCGATCCTGCTGTGTGCCGATGCCGTTATTGTGCATCATGCCGACATGATATTGCGCCTCCGCATCTCCGCGATTGGCCAACGCGACCATCGCATTGAAGGTGCGGCTGTCATTCGCGCTGGCGGGCGCCGCGACAAGCAGAAGGCACGAAAAGGCCAGGGCAACGAATTTCATGTCAAAGCCCGATCGAGTTTGAACGATTCCTGTCTTGGTCTCTCCAGATGCGAGAAAAGTTCGAGCCGGCAATATTCCGGGGTCAAGGCGATTTTTGGCCCATCCGAGTTCGTCCCGTCAGGGCACGACCAAACGCCGCGCGGCCTTAGCGGTCTCGGCCGACGCCCTACTGCCGCAGCATGATCAGGGGATCGGCGGTGTCGGGGACGCGGCGCCACTGCGCGTTGTCGTCGGCCTCGAATTGCCAGGCTTCGCCCGATTTCGACATCAGGATGATCTGGCCGCGCTCGAGGCGCCATTGCGTCGGGTTGAACTGCGCGATCGTGGCGTCGCATCTCGGCTTGAGGAAAACCTGGAAATTGTCCGCATCAGCCTCGGTGTTGGTCAGCGTCAGCCCGCACACCGGCTGGCCGTTGCGGCGCACCATCGACCAATCGCCGATCATCTGGTCCATCGACTTCGCCATCGAGCGCGCGGCGGCGAGATCCTGCAGAATGTAGACGCCCTCACCCTGGCGCAGGCCCTCGAAGATGCCGGCCTCGACCTCGGTGAAGTCGATCACGGCTTCGCCGGTCGCATCCTGCAGGCGCACGATGTCGAGGCCCCTCACGCTCCAGGCCACGATGTCCTTGGTGAAGGGCAGCGCGGTCTTGCAGGACGGCTCCAGCTCCAGCTTGAAACCCTGGCCTGCGGCGTCAGCCTTCAGCGTGACGACGCAGGTCTTGCTGCGCTCGGTGGTCGAGAGCTCCCATTGTCCGGGCATCTGCTTCTTCAGGCTCGCCGCATCCTGCGCATGCGCGATGCCGATCGCGGCCAAGGAGGCCGCGACGGCGCCGATCGCGGCCAGGCAGGCCGCAACGACATATGCGAGAAGGCGACGAGCGATCATCAGCGTCCGTTGACCGGCGTTTCCGCAACCGGCGTCAGCGGCGCCTTGCCGGCGAACCAGGCCTTGAGATTGTCGACCACGAGCTGGTCCATGGCGTTGCGCGTCACCACCGAGGCCGAGCCGATATGCGGCAGCAGCACGACGTTCTGCATGGTCTTGAGCTCGTCGGGCACGTTCGGCTCGGCCGCAAACACGTCGAGCCCGGCGGCGAGAATGGTGCCGGATTTCAGCGCCTGGATCAGCGCCGGCTCGTCGATCACCGAGCCGCGGGCGACGTTGACCAGCACGCCGCGCGGGCCGAGCGCCTTGAGCACCTCTTCATTGATCATCTTGTTGGTGCTGGCACCGCCGGGCACGATCACAACAAGCGTGTCGACCGCTTTCGCCATCTCGATCAGGTCAGGATAGTGCTTGTACGAGACGTCCTTGGAGGGATTGCGGGAGTGGTAGACCACCGGCACCAGCGAGGCATCTAACCGGCGCGCGATGGCCTGGCCGATCCGGCCCATGCCGACGATGCCGACCTTGCGGTCGCGCAGCGAGCCGACGCTGAGCGGATAGTTCTGGGTCTGCCAGAGCCCGGAGCGGACATAGCGGTCGGCCTTGATGAACTCGCGCAAGGTGGAGATCAGAAGGCCCATCGCGACGTCGGCGACCTCCTCGGTCAAGACGTCGGGCGTGTTGGTCACGATAATGCCGTGCTCGGCGGCATATTTGGCATCGATGTGGTCGTAGCCGACGCCGAAGCTCGCCACCATCTCCAGCTTCGGCAGCTGCGACAGCGAGTCCTTGTCCGCACGCACGGTGTGGTAGGTCACCGCGACGCCGCGGATCTTGTCGCGGACCGCCGGCGTCAGCCGCTCGAGATCGCCGCGCGTCTCCGCCTTGTGCACGACGAAATGATCGGAAAACCCGTTCTCGAGGATCGGCCGCACCGGCCCATAGATCAGAAGGTCGATCTTTTCGGACGAAATCGAACCGGCAGCCATCAGTTTTCCTTTCCAAGCGCGCTCTCATGCCAGCGCCGTAAAACGAGGTGGGAAACTAGCGCCAGCACCCCATAGATGACAATCCCGGCCAGCGACAACAGAAGCAGCGCGGCGAACATGCGGGGTATGTTCAAGCGATAGCCTGACTCGGCGATCCTGTAGGCGAGCCCGGAGCCGGCGCCGGCCGTTCCGGCCGCGATCTCGGCCACGACCGCGCCGATCAGCGACAGGCCGCCGGCGATGCGCAGGCCGCCGAGGATGTAGGGCAGCGCCGCCGGCAGCTTGAGGAAGCGCAGGGTTTGCGGCTTCGATGCGCCATAGAGCTGGAACAGGCCGGCGAGGTTGCGGTCCACCGAGTTTAGCCCGAGCGTGGTGTTCGACAGCACCGGGAAGAAGGCGACGATGAAGGCGCAGACGACCACCGCGGTCTGCTGCTCCAGATAGATCAGCAAGAGCGGCGCGATCGCGATGACAGGCGTCACCTGCAGCACGATTGCATAGGGGAACAGCGAATATTCCACCCATTTCGACTGGTTGAACAGCAGCGCCAGTGCGATGCCGCCGATGCTGGCGGCGACAAAACCTTCGAGCGTGGTGACAAGCGTGGTCGCCAGCGATTGTGACAGCACCGCCCAGTCCTTGATCAGTGTCAGCACGATGACGGAGGGCGCCGGCAGCACGTAAGGCGGGATCTCCCTGATGCGGACCACGAGTTCCCAGGCAAAGAGGCCGGCTGCGAAGACGATGACGGGCAGCACGAAGCGCATCGCGCGTTGCGCGCCGGACGATTTTGCGGGCACGGGAGCTTGAGCGTTCATAGCGTCGACTGCCCCGAATAGGACGGCGCCAGCGCGGCCGACACGCGTCGGCAATAATCGGAATAGGCCGTCGAGGTGCGAAACTCCTCGCCCCGCGGCTCGACCGTCTCGATGCGGATGTCGGCCTGGATGCGGCCGGGGCGCGCCGTCATGACGACGACGCGCTGCGACAGATAGACGGATTCGAACACCGAATGGGTGACGAAGATGACGGTCTTGCGTAAGCCTCGCCACAGCGCCAGCAGATCGTTGTTGAGGCGGAAGCGCGTGATCTCGTCGAGCGCGGCGAACGGCTCGTCCATCAGGAGGATATCGGGATCGGTGACAAGCGCACGCGCCAGCGACACCCGCATCTTCATGCCGCCGGAGAGCTCGCGCGGAAAGGCATCGGCGAAATCAGCAAGGCCGACGCTGGCCAGCGCCGCGTCGGCACGCGCGCGCCCCTCCGCCTTCGGCACGCCGCCGAGCTTCAGCGGCAGGCGCACGTTCTCGCGGACATTGGCCCAGGGCATCAGGGTCGGCTCCTGAAACACGAAGCCGATGCCGTGACCTGGCTGTGGCACGCCCTCGTGCCGTGCCACTCGCACCGTGCCCGACGACGGCGCGCTGAGCTCGGCGATCAGCCGCAACACCGTCGACTTGCCGCAGCCGGAGGGTCCCAGCAGCGAGATGAACTCGCCCTTGCGGACGGCAAGGTCGAACGGGCCGAGCGCCATCACGCCGTTGTCGTAAACCTTCGTCACGCCGCGCAGGCTGACGGCGAGAGCCGTCAGGCCGGCCTCGACGGTAGATGAGGCCTTGTGCTCGATCATCGATGGCCGGCAGCTGTGGGTATCGGTCGAGCAGCGTCCCTCACCTCTTCCCGACGGGGAGAGGTCGGCGCGTAGCGCCGGGTGAGGGGCCTCAGGTCCCACGAGAGAGCGTAACCCCTCACCTGCATCGCATCTTGTGATGCGATGCGACCTCTCCCGTCGGGAGAGGTGTAGAATGCCGAGCCACCTACGCCTGACCTCACCATGCGTTAGGGCTTGTTCGGGCGCAGCTCGACGCCGACGCCCTTGTTGACGAAGCGCAGCGTGTAGGATTTGCGGTAGTCGAGATCCGCCTTCACGACCCCAGCCTTGACCATCTTGTTGAAGAAGGAGGCATAGCGCTCGTCGCTCATTGCGCCGATGCCGTTCTTCAAGCTGTCGCCGGAATCGACGATGCCGTGCTCCTTCATCTTGACGACGGAATAGGCCAGGAGATCGTCGGTCATCTCCGGGTTGAGCTGCTTGATCAGGGCGTTGCCGGCGGAATTGTCCCGGTAGAGGTAATTGTACCAGCCGATCATGGAGGCATCGACGAAGCGCTGCACGAGGTCAGGCTTCTTCTCGACGATCTCGCGGCGGGTTTCGATCAGCGTCGAATAGGTGTTGAAGCCGTAATCGGCGAGCAACAGCACGTTGGGCTTGAAGCCGGCGGCCTTCTCCACCGCAAACGGCTCGGAGGTCACGTAACCCTGCATCGCGCTCTTCGCGTTGGCGATGAAGGGCTGCGGATTGAAATTATAGGGGCGGACGTTCTTGTCGCTGAAGCCGTATTCGGATTTCAGCCACTGGAAGTAGCTGGTCATGCCTTCCTTGGAGACGAACAGCGTCAGCGGCTTGAGGTCCTCGAGCTTGGCGACCTTGGCATCAGGCTGCGTCAGCATCACCTGCGGATCCTTCTGGAAAATCGCGGCGATGGTGATGACGGGAACGTTGTTGGCGACGGCATCGAACGACATCAGCGTGTTCGCGGCCATGAAGAAATCGATCTTGCCGGCGATCAGCAGCATCCGGTTGTTCTCGTTCGGGCCGCCGGGGACGATGGTGACGTCGAGGCCGTATTTCTTGTAGGTGCCGTCGGCGACCGCCTGGAAGAAGCCGCCATGCTCGGCCTCGGCGACCCAGTTGGTGCCGAAGGTGACCTTGTCCAGCGTTTGGGCGCGCGCCGGCGCAAAGGAGGCGAGAGCGGCCAACAAGCCCGCAATTAACGCTCGCCGCAGATGAAAGGGGGTCATAATGGCACTCCGTCGATCGTGGCTGGCCCAATCGCGTCTGGTCCGGGTGAAGGCAACGCGATAGAACCGCATGACATCAGGGGATGCGAGCCGCCCGGGCCCGCATCCCCTCAAACCGCAAATTACGTGACAAATTCGGGCAAGGAAACCTCGATGACGCCCTCCCGCGACTGGATCGACATCGACTGGGCTGATGCGAGCCCCGGCGAGGTGTCGCGCTGGATCGCGGTTTTGCCGCTGGCGGCAACCGAGCAGCACGGCCCGCATCTGCCGCTGACGACGGACGTGCTGATCGCGGACGCCTACCTCGCACGTGTGCGCGAACTGTTGCCCGCCAGCATTCCGGCGAGCTTCCTCCCGGTCGAACGGGTCGGGATTTCGACCGAACATATCGACTATCCGGGCACGCAGACGCTGCCGACTGAAATCGCGCTGAGGAAATGGGCAGCGATCGGCGCGGACGTTGCACGCCGCGGCGTGAGGAAGCTCGTCATCGTCACCAGCCATGGCGGCAACAGCGCGGCGATGATGCTGGTCGCGCAGGATCTGCGTGCGCATCACAAGCTGTTCGTGGTGACGACGTCGTGGTCACGGCTCTCAGGCGCCGACAAATTGTTCCCGGCCGATGAAGTGCGGCACGGCATTCACGGCGGCGCGGTCGAAACCTCGATCATGCTGGCGCGCTATCCGGATCAGGTGCACAAGGATGCGATCGCCGATTTTCCCGCGAGCAGCATCGCGATCGAGCAGCAGTATCGCTGGCTGTCGACGCAGCGGCCGGCGCCGTTCGCCTGGCAGGCGCAGGATCTCAACACCAGCGGTGCCGTCGGCAACGCGACGCTGGCGCAGCCAGAGAAGGGCGAGCAGCTGCTCGATCAGGGCGCGACGGCGTTCTGCGAGCTGCTGGGTGAGGTCGATAACTTCGACGTGAACAGGCTTGCCAAGGGTCCCCTCGGCTAGGGGGCATCTTCCTGGATTCATTCAGGAAAGATCTATTCTTCGCGAGCGCATTTGCAGTCTTCGAACCGGACGCGAGCAGCCTCCGTCCAACTGGGCACGCGGGCCACAACGGACCGCCTCAACCCCGGATGGAGTTTTCACATGTCGATTAAGACCAAGATTGCCGCCGCAGCTCTCGCTGCTCTCACTGTTGCCGGCAGCATCGCGTCCACCACCAATTCGGCCGAAGCCAAGCAGCCGAAGTGGGTCTGGGGTGTCGGCGCCGGCATCGCTACCGCCGCCGTCGTCGGCTCCGCGATCGCTGCTACCAACGATCCCTATTACCACGGCTATTACCGCTGCGGCTGGGTCGCCCAGTACAACGCCTTCGGCCAGTACATCGGCCGCGTTCGCACCTGCTACTGATCTGAGTATCTGAGGCCGATCTCCACGTGGATCCCGCGTCCGACACGGGCGCCTCATCCACCCCGTGTCGTGCCCCCGACCCCGCCCGGCTGTCCCCCCCGGGCGGGGTCATTCCGTTTTGCGGCCAGAACAACCCATGATGAGTCGGACGGCCCTTCCGATTGCACGTTCCGCGTGTCAGGATACGAATGGGCGGCTGGAGGGCGAGCGTGAGTTGGCAGATCTCGATTGGATTGATCCTGATTGCGATCCTGACATCGACACAAGCATGTCCCGAGCCGGCCTCACAGCCGCTAACGGCGACCCAGGGCGACAGCCGCCCCGCCGTGGACCTCGAGCTCGTCATCGCAGTCGACGTTTCCTACTCAATGGAGCCGGATGACCTTGCAGCCCAACGCGAAGGCTATGCCAAGGCCATTGTCTCGAAGGAGTTTCTCGGAGCGGTGCGAGCCGGCCCGATCGGCAAGATCGCGCTGACCTATTTCGAATGGTCGTCAACCAGCGATCAGAAAATAATCGTTCCCTGGCGACAGATCGACGGGCCGGCAGCGGCTGAGGCCGTCGCAACTGAAATCACCAATGCACCGATCCGCCGCGGTTCGCGCACCTCGATTTCAAGTGCAATTAAGTTCGCCGCGTCGCTGTTCCAGCAGAACCCCTACCGTGGTCCGCGCCGTATCATCGACGTCTCGGGCGATGGTCCCAACAGCAACGGCGATCCGGTCACCTCAGCACGCGACACAGCTTTGCAGCAGGGCATCGTCATCACCGGCCTGCCGGTCATGACCAACGCGACACCCGCTGCTCCGACAGACTTTCAGCATATCGATCATATCGATTGGTACTATGAGGATTGCGTGATTGGCGGCCCAGGTTCGTTTGTTGTGCCGATCACCAACCGTGAAAATTTCGAGGAGGCGATCCGGACCAAGCTGGCTCTCGAGGTGGCGGGCCTCACGCCGAAACAATCGCCGGCGCCCTCTACGGACAAGGAGCCGCGGGTTCTCTGCACGATCGGCGAGAAACTCTGGCAGGAGCGCTGGGGCGCGATCACACCGGCGAGCAATGGTCCGGCGATGAGCAAACCGGCGGCGAGCAGTCCGTCCAGCAAGGAAGACGCGCTGCTCGACAAGAAGATCAAGGGCATCTGCCGCGGCTGCTAGATGCTTCCGCCGGCCCGGGAGGCCGGCCCGTCGCCCCTCCCATCCGTCCCGGATAGGTCCTCCCGCAGAGGCCGGGCTCTGCTTGAGCTGTCCAGGTTGCTGGCCGAGAAGAGGCGTTGTTGCACCCGTGTCACACAGTGGTGCGAACTCTCCTCTACGACAACGCACGTCAGTTGCTCTTGCGAATTATTCGCAATAAGGCTTGTTCGCAGATTCAGGAGCTTGGGACGAAGTCGAGGACCATCCCGGCCGGTCGCCTCGAACGCGGAGGCCTGGTGACAGAATCGCCGCGACCCGGCAGGGATATCGCGGCGGGTGGGACACATTCCCGTTTGGGGGCGTGCGTTTGGCGTTGAGAGGTCACAGACACCGGTGCTTGCGAACGGCCGCGGCGATTGCCACGGGCGTGCTGGCTTTTCCGACCGCCGGCCGCGCGGCCGATCTGCCGCTGAAGGAGCCGGCCTTGAGAGCGGTCTATGACTGGACCGGTCTCTATATCGGCGCGCATGCCGGCTACAGCCGCGGCTCGTCGCGCTTCGCGCTGAACGACGGCACCGCACTCGGCGACAGCGGCGTCTTCAGCGGCATGATCGGCGGCGTGCAGGCGGGCTACAATTACCGCCTCAACTCCGGCTGGCTGGTCGGCGTCGAAGGCGATTTTACGTTTCCCAACTACATCACCTCGAACTCGATCGTCTCGTTCCTGGCAACGCCCGCCAACACCGTCACCCAGCAATGGGACTACGCCGCGAGCGTGCGCGGCCGCGTCGGCTACACCAGCGGTCCCTGGCTCATCTATGCCACCGGCGGCTTCGCCTGGATGGGCGAGCGCTATTTCGACGCGCCGGCCTCCGGCGCCGAAATCCCGAAGATCCTGAACACGCGGCCCGGCTGGGTCGCAGGCGCCGGCCTCGAATACGCCTTCGCGCCGCATTGGAGCGCGCGGCTCGAGTATCTCTACAGCCGCTTCGACGGCGCCAACGTCGCCTTCTCCACGGGCGCGCAATACACGTCCTCGTCGCTCGACTTCCAGCAGGTCAGGCTCGGCCTCAACCGCAAGGTCGATTGGCCGGGCCTGCCTAGCTATGATCCGAAGAGCTCACTGATCGACACCGAATCGGACCGCTGGGAGATTCACGGCCAGACCACTTATCTTCCGCAAGGCTATCCATCCTTTCCCGCGCTCTATACCGGGCCGAACTCGCTGTCGCCGTCGCGGCAGGCCAAAGCGACCTGGAGCAACAGCCTGTTCCTGAACGCGCGGCTGTGGGACGGCGGCGAGGTCTATTACAATCCCGAGCTGCTGCAGGGATTTGGGCTGAACGACACGGTCGGTGCGGCCGGCTTCCCGAACGGCGAAGCGCAGAAGTCGAACTTCCCCTATCCGCACTACAACACCTCGCGCCTGTTCGTGCGCCAGACCTTGGGCTTCGGCGGCGAGCAGGAAGAGCTCGCGAGCGGTCAGCTGCAGCTGGGGCAGAAGGTCGACGTGTCACGCCTCACGATTCAGGCCGGCAAGTTTCCGGTGATCGACGTGTTCGACGGCAATGCCTACGCCAAGGATACGCGCCGGGACTTCATGAACTGGTCGATCTGGGCGCCCGGCGCCTTCGACTATTCCGCCGACAAGGTCGGTCTCACCTACGGCGTCACCGCCGAGCTCAACCAGAAGCAATGGGCGCTACGCGGCGGCTATTTCCTGATGGTCTCCGAGTCCAACGCCAATCACTTCGACACCAGGGTCGGGGAGCGCGGTCAATATTTGCTCGAGCTCGAGACGCGCTTCTCGCTGTTCGGCCGGCCGGGCAAGCTCAGGACCATCGGCTGGCTCGATAGCGCCAACATGGGCAGCTTCCGCGAGACGCTGGACAATCCCGCGCTCAATCTCGACATCGCGCAGACCCGGCGCGGCCGCCTGAAGTACGGCTACGTGCTCAACCTCGAGCAGGCGATCACCGACGATGTCGGCCTGTTCGGCCGCTGGAGCTGGAACGACGGCAAGACAGAAACGCTGGCCTTCACCGACATTCATCGCAGCCTGTCCGGCGGCGTTTCGATCAAAGGCACGACTTGGGGCCGACCCGACGACGTGATCGGCGTCGGCGGCGCGATCAATGCGATCTCGCAGGATTATCGCGACTTCCTCGCCGCCGGCGGCCTTGGTGTGCTGGTCGGCGACGGCGCGCTGAACTACCGCAAGGAACGTATCCTTGAAACCTATTACGCCTATGCGGTGAACAAGAACATCACCCTCACCGCCGACTACCAGCTCATCGTCAACCCCGCCTACAATGCCGACCGCGGACCGGTGTCGGTGTTTTCGGGGCGGCTGCACGGGGAGTTCTGAGCTCGACGCGACTTCGGTGCGCGCGACGCGTCCTTCGAGACGACCGCGTCGCGGTCTCCTCAGGATGAGGCTAAGCAACACCGGCGCCCGTGGAAATAGCTGCCGCATAGTCCGTCCTCATCCTGAGGAGCCCGCCAGAGGCGGGCGTCTCGAAGGATGGACCGCGGGCACGTCGCTCTTCAATGCGATTGCCTCACCAAGCGGCGAGAGACGCTCGTCACGCCGCGCGGATCGCGTCCAGGAATTTTCCGACCTCGACCTTGAGCCGGCTGCTCTCGCCGGACAGCGATCTCGCCGATGCGAGCACGTTGGAGGAGGCCGATCCGGTTTGGCTCGCGCCGCGCTGCACGTCGACGATGCTGGCGGAGACCTGCTGGGTGCCGCGCGCGGCCTGCTGCACGTTGCGGGAAATCTCCCGCGTCGCTGCGCCCTGCTCCTCGACCGCCGCGGCGATTGCGGACGCGATCTCGGACATGCGGGAGATGGTATCGCCGATCGATTTGATGGCGCCGACGGAGTCCTCCGTCGCCGTCTGGATGCCCGAGATCTGCTGGCTGATCTCGCCGGTGGCCTTGGCGGTCTGCTCGGCCAGCGCCTTGACCTCGGACGCGACGACGGCGAAGCCGCGACCGGCCTCGCCGGCGCGCGCCGCCTCGATGGTGGCGTTGAGCGCCAGAAGGTTGGTCTGGCCGGCGATCTGGCTGATGAGCTCGACGACGTCGCCGATCCGGCCTGCGGCCCTGGCGAGCTCGCCGACATGCTCGTTGGTCCGCCCGGCCTGCTGCACGGCCTCGCCGGCGATGCGCGCGGAATCCTGAACCTGACGGCTGATCTCGTCGACCGACGAGGCCATCTCCTCGGCCGCGGCGGCAACGGTCTGCACGTTGGTGGAGGCCTGCTCGGATGCGGCCGCAACAGTCGCCGTGACCTTTTCCGATTGCTCGGCCGTGCTCGTCAGCGTTCCCGCGGAGACTTCCAGCTCCGAGGATGCCGACGAGACGGTGTTGATGACGTCGCCGATCATGGCTTCGAACTCGCGCGCGATCTGATCCATGCGCTGGCTGCGCTTCAGCTTCGCTTCCGCCTCGATCGCGGCCGCCTCGTCGGCGGACTTCTTGGCGAGCAGCGAATCCTTGAAATGCTGGAGCGAGCCGGCGACCTGGCCGATCTCGTCGCTGCGGCCCGTCGCGGGAATCTCGACCTCGTGCTGCCCGGCGGCGAGCGCTCCGATCACGTCGGCGATCCGGCCGAGCGGCGTCACCACGCGCCTGCGCAGCATCATGGTCACGCCACCGAGCGTGCCGAGCAGGGCCAGCACGGCGACGCCGGCGAGCGCGAGCATCGCCAACGCGCCGTCGCGAGCGGCCGAGGCGCGCTCGGCGGCTTCCGCCAGCGCAGCGTCGCGCACGCCGTAGAACATCTGGATGGCCGGCACGATGATCTTCGCCAGCTCGTCGGCGGTGCCGGCGTACTTACCGTCAGTCCGTGCTGCAGGAATCTCCTTGTCCACGGCAACCGCGGCTTTTCCAAAATAGGATTCCGTAGCCGCCTTCAGTGCGGTGGCGATGCGGACGGGATTTTCGAGCTGTTCGAGACCGGCCTCGATGCGCTCGCGATCGACCTCCACGCGCCCCTGCATGCGATCCATCAGCGACAGTTCGGCCGCGGTGAGCGGACGGCGCGCAGTGAGCGCCGGGGACAGCGTGGCCGCGCGGCTGCCGGCCGAAACGCGCAGATCCTGCGCCGTCCGCGCCAGGTTCAACAGCGCCGCAAGCGAGGAATCGGCGTTGATGACCTTCGCCTCGAGCTTGTTCATGACCGGTTCGATGTGGCCGATGACCTCGGCAACGCCGGGGAGGAATCCCTTGGTCGCGGCGCCGTCGCGCGCCGCCAGCGGAACGCTCATCGCGCGATCGGCCGCCGTGGTGACTTCCTTCAGCCGCCGCGCGGCACGGTCAAGATTCTCGGCGATGGCGCCGCCGCCGTCCAGCACCATGACGGCGCGCCTCGCGGCCTCGAAGCCCTCCTCGGCCGTTTTCGCGGCCTTCGCGGCAACTTCGAGCTGCGCCTGCGTTGCAGCGCCTTCCTGGAAGATCGGTCCGATATAGGGAGCGCGAAGGCTGGCGACGTGCTGGTTGGCCAGCAGCGTCGCGCCAAATGCCTCCACCGTCTTGATCGCATCGGAGCGATCGGTGAAGATGCGCGCCTGCGGTATTAGCACCTCGGCGCCGAGGATGACTGCAAACACCGTCACCGTCAGCATCGACAGCGCGAAAAGCTTTCCGATCCGCATCCTCAGGTCCCCGGGTCTATTCTTGCAAGGGCAAAAGCTAGCGGGCGGCCACTAAGGGCTCGTTAAGCAACGATCCGTAGTTCCGCGGGGTGTCAAGTCGTCGCGGACGCCTTTGGGAACGCCGTCGCGCACGGGTTCCCTTTCGGCGACGAATAAGCAGAATCGCCAGCACTTCCGCACTGAATACCTATATCAGTGGCTTGCCGGCAGCCCGGCCACACTTGCTTACCTCCGGAACGTCAATGCTTTCGCTCGAACTCGCCATCGTCGTCGTCCTGATCGTCATCAACGGCCTGCTCTCCATGTCGGAGCTGGCCGTGGTGTCATCGCGCCCAGCGCGGCTGTCGCTGCTCGCGGCCAAGGGCGTGCGCGGCGCCGAGCGGGCGCTGACGCTGGCGGCCGATCCCGGCAAGTTCCTCTCGACGGTGCAGATCGGCATCACGCTGGTCGGTGTGCTCTCCGGCGCGTTCTCGGGCGCGACGCTCGGGCAGCGGCTGACGCAATGGCTGCTCGAGCTCGGCCTGTCCAAGGGCATTGCCGACATCGTCGGCGTCGGCATCGTGGTCACGCTCATCACCTACGGCACCTTGATCGTCGGCGAGTTGGTGCCGAAGCAGGTGGCGCTGCGCGATCCTGAAAGCATCGCGGTGCGGGTCGCGCCGGCGATGCACGCGCTTGCGAAAATATCGCTGCCGCTCGTGTTTCTGCTCGACGTCTCCGGCAAACTGATCCTCACGCTGCTCGGCCGCGGCGGCAAGGCCGAGGAGAAGGTCTCGGAGGACGAGATCCATCACCTCGTCAGCGAGGCCGAGAGCGCAGGCGTGCTCGAGCCGGGCGAGAAGGAGATGATCGCCGGCGTGATGCGGCTGGGCGACCGGCCGGTCGGCGCGGTCATGACGCCGCGCACCGAGGTCGACGAGATCGACTTGAACGACGATCCCGCCGCCATCCAGGAGATCATCGCCAAGAGCCCGCATTCGCGCTTTCCCGTCTCAGACGGTGACCGCGACAAGCCGATCGGCGTGCTGCAGGCCAAGGATTTGCTGGTCGCCTATATGAACGAACGCAACCCGGACCTGCGCGCGCTGGTGCGCGAGGCGCCCGGCATCCCGGTGTCGGCGGATGCGCGCGACGTGCTGACCATCCTGAAAGCGGCGCCGGTTCACGTCGGGCTCGTCTATGACGAATACGGTGCCTTCGAAGGCATGGTGACGGCCGCCGACATCCTCTACTCGATCGTCGGCGCCTTTCATTCCGAGGAGGGACCGCCCGAGCCGGCCTTCATCAGGCGCGAAGACGATTCGCTGCTGATCTCCGGCTGGATGCCGGTCGACGAGTTCGGCGAACTGCTCGGCATCGAGCTGCCGCCGCATCGTTACAACACGGTCGCGGGCCTCGTGCTGCAACAATTCAGCAAGCTGCCCGATGTCGGTGATGCCTTCGATTTCGGCGGCTGGCACATCGAGGTGGTCGATCTCGACGGGCGAAGGATCGACAAGATATTGGCGAGCCGATTGACTGAGGTCGAGACGGGGTAGCAGGTGACGGCGCACCCGCTTTTCCTTCTCCCCTTGTGGGAGAAGGTGGCGCGAAGCGCCGGATGAGGGGTTGTCTCCGCACATTCAATCGAAAATTGGATTCGCGGATAGAACCCCTCACCCGTCTCGCCGCTACGCGGTGAGCCAGCCCCTCCCACAAGGGGAGAGGGAAACATCATCACCCGAACCTGACCCCGATCCGCTTTTCCTTGCGCCAGACCACCGTGCAGGTCCGATGCGTGCCGTCGGCCTGGACGAACAGGGTGAAATGATCGGGAATGCCGACGGGGCTGGCGACGTCGAGTGCGGCGCCGGTATCGGAGAGATTGCGGACGGTGCAGTCGATCGCGCCGCCGCCGAACTCGATCGTTCCGGCCTTCAGCACGCGATGTCGGGCCTTGTCGCGTCGCTCGTCCATGGGGCGAATCTACACCCAAAGTTGAACCAGCCGTTAAACCCTACCCTCCGCTCTCGGCAATTTGAGGTCCCTGGCCTACGGCAGCCGCAGCCCGCATCTTACAACGCCGGCTGGAACGTCTCGGCGCGCGCCATCTGCCAGGCGTCGCGGAAGCGCGGGTCTTCCGTGCCTTCGAGCAGCTCGCCCGGACGCAGCGCCGGATAGAGCTGCGCGAACGACTTCACCTGGGTCGTCGACGTCCGTTGGCTGAAATGGATCGGCCGCAGCTGCTGCGGATGTTCGAGCCCGGCCGCGGCGATCAGCTCGGTCAGCGAGTGCAGCGTGGCGTGGTGATAATTGTGCACGCGGTCGATCTTGAGCGGCACATAGAGCGCGCGCGCCCGCGTCGGGTCCTGCGTCGCCACGCCGGTCGGGCAGCGGTCGGTATGGCAGCTCAACGACTGGATGCAGCCGAGCGAGAACATGAAGCCGCGCGCCGAATTGCACCAATCGGCGCCGATCGCCATGGCGCGCGCCATGTCGAAGGCGGTCGCGATCTTGCCGGAGGCGCCGATCTTGATGCGGTCGCGCGCATTGATACCGACCAGCGCGTTGTGGACGAAATTGACGCCCTCGCGCATCGGCATCCCCAGATGATCCATGAACTCGAGCGGCGCGGCACCGGTGCCGCCCTCATTGCCGTCGACGACGATGAAATCAGGATAGATTCCGGTCCGAAGCATCGCCTTGCAGATCGCCAGGAACTCCCAGGGATGGCCTATGCAGAGCTTGAAGCCGGCCGGCTTGCCGCCCGAAAGGCGGCGCATCTCGGCGATGAACTGCATCATGCCCACGGGCGTCGAGAAGGCGCGGTGCGAGGCCGGCGAGATGCAGTCCTCGCCCATGGCGACGCCGCGGATCTTGGAGATCTCCTCGGAGACCTTGGCCGCCGGCAGCACGCCGCCATGGCCGGGCTTGGCACCCTGGCTGACCTTGAGCTCGACCATCTTGATCTGGTCGTCGCCGGCGACGCGCGCGAACGCTTCGGGATCGAAGCTGCCGTCGAGATGACGGCAGCCGAAATAGCCCGAGCCGATCTCCCAGATGATGTCGCCGCCCATCTCGCGGTGATAGGGGCTGACGCCGCCCTCGCCGGTGTCATGGGCGAAACCACCCTTTTTGGCGCCGGCATTCAGCGCGCGCACGGCGTTGGGGCTGAGCGCGCCAAAACTCATCGCCGAGATGTTGAACACCGAGGCCGAATAGGGCTTTGCGCAGTCCGGCCCGCCGATCACGACGCGGAATTTCTCCGTCGCATGCGCCTTCGGCGAGACCGAGTGATGCATCCACTCATAGCCCTCGCGATAGACGTCCTCCTGGGTGCCGAAAGGACGCTTGTCGAGCTCCATCTTGGCGCGCTGATAGACCACCGCGCGGGTGTCGCGCGAGAACGGCATGCCGTCCTTCTCGCTCTCGAAGAAATATTGCCGCATCTCGGGGCGGATCTCTTCGAGCAGGAAGCGGATATGCGCCGAAATCGGGTAGTTGCGCAGCACCGCGTGGCTCTTCTGCAGAAGATCGCGGACGCCGAGCAGGGTCAGCGCGCCGAAGATCAGGATCGGAATCAGCAGGATGTCGAAGATCTTGCCGTCGGAGATGCCGATGCCGATCAGGAGCGCGGTGACCACCGCGCAGATCGTCAGCACGATGAAGCGCGGCGAGAAGGGCAGCAGCAGGGTTTCCATGATCCCCTCCTCCGCCAGCGGCAGGCGTTTCGGGGATGCATGCGTCTTGTTGTCGTCGGCCACGATTCCGATCCTCTCGCCAGCAGAAGGCGTCACGATACGCCCGCGCCTGTCATACGGATATGACGCCGCCCTTGTTTCAGGCTAGCGAATTCGGCCGAGACAAATCAATCAGCCGGATGGACGGATTTTGCGGTGCAGCAGAGGGAGGAGGCGACAGCCGCCACTGAAACTCAGTTGTCGTCCCGGGCAAGCGTCAGCGCAGACCCGGGATCCATAACCACGGGATTACGTGGTGAAAGAAAGCTGTCACTCCGAGCCGTCGCATAACCACGTCCTGTGGCTATGGGTCCCGGATCGGCGCGCGCTTGGGGCGCGCTTGTCCGGGAGGACGAGTGAGTGTGGCGCGCGATCGCGCCACTTCCTCAGCAAAACTCAGCGCTCGACGAAGGCCTTCTCGATCACGAAATGGCCGGGCTTGTTGCCGCTTCCTTCGACGAAGTCGCGGCTCTCGAACATCTGCTTCAGCTCTTCCAGCATCGCCGGGCTGCCGCACATCATAATGCGATCGGTTGCGATGTCGAGCGGGCCCTGCCCGATGTCGTTGAAGATCTGCTCGGAGCTGATGAGGTCGGTGATGCGGCCGCGATTCCGGAACGGCTCGCGGGTCACGGTCGGATAATAGACGAGCTTATCCGCGAGCAGCTCGCCGAACAGCTCATCCTCGCGCAGGGTCGCGACCAGCTTCTCGCCATAGGCGAGCTCGGAGACCTGACGGCAGCCATGCACCAGCACGATGGACTCGAACTGGTCGTAGACCTCGGGGTCCTTGATCAGGCTGGCGAAGGGCGCAAGGCCGGTGCCGGTCGAGAGCAGCATCAGCCGCTTGCCGGGAAGCAGGTTGTCGGTGATCAGCGTGCCCGTCGCCTTGCGGCCGACCAGGATGGTGTCGCCTTCCTTGATCTTCTGCAGGCGCGAGGTCAACGGACCGTCCTGCACCTTGATCGAGAAGAACTCGAGTTCTTCCTCGTGGTTGGCGCTCGCCATGCTGTAGGCCCGCAGCAGCGGCCGGCCATCGACCTCGAGGCCGATCATGGCGAACTGGCCGTTCTGGAACCGGAAGCCGGTATCGCGGGTGGCGCGGAAGCTGAACAGCGTGTCGGTCCAGTGGTGGACGGAAAGAACCTTCTCTCGGTAAAACGCGCTCATGATTTTCGATATTCCGAATAACTGCGGTT
The DNA here is from genome assembly GCF_020194195.1 of Bradyrhizobium sp. BRP19. Classification (NCBI taxonomy): domain Bacteria; kingdom Pseudomonadati; phylum Pseudomonadota; class Alphaproteobacteria; order Hyphomicrobiales; family Nitrobacteraceae; genus Bradyrhizobium; species Bradyrhizobium sp. BRP19. The sequence continues at coordinate 116,386 of NZ_JADYVZ010000011.1, read as the reverse complement.
TTAGGGCAAAAGCGTTGCCCGGCCCTGAAATCGGGGCGGCACCATTTGCCATGGCGGAGGATTTCGCGTGTGTGATCTACGCCATTGAGACCAATAATCAACCTCGTTTCGGATGCAATTGATGCCGGTCAAACCGGCATTTGCGGCAGAACTGGTCACATCATTAAGGAATCTGCTGCCTGGCGCGCGCGGAGGATAATATCTTTTCCCTCCCGGCCTTCATTGCAGCACTTAATTTCCGGCGCGCTCGCAAGAATTTCATTAAGAATAGCTCTGATTTTCAGCCGGTTTGGCGCCGATGCCCGCATTTTTGCGGCTTTTGGCGACAGGAATGACGAAACACCATGGCAAGCGGCGAGCGGATCTTCGTTCAGGCGATCAGGCGGTATTGCGCGGAGAGGGGCATCGCGGTCGATGTCCGCTCCGACGGCTGGCTGATCGCAATGCGCCGGGGGCCGCGGCGCCGTTTCGCCTTCGGCTACGACATCGGCCTCAACAGCGCCATCGCCCATCGCCTCGCCAATGACAAATCGGCCACCGCCGAGGCGCTGACGCTGGCGGAGGTGCCCTGCGTTCCGCATCGGCTGTTCCTCAACCCGAAGCTGGGCGTGCATGTCGCCGGCGCCGATTGGCGCGAGGGGATGCTGGCGCAGCTTGCCCAAAACCCGCAGGGCGTGGTGGTGAAGCCGAACGAGGGGACATCGGGGCGATCGGTGTTCAAGGTGACGACGGAGGCGGAGCTCGACCGGGCGGCCAGCGAGGTCTTTTCGATGAGTACGGGGCTCGTGATCTCGCCCTTTGTCGCGATCGAGGAGGAGGTCCGCGTGGTCCTGCTCGATGACATGCCGCTCGTCGTCTACAGCAAGCAGCGCGGCTCGGATTGGCGGCACAATCTCGATGCCGGCGCAAAGCCGGTGTTGCTGGAGGACGGCGAAGTCCGCGCGGTCTGCGCAAAGCTCGCGATCGATGCCGCGTGCGCCATCGGCATCGTCTTTGCTTCGATCGACGTGGTTCGCGTGAACGGCGAATGGAAGGTGCTCGAGATCAATTCCGGCGTGATGATGGAGGCGCTGGGCAAGCTGCACCCGGAGCTGGTGCAGGCGGCGTATGACGCGGCGCTCGACCGGGTGTTTGATAACAATTAGCTGCGAAGCACACTGCACCCTCTCCCCTTGTGGGAGAGGGTGGCTCACCGCGTAGCGGTGAGACGGGTGAGGGGTCTCTCTCCGCGCGCGAGCCTCTCGCAACAGGACTCGCGGATGCAACCCCTCATCCGGCGCTTCGCGCCACCTTCTCCCACAAGGGAAGTAAGCGCTAATTCTTCGCGCCCGGGGAATCGTCCATCGCCTTGAACGCCTCCTCCAACTGCAGCGAGATCGGCACGTTCAGGCGCTCGCCTGTGGGCAGTCGCGCGGTGAACCATTTGTTTGTGGAAGGCGCGCTCGACGCAACACGCCTTGCGTGCGGCCGCGTTGTCGGGATGTTCCCGTTGTGAAATGGAAAGCGGCGATCTAGCCTTCAATCAGCGCACGACGCATGCGGCTTGCACGCTTTCCTTGCGGCGGCTGCATCAATGATCGTCAAGCAAATGAAAAGGGAAACGCCATGAGCGGCAACATCAATCGCCAGATCCTGCTGGTGGAGAAGCCCAGCGGCAAGCTCGGTCCCGAACATTTCAAGATGGTCGAGGGCGCGATGCCGGAGCCGAAGGATGGCGAGGCCTTGCTGCGCGTACGCTACATCTCGCTCGACGCGGCCAACCGCGCCTGGATGCACGGCGCGACCTATCGTTCCGCCGTCGAAGCCAACAGCGTCATGGCCGGCGGCGCCATCGCCGAGGTCGTCAACTCGAAGGCAGCGGGGCTTGCGCCCGGCGACATCGTATTCGGCGACACCGGCTGGCAGGAATTTGCCGCCGTGCCGGCGAAGCATCTGACCAAGATGCCGAAGCTCGAGCCGATGACGCACCTGCTCAGCGTGTTCGGCATCGCCGGCCTCACCGCTTATTTCGGCCTGCTTGAGATCGGCAAGCCCAGGGAGGGCGAGACGGTCGTGGTCTCCGCAGCCGCAGGCTCGGTCGGCTCGATCGTCGGACAGATCGCCAAGATCAGGGGATGCCGCGTCGTCGGCATCGCCGGCGGCGCCGACAAGTGCAACTGGCTGACCTCCGAGCTCGGCTTCGATGCCGCCGTGGACTACAAGGATGGCGCGGTGTTCAAGGCGCTGCGCGCAGCGGCGCCCGATGGCATCGACGTCTATTTCGACAATGTCGGCGGCGACATCCTCGAAGCCTGCCTGCCGCAGATGAACAATTACGGCCGCATCGCCTGTTGTGGCGCGATCTCGCAATATGACGGCGCGCCTGCCGCACATGGCCCGCGCGGCGTGCCCGGCCTGGTCGTGGTGAAGCGGCTGACCATGCAGGGCTTCATCGTGATGGACTACATGAAGGACAGCGAGCGCGCGCTCGCCGATCTCCAGGCTTGGGTGAAATCCGGCAAGCTCAAGGTGCAGGAGGACATTCTCGATGGACTTGAGAACACGCCGAAAGCGCTGATTGGATTGCTTGCAGGCGAGAACCGCGGCAAGCGCATGGTAAGACTGACGACGTAGTCGCGCGCCCCAATTGCGTCGGCATAATTGACTTGCGGTAGAGGCCGAAGCGGCCAAAGATGTCGCTCGCGAGCTGACCCTCGCGACGATTGCGCTTGCATATCTTTTTCAGAATGGTCGGCGTTCCCGATCGGGCAGGAATTCATTCAAATGTTCAAAACGTTGAAGCATGCATCGACGCGCACGGCGTTGCTGGCGACAGCACTCTTCGCAACTGCAACAGGAGCGTTCGCGCAGACCGAGGCCCAGAAAAGCGCCATCCGGTCCGCATGCCGCTCGGACTTCATGGCGCATTGCTCGAGCGTGACGCCTGGCGGAGTGGAGGCGTATCAATGCCTCGCCAAGAACATGTCGAGCCTGTCGTCGGGCTGCCAGGCTGCGGTTCGCGCGGTCGAACCGGCCGCCGCGCCGAAGACCGAAGCAGCGCCCGCCAAATCTGAACCGGCCAAATCTGAACCGGCCAAGTCTGAACCGGCAAAAACGGAAGCGGCGCCGGCTGCCGCGCCAGCTTCCAAGCCGGGAGCGGCGGCGGCGCCGAAGGCAGCAGCAGCAAAGCAGCCGAGCCCCGCGCAGGTTTCCGCGATCAAGAGCGCCTGCCGCGGCGATTATCCCAAGGTCTGCGCCAGCGTGCCGCCCGGCGGCGCGCCCGCGCTCGAATGCCTGGAGAAGAACAAGGCGAAGGTGTCGGCCGGTTGCGCCAAGGCGGTGAATGCGGCTTTCGGTGGCGGAGCGGCCGCGCCTGCTTCCGCTGCTGCACCGGCCGCAGAGGCGGCGCCTGCCGCGGCTCCGGCCGCCATCGTGCTGCGGCCATTGCTGCCGCGCGAAGAGCTGTTCATCGTGCGGTCGGCTTGCGGCGCCGACATCCGCACCCTCTGCGCCGGCGTGGCGCCCGGCGGCGGCCGGATCATCCAATGCATTTCCAACCGGGCGGCATCGCTCTCGCCGGCCTGCAAGGAGGTGCTCGCGCCTTTCGCGGCGCGATGAGACCGAGCGGGCTTAATTCGTCCGCGGCATGAATTGCGGTGCCTGACGCGAAGGTTTGCGCGTGCTGAGGCGTAAACTAACCGATCCTTGTTTGAAAGGCCGCTACGACCACGACAAGCCCCGGGAGGACAACATGCGTTCATTGCTGCTCGTTGCTTCTGCGCTTCTGGCTTTCGCCGCCACCATGACCTTCGAGACCACCGACGCCAACGCGGTGGTATGCGCGCGCGGCGTCGTTCGCGCCGGCTGCGCCGGCCCGAATGCAGCCGTGGTCGTCCGCAAGCCGGTGCCGGCGGTCCGCTGCACCAGGGTTCTTGTGAACGGGGTCTATGTGAAGCGCTGCGTCTGACCCCCCGGTGGCCAATCCGCCCCGGTTTGGCTATGATTCGCACCTGACGGTTTCGGACTCGCAAAACGCGTGTCCGGACACGTGCTTTGGCGTGCCGCGCGCTGGCAATAATTCCGCTGGCGCCGGACACCGGAGCACATTAGTCTAGCCCTAGATAGTAAGTATACTGTCAATTAGGGAGGCAGACGTTGCGGATCGCCGTGATTGGCGGGGGGCCCGGTGGGCTCTACTTCGCCTATCTCTGGAAGAAGCGTCACCCCGAGGATCAGGTCGACCTGTTCGAACAGAACCCGGCCGACGCGACCTGGGGCTTTGGCGTCGTGTTCTCCGACCAGGCGCTGGAGTTCCTGCGCACGGACGACCCCGATACGGTCGATGCGATCGCCCCGCACATGGAGAGCTGGGAGAACATCACGCTGCACCTGCATGGCGACAGCGTCGCCATCGACGGCGTCGGCTTCTCATCGATCGGGCGACTGGACCTGCTCAGATTCCTGCAGCAGCGCGCGCTCGATGTCGGCGTGACCCCGCGCTTCGACACGCAGATCCAGGCGATCGACCAGCTCAACGGCCACGATCTGATCGTCGCCGCCGACGGGCTGAACTCGCTGGTGCGCCGCGCCTATGAGGGCGATTTCGGCACCTCGCTGTCCTACTCATCCAACAAGTTCGTCTGGTACGGCACCTCGAAACGCTTCGACACGCTGTCGCAGACTTTCGTGAAGACCGAACGCGGCGCCTTCAACGCCCATCACTACCGCTATTCGCCGACCATGAGCACCTTCCTGGTCGAATGCGATTACGCCACCTGGCAGGCCTATGGGTTCGCCTACAAGGACGTCGAGCAGTCCAAGGGCGTCTGCGAGGAGGTGTTCGCCGACACGCTCGGCGGCCATTGCCTCGTCTCCAACAAATCGGTCTGGCGCAATTTTCCTTGGATCTGGAACGAGCACTGGTCGTTCAAGAACATGGTGCTGCTCGGCGACGCCCTGCATTCGGCGCATTTCTCGATCGGCTCGGGCACACGGCTCGCGATCGAGGACGCCATCGCCCTCGTCAAGGCGCTGGAGTCGGATGCGCATCTTGCGACCGCGCTGCATCGCTATCAGGCCGCGCGCAAGCCCATCGTGCAGAAGCTCGTCAACGCGGCGCGCACGAGTGCGCACTGGTACGAGCACTTTGCCGAGCACATGAAGCTTCCCCTGATGGACTTCGCCTACAGCTACATCACCCGCTCCGGCCGCATCGACGATTCCCGGCTGCGTGCGATGTCGCCGGCCTTCATGGCCCGCTACGAGGCGGCCAGGAACGCCGGAGACGGCGCCGAAGACAAGGGCGGAGATGCGGCATGAGCCATGACATCCGTGACCAGGTGCCAGCGGACAGCGATGGCGCGCGCGAGATCGGCTTTGCCGTTCCCGACATCTACAATGCCGGCCGCGTGCTGTTCGACAATCTCGGCAAGGGCCGCGGCGACAAGCTCGCGCTCCTGGGGCCAGCAGGCACGCGCACTTATGCCGAGCTCTGCGCGGAGGCCTGCCGCTGGGGCAACGGTTTCGCCTCGCTTGGCCTGAAGCGCGGCGATCGCGTGCTGTTGTTTCTCGACGACACGCCGGCCTACCCCGCCGCCTTCTTCGGCGCCGTGCGCGCCGGCTTCGTGCCGCTGCTGATCAATACGTTGACGCCGCCGGACCTCTTGCAATTCTACCTCGCCGATTCCGGCGCGACCGTCGCGGTGGCGGATGCAGAATTCGCGGCGCGCTTCAATGCCGAGGCTTGCAGGGAGACCAAGCTGCATACGCTGATCGTGGCCAACGGCGCGGCCGGCGAGCACGCGGCGCCGCGGGCGCTCGCGGCGGCGAGCTGGCTCGCGCAATTTTCTGCTGAGCTGGCGGAAGCGCCGACGCAGCGCGACGAAATGGCGTTCTGGATGTACTCCTCCGGCTCGACCGGACGACCCAAGGGCATCGTGCACCTGCAGCACGACATGGCCTACAGCGATGCTGCCTTTGCGCGGAACGTGCTGAAGCTGACGCCTGACGACATCTGCTTCTCGGTGCCGAAGATCTTCTTCGCCTATGGCTTCGGCAATTCCGTCACCTTCCCGTTCTCGGCCGGCGCCGCAACATTGCTGCTGCCGGGCCAGCCGAAGCCTACGTCGATCTTCGCGGCGATCGAGCAGTACAAGCCGACGGTGTTCTTCGGCCTGCCGACGCTGTACACCGCGCTGACCAAGGCCGAGGGCGCGGACAAGACGGATTTCTCGTCGCTGCGCATGGCGCTCTCCGCCGCCGAGGTGCTCTCGGCCGAGGTCTTCAACGGCTGGAAGACGCTCACGGGGCTCGAAATCGTCGAAGGCCTCGGCTCGACCGAGGTGCTGCACATCTATCTCTCCAACCGGCCCGAGCAGAAGAAGCTCGGCGCTGCGGGCCTGCGCGTTCCCGGCTACGAGGTCGCGCTGCGCGACAAGGACGGCCGCGACGTCGGCGACAACGAGGAAGGGATTCTGTGGGTCCGCGGTGATTCCAACACGCCGCTGTACTGGAACCGGCCGGACAAATCCGCCGAGACCATCCGCGAGGGCGGCTGGATCTACACCGGTGATCGCTTCGTGCGGGATGCCGACGGTTTCCACTTCTTCCGTGGCCGCGCCGACGATCTCATCAAGATCTCCGGCCAGTGGGTCTACCCGCTCGAGGTCGAGCTGTGCCTCGCCGATCACCCCGACATCCGCGAATGCGCGGTGTTCGCCGCCGAGCTGCCGGACCGTCGCATGACGCTGAAGGCTGTGGTGGTGATGAACAACCGCGCGGTCGACCAGAGCGAGGCGACGCGCAGGCTGCAGGACTATGTCAAAGGCAGGCTGCTGCCCTACAAATATCCGCGCGAGGTGATCTTCATCGACGAGCTGCCGAAGACCGGCACGGGGAAGATCGATCGGCAGGCGTTGCTGCGGATGTGAGGCGTGCTGTCATCGCCCGGCTTGACCGGGCGATCCAGTACTCCGAGACGGTAGCGGTTGAATCGAGACGCCGCGGGGTACTGGATTCCCCGCCTGCGCGGGGAATGACAGTCGAGATTGAGGGCGACAGTGTCGCTCTACAACTGGAGCCCCTCACCCAGCCTTCCCAAGATGCTCCAGCGCGTCCTCCGCGCGCAGCGGCACGCGGGAGGCTTCGTTGTTGAGATCGACCAGCTGCGCCAGCAGGCCCATCAGCGCCTTGCGGTCGGCGGGCTTGAGCGGCTCCAGCATCCGGGCCTGGGCGCGCTCGACGGCGGGGATGATCTCGCGCAGGATCGCGGCGCCGGACTTCGTCAAGTACAGGAGCTTGATCCGCTTGTCTTCCGGCGCCGGCTTGCGCTCGATATAGGCCTTGGCCTGGAGACGTTCGATCACACTGCCGAGCGTCGAGCGGTCGAAGGCGATCACCGCCGACAGCCGCGTCGCGTCGATGCCGGGATGGGTGTGGATTGCGACCAGCGCGGCATATTGCACCGGCGTGAGGTCGAACGCCTTGCACTCCTCCATGAAGATGGAGACCGCGATCTGCTGCATGCGCCGGAACAGATAACCCGGCGCGGCATAGACCGCGTCCATCGTGATCGGAGCAAGCGGCTTACTCGGCATCGGGCTGCTTCTCCGGCGCCGCATCGGCAAACGCCGGCAGCGCCTTGGCGGCGGCCTCGGCCTGGAGCAGGCGCGGATAGGCGGAGACGTCGACGCCGAAGCGACGGGCATTGCCGAGCTGAGGCACGAGGCAGAGATCGGCCAGCGTCGGCGCATCGCCGAAGCAGAATGGGCCCTTCTCGTCCTTGATCAGCGTCTCGCAGGCCGACAGGCCCTCGCGGTTGACCCAGGCGGCCCAATCCTGGACCTTCTCCTCGGGCAGGCCGAGCTCACGCAGCCGCGCCAGCACTTTCAGGTTCTGCACCGGATGGGTGTCGCAGGCGATCGCCAGCGCAAACGCCCGCACCTTGGCGCGGCGCAGCGGATCCTTCGGCAACAGCGGCGGATTGGGATGGGTCTCGTCGAGCCATTCGATGATGGCGACCGATTGCGTCAGCACTCCGCCCGCATCGTCCTCCAGCGCCGGCACCAGGCCCTGCGGGTTGATGGCGAGATAGCTGGGGGCGCATTGCTCGCCCTTCCGCAAATGATGCGGCAGATGCTCGGCGCCGAGCCCCTTGAGGTTCAGCGCGATCCGCACGCGATAGGCGGCGCTGGAGCGGAAATAGCCGTGCAGCTTCATTGAGACCTCCCTGCTTTTGTCATTCCGGGGCGACGCGCCAGCGTCGAGCCCGGAATCCATACTCCCGATCGTGGTTATGGATTCCGGGCTCGCCGGGCCACGCGTTGCGCGGCCCTTCGCCCCGGAATGACAACCTTGTATGTCATCCGTCACGTTGACGCTACCTAGATCCTCAGTATACTGTCAATCAACAAACGATCGGGAGCAGCAACCATGGAAGCCGTGACCAAGACGCCGGAACGCGAGGCGTTCTACCGGAAGATCGACGGCGAGAATCTCACCGCGCTGTGGACGGTGATGAGCGACCTGATCACGCCGGAGCCGAAGAGCGCCTGCCGGCCACACCTCTGGAAGTTCGACGTCATCCGAGACTACATGACGGAGGCCGGCAAGCTGATCACCGCCAAGGAAGCCGAGCGGCGCGTGCTGGTGCTGGAGAACCCGGGGCTGCGCGGGCAATCCAAGATCACGACCTCGCTCTATGCCGGCGTGCAGATGGTGGTGCCCGGCGACGTCGCGCCTGCGCACCGGCATAGCCAGTCGGCGCTGCGCTTCGTGCTCGAAGGCAGGGGCGCCCACACCGCGGTGGACGGCGAGCGCACTGCGATGGAGCCCGGGGACTTCATCATCACGCCGTCGATGACCTGGCACGATCATTCCAACGAGACCGATCAGCCGATGTTCTGGCTCGACGGCCTCGACATTCCACTGGTGCAATTCTTCGACTGCTCCTTTGCCGAAGGCGCGAAGGAAGACCAGCAGAAGATCACCAAGCCCGCGGGCGACAGCTTTGCCCGCTACGGCCACAACCTCTTGCCCGTTGATGTGAAGCGGAGCTCGAAGACTTCGCCGATCTTCAGCTATCCCTATGCCTACACCCGCGAGGCGCTGGAGAAGGCCAGGACGAGCCAGGAATGGGACGCCTGCCACGGCCTCAAGCTGAAGTTCAGCAACCCCGAGACCGGCGATTTCGCGATGCCGACGATTGGCACCTTCATCCAGCTGCTGCCGAAGGGTTTCAACACCGCGCGCTATCGTTCGACCGATGCGACGGTGTTCTGCCCGATCGAGGGTAAGGGTCGGAGCCACGTCGGCGATACAATGTTCGAATGGGGCCCGCGCGACCTGTTCGTGGTGCCGAGCTGGCATTGGGTGACGCACGAGGCGGATGATGACGCCGTGCTGTTCAGCTTCTCGGATCGGCCGGTGCAGCAGAAGCTGGATCTGTTCAGGGAAGACCGCGGGAACGCGTGACGGTCGCCGGTCTCGTAGGGTGGGCAAAGGCGCCCTTGCGCCGTGCCCACGTCTTCGCGACTCATGAAGGAATGGTGGGCACGCTTCGCTTTGCCCACCCTACGGCGCCGGTGATCGTATCTAGCGCCAGTGCAACAGCCGCATCTCCAGCCAGCCGATCACCTTCCCGACCGCCAGCCCAAACACCGACAGGATCACGACGCCCGCGAGCAGCTGATCGGTCTGCATCAGGTTGCCGGCCTGCAGCACGAAGGCGCCGATGCCGTATTGGGCGCCGATCATCTCGGCGCTGACGACCAGCAGCAGCGCGACGGAGGCGGTGATGCGGAAGCCGGCAAGGATCGCCGGCAGCGCGCCCGGCCAGATCACCTTGCGCACGATGGTGGCGAACGGAACGTTGAAGCTCTGCGCCATGCGGATCAGGTTGCGCGGCACGGCATCGACGCCGCTATAGACCGAGATCGCGGTCGAGAAGAATACCCCGAGCGCAATGGTCGCGATCTTCGGCTCTTCGCCGATGCCGAGCCAGAGAATGAGCAGCGGCAGCAGCGCGATCTTCGGAATCGGAAACAGCGCCGAGATGAAGGTGATGCCGACGCTGCGCGCAAGGCGCGACAGGCCGATGGCGAAACCGACGGCGATGCCGGCCGCCGTTCCCAACAGCCAGCCGACGCCGATCCGCAGCAGCGAGGCCGAAACATGCTGCCAGAGTGCGCCGGAGACCGCGAGCTGGTAGATCGCACGGACAATTGCGGAAGGAGTCGGCAGAAACAGCGCGTTGACGAGGCCGACGCTGCCGGCCGCCTGCCAGATCGCGATGAGGAGGCCGAGCGCGATCCAGCCGCCGTACCGGCTCGAGGCAGGCACGAAACCGGCGCCGCGGAAGCGGACGGGCCGCGTCGCTTCGTTCTTGGCCGTGTCCGTTGCCGCGCGGTCAAGCATGCTGGACCTCGCGCTCGGCATCGATCGCCTCGTTGCGGATCAGCGACCAGATCTGATTCTGCAGCACCAGGAGCTTTTCGCGCGCCGCCGCTTCGCCGCGCGTCGCCCGCGCCATCGGCACGGTGACGACCTCGCGGATGCGGCCAGGACGGCGCGACAGCACCACGATGCGGTCGGCGAGCCGCGCGGCCTCTTCGAGATTGTGGGTGACGTAGACCGCGCCCATGCCGCCATCGGCAAGCAGGCGGATGAAATCCTCCAGCAGCAGCTCGCGGGTCTGCGAATCCAGCGCCGAGAGCGGTTCGTCCATCAAGAGGATCGCGGGCCTCACCGCAAGCGCGCGCGAGATGCCGACGCGCTGGCGCATGCCGCCGGAGAGCTGCTTTGGATAGGTTTGGCGAAAATCGGTGAGGCCGGTGCGGCGCAGCGCATCCTCGACCAGCGCGCGGCGCTGCGCGGCCGAGAGCTGGGTGTGCAGCAGCGGGAATTCGACGTTTTCCTCCACCGTCGCCCAGGGCAGCAGCGCAAAGTCCTGGAACACGAAGGTCAGCGGATTGAGACTGTCCGCCGGCGGCGCGCCGCGCAGCTCGGGCGCGCCGGAGGTCGGCTGCAGCAACCCGCCGAGGATCGACAGCAGCGTGCTCTTGCCGCAGCCGGACGGCCCGACGATCGCCACCACCTCGCCGGCACTGACGGTGAAGGAGACGTCGTCGAGCACGGCGAGATCGCCGAAGCGATGGGAGATGTGGCTGGCGATCAGGTCCATGAGGCGCACCGTTTCTGCTCGGACTGGTGTGCGCGCTCTTCACCCTCCCCTGGAGGGGGAGGGCATAGGCCGCCCATGGCGGCCGTCCCTGAGAACGCCGAAGCCAAGCTTCGGCTATGTCGTATTGAACGAAGCGAAATGCGAACCGGGGCGGGGTGACAGTCTATCGGCGCGGATGCTGGCAATTCCTGCCCCCGAAGCTCCCGCGAATGGTCGGAGCAAGCGACAGATAGACCACCGCCGTGGCTCACCCCGCCCCGCTCGCTCCGGACGATGCTGCGCATCGCCGGTGCGATCGACCCTCCCCCTCCAGGGGAGGGTGGCAGATCGCCTGCCGCGGGAGTTTGCACAATCAGCATCAATCCACCTTCACGAATTCCTTCGCGATGATCGCTTCCGCATCAAAGCCCTTGTCGACGAAGCCCTGCTCCTGCAGCCATTTGATCTGGTTGTCGACGTTCTTCACGTCGAGCTTGCCGTCGGGATCGATATAGGCGCAGTTGCCGACCACCTGCTCGACCGGCAGGTTGGTGTACTTTGCGATGATCTCCAGCAGCGGCCTGGTCTTGTCGTTGATCGGGGCGACACCGTCCTTCATCGCGGCAAGGATGACGTCGTGATATTCGCGGTCGGCTTTCGCGAGCACGCCGAGGAATTTCGTCACCAGCGCCTTGTTGGCCAACGTCTTCGGCGCGGCGAATACCGCGCCCAGCTGCCACGGCGTCTCGTCACCAACCCAGCCCAGGAATTTCGCGCCGCCCTCGTCCATCAGCTTTCGCGCAGTCGAGATCGGCAGCAACGCGGCATCGACGGTCTCGCCCTTGAGCGCGGCGGCGGCATTCGACAGCGATTGCAGCGGCACGATCTTTACGTCCGCCAGCTTGAAGCCGTATTTGTCGGCGAGCAGGCCGAGCGAATAATGGAAGCTCGATCCGACCTGCGTCATCGCCACACGCTTGCCGGCGAGGTCCTTCGGCGTCTTCAGGCCGCTCGCATAGGCATTGTTGCTGGCGAAATAGCCGATCAGGGGGTAGCCGGGCTTCTCGCGGCTCATGCCGCCGATCACCTTCAGCGTGCCCTTGCCGCCGAGATTGTAGAGCCCGGCGGTGAAGGCAGTGACGCCGAAATCGACGTCGCCCGAGGTGGTGGCGACCGCAATCGGCTGCGCTGCGTCGAAGAACTTCAGCTCGACCTCCAACCCGGCCTCACGGAAATAGCCCTTGTCCAGCGCGATGAAGACCGGGGCCGACGAAGACAGGCGGAGCACGCCGATCCTGGCTTTCGGCACATCCTCGGCCCGTGCCGTGCCCATAGCCATGATCGCCATCAGGCCCCCTACCGCGAGCCGCGCAATCCCGATCATCCCGTTTCCTCCGCTTTGTCTTGCAGTGCGTTACAGGCCTTCGGGCACCGCCTGATCCCGTCCGATGAAGGCGCCCTGTTGTTTCAACGTTTCCTGCAACTTTTCAATGGGGATTTCGCGTGGAATCCGGTTTCCGGACAGCGCCAGCGCGGCGGCGGAACCGGCGGCTTCACCCATCGCGAAGCAGGCACCGGAGACCCGGGCGGCCGACTGGCCCTCGTGGGTCATCGAGGCGCAGCGGCCGGCGACCAGGAGATTGTCGACGCCCTCAGGGACCAGCATCCGGTAAGGCAGCTCATTATAGCCGCGCGATTCCGGGATCGGCGGGAAGGTGAAGACGACGTCGCCGGGCACATGGGCCTCGATCGGCCAGCCGTTGACGCCGATGGAATCCGCGAACGAGGCGCAGCCGAGCACGTCCTCGCCGCTGAGCTGGTAGCCACCCTTGATGCGGCGGGTCTCGCGGATGCCGAGCTGTGGCGGCAGGTCGACGATGTAGGACTTCTCAAATCCGGGCACCGTGCTGCGCAGGAATTCGTACGCGGCGAGCGCCTGCTTGCGGCCTTCGATCTCGCCGCGGGTGAGATCGTCGGGCTCGATGCCGTTGATGGCATGACCGTCCTCGCGCGCCACCTGCGTAAAGTTCACCCGCCATTCGATGCCGGATTTCTGTGGCCGCACGATCGCGCTTCTGCGCGGAAACCTGTGCGTGCCGGCCGCTACGGCCTTTTCCATCAATTGCGGAATGGTGCGCCAGGCCTCGCCGGCCTTTGCGGGATCGATGCCGTTGAGACGGAGCATCATCGAGGGGTAGAGCGGATGGCCATGCTCGTCGCCGATCTCGAACGGCGCGCCGGCCCACACGGCGAGATCGCCGTCGCCGGAGCAGTCGATGAAGATCTCCGCGCGCACCGCCTGCCGGCCGGCCTTGGTCTCGATCAGCATCGCGTCGATGCGGCGCTCATCGGCCATCACGACGCTGGCGCCGAGGGCGTGGAAGAGCATATTCACCTTATGGCTGGCGAGCAGCTGGTCGGCCGCGATCTTGTAGGCGGCGGTGTCATAGGCCTGGGCAAAAACCTTGCCGAGGATCAGATGCGGCGCGTTGAGGCCGTTCAAGCGATCGATCCGCGCCAGCAGCTCCGAGGCGAGCCCCTGCACCAGCCGCCGGTGCTCGCCATGGACATTGCCGTGCAGGCCGCAGAAATTGGTGACGCCGGCCGCTGTGCCCATGCCGCCGAGAAAGCCGTAACGTTCGATCAGCAGCGTCTTCCGCCCCGCGCGCGCCGCTGCGGCTGCCGCCACGATGCCGGCCGGCCCGCCGCCGAGCACGACGACTTCATATTCGCCATAGAGCGGTACTTTGCGCGCTGGTTCGTCGATCGTCGTGGCCCACATGGCGCGTTCCTTCCCGGAATCTGGTTCGAACTGGATCACGGCTTAGCCGGCGGTCCTCATGCCCGCAAGATCGCGGTTGCTCGCTAACGGTGGACCTGAGACAAGTGCAGGCATGGATTCGATCATCGTCAGATACTGCTTCGCCGCTTCTATCGCCCTCGCGATCTCGGCCGTTCCCGCCTCGGCCGTGGAGCAAAACTGCCGCTTCATCCCCGCCAAGCCCGATCGCGAGGCCTGCTACAAGCGGCAGGAGGAAGACCTGTCGGCTAAGCGCAAGCCGGCCACGCCGGCGGCTGAGAGCACGACGCTCGACACGCTGCGCCAGTTGCGGCAGGACGACGACGCCGTCTACCGCAGCATCAACAACATCTGCCGCGGCTGCTGACGCCTAACCTTTGCCACTGCCCCAATTCGCCGCCCGCTTCTCGGCGAAGGAGGCCAGTCCCTCCGCCGCCTCCGCGCTCTGGCGCTTGAGCGAATGCAGCTCCACGAGCCGCGTGTAGGCAGCATCGTCCACGGCCATGCCGCCGAACGAGCTCTCCAGCGCGAGCCGCTTGGTTTCGGCCATGGCCTCCGGTCCGTTGGCGAGCAGCTGCTCGACGACCTTGGCGCCTGCAGCCTCGAGATCGGCGAGCGGCACCACCTCGTGGACGAGGCCGATGCGGCGGGCGTCTTCGGCGCCGAAGCGCTCGCCGGTCAGCGCGTAACGGCGGACTTGCCGTACACTAATGGCATCGCAGAGCTGCGGGATGATGATCGCCGCGGTCAGGCCCCAGCGCACCTCGGTGATCGAGAACAGGGCGTTGTCCGCTGCAATCACGACATCGCAGGCCGCGATGACGCCGGTGCCGCCCCCGAAGCAGCCGCCCTGCACCAGCGCGACGGTCGGAAGCGGCAAAGTGTTGAGCCGCTGCACGGCCTCGAACGTCGCCCGCGAGGCTGCCTCGTTCGCCTCGCGCGATTGCGGCCGCACGCTGTTGATCCATTTGAGATCGGCGCCGGCCTGGAAGTGCTTGCCGTTGCCCCGGAGCACGACGACGCGCAAATTGGGCTTGCTGCCGAGGTCGTCCATGGCCGCGAGCACGCCTGAGATCAGCGCGCCGTCATAGGCATTGTTGACTTCCGGCCGATTCAACGTGACGGTCGCAACCCCGCGTTCATCGAGGCTCCACAGGACGGGGCTGGCAGTCATCGGCGGTCCTCCGGTTGTTTGCCGCGCACTATGGCCGAGCGCGCGTGCCCTGATCCATATCTTTCCGGCGTAGGGCGGCCGCGTCCATCGCATGGCGGCTTGTGTCATGCTGGCTGCGGGCGACACCACGGGATGGATACGGGATATCAATATGCGCATCTGCATTTTCGGCGCAGGCGCCGTCGGCAGCCACATTGCGGTACGGCTGGCGCGCGCCGGCCATGAGGTCAGCTGCGTGATGCGGGGCGCGCATCTGGAGGCGGCCCGCGCGGGTGGGCTCAAGCTGCGCGTCGGCGATTCCGAGGTCGGCGCCAAGGTGAACGCGTCAGGCGACCCGGCCCAGCTCGGCCCGCAGGACGTCGTGATCTCGACCTTGAAGGCGACGGCGCTTCAGGGACTGGTTTCCAGCATCAAGCCGCTGCTCCAGGACGATACTGCGATCGTGTTCGCCCAAAACGGCATTCCCTGGTGGTACGGCATCGGCCTGCCGCCGCGGCACCCGACGCCGCCGGACATTTCATTCCTCGACCCCGGCGGACGCCTGCGCGCCTGCATCCCGAAGGAGCGGATCGTCGGCGGCGTGATCTTCTCCTCCAACGAGGTGATCGCGCCCGGCGTGGTGCAGAACCTGACGCCGGACCGCAACCGCCTCCTGATCGGCGAATGCGACGACCGCAATTGCGAGCGCATCACCAGGCTGCGCGGCGTCTTCAACGATGCGCGGCTGGAATCGCCGCCGGTCGCCGAGATCCGCGAGGCGATCTGGTCAAAGCTGCTGACCAACATGTCGCTGTCGGTGCTGTGCCTGCTCACCGGCCAGACCGCGCGCGGCGTGCGCGACGACCCCGCCTTCACGGAGGTGATTCCGCGCATGCTGAACGAGGCCAACGAAATCGCCCAATACTTCATTCCCGAGGTCAAGCGTGCCAGCCGCAGCGGCCCCGCCCCCAACCACAAGCCGTCGCTGCTGCAGGATTACGAGCTCGGCCGCGCCATGGAAATCGACGTGCTGGTGAAGGCGCCCCAGGCCTTCGCGCGCACCGCCGGCCTGTCCACGCCGACGCTCGACCTGATCGCCGCGCTCGCGATCCAGAAGGCGCGCGACAAGGGGCTTTATTCCGCGTGAGCCTCAGGCGAGCGCATCGATCCAGGCCGCGAGCGTGTCCAGCACCTCGTTGAGCGCCTCGTCATTGCTACGGCCGGATTTCTTGAGCACCGCAAAGGAATGGTCGCCGCCTGCGACCTCATGCAGCGTCGCCTTACGCCCGAGCCGCTCGATGACCGGCTCGAGATGGGCAAGATCGGCAAGCTCATCGCGTGTGCCTTGCAGGAACAGCATGGGAATCGCGATTGCAGCGAGGTGCTCGGCGCGCTCGCTCGACGGCTTCTTGGCGGCATGGAGGGGAAAGCCGAGGAAGGCCAGCCCTTTGACATCGGGGAGCGGCGACCTCGACTGCGCCTGCGAGGTCATGCGGCCGCCGAATGATTTTCCACCGGCAACGAGCTTCAGCCCGGGGCAGAGCCGCCCCGCCTCCGCGACCGCTGCGCGCACGCTCGCGTGTGCGATTGCGGGCGGGTCAGGACGTCCCTTCTTCGCTTCCATGTAGGGAAAATTGAAGCGGAACGTCGCAATGCCGCGCTCGGCAAGGCCGGCTGCAACATTCTCCATGAAGGAATGCCGCATGTCTGCGCCGGCGCCGTGCGCCAGGACGTAGCAGGCGCGCGCGTGGGTCGGCTGCGTCAGGATCGCCGAGACCGTGCCGATGCGCTCGATGTCGAACTTGAGCTCTGTCGTCTTGCCCGTCATGACCTACGCAAACCTCGATTTGTATCTAAAGCGCGATGAGATCTGGATGAATCGTCATCGCGCTTTGGGTTGTTGTCTGCGCATGATCCTTCCGGAAAACCGCTTCGCACTTTTCCGGATCATGCTCTAGCGGCGCGTGCCGCTCGCGGGCCAGAGATAGTTCAGGACCTGATCGAGCGTCATCATGATCTCGCGGCGTCCGGCCTCATTGTTCACAGAGCCGAATTTCTCCTCGAGCGCAAGCTTGGCAAAGCCGTGAACGGTGGACCAGGCCGCCGCAGCCGCCGTCTTCGCCTCCTTCGCGGTGCCGCCGGTCAGCTCGGCGACGACGACCTCGAACGCATGGCCGGCGGCCCTGCTCGCCTGCTTCAGGCGCGCATCGTCGGCAACCAGCCGCTTGTTGGCAAACATCATCTGGAAACGGCCGGGATGCCTCAACGCATAATCGACATAGGCAAGTCCCTGGGCGTGGAGCTTGTCGCGGACGCCCTGCTTGCCGGAGGCCGCCTCGCGCAAGGCGCCGGCAAGCGCGTCGTAGCCGCGGATCGCCACTTCGGTGAGAAGGCCCTGGGCGTTGCCGAAATGATGCGATGGCGCGGCCGGCGAAACGCCGGCGCGGCGTGCGGCTTCGCGCAGCGTGAAGGCTTCCGCGCCCTGCTCGGCGAGAATGGCTTCGCTCGCGGCGATCAGCGCCTCCTGCAATTCGCCGTGATGGTATCCGACCTCCGGCTTTGCCTGGGTCGGAGCGGTGCTGCGCTTGGCGGCGGGGGGCCGTTTCTTCATGTAACTTGACACTGTTCAGATTGCAGCATATCTATCTTAACACTGTTCAGATTGAGCGGACCGGAGTTCGAAATGACCGAAATGCAGAATATCACCGCGAGCCATCCCGTAAAGCGGCGTCATCTGGTCGGGGGCGCGGCCCTCGGCATGCTCGCAGGTGCCGTCGGCGGCCTCGCCGGCGGCGTGGCGCTCGGCCAGGGCGCGGCGCTGCCGCAGCAAAAGCCGAGCGGCAAGCAAAGGTTCGCGGGCAAGGTCGTCATCGTCACGGGCGGCACCTCCGGAATCGGGCGGGCCGCAACGCTGATGTTCGCCGCCGAGGGCGGCCGCGTCGCCTTTTGCGGGCGCAACACCGACCGTGGCAAGCAGGTGGAGACCGAGGTGCGCGAGTCCGGCGGCGAGGCCGTCTTCGTTCGCGCCGACCTGCGCCACGAATCCGAGGTGAAGGCGCTGGTCGATACGACCATCGCGCGCTACGGGCGGCTCGACGTCGCCTTCAACAATGCCGGCATCTCAATCGAGAAGCCGCTGCATGAATTCAGCGCGGCCGAATTCGACGACGTGATCGGCACGGATCTGCGCGGCGTGTTCCTGTCGATGAAATATCAAATCCCGCACATGCTGGAGAAAGGCGGATCGATCGTCGTCACCTCCTCGTCCAACGCCATTGCGACGTCGGCCAAGCGCTCGGCCTATTCGGCTGCCAAGCGGGGACTGGTCGGCCTGGTGCAGGCCGCGGCACTCGACTACGCAAAGCATGGCATCCGCATCAACACCTTGATCCCCGGCACCACGGACACCCCGATGATCCGCCGGCTCGCCGGCATGGAGGGCCTGCCCGATGCGGCCTGGCATATCGGCATCGCGCAATGGGCCAAATCCAACGTCCCGGGGTTACAGCGCGTGGCAGCGCCTGAGGAGATCGCGGCTTTTGCGCTGGTGCTGGCCTCCGACGATCATCCCTACACGACCGGCGGCCAGTTCGTGATCGACGGCGGCAAGACGGCTCATGGCTAGATCGGACGCAGCCTGAAAACACAGTTCATGGCGATCCCGGTGGGCGTATCCGCGCGACCACGATCTGGAAAACATCAATCTTCGCGCGTCCTCGGCGCGCAGGCCGTAACGCGCGGGAGCCGTCAGCTGACCCGCCGTTCCCGCCCCTCCCAGAACGGCCTGCGCAGCTCGCGCTTCAGCACCTTGCCGGCGCCGGACAGCGGCAACGGCGTCTCGGTGATCTCGATGCTGCGCGGACATTTGTAGCCGGCAATCAACGTCTTCGTGAACTCGATCAGCTCGCCGGTCGAAACCTCTACGCCGCTGCGTTTGACCACGACGGCATGGACCTGCTCTCCCCATTTCTCATTGGGAATTCCGATCACGGCGCATTGCAGCACCGACGGATGCTGGGCCAGCGCGTTCTCGACCTCGACCGAGTACACATTCTCCCCGCCCGAGATGATCATGTCTTTCACCCGGTCGACGACATAGATGAACCCATCTTTGTCCATGCAGCCGCCGTCGCCCGTATGCATCCAGCCGTCGACGACGGCGCGCGCGGTCTCCTCCGGCCGCTCCCAATAGCCCATCATCACGGTGTCGCCGCGCACCACGATCTCACCGACGGCGCCCGCCGGCAGCGGCTGGTCGTTCTCGTCGACGATCCGCACCTCGCAACCGAGGGCGGCACGGCCTGCGCCGCGATGGCGCCCCTTCTTGCGTCCCTCCCCGATGTGCTCGTCGGGATGCAGCAGCGTCGCGATCGGCGACAATTCGGTCATGCCATAGGCCTGCGTGAAACGGACATGCGGCAGTGCGCGCGCGGCACGATCGAGCACCGCCTCGCTGATCGGCGAGGCCCCGTAGATGATGTTCTTCAGGGACGACAGGTCGTATTTGCCGATCGCGGGGTGATCGACGAACATCTGGATCATCGTGGGCACCAGCAGCACGTCTGTGACGCGCTCGTTCTGCATCGCAGCCATCACGCCTTCGGGCGTGAAGCCCTGAACGATCACGTTCGAGCCGCCGGAGAGCAGCAGCGAATACATCGCCGCACCGTTGGCAAGGTGAAACATCGGAGCCGCATGCAGATAGATCGCGCTTGCCGGAAACAGGCCTTCGCCGAGTGCGTTGAGCGCATTGGCCATCAGATTCTGGTGACTGAGCATTACGCCTTTGGAACGGCCGGTGGTGCCGCCGGTGTAAAAGATGCCGGCGAGATCGTCGCTTTTGCGCATGGCATCAGCAACGGGGGCACTTCCCGCGACAAGATTCTCGTAGCTCTCCATCCCCGCCGGCGCCTCGCCATCGTCGGCATAGATCAGCTTCAGCCCCGGAATGGCGCCGGCGAGCTGCGCGCCGACCTGCGCAAAGGCCTTGTCGACCAGCAGAACGGACGCGCGGCAGTCGCGCAGCGCATCCTCGTTTTCCAGCGCGCTCCAGCGGATGTTGAGCGGCACGATCACGCCTCCCGCCCAGCCGGTCGCCAGATAGAGCTCGAGATAGCAGTCCGAGTTGAAGGACAGCACCGCAACACGGTCGCCGTCCCTGACGCCGCGCGTGCGCAGGCCGCCGGCCAGCCTTGTAACGCGCTCGCCGAGCTCGCCCCAGCTGCGCCGCCGCTGGCCATAAACGGTCGCCAGCCCATTCGGATTGATCTGCAGCGCCCTGCGCAGGCCGTGCGTGATGTTCATCCCGTCTCTCCTCCCGTGCGTTTCTTCCCTGTTGCTTTGCGTCCTGAGTTGCGCCCTTGCGGCGCCCTCGGCGTCTTCTTTGTCATTTGCAGCCGAACCTCGGCCGCCAGGCCGTCCGTCAGCCGCACCGTGAACTCGTCGGCGATCGCGGTCGGCGACAGCTTGCCCTCCCGTCGATACCAATGGCCGATCCAATTGAGCGAACCCGCGATCGCGAAGGCTGCAAGCTTGGGATCGCAAGGCCTGATCGAACCGTCAGCAATGCCTGCAGTAATGTATCGCCGGAAGGTGGCGTCGATCCGCCTCTTGGCGGCGCGTGCGACACCGGCGTTCCGCTCGGCCAGATCGCGCAAATCGAAACGCACCAGGCTCGCGCCGAAATCGGTCGCCATCAGTTCGGCATAGGCGTGCACCAGCTTGCGCAGCTTGGCGAGACCCGAACCGCCGCCGGCGTTGATCTCCGTGATCACGCCGTCGACGAGTTCGGCGCCCATCGACCAGCATTCGAACAGGATCTCGTCCTTGCCCCGGAAGTAATTGTACAGCGCGGGCTTGGTGATGTTCAGCCGGTCCGCGACCTCGTTCAGCGTCACGCGATGATAGCCCTGCTCCAGGAACAGCTGCACGGCGGCGCGCAGCACCGCCTCGCGCTTCTCGTCGCGGGCGCGGCGCCGGCTCTCGAACGGCAGCCAGGGCGAAGGCGATGACGGCGGAGCGGGCGGCGCTGAATCCATGGTCGGTCGGTTGACTCTGGTGGAGATCGGACGATATGTTACCCATGGGTAAGAAAAAGTCCAACGGGTAATTTATTGGGAGGAAGCGATGTCTGACGTGGTCGTCGCCGGGGTCGGCATGATTCCGTTTGCCAAGCCGGGCGCCAGCGCCCCCTATCACGAGATGGGAACGGAAGCCGTCAAGCTCGCGCTCGCCGATGCCGGCCTCGGCTACGAGAAGATCGAGCAGGCCTATGTCGGATACGTCTATGGCGATTCCACCTGCGGGCAGCGCGCGCTCTACCCCGTCGGGATGACCGGCATCCCCATCGTCAACGTCAACAACAATTGCTCGACCGGATCGACCGCGCTGTTCATGGCGCGGCAAATGATCGCAAGCGGGGCGCTGGATTGCGTGCTGGCGGTCGGCTTCGAGCAGATGAAGCCCGGCGCGCTCGGCAGCGTCTATGCCGATCGCCCGAGCGCGTTCGAGGAGTTCGACGCGGCTGCGGACCAGCTGATCGACGCCCCCGGCATTCCGCTGGCGTTGCGCTATTTCGGCGGCGCCGGGCTCAGCCACATGAAGAAATACGGCACGCCGCTCGACGCCTTCGCCAAGGTGCGCGCCAAGGCGAGCCGACATGCGAAGAACAATCCGCTCGCGCTTTTCCGCAAGGAAGTCACGGCGGACGACGTGATGAACGACCAGGTGATCTGGCCCGGCGTCATGACGCGCCTGATGGCGTGCCCGCCGACCTGCGGCGGCGCCGCCGCCGTGCTGGTCTCCGAGCGGTTTGCGGACAAGCATGGCATCGGCAAAGAAGTACGCATCGCGGCGCAGGCCATGACCACCGATACGCCCTCGACCTTCAAGGCCGGCGACATGATGCAGCTGGTCGGCTACGACATGGCAAAAGAGGCTGCCAGCCGGGTTTATGAGAGCGCCGGCATCGGCCCCGGCGATCTCGACGTGGTGGAGCTGCACGACTGCTTTGCTCATAACGAGCTCATCACCTACGAGGCGCTCGGCCTCTGCGGCGAGGGTGAAGCCGGCAAGTTCATCAATGACGGCGACAATACCTATGGCGGCCGGATCGTGACCAATCCGTCCGGCGGATTGCTGTCCAAGGGACATCCGCTCGGCGCCACCGGGCTTGCGCAGTGCTACGAGCTGACGCGGCAGCTGCGCGGCACCGCCGGCGCCACGCAGGTCGAGGGTGCCAAGGTCGCACTTCAGCACAATCTTGGCCTCGGCGGCGCCTGCGTCGTCACGCTCTACAAGCGGCACTGATATCGGCCATGGTCGACCAGTCCGCCGTAGGGCGCAGCTTCACGCCGGTCACCGCGCGCGTGGAGCCCGGCCGTCTCCGCTACTTCCTCAACACGCTGGGTGAACAGAATCCGGTCTACCGCAATGCGGATGCTGCCCGGGCGGCCGGGTTCACCGGCATGCCGGTGCCGCCGACCTATCTGTTCTGCCTGGAGATGATGGACATCGACGATCCCTTCGAAATGTTCAGCGCGCTCGGCATCAATCTGTCCCGCGTGCTGCATGGTGAGCAAAGCTTCGCCTATCACGCCCCGGTTCTGGTCGGCGACACCCTGACTTTTCGACCGCTGGTGACCAGCGTAACGGACAAGAAGGGCGGCGCGATGACGCTGATCGGCATCCGATGCGAGGTGACCAATCAGGACGGCGTGCATGTCGCCGATACCGCGCGCACCATCGTCGTGCGCAACGAGGCGGCGTCATGACGGCATCCGGAGACATCAAGGCCGGCGACCGCATCGTCCACAAGGTCTTTCCGCCGATCACCCGCCACACGCTCGCGCTCTATTGCGGCGCATCGGGCGATCATAATCCGATCCACGTCGACATCGACTTCGCCAAGGCCGCCGGATTTCCCGATGTGTTCGCCCACGGCATGCTGGTGATGGCCTGTCTTGGGCAGGCGCTGACGGATGTGGTGCCGCCGTCGAAGCTCCGCAGCTTTGCGACCCGGTTCGTCTCGATCACTCAGCTCGGCGCCAAGCTCACTTGCGAAGGCACCGTGACCGAGCTCTTCGTCAAGGACGGCGAGCGTCGCGCAAGGCTCGCGCTCACCACCAAGGACGATCGCGGCGAGGTCAAGCTCGAAGGCAGCGCCGTCGTCGCGCTGTGACAGCAAGAGGACTCATTCAAATGACAAAACTGCAGGGAAAGGTCGCGCTCGTCACCGGCTCAGGCCGCGGCATCGGGCGCGCGATCGCGCTCAAGCTGGCGCGCGAAGGCGCCAGGGTGGTCGTCAACGACCTCGATGCCGAGCCCGGCAACGCCGTGGTCGCGGAGATCGAGGCACTCGGCGGCAATGCCACTGCCGTGAACGGCAGCGTCGCCGAGGCGGGCTTCGCCGATCGCTTCGTCGGCGCCGCGCTGGACAAGTTCGGCGGGCTCGACATCATCGTCAACAATGCCGGCTATACCTGGGACTCCACCATCCAGAAGATGACCGACGAGCAGTTCCAGGCCATGCTCGACGTCCACCTCGTCGCGCCGTTCCGGATCCTGCGCGCGGCCGCCGAGCCGATCCGCGTCTTCTCCAAGAAGGAGGCCGAAGAGGGACGCGAGGTGTTCCGCAAGGTCGTGAACATCTCCTCCATCGCAGGTCTCTACGGCAATGCCGGGCAGGCCAGCTATTCCTCGGCCAAGGCCTCGCTAATCGGCTTGACCCGAACCATGTGTAAGGAATGGGGCCGCTACAAGGTCAACGTCAATTGCGTCGCCTTCGGCCTCATCAACACCCGCCTGACCCAGCCGATCGAGGCGCAGCAGAAGACCATCGACGTCGCCGGCCGGGACATCAAGGTCGGCGTGCAGCCGCACATGCTGGAAGCCATGTCGCGCATGATCCCGCTCGGCCGCGGCGGTACGCCGGAAGAGGCGGCCGACGCCGTCTATCTGTTCTGCAGTCCGGAATCCAATTATATCAGTGGTCAGGTGGTCGTCGCCGGCGGCGGCCTGATTGTCTGAGAGCGAGGCGCTGATGCATTATCGATCGTCCTGGATGACCGAAGACCTCGACGTCTTCCGCGACCAGTTCCGCAAATATCTCGCCAAGGACCTGGCGCCGCATGCCGAGAAGTGGCGCGAGCAGAAGATGGTCGACCGCTTCGCCTGGCGCGGGCTCGGCGAGATGGGCGCGCTGCTGGCGAGCGTGCCGGAGGAATATGGCGGCCTGGGCGCGACCTTCGCCTATGACGCCGCCGTGCTCGACGATCTCGAAAGCACGGTGCCGGAGCTGACCACCGGCGTCTCCGTGCACAGCGCCATCGTCGCGCATTACATCCTCAATTACGGTTCGGAGGAGCAGAAGAAACGCTGGCTGCCGAAGATGGCGTCCGGCGAGATGGTCGGCGCCATCGCCATGACCGAGCCCGGCACCGGCTCGGACCTGCAAGCTGTCAAGACCACGGCGAAGAAGCAGGGCAATTCCTACGTCATCAACGGCCAGAAGACCTTCATCACCAACGGCCAGGCCGCCGATCTCGTCATCGTGGTCGCGCGCACCGGCGAGCTAGGTGCCAAAGGCATTTCGCTGATCGTGGTCGAGACCGCGGGCGCGGACGGCTACAAGCGCGGGCGCAACCTCGACAAGATCGGCCTGCACGCCTCCGACACCTCGGAGCTGTTTTTCGACAACGTGACCGTGCCGCCGGAAAACCTGCTCGGCAAGGAGGAGGGCCAGGGTTTTGTCCAGTTGATGCAGCAATTGCCGCAGGAACGCCTTGCGCTCGCGGTCGGCGCCGTCGCCTCGATGGAGCGCGCGGTCAAGCTCACCACCGACTACACCAAGGAGCGGAAGGCGTTCGGCAAGCCGCTGATGGATTTCCAAAACACCGCCTTCACGCTGGCCGAGCGCAAGACCGAGGCGATGATCGCACGCGTCTTCGTCGATTGGTGCATCGAGCGCCTGGTCGCCAAGGACCTCGATACCGTGACGGCATCGATGGCGAAATATTGGTGCTCGGAGAAGCAGGTCGAGACCGCCGACGAATGCCTGCAGCTGTTCGGCGGCTACGGCTACATGCAGGAATACCCGATCTCGCGCATCTTCATCGATTCCCGCATCCAGAAGATCTATGGCGGCACCAACGAGATCATGAAGCTCTTGATCGCCAGATCCTTGTAGATCAGGTCGCTGTCGGGGAGAGGCGCGCACCCCTGCACGGCAATCCCAACTCGTCGTCCCGGACAAGCGAAGCGGAGCGGAGCGCCGATCCGGGACGACGAGCGGAGATCGGGGCTACGGCGTTGCCATAAGCGGCCCGCACGCAAACTCCCCTCACCGCGCGCGCCAGTCGCGCGGCCGGCATCCGAAGCGCTGCTTGAAGCGGCGGGTGAAGTGGGAGAGGTCCGAAAAACCCCAATCGAACGCGATGGCGCCGATCGCGTGCTCCGCCATCGTGGGATTCCTGAGGTCCCTGGCCGCGCCGTCGAGACGATGGTCGATGACGTAGTCGGTGAAGCCTGAGCCCGATCGCGCCAGCAGCTTGTGCACGTAGCGCTCGCTGATGCCGACGGCGGCGGCGACGTCTGCGACCGCAAGTCCCGGCTGGCGGAGCCGCCGGTGGATGGCACGTTTCACCGCCAGCGTGGTTGCATCGGCGAGACTCTCGGCTTCAGCTGCGTGCAGGCGGCTGCTTCGCGACAGGCTCACGGCAACCAATTCGATCAGCGCCCGGAACAGCCGCACACCTTCGTCCTCGCTCATCTGCAGCGCGCCCTCGCTGAGCGTGCGCGCGGTCTCGACAATGAGGTGGCCGACGACGGGATCGTCCGAGAGGCGTGCCGCAACGACGTCGAACGAAGCCGGCAGCCGTTCACGCAAGGCTTCTGCCGGCACCCAGAACGAGGCGACGCGCAGCTGCGGACCACGATCGTGCAGGAGCGCGAACTGGCGGTCGCTGTCGAAGATGCCGACCTGTCCGGGCGACAGGCTGATCTCGCGACCGTCCTGCTGGATGCGGCAGCGGCCGGCCAGCTTCAGGTTGAGGTAGAAGCAGCTGCGATCGGACGCCGCGATGTCGGCCGCGGAACGGCGCACCACGTGCTCAGGGAAGCTGACGCGGTTGATCGCGGCATCACCGAGACGGACATGCTCGACGCTGGCGGGAAAGGCGGCGGCGGCCGCCGGCTCCGGCGTCAGATTCATGAAAGCCTGGCAGATTGCCTCGCGATAATAGGCGAATTGCTCGTGAGGCCGTACGCCCACCGTATTCCAGGCCGAGTGGCGTGACGGAACGGGACGCTCGATCTGCTGCATCGGTTCACTCCGAGACCAATACGGTTCACTTCCAGCCAAGCGGCAAATCGGTCGCCGGTCCACACTTGCCGTGCGGCGACGCTGCGCCGATCTAACCACACCCTCGGGAGGAGCCACAATATGTCGACCTACGTTCTCGTCCATGGCGCCTGGCATACAGGCGCCGAGCTCGAGCCGGTCGCCGCGCCGATCCGCGCCGCCGGCCATCAGGTCCATACCCCCACCATCAAGGGCAACCGTCCGGGCGATGCCAAGACGACCGGGTTGAAGGAAGCGATCCAATCGATCGCGGACTACCTGGCCGAGAATAATCTGAAGGACGTCATCCTGCTCGGCCATTCCTATGGCGGCATGGTCATCACTGGCGTTGCCGACCTCGCGCCGGAGCGCATCCGCCGCCTGGTCTACTGGAATGCCTTCGTGCCCAATGACGGCGAATGCCTCAACGACATGGTGCCGCCGCATTATGTCGGACTATTCGACGCCATCGCGGCCGAGCGCGGCGACGGCTCGGTGGTGCTGCCCTTCCCGATCTGGCGCGAGGCCTTCATCAACGATGCCGATCTGGAGACGGCGCAGCGCGCTTATGACGTGCTCAATCCGCATCCGCTGGCGACCTTCAGCGACAAGATCGCGCTCAAGAGCAATCCGGCCGAGATGCCGCTGGCCAAATCCTACATCAACTGCACCGAGGATACCGCGATGCCGCACAGCCATGGCTGGCATCCGCGCCTGTCGGAGAAGCTCGGCCTGTTTCGCCTGGTGCAGGTGCCGGGAAGCCACGAACTGTGCTTCTCGGACCCGGCGCGGCTCGCCAAGGCGATCATGGAGGCGGGACGCGACTGATCAGTGCGTCATGCGAGCACGTGGTCACGATCCGCGCGCGCCGCTCAATTCGGATGCCACCAGCGGCCGCCGATGACGACGCCTTCGGACACGATCTTGCGATCGCCGATCAGGTGCTCGCCGACGACGTCTTCATAGTCGAACTGGCCCTGCCGCACCGAGATCAACGTGGCGTCGCCGACGCTGCCCGGCTTGAGGCTGCCGAGCTCAGGACGCCGCAGCGCCATCGCCGCATTCACCGTCGATGCCGCGATCACATCCGGCAGCTCCATGCCCATGCACAGGAACTTCGACATGGTCGTCACCTGGTCATAGGCCGGTCCGTCGATGCAGAGCTGATGGATGTCCGAGGAAATCGTGTCCGGATGGAAACCATTGGCCAGCATGGCGCGCGCGGTCTTGAACGCGAACGAACCCTTGCCGTGGCCGATATCGAACAGCACGCCGCGCTCGCGCGCTTCCAGCACCGCCTTCTTCACAGTGCCTTGCGCCGTCGCCGGCGTGTTCGGGAAGGGGCGGAACGCGTGGGTCAGCACGTCGCCGGGACGCAGCCGCGCCAACACGTCCTCATAGCTCGGCGGCGGATGGTCGATATGCGCCATCAGCGGCATGCCGACCTCGTTCGCGACCTCGAGCGCGATGTCGAGCGGCACCGCGCCCGACGTGCCCGACGAATGCAGGCCCACGCGCACCTTGATGCCGACGATGAGATCGCGGTTGGCATCGGCCACTTCGGCCGCCTCGATCGGATTCATCAGGCGCAGCTCCTCGCTCTCGCCGACCATAATCCGGTGCGAGAAGCCGAAGATGCCGGCATGCGAGACGTGCAAATAGGCGAGGATGCGGACTTGGCTCGGCTCGATCACATGCTTGCGGAAGCCGGCGAAATTGCCGGGGCCAGCGCTGCCGGTATCCACCGCCGTGGTGACGCCGGAGAGGCGGCAGAACTCCTCGGCATCAATGCCGAGCGAGGTGCCGCCCCAGTAGACATGGGTGTGGAGATCGATGAGTCCCGGCGTCACGATGAACCGGGAGACGTCACGCACCTCCGTGCCCGGATCCGCCTTGAGCCCAGTGCCAACAGCGGCAACCTTGCCGTTCGAAAATGCGACATCCGTCACGGCATCGAGCTTCTGCGAGGGGTCAATGACCCTTCCGCCGCGAAGGATCAAGTCAAAAGGCATCATGGTCTCCGGGTATGGCAACGGACAGGCATGGACCGGGCTGGAAGGTGCCCCTTCCGGCCCGGCCGCTTCTGTTAGCAATTTTTGCACCAGCCGAGCAAATCAGCGGGCATCCTGTCCGCCCGGCTTGCGGGCCGCCAGATGCATGACGGCTTACTCCGTGAACGTATTCGCGACTCTACGGGAGCGAAGGACATAGGTTATCCAAATCGCGGCACTGATCGCACCGACGACCATTCGTGCGACTTGAAGAGGTTCGATAGTGAAAAAATCACCGAACGGACGATTCAAGCCGATGGAAAAGATCGATGCAACCCAAACCAGATCGATCAACGGGATCAGTACCGCACAGATCATCTGCACAATGAAGAACGCTGGAAATCTACGGGAATGCATGAACAGGAGCACCGCCGTCCAGATTGCGAGACCGATCAGCGCGACGTTCATCGCAATCTCGCCCCAAAATACGATTGAGAATTGCACCCAGGTCTCGCTGGAGATCGACTGCACATATTGCGCGGTATTGACGACTAGGCGCACGATGCCGATCATTTGGCCGAACGCCAGAAGCCCGAGCCAGCCGCTGATGCCGGTCATCTCTGGCTGGACGTCCTTGAATGAAGCGCCGTCTTCTGCGGGAGCGGCCGCCTCGCGAATGACCTCAACCGGCGGCGATGCTGGGCTTGGCGGCGGCGATTGAAGGAGCTGCTGCGTGATCTCGTGCACCTCCCCGGCCGGCTTCCAATTCTCGAAGCCGTGCCGCCAGACCAGCACACGCCGAGGATCGGCGATACTAGCGAGGAGCGGAAGGAGTTCAGAAATCGAGAACGGGCCGCGCCGCTGCCCGCCCTCAGCGTAGTACCATGAGTCCGCCATGCAAGGCCCCCTGCACCCGCCGTATTTTAGCCGGCTGTCGGCACACGTCACGATGGAATAACGCTTGGGGGGAATACCGGCGTTGCGTGCCCTTGGCGCGGCGCAAACGCGCGGAAAATGGCGATCCCGGGAAGACTCGAACTTCCGACCTACGGTTTAGGAAACCGCCGCTCTATCCGGCTGAGCTACGGGACCGCGGAACCCGTGGGTGCGGGCTCGGCCCCCTCATAGCAGAGCAAAATGCGGTTCGCCAGCCGTCAAGCGGGCGAGATCTCATCAACCTGAACGGGGCGGCTATACTTCCAGGCCCCTCCCAACGGAGCAGCTCACATGATCGAAAGCATCAGCGCCATCACGCTCGGCACGCATGACATGGGGCGCGCCGTGCACTTCTACCGGTCGCTGGGGTTCGAGCTCTTGTATGGTGGCGAAGCCGCCGCATTCACGAGCTTTCGCGTCGGCCCCGGTTATCTCAACCTGACGGCACAGCCGGACGACAAGCGCTGGTCCTGGTGGGGCCGCGTCATCTTCCATGTCGCCGATGTCGACGCAACCTATGAGCAGGCGCGCGCCGCCGGATGGCAGCCGTCAACCACGCCGCGCGACGCCGAATGGGGCGAGCGCTACTTCCATCTCACCGACCCCGATGGCCATGAGCTCAGTTTCGCACGTCCCCTTCGTCGGGCATGACGGGGCCTCACGCCTTGATATTGTTGTCCTTCACGACCTTGCCCCAGGTGGCGACCTGCTTGTCGAAGAAGGTCTTGAAGGCGGCGCCGTCCTGGAGCAGCAGCGTCATGTGTTGCGTCTCCTTCAGCTGGGCGGCGGTCGCGGGCTCGCTCAGGATCTCCTTGGACGCCGCCGCGAAGGCCGCGACGACGTCCGGCGGCGTGCCCGTGGGCGCGAAGATGCCCCACCAGGCCAGCGTCTCGAAGTCCGGGAAGCCGGCCTCGATCGCGGTCTGAGTATCAGGCAGGGCCGGCAGCCGCTCGCGGCCGAGCTGCAGGATCGGACGCAGCATATTGGTGCCGAGCTGGGCGGCGACCAGCGCCGCCGATCCCGCGATGAGATCGACGTGGCCGCCGAGCACGTCGTTCATGGCCGGCCCGCCGCCGCGATAGGGCACGTGCATGATCTCGACGCCGGCCTTGCTGCCGAGCACGGTCATGGCGAGATGGCCGAGCGTGCCGATGCCGACCGAGGCGTATTTCACCGCGCCGGGGCTTGCCTTGCAGGCGGCGACCACGTCGGCGAAGCTCTTGTAGGGGCGGCCGGCGCCGGCCGCGATCACGTAAGGCGCGGTGCCGATCAGCAGCACCGGCATCAGCTCGCGCTCGACATCGACCGGCGGCTTGTCGAGGATCGACGGGATCACGGCGTGGGAATCGAACGTCACCAGGAAGGTCGAGCCGTCGGCCGGACTCTTGGCGACCTGCGCCGCGCCGAGCGCACCGGCCGCGCCCGATTTGTTCTCGACCACCACGATGCGACCAAGCTTGGTCTGCAGGTTCGTCTGCAGCAGCCGCGCCATGGCGTCGGTCGATCCGCCCGGCGGGAACGGCACCACCAGCGTGATCTTGCCGGCCTGCGCCATCGCCGGCGTCAATGTGAGAATAGCCGGCGCGGCCAGCAGCGCCCGTCGTGTGATCGTCATGGTCCCCTCCCTTTATGTGTAGCGCTTTGCTTTTTTGCTTTTAAGCGCTAGGTCGTGCCGAAGCCTGATCCTGCTTTTCTGTATTCTGGCCGAGGCGGACTGAAGATGTCCAGCACGCGGGCGCCGTCCGGCCCGGCGCGCATGGTGTGCGGCACGTTCCCGGGCGTGCGCCAGAAATCGCCCTTCTTCACCGGGATTTCCTCCTCGCCCTGGACGCGGATGGCGGAGCCGTCGAGCAGCACGCCCCACTGCTCCTCGGGGTGATGATGCAGCGTGCCTTGCGCATGCGGTGCCAGCGTCACCACCGATAGCATCGCCTGCTCGCCGGAGAAGATGCGCGTGGTCACGCCGGCGGCAAGCTCGCGGAAGAGTCCGTCGCTGGCATCATCGAGATTGTGGAATTCGTCCTTCTGGCTCACGCCATCCTCCCTTCACGCTCCTCTGATCAGGACTTGCCGTAGGCGCCCTGGTAACGGCCCTCGCGGATCGCCTTCAGCGTCTCCTCCTCGCGCGCGACCTGGACACGCACCGCGTCCAACAGGGCGGCCGCGCCGGCAGCGGGAAACGACACCACGCCGTCCTCGTCGCCGACGACGATGTCGCCGGGCGCAATCACGCTGCCGCCGATCGTCACCGGCACGTTGATCTCGCCGGGGCCGTTCTTGTAGGGACCGCGATGGATCACTGCGCGGGCGTAGCAGGGGAAGTCGTCGGCCGCGAATGCTGCGACGTCGCGGATCGCGCCGTCGATTACGTAGCCTTCGGCTTTGCGCCATTGCGCGATGTTCTTCATGATCTCGCCGATCAGCGCGCGCGTCTCGTCGCCGCCGCCGTCGACCACGATGACGTCGCCGGGCCCGACCAGATCCAGCGCGCGGTGGATCGCGAGATTGTCGCCGGGACGGGTGCGCACGGTGAAGGCCGTGCCCACCAGCTTGCCGCCGCGGTGATAGGGCCTCAGCCCCACTGCGCCGGGCAGCCGGGCGAGATTGTCCGAGATCACCGAGGTCGGCGCGTCCCTGAAACCTTCGATGATATTTGCCGGCGGCTTCGGCACGCTGCTCGCTACGATGGTGATCGTCATGTCAGTCCTTCCTTGCTTGTCTCATTCGGCATGCGCCCGCGCCTTCGAAGGCAAGATCCGGAACGCGCGCCCCTCCTTCATCCACGTCGCACGCTCATCGCGCAACAGGGTGCGCCGAACTTTTCCGGAATCGTCGCGCGGCGGGGCGCTGACGAATTCGAAGCTTTCGGGATGCTTATAGCGGCTGAGCCGGTCCTTGAGGAAATCCGCCATGCCGTCGGCAATGGCCTGCCCGTCCGCATCGGGCTCCGGCTCGATGATGGCATGCACACGCTGGCCCAATTCCGGATCGGGCAGGCCCACCACGACGCAGGAGCGCACACCGGGAGCCTCGGACACCGCGGCCTCGACCTCGGCCGGATAGATGTTGGCGCCGCCGCGCAGCACCATGTCGGCGAGGCGGTCGCCGAGATAGAGATAGCCTTCGGCGTCCAGCCGGCCGATATCGCCGAGCGATTCCCAGCCGTCGGCGCGGCGCTTCGGCTCGGCGCCGAGATAATGGTAGGTGGCGTCCTTGCCGTCATTGTTGAGGAAATAGATCTCGCCGGTCTCGCCGGGCGCAACGTCCTTGCCGTCTTCGCCGACGATGCGAAGCTTCGCCATGTCGCCGATCTTGCCAACCGAGCCCTTGTGCGTCAGCCATTCAGTGCCGGAGATGATGCAGGCGCCCTGCCGCTCGGTGCCACCATAGAGCTCCCAAATCCGCTCGGGTCCGAGCCAGCCGATCCAGTTCTCCTTTAGCCACGGCGGCATCGGCGCAGCCATGTGGAAGACCGTCTGCAGGCTCGACAGATCGTAAGAGTTGCGCACGCTCGCAGGCAGCGCCCAGATGCGGTGCATCATGGTCGGCACGAAATTGACCCATTGCACGCGCTCGCGTTCGATCTGCCGCAGCGTCTCCTCGGCGTCGAACTTGGTCAGCCCCGTGAGCTTGCCGCCGACGAACAGCGCATAATGCGACACGATGAACGGCGCGTTGTGGTAGAGCGGACCGGGATTGAGCAGCGATACGCCGAATGGAATATTGAGCGGCGGCGCAGCCGCGGTATCGGTCACGGCCGGCTGGTGATCGAGGATCACTTTGGGTCGGCCGGTCGAGCCGCCTGAGGTCATCGCCTTCCAGTATCGCGCCACCGGCGGCGCCAGCGGCCCATCCGAGAATCCTTCCGGCACGAAGTCGGCGGCCAACCGGTTGGGCGCATTCCAGTCGGCCTCGCCGCCGACCACCAGCGCAGGCTTGAGAATGTCGAGCACGGCGGCGGCTTCGCCGCGCGGCAGCCGCCACGACAGCGAGGTCGGCGTCGCGCCGCATTTCCACACCGCAAAGGAGGTCTCGAAGAACGCGTTGCCGTTCGGCAATCCGATCGCGACGAAATCCCCGGGCTTGACGCCCTTGGCCATGAATGCCCGCGCGCGGCGGTTGGCGCCGCGCTCGAGCTCGTCCCAGGTCAGCGTGTCCTGCCCGTGACGGATCGCAATCGTGCCGTGTGGTTTGCGTTCCGCGTACCAGCGCGGCACATCTGAGAGCGGCAGCAACATCAGGCGTTTCCATTTCGTCTTCTTGGCGTCGCCGCAGGAGTGAGGCGCTCGCGGCACGAGTGTACCAGCCTGCGGTCAGGGCGCTGTGACTCTCGCGCCACGTCAAGCACAAAATGTCAGCATCGCAGCCCTGAATTTCCTGGGTTCCATGGGTGACAAGCCGGCAAGAAAGGGGCAAAAATCCGGCTCGACTCAGTTCGGGTTGAGTTGCGCAAGGAATGCTCTCGTAGAATGTCGCCGGTCGTTACATCGCGTCGTGCGGCGCTGCTCGCCGTAGGTACAGCAGGTTTGTTCCTGCTGACGCACGGGCATGCCGAGGCGCAATGGTGGAAGCGCGCTCCGGTTGATTTCGAGGAATGCGCCGACGCCGCCGAGAAGGCCGCAACCAAAGCGGAGAAGACGGCCGCCCTTGCCGATTGCAACGCCAAGTTCGCCGGCCGCCGCAAGCCGGGCGGCGGCTATTCCTATTACGATTTCCTCCAGGATCGCACCTTCGATATCGCCGGTCCCAATCCGACGCCGGAGGAGCAGAAGAAGATCGACGAAGCCTATACGGCCTATCTCGCCAACCAGCGCCGCAGCAACGAAGCGGCCCAGGCTATCGCCCGGCAGCAGCGCGAACAGCAGGAGCAGCAGTTGCAGCAGCTGCAGCAGGTCGCGCTGCGGACCGAAGTCGCGCGCGTGCCGGTGCCGGTCGAGCGGCCGAAGGTGCAGCAAGCCGCGGGCGCGAAGCCGAAGGCTGCACCTTGCGCCAAGGGCTCGTTCTCCTGCGAATGGCCGCGGCTGTCGGAGAGCTTGAACGACCTGAAGAAGCTGTTCAACCCGACCCCGAGCAAGCCCGCGAAGAAGGGGTGAGTTGCATCCATAACCGTCATTGCGAGGAGCCCTTGCGACGAAGCAATCCAGGGTCTTTCCGCGGTGGGATTCTGGATTGCTTCGCGGAGCCTGTCATCGGGCGGCGCTTTGCGCCGACCCGGTGGCTCGCAAGGACGAGTTGGATGGAGATCAGCTCCCACCCTCAGTTCGTGCGCTTCTTCTTGCCCTGCTTCGGTTTCACCAACGGCGCAGTCGCCGGCTCCGTCACCATCGGCGAAGCACCCAACTGCGACCGGCTCTCCTGCAATCGCCTGTCATATCCAGGTGAGTTCATCACCGTCGGCGGCCTCGCATAGGCGAGCGTCGATGTGCCGCAGAAGGCGGTCAGCGCGAGCCCGATCACAAGACCACGTTTCATCGCGCTCCTCCTTTCGGGCGCTACCCCCGAATCTGCTGCGGCGTCATACGGAGCGGACCGTTGCCGGCCGCCTCGGCTTCCTTGATCAGCGCAACAATGCGGCGCATCAGCGGCACGGCGACATGGTTCCGCTCGGCGAGCGCGATCACCGCGCCTTGCAGATAGTCGATCTCGGTCTTGCGGCCCTGCTTCAGATCCTGCCACATCGAGGAGCGCGCCTCGGGATCGATCTTCATGGTCCGGCCCAGGATTGCACCGAAGATCGCATCCGGCAGCCGCAGCAGGGTTGGAGACCAGCTCATCGGGATCGGCGTCGACGACACCGGCACGATGTGGGCGGCCTTCAGCACGGCCAGCCCTTCGGCCATCTGGTCGGCGAACAGCCTGCGCCAGTCGCGGCTGGCCAGTTGCGCGGCAAGCGGCATGTCCGACAGCGCGCTGAGCGCGTTGTTCAGGTTGATGATCAGCTTGCCCCATTGCACGCCCGTGATGTCGCTGCTCGCGCGCATCGTGAGGCCGGCGACCGAGAGCTTCCCGGCCGTGTTCTCCGCATCCTCGCCAACATGAATGTCGCCGGAGGTCGAGCGGTGGAAGCGGCCCTCGCCCATCGCGATCACGTTGAACGGCACCATGCCGGCCAGCACGCGGCGGCCGCCCAGCCGCTCGCGCAGCGCAGCGACATTGCCGACGCCGTTCTGAAGCGAGACGATGACGGCATCCTCAGGCGCATGCTGCGCGATCTGCTCGGCGACAGCAGCGGTATCGGCGCTTTTCACCGTCACCAGCACGATGCCGGCGTTGTGGAAGATCGAGGGATCCTCCGACAGCGCCAGTTGACCCGCGCCGAGCTTGTTCTCGGAGCCGTCGAAATCAGTCAGAAGCAAGCCGAACCGCTCGATCTCGGTCTTTACCCGCGGCCGCACCAGGAGCGCGACGCGGCGGCCGCTGGCGGCCAGCATGCCGCCGACGAAACAGCCGATGGCGCCGGCGCCGGCCACAACGATCGGTCGATCCGCAATCACCGAGCTCACTCCCTGAATGACCGGCCTTCGATAGCAGAGCCGAGCCCGACAACCAATCGCGGCGCATCCGACTTGTAACGGTCATGAGTGCCCCATATCTTCTCGCCCCGGGGGCAGTCAGCGGCGAGCGCTCGCCGAACGAGACGCCAAAGGAGAGCACCATGGGTCTACTCGACGTCCTCAACGGCATGCAGAACGGCCCGCGCGGCCAGAGCACACCGAGCTCCGAGAAATCCTCCGGCGGCATGTCGCCGATGACCATGGCGCTGCTCGGCCTGCTCGCCTGGAAGGCATTCAAGCATTTCACCGGCAACCAGTCCGGCTCAGCGCCCCAACCGTTGCCGACACCCGCGCCTCCGCCGGTGAACGTAGGTCGGGGCGGCGGTCTGAACGACATGCTCAAGGGCGGCCTCGGCGGCCTGCTCGCCGGCGGTGCGGCCGGCAGCATTCTGAGCGGCGGGCTTGGCGATCTCCTCAACCAGCTCCAGCAGAGCGGACACGGTGATGCCGCCAATTCCTGGGTCGGCAAGGGCGAGAACAAGCCAATCGCGCCGGGCGATCTCGCCAGCGCGCTCGGCGCCGACCAGATCGATAGCCTGTCCGCCCAGAGCGGCCTGTCGCGCGAAGAGCTGCTCTCCGGCCTCAGCCAGTATCTGCCGCAGGTGGTCGACCATTTGACGCCGGACGGACGGCTGCCGACCGAGAATGAACTCTCGGATCGGGTCTGATCGGTTCAAAGAGAGGGGAGCACTGTCATGAGCATGGGCGGCCTGTTTTGGATCATCCTGGTCGGCTTCATTGCCGGCCTCATCGCGCGCTGGCTGTCGCCGGGGCCGAACAATCCGAGCGGCTTCATCCTCACCACCATCCTCGGCATTGCCGGCGCGTTTCTGGCCACCTGGATCGGCCAGGCCATCGGCCATTACAGCCCCGACCAGGGCGCCGGCTTCATCACCGCGACCATCGGCGCGGTGGTGGTGCTGTTCATCTGGAATCGGCTGGTAGCGAGCGGCGTGATCAAGGGGTAGCGCTTAGAAGCGGTAACGACGAGAGCACGCCACCTCCTCATCGTCATGCCCGGGCTTGACCCGGGCATCCACGTCCTTCGACCCGAGCGGCCTCACGTGGATGGCCGGGTCAAGCCCGGCCATGACGCGGAGAGGGCGTATCGGGTCTCACGTAATCAAATGCATCCCCGCATCCATGCGCACGACCTCGCCGGTCATGTTGCTGGAGGCCGGCGTCGCCAGGAAGCAGACGAGCTGGGCGATGTCCTCCGCGGATGATGCGACCTTCAGCGGCACTTTCGCCACGACGCTGTCGCGCACCTGCTTGGCCTGCGCCTCGCCGCGGCCCTTGGTGAACCAGGGCGTGTCGATATAGCCAGGGCAGACCGTGTTGACGCGGATCAGCGGCGCCAGCGCGCGCGACAGCGACAGCGTCATGGTGTTGAGCGCACCCTTGCTCGCGGCGTACGCAATCGACGAGCCGACGCCGCTGATGCCGGCAACCGAGGAGACGTTCACGACCGCAGATGGCCGCCCCGAAGCCTTGGCGGCGGCTTCGAGCAGGCTGCGCGCCGCGCGCACCATCTGGAACGGACCGATGGTGTTGACGCCATAGACCCGCTGGAAATCTTCCGCCGACAGACCGTCGAGATCGGCGTGAGCCACATGCTTGGTGGTGCCGGCATTGTTGACGAGGATGTCGAGCCGGCCCCAGCCGCTGGCTGCTGCGACGATCTTGCGACAATCCTCATCCTTGGAGACGTCGCCCTGTGCGACCAAAACCTCCGCGGCGCCGGCCTTGCGGCAGGTCTCGGCCGTCGCCTCGGCTTCCTTCTGGCTCGACGAATAGTTGATGACGAGCCGCGCCCCGCTGCGGGCGAGAATCTCCGCAGTCGCTGCACCCAGCCCGGATGCGGACCCCGTCACGATTGCGCACAAGCCGTCTTTTGCCATCCGGATTTCCTTCCCCTGTCTCTGGTGTGGCGTCCTGTTTAGCGAGTTTGCCGCGCCCTGCAAATCGAGCAAACTCCGCTAAGCGGAATTAGCATTTCCTGAAGCCTGGCCCCATGCCCACGCCGCAGATGGACCTGCGATCAACGCTTGTCAGGGCCATGGCTTTTTCCGATCATCGGGCGCAAGAAGAGACTGCGCACTGGCCGATCAGACCGGACGCGCCAATGGCAAGATACGGGGAACGCTGTGGCGGAGAGTGACAATATCGTCGTCGAGACCGCGGAGAAGATCTTCGCAGATCTCGCCGATCCGCAAACCATCAACAACGACAAGAACAATTCCTGGCAGGCGCCGCTGTGGCAGGCGTCGAGCGAAGCCGGCCTGCCGCTGTCCTGGGTGCCGGATGATCTCGGCGGCTCGGGTGCGAGCCTCGCCGACGGCTTTGCGCTGATGAACGCCGCCGGCCGTTTCGCAGTCGCGGTGCCGCTGGCCGAGACCATGCTGGCGGGATGGCTGCTGGCACAGGCCAGGATCGCTTCCCCCGATGGCGAGATGACGGTCGTGCCGGCGTCCCCGAAGGACCGCATCACCCTCAATGCCGACGGTGCGCTCTCCGGCCGCGCGCGCGGCGTGCCCTTTGCCAAGACGGCGAAGCATTTTGCCGTGCTGGCGCACGGCAAGGATGGTGCTTCCATCGCGCTGATCGACGCGGCCAAGGCGCGGATCGAGGCCGGGCTCAATGTCGGCTACGACCACAGCGATACCGTCACGCTCGACAAGGTCCAGCCAGTCGCCATCAAGCCCGCGCCGAAGGGCTTTGAGCAGACCCATCTGATGCTGATGGGCGGCGTCGCGCGCAGCCTCCAGATCGCCGGCGCGCTGGAATCCATGCTCGACATCTCCGTGCGCTATTCCAACGAGCGTGTCGCCTTCGAGAAGAAGATCTCGAAATTCCAGGCCGTGCAGCACAATCTCGCGCGCCTTGCCGGCGAATCCGCCGCGGCGCTTGCGGCGGCGACGTCCGCCGCCGACGCCATCGCCAATGCAAGATCGTTCAACGACGAGATCTATCTCGAAGCCGCCTCCGCAAAAATCCGCTGCGCGGAAGCAGCCGAGAAAGGCGGCGGCATCGCGCATCAAGTCCATGGCGCGATCGGCTTCACCATGGAGCACATCCTGCACCGCTATTCGCTGCGCGCGCTGGCCTGGCGCGACGATTTCGGCTCGGAAAGCTACTGGGCCGTCGAGCTCGGCAAGCTCGTCGCAAACCGCGGCGCCGACGAATTGTGGCCGCTCGTGGCATCGCGCTGATCCGGGAGAGAGACACAATGACTGCTGCCCTCCGTTTCGATCCGATCCGCCTGCCGGAGAAATGCGAGCAATTGCGCAAGGAAGTGCGCGCCTTCCTCGCCGAGGAAATCGCCGCCGGCACTTTCGATCCGCACAAGCCCAATCGCGAGGACACCGACGCGCCGGAATTTTCCCGCCGGGTCGGCGCCAAGGGCTGGCTCGGCATGACCTGGCCGAAAAAGTATGGCGGCCAGGAACGCTCCTTCCTCGAGCGCTACGTGGTGACCGAGGAGATGCGCGTCGCCAATGCGCCGACGCGGCGCTTCTTCGTCGCCGACCGCCAGAGCGGGCCGGTGCTTTTGAAATACGCGCCCGAGCACATCAAGATGGAGATCCTGCCGAGGATCTGCCGCGGCGAGATCTGCTTTGCCATCGGCATGAGCGAGCCGAACTCGGGCTCCGATTTGTTCGCGGCGAAGACGCGCGCGACCAAGACCGACGGCGGCTATCTCATTAACGGCACCAAGATCTGGACCTCGTCGGCGCATATCGCCGACTACATGATCGCGATCTTCCGGACCTCGCCGCCGACCAAGGAGAACCGCCGCCACGGCCTGACCCAGTTCCTGGTCAAGATGAAGCAGCCGGGCATCAAGGTGAATCCGATCGGCCAGATCACTGGGCAATACGAGTTCAACGAGGTGGTCTTCACCGATCACTTCATTCCCGATGACCATGTGCTCGGCGAGGTCGACGGCGCCTGGAAACAGGCGACGAGCGAGCTCGCCTATGAACGCTCGGGCCCTGAGCGTTTCCTCGAGACGTATTACGTCCTCACCGAGCTGGTCCGCGCTGTCGGTCCCAATCCCGATACGCGCAGCGCCGAGGGCATCGGCCGCCTGGTCGCGCAGCTCCACACCATGCGGCGGATGTCGGTCTCGGTGGCCGGCATGCTCGAAGCCGGCAAGGAGCCGGTGGTCGAAGCGTCCATTGTCAAGGACATCGGCACGGTCTGGGAGCAGCAGCTGCCGCATCGCGTGCGCGATCTCGCCGCCTTCGTCGAGGAGACCGCGAGCAACCGCGAGACCTTGGAGCGGCAGCTCGACTTCGCGATCAAGACCGCGCCGAAACTCACCATCCAGGGCGGCACCACCGAGGTGCTGCGCGGTATCATCGCCCGCGGATTGGGTCTGCGTTAAGTCAATCGAGGATCATCATGAGCACCTATCAAGATATCGGCGTCGAGAAGGTCGGGCATGTCGGCACCATCGAGATTCGCCGTCCGCCGCTCAACTTCTTCGATATCTCGCTGATCAACCAGATCGCGGACGCGCTCGACGAGTTCGACCGCGACATCGAAATCCGTGCCTCCGTGCTCTCCGCGCAGGGCAAGGCGTTCTGCGCCGGCGCCAATTTCGGTGATCCGGCGCGGCAGGCCCAGGAGGCGCGCGAAGCGGAGAAAAAGGGCGATCCGGCCGACAGTCTCGGCCCGATCAACCATCTCTACATCCAGGCCGTGCGTATCTTCCGCGCCAAGAAGCCGATCGTTGCCGCCGTGCAGGGCGCGGCCATCGGCGGCGGTCTCGGGCTTGCAGTGTCGGCCGATTTCCGCGTCACCTGTCCCGAAGCGCGCTTCTCCGCAAACTTCACCAAGCTCGGCTTCCACCCCGGCTTCGGCCTGACCGTGACGCTGCCGGAGCTGATCGGCAAGAACAACGCCGAGCTGATGTTCTATACCAGCCGCCGCGTCACGGGCGAGGAAGCCTACAAATGGGGCCTCGCCAATGAGCTGGTGCCGCAGGACCAGGTCAAGGTGGCCGCGATGAAGCTCGCCGGCGAGATCGCCGAATGCTCCCCGCTCGGCCTGCTCTCCACCCGCGCCACGATGCGCAATGGCCTCGCCGACCGCGTGATGGCCGCGACCAATCACGAACTCGCCGAGCAGACGCGGCTGCGCGCGACGGACGATTTCAAGGAAGGCGTGAAGGCCACGGAAGAGCGGCGGGTGGCGAATTTCAAGGGAAGGTAGTTTATTACAAAGCGATCGCTTCTTTCTTCCTTCTCCCCTTGTGGGAGAAGGTGGCGCGAAGCGCCGGATGAGGGGCTGCTTCAGCGCATTCAAACGCAAGTGATTCGCTCGCGGAGAGAGACCCCTCACCCGTCTCGCCGCTCGCGGCGAGCCACCCTCTCCCACAGGGGGAGAGGGTTTGCCCGCTCAACTCACGCGGAACGTCACTCCGCCCCGCAGAAACTCGTTGCCCTCAACCGCGAGCCCTTTTGCCTTGGCGGTATGCAGCACCTGCGCCACGTCAGTCACCCGAAACTCCAGCGCACTCATGATCTCGCTGGCGCCCTTGACGAAGCGGAAGGTCGCGTTGGGTAGCTTCAGTTCGGCGCCTTCAGGCGCAATTCCGATGATCCTGCCCCAGTGCTCGGCCAGCCCTTGCGGATCCGGGCTCTGCATCTCCACCGCCGTCAGCGCCTCGGTCACATCCTTGCGAATGAATTTCTGCCAGTCCGGTCCCGCCGGAGGATACGGCCCGAGGATGTCGTCGCTGCCTTCGGTGTGATTGAACTCGATGAAGGCGGCGCGGCAGTCGCGGGGGTGGAGCTGGACGCCGTGATACGGCGCGTGGTCGATGACGTTGGCGGTGCGCACGCCGAGCGCATTGGCGTTGCGGCCGCGCTCGTCCGGGTCGTCGCAGCAGAAGATCGCCATGTAGCCGCCACGGCCGCCGGTCTTTTCGATGAAGCGACCGGCCGTGGTGCCGTCCTTGAACGGCGCGACCACCTCCAGCAGGATCGTGTCGACCGGGAGCAGCGCGTTCTCCAGGCCGTATTTGGCGACATTGCCGTCGCGATAGCAGACGGCGAGGCCCATGATCCGACCGATATCCGTGATGACGGGCTCAAGCTGCGGCGCGACCAGGCAGATCTGACGCAGCCGGATATAGGGCGCCATGGTCATGCGCCCCTAAAGGTCGGCTTGCGCTTCTCGACGAAGGCCTTGGCTGCCTCCTTGTGATCCTCGGTGTCGCCGCAACGGGTGTGATGGATCGCCTCGCCGTCGAAGCAATCCTCCAGCGCCAGGTGCTCGGCGTTGTTGATGTTGCGCTTGATGAAGCCGAGCGCGATCGACGGCCCTTGCGCCAGCGACAGCGCGAGCTCATGCGCGGCCGCGTCGATCTCGGCGTCGGGCACGACCTTCGTCACCATGCCGATCGCATGTGCCTCCTTCGCGGTGAGCACCGGCGACATCAGATAGAGCTCGCGCGCCCGCGCACTGCCGAGCAGCTGGGTCAGGAAATAGGTGCCGCCGTAATCACCGGAGAACCCGACCTTGGCGAAGGCGGTGGTGATCTTGCAGGATTCGGAGGCGATGCGCAGGTCGCAGGACAACGCCATGGACAGGCCGGCGCCAGCCGCCGCGCCATCGAGCTGGGCCACCACGGGCTTTGGCATCTGATGCAGGATGCGCGAGACCTCCATGCCGCGGCGCAGATTTGCGAGCTTCTGCTCGAACGGCAGCGGCGCGCGCCCCTGCGCCATCGACTTGACGTCGCCGCCGACGCAGAACGAGCCGCCGGCGCCCTTGAACAGCACCGCCCGCACCTCGGGATCATCAGCCGCGCGCCGCGCCGCCTCGACCAGCCCGGCGACCATCTCGGGATTGAGCGCGTTCTTCCGCTCCGGCCGGTTCATCGTGATGGTGAGCAGCCCGCCTTCGAGCTTTTGCAAGACCATGTCGTTCATGGATGTTGGCCTCATTCTGTGGTGCCACTCTCTCACTTTGTCATTCCGGGGCGCGACGAAGTCGCGAACCCGGAATCCATCTCTCAACCGTCAATGCCGCCCAATGGATCCCGGGCTCTCGCTTTCGCGAGCCCCGGGATGACGACCTATTGTTTGGCGCGCCCCGGAATGACGGCGTGACTTACGTCACACCGTCACTTCTTCACCAGCGGGCAGCGCGACTGCTCCAGCGGCTGGAACGCCTCGTTGCCCGGGACGGTGGCGAGCAGCTTGTAATCGTCCCAGCGGCCCTTGGATTCCGACGGCTTCTTCACCTCGAACAGGTACATGTCGTGGATCATGCGGCCGTCCTCGCGGATCTTGCCATTCTTGGCGAAGAAGTCGTTGATCGGCGTCTCCTTCATCACCTTGATCACCGCCGCGGCGTCGGTCGTGCCGGCGGCCTTCACGGCTTTCAGGTAATGCGTGATGGAGGAATAGACTCCGGCCTGGGCCGAGGTCGGCACCCGCTTGGTGCGCTCCATGAAGCGCTTCGAGAATGCACGCGTGTCGTCGTTGAGATCCCAGTAGAACGCTTCCGCGAGCAGCAGCCCCTGCGCGGTCTCGAGCCCGATCGAGTCGATATCGGTGACGAACGCGAGCAGCGGCGAGACCTTCTGGCCGCCCTTGGTGATGCCG
This sequence comes from Bradyrhizobium sp. BRP19, assembly GCF_020194195.1. Taxonomy (NCBI): domain Bacteria; kingdom Pseudomonadati; phylum Pseudomonadota; class Alphaproteobacteria; order Hyphomicrobiales; family Nitrobacteraceae; genus Bradyrhizobium; species Bradyrhizobium sp. BRP19. The sequence continues at coordinate 72,855 of NZ_JADYVZ010000011.1, read as the reverse complement.
AACTCCGCCGCCTGCTTGATGGCGTTGATGGTGTCGCCGCCGGCATTCGCAAGCCCGATAACCTTGGCCTTGGAAGCCTGGGCCTGGAGCAGGAAGGAGGAGAAATCCGAGGTGTTGAGCGGATGGCGGACGCTGCCGAGCACCTTGCCGCCGGTCTTGGTCACGACGGTGCTGGTGTCCTTTTCCAGATCCTGGCCGAAGGCGTAATCGGCGGTGAGGAAGAACCAGCTGTCGAGGCCCGACTTCACGGTTGCGAGGCCGGTCACGTTGGCCTGACCGTAAGTATCGAACACGTAGTGGATGGTGTAGGGGCCGCAGGCTTCGTTGGAGAGACGGATCGAGCCCGGCCCGTTGAACATGATGATCTTGTTGCGCGCTTTTGCGATCTCGCCGGCGGCGAGTGCGGTCGCGGAGGCCGCGACGTCGTAGATCATCTCGACGCCCTGGTTGTCGAGCATGTCGCGGGCAATATTGGCGGAGAGGTCGGCCTTGTTTTGATGATCGGCTGCCAGCACCTGGATCTTGCGCCCCAGCACCTCGCCGCCGAAATCCTCGACCGCCATCTTCGCCGCAGTCTCGCTGCCGGAGCCGGTGATATCTGCATAAAGGCTCGACATGTCGAGGATGCCGCCGATCTTCAGCGGCGGCTTGTCCTGAGCCTGTGCGGCGCTCGCATTGAGGGCAAACGCGGCGGCAAAAATGCCGGACAAAATAGTCTTCATCGAAAACGACCTCCCTTATCGCGCCGTGCTCTGATGGCGGCTTGGTTATTGCTCTTGGGTTATTGCTCTTGGCTATTCGCTGTTGCCGCAATCATGCCGCATGCGCAAGAGCGCAGCAAGCGCAGGTGCGATGCAGATGAATGATCAATGCGCGCTTTCCGCAAAGCGGAATGCCGCGAGGACGGAAGCTGTCCCCGCATTGTCATTGCGAGCCAACGGGTCCGCGCGAAGCGCGGCCGGATGACAGGCTCCGCGAAGCAATCCAGAAATGCGTCCGCGGAAACAGTCTGGATTGCTTCGTCGCGAAGAGCTCCTCGCAATGAAGGGTGTGAGAAAGCCCCTTCGCGTCTCACCACGCATGAGTTAAAGTCGGGCTGCAATGCAACCTCTCCGGATCACGTGACGCAACGGCTTCGCTTCATCGTCGCATGTCTTCTCGTCGCAAGTAGCTCGGCATTCGCGGGCCCCTGCCAGTTCGAGTCCCAAGGCGAAGGCCGCGTCGCTGCCATCGTCGATGCGCGCAGCGTGCGGCTCGATGACGGGCGCGAGATCCGCCTCAGCGGCATCGCGCCGACCGCGACCACGAAGCAGGCGCTGACCTCGCTGCTCGCCGGCCACGACGTGATGCTGCGGAGCGCTGACGACACGCCTGATCGCTACGGCCGCCAGAGTGCGCTTGTCTTCATCGGCGAAGGCGACATCTCGGTGCAGGCCATGCTGCTCGCTCGGGGCGATGCCATCGCCTCCGCCGAGATCCTGGACAAGGACTGCGCGGCCGCCCTGATGGCGTCCGAAGCTGCGGCGCGGCGCCAAAAAATGGGCAGCTGGGCTGACCCGTCGGCCATAAAAAACGCGGAAAGTCCGGACGATATTTTGGCGGAGATCGGGCGCTTTACGGTGGTCGAAGGCAAAGTCCTGTCGGTCCGGCAAGCTGGGGCAACGACCTACCTCAACTTCGGACGAAACTGGACACGCGGCTTTGCCGTGACTATTTCAAAGCGCACGCTAGCGGCGTTCGAAAGCGCTGGTATGGCCCTTAAGTCCCTGGAGAATCGGCGTATTCGCGTTCGGGGCTGGGTTGAGGGGAATACGGGGCCACGCATCGATGTACGCCTCGTGGGGCAGATCGAGTTGCTGGGCGCAAACGAGCCGACAGGGGTAAGGCCTTAAGACAGGCCGGGCACGGGTTAAACGACGTGAATGGGGTGCTAGAACGGCACGGACTGGGCGATTGCCGCCGCCTGCGGGCTGCGCCGGCCGCGCTTTGCCTTGCGCTGGGCGGACTTCTCGCTGGCTGCGGCGATATGGGCCGGTTCCAGACTGCGGCGACCCCGGCAGCCGTCGCGATGCCGAAGCCGAAGCCCGCCGTCGCCCAAACCCCGGCCACCGAGAAGGAGCACGAGCGCATCCTGGCGAGCTATGGCGGGACCTATGACGATCCCAAGCTCGAGGCGCTCGTCAGCAAGACCGTCGACCGGCTGGTCGCGGCCTCCGAGCGGCCCGACCAGGGCTACAAGGTCACCATCCTCAATTCCGGGGCGGTGAACGCCTTCGCGCTGCCCAACGGCCAGCTCTATGTCACGCGCGGCCTGCTCGCGCTCGCCAGCGACACCTCCGAATTGTCCTCCGTGCTCAGCCACGAGATGGCGCATGTGCTATCCAAGCACGCGGCGATGCGCGAGGACCAGGCCCGCCAGGCCGCGATCGTCACCCGCGTCGTCACCGACATGAGCAACGATCCCGACCTCACCGCGCTGGCGCTGGCCAAGACCAAGCTCACCATGGCGAGCTTCTCGCGCAAGCAGGAGTTCGAGGCCGACGGCATCGGCGTCGGCATCTCCGCCAAGGCGCATTTCGACCCGTACGGCGCGGCGCGCTTCCTGTCCGCGATGGAGCGAAATGCCGAGCTGAAGGCCGGCAAGAGCTCGCTCGATCCGCGCGCGCAGGATTTCACCTCGTCGCATCCGGCAACTCCGGAACGCGTCCAGAACGCGCAGAACATTGCCCGCCAATACACCGCGCCTGAAGGCGCCGAGCGCGATCGCGAAAGCTATCTCGCCGCGATCGACAATCTCGTCTATGGCGAAGACCCGAGCGAAGGTTTTGTCCGCGGCCGGCGCTTCCTGCATCCGAAGCTCGGCTTCACCTTCCAGGCGCCGGACAATTTCACGCTCGACAACACCGCGCAGGCCGTGATCGGCGTCCGCGAGGGCGGCGCGCAGGCGATGCGCTTCGACGTCGTGCGCGTGCCGGCCGAACAGTCGCTCGGCGACTACCTCAATTCCGGCTGGATGGAAGGCGTCGAGAAGGCTTCGACCGAGGATCTCACCGTCAACGGTTTTCCAGCGGCGTCCGCCACCGCCAAGGGCGACCAGTGGCAGTTCAAGGTCTATGCGCTGCGCTTCGGCAGCGACGTCTATCGCTTCATCTTCGCGGCACGGCAGAAATCGACCGAGAGCGAGCGGAATGCGCGCGAGACCGTCAACTCGTTCCGGCGGCTGACGCTGGAGGAAATCCAGGCCGCGCGCCCGCTGCGCATCAAGGTCATCACTGTGCAGCCCGGCGATACCGTGGAGTCGCTCTCCCACCGCATGGCCGGCGTCGACCATCCCGCCGAGCGCTTCCGCGTGCTGAACGGCCTCGATCGCACCGCGCAGGTGAAGGTGCGCGACCGCGTCAAGATCGTCGCGGACTAAAGCGCGACCCGATTGGGATCGTCATCGCGCTTTAGGTTATTCTTTTGAGCATGATCTTTTCGGAAAACCGCTACACACTTTTCCGGATCACGCTCCGACGCCGCGCTAAGCGGATGTCATCTCAGAGAGACGCGGCTTCCCCCGCACCATGATCAGCGCCGCCGCCATCACCTCCAGCGCGATGCAGAGATAGAAGGGCAGCGTATAGCCGCCGGAGAGATCGCGCAGGAAACCGACCGCGCCGGGACCGAACGCGTAGGTCACCTGGTTGATCGCCGTGTTGAGGCTGATCAGCACGCCGAAGGCGGCGGAGTCGAACTCCTGCTGCACGATGAGCGAGGGCAGCGTGATGAGGTTGCCGACCGAAAAGCCGAACACGGCGCAGGCCGCGATCAGCACGTAATCGTTGTGCAGGTTGACGACGACGAGAAGCGCGGCGGCCTGGCTGAGGAACGACAGCGCGGACGCGAGGCGCTGATTGATGCGGTCGATCACCAGCGAGAACAGCACGCGGCCGACCACCGCCATCGCGGTGAGCACCGCGACGGCCACGGCGGCGCGCTCGCGTCCGATCACGGGATCGAGGAACGAGATCAGATGCACGATGAAGCCGACCTGGGCGAACAGCACCAGGGCGAAGGCGATCGTCACCGTGAGGAAGCCGGCGTCCCGCAGCGCCCAGGCGCGGATCTCAGTCGATGATTGCGGCTTCGCCTTCGCCGCCGCCTGCCACCCGTGGCGATCGGGCGGGCGGCCGACGAGAAGGAGGATGACCGGCACGAGCAGGATCAGCATGGCGCCGGCGGCGGCGTACATCGCACCGGCGAAGCCGATATGGCCGATCAATGCTACCAGCAGCGGCACGCCGGCGATGCCGCCGAAGCTGGCGCCGTTGAGCGCGAGACTGATCGCCATGCCGCGCTTCTGGTCGAACCACAGGCTGATCGTGTTGGTGATCATGCCGAGACTGGTGCCGGCCCAGCCGAAGGCGAGCACGGCATTGGCGAGATAGAGCTGCCAGGGCTCGCGCACCGCGCCGATCGCGACCGCGGCGGACGCCATCGCCAGCGTCCCGGCGATCAGGCTGAGCCGTGGACCGTATTTCCGCACGGCCTCGCCGACGAAGACGACCAGCAGCGCGCCGAACAAATAGAAGAACGTGGTGCCGGAGGAGATCAGCGAGGCCGGCCAGCCCCGTGCGCGCTGCAGCTCGGCGACATAGACGCTCTGGCCGTAGAAGCCGAGCCCCCAGCCGAAGGTGGCGAGCAGGAAGCAGACCGCGACGATGCGCCAGCCTTCATAGCGGAGCGAGGATTCGTGGGCCGCTGGGGTCTGAGGATTGTCGAGCATTTCATCTGCCGTTTGTTTTGCTCCGTCATGCCCGGACTTGTTCCGGGCATCCACGTTCTTCTTCCGACCTCGCAAAGACGTGGATGGCCGGGACAAGCCCGGCCATGACGACATCTAAATAACCTTCCTCAGAAAATCACTTCGACCTGGATCGAAGTGTCAACGCTGCTGACAACCTCCCGCCACTCACACGGCGTCGGGGAATTCGCCCATGGCCGCCTCCAGCCGCGCCTTGCGGCGCTTCGCCCAGGAGACTAGCGAGAGCACCGCAAGGCCCAGCACCACCGGCGGGAACACCACGAGGTTCACCGCGGACCAGCCGTAATTGGCGAGCAGCTGGCCCGATGAGAACGAGCCGATCGCCATCATGCCGAACACCAGGAAATCGTTGAAGGCCTGCACCTTGTTGCGCTCCTGCGGGCGATGCGTCTCCAGCACCAGCGCGGAGGCGCCGATGAAGGAGAAATTCCAGCCTACGCCGAGCACGATCAGCGTCGCCCAGAAATGCATCGCCGTAAGGCCGGAGAGACCGATGATGGCGGCGCCCGCTTCCAGCAGCAGGCCGGCGGCGACGATCTTCGGAGCGCCGAAGCGCGCGATCAGCGTGCCCGTGAAGAAGCTCGGCCCGTACATCGCAACGATGTGCCATTGCAGGCCGAAATTGGAATCGGACACGGACAGGCCGCACAGCTTCATCGCAAGCGGCGCCGAGGTCATGACCAGGTTCATCATGGGATAGGAGATGACGCCGCACAGCGCTGCCGCGATGAAGCGCGGCTGGGACACGATCGTGAGCAGCGGCCGGCCGCCGTGCAGATCGGCCGGCGCGGGCTTCGGCATATCGACGCCGGCGACGATGCTCATCGCGATCAGCGCGACGGCGGCCTGCACCAGGAAGCTGAAGGCGAACAGATAAGGCTGCCAGACATCCATGGTCCATTGCACGAGCTGCGGACCGAGCACGCCGGCGAACACGCCGCCCGCCATCACCCAGGACACGGCCTTCGGCCGGTAGGCCGCACTGGCGCCATCCGCGGCGGCGAAGCGATAGGATTGCGCCACCGCGCCGTAGAGACCGCCGAGGAAGGTAGCAAAGCAGAACAGCGCGAACGAGCCGCGCAGAATTGCGAGCGAGCCGAGCAGGCCGGTGAGCGTGCCGAGACCCGTGCCGATGACGAAGGCGGCGCGGCGGCCGAAGCGGCGCGAGATCGCGCCGGTCGGCAGCGTCCCGGCGGCGAGCCCGACCACATACATCGAGATCGGCACGGTCGCGAACGACATGTCGGGCGCGAGCGTGGCGCCGACGATCGCTCCGGTGGCGAAGATCACGGCCGAGTTGGCGCCGGTCAGCGCCTGCGCGGCGGCGAGGCGCACCACGTTGGCGCGCGCGCGGACATCGTCGGCGATCTCATGGGCTGCAGTCACGTCCAGCATCGGCATTTCCGCCCAAAGGGCTCTGTTGATTCGCGGCACTATGGAGGGGTGAGAGAGGGCCGGCAACCGGCGCAAACGGGCGCGGGCCATGCCCCTGACGCAATCGCTGGAATGATAACGCTGCGCACCCTTGACGGCTTGCGCTCGATCAAATCCTATCCGCCGCGATCTTCCGGGAGTTACCTTCATGTCCGTCGACGACAGGCCCACGCTTCAAGCGCCCGACGACGATCCCTGGCTGTGGCTGGAGGAGATCGAGGGCCGGCAGGCGCTCGATTTTGTCGAGCGGCAGAACAGCCTGACGCTCGCCGCGTTCGGCGGCAAGGCCTTCGAGCACGATCGCGACATCCTCGCGGCGATCTATGACCGACCTGACAACATTCCCTATGTCAGCCGGCGCGGCAACGACCTGCACAATCTCTGGAAAGACGCCGCCAACCCGCGCGGCCTGTGGCGGCGGACTTCGCTTGCGGAATTTCGCAAAGCCGATCCGGCATGGGAGACCATGCTGGACATCGACCAGCTCGCGAGAAGCGAAGATGAGGACTGGTTGCTTAGCGGTATCGCCACGATGCCGGGAAGCTCGCGGGCGATCTTGAGCCTGTCGCGCGGCGGCAGCGATGCCGTCACCTTGCGGGAATTCGACCTCGCCACGAAAAGTTTCGTGGCGAACGGCTTTGCGCTGCCGGAAGCGAAAGGCGGCGTCGACTGGCTCGATGCCGACACGCTGCTGCTGTCAAGCGCGCATGGCGAGGACATGGCGACGAGCTCGGGCTATGCGCGCACCGTCCGCCTGTGGCGGCGCGGCCAACCGGTCGATCAGGCACAGATGGTCATCGAGACCACCGCCGATCACATGGTGATCTATGGCATGGCCGACGACACCGCAGCGGCGCCCCGGGTCTGGATCGTCGACCAGATCGACTTCTTCAACCACGCCATCTGGCTGCGCGATGCGGCCGGCACGACGACGAAGCTCGATCTGCCGACCGGGATTTGGATGCAGGCGCATGGCGACTGGTTCGCGATGAAGCTACGCAAGGACTGGCAGGTCGATGGCCGGACCTATGCCACCGACACCGTGCTCGGCATCTTGCTCTCGGCCTTCCTCGCCGGCAGCCGCGATTTTGTCGTCCTGTTCGAGCCCGCACCGCGGCGCGCGCTGCAAGGGTTGTTCTGGGCGGAAGGAAAGCTGGTGATGTCGATTCTCGACGAGCTCAAACCTCGCTTCGAGATCTGCACACCGTCTGCCACTAGCTGGAGCCGCGAGACACTTGGCGGCCTGCCGCAGATCGGCGTCGTCGATGTCTGGCCGCTCGACCGCCATGCATCGGAGAGCAATGGCGATCTGCTCGCCAATGTGCAGGACCCGCTGACGCCGCCGGCGCTGCTGCTGATCGAGCGCGGCGTCGCAAGCCCGATCGTGCTGAAGCAGGCGCCGAAGACGTTCACCGCCGATGGCCTCGTGGTGACGCAGCACGAGGCGATCTCCGTTGACGGCGAGCGTATCCCCTATGTGCAGACGGGCCCTGCCGGCGAGACCGGCGATGCGCCGGTCTATCTGAGCGCCTATGGCGGCTTTGGTCACTCGGTGAAGCCGTACTACAATTCCTCGCTCGGCAAGTTGTGGCTGGAGCGCGGCGGCACGATTGTGCAGGCGAATCTGCGCGGCGGCGGCGAGTTCGGCACGCGCTGGCACGATGCCGGACGGCTTGCCGGCAAGAAGCTTTCACACGACGATTTCGCCGCGGTCGCGGCCGATCTCGTCCGCCGCGGTGTGACGAGCGCAAAACGCATCGCCGCGCAGGGCGGATCGAACGGCGGCATCCTCATCACCAACATGCTGGTGCGCTATCCCGAGCGTTTCGGCGCATTGTTCTGTACCATCCCGCTGATCGACATGCGCCGCTACACCAAGCTGCTCGCCGGCGCGAGCTGGATCGCGGAATATGGCGATCCCGACAAGCCGGAGGAATGGGAATGGCTGCAGACATACTCGGCCTATCACAATGTGAAAGCCGGCCGGTCCTATCCGCCGATCCTGATTGCAACGACGCGGCGCGACGACCGCGTCCATCCCGGCCATGCCCGCAAGATGGCGGCAAAGCTGCAGGCCATGGGCTATGAGGCCTGGTTCTACGAGCCGCCCGCAGGCGGCCACGGCTACGGCAAGGACAACAAGGAGCGCGCCCGTTTCGAGGTGCTGGGCTATCGGTTCTTGAAGGAGAAGATCGGGTGGCGGGATGAAGGCTAGAGTTGGGTGCGCTGACGTCTCCACATCGTCATGGCCGGGCTTGGCCCCGCCATCCACGCCTTGCCTTACCGCCCGAAGAACGTGGATGCCCGGGACAAGCCCGGGCATGACGACCTCCTAGCCTCTTGCAAACACCAGCGTCAGATTGTTCGCGGGCATCTCGATCGTGTCGACGAGGCCGAGGCCTGCCGCCTTCGCCAGCTTCTCGACGTCGACGACGTCGCGCACGCCCCATTCGGGATTGCCCTCGCGCAAGGAGGTGTCGAACACCGCATTGCTGAGCGCGGTATGCTTGCCGTCGCGCTTGAAGGGGCCGTAGAGGAACAGCTTGCCGTCGCGGCGCAGATAACGGCCCGCGCCGGCGAACAGGCCTTCGGCCACGGCCCAGGGCGCGATATGAATGACATTGGCGCAGAACACGGCCGCGAGGCTGGTCGGCCCCTGCCCGCTTTTCATTTCCGGGCACCAGTCGGGATCGGTGAGGTCGATGCGCAGGGGTGAACGGATGTTCGGCAGGCCGGCATGCACGCGCCAGGCTTCGATGCTCTTGAGGTGGCGCTGGTTGAGATCGCTCGGCCACCAGATCAGGCCCGGCGTGTGGCGGGCGAAATGCACCACGTGCTGCCCGGTTCCACTGCCGAGTTCCACGACGTTGCCGGTCGCATCCGCGAGATGCTTTTCCAGCGCTGCCCAGATCGGTTCGTGATTGCGATGGAAGGCAGGCGCATCGAGCCGGCCATCCGGCTCGACCCGTCCGCCATCCCTGCCAAATTCGACCACATATTCAGCCAAGTGACGTCCCCAAAAAATGCGAACCAGAAAAGGCGGCCAAACGTCCGAGAATAATCTACTAGTTCACGCCCATCCGAATGAACGAACTATCTCGTCAGTTGCAATGCGCAGGATATTAACTCCATTTCACCGCGTGCATAGTCTTGATTGTCAGGCGATGGCCTTTGTGCTTTTGAACAATTCCGCAAACGAGATCATCGAGATAACGCCGGGACGATGCCTTGACCGCCTTTCCTCGCAAGCCCGCTCTGCTTGCTGCGCTGGCCCTCCTCGCCGGCGCGGCAATGGCCTCGGCGGGCGCGCAATCCACCGTGACGGAAGGCCAGAAGCTCGCCTTCGACCGCGGCAAGGGCAATTGCCTCACCTGCCACGTCATCAAAGGCGGCGACCTGCCGGGGACGATCGGACCGGAGCTGAAGGACATCAAGGCCAAATACCCCGATCGCAATGAGCTCACCGCGATCATCTTCGACGAGACCAAGCGCAATCCGCAAACCATGATGCCGCCGTTCGGCCGGAACCGGATTTTGACCGAGCAGGAGATCAACGCGATTGTTGATTTCCTGCAGACCCTGTAACCGCCGGCGGCCCCTAGGAGACTTGAGATGACCACGACCCCCAAGCCTCATTGGAGGCCTCATCCGACGCGGCGCCTGATCCTTCAGGGCGCTGCCTCCGTGGCGCTGCTCGGCCTCGGCAATCTGCCGTTCGCGCCCGCGCGCGCCGCGGCGAACGACAAATATCCGGAAGAGGCCTTCAGGCAGAAGAGCGAGGCGGATGCGATCAAGGCGCTCTACGGCAAGGCCGCCGAGCCGTCGGACAAGGTCAAGCTGGATGCGCCGGAGATCGCCGAGAACGGCGGCGTCGTGCCGATCTCGGTGACGACGACGCTGGACAAGGTCACCTCGATCTCGTTCTTCGTGGCGGAGAACCCGAGCGCGCTGGCGGCCAGCTACAGGATTCCCGATGGCACGATCCCTGCCGTCGCCAACCGGCTCAAGATGGCCAGGACCACGAAATTGACCGCGATCGTAGAGGCCGACGGCAAGCTCTACAGCGCGACCAAGGAGGTCAAGGTCACCGTCGGCGGTTGCGGCGGCTAAGCGAGGCAGTTCGACATGGCATCCAGCATTCGCGTGCGCGCAACATCGACCGGCGACATCACCGAGGTGCAGACGCTGATCCAGCACCCCATGGACACCGGCCTCGTCAAGGACTCCAAGGGCGAGTTGATCCCGGCGCATTTCATCCAGCAGCTGAAGTTCGAATGTAACGGCAAGGACGTGTTCGTCGCCGATTGGGGCACAGCGGTCTCCAAGGACCCCTACGTCAAGTTCAGCTTCAAGGGCGCCAAGAAGGGCGACGAGCTCAAGATCTCCTGGACCGACAACAAGGGCGGCTCGGATACGACCACCGCTAAGATCGCGTGATGAAGGCCCGCATCCACCTCCTGCTGGGCTCGCTCAGCGCTGCGCTCGTCGCGTTCGCGCTCGCCGCGCCGCGCGTGATCGCTGCCGACAAGGTCGATCCCGTCGCCGACGCCAAGGCGTTCCAGAACTTCTTCTTCCAGAAATTTCCGAACGTGAAGCACGAGGATTTCGTCAACGGTCCGTATTCCATGAACGAGGACATGAAGCGGCAGTGGCAGGAGAAGGAGGAATTCCCTCCTTACGAGTTCGCGCTCGAGGCCGGCAAGGAGATGTTCTCGACCCCGTTCAAGAACGGCAAGACCTATGCCGACTGCTTTCCGAACGGCGGCATCGGCATCCGCCAGAATTATCCGTACTTCGACAGCGGCGAAGGCAAGGTCATCACGCTGGAGCTCGCGCTCAACCGCTGCCGCGAGGCCAATGGCGAGGCGCCCTATTCCTACATCAAGGACGAGATGGCCTCGCTCACCGCCTACATGGCCTACACCTCGCGCGGCAAGCTGATGGACATCAAGATCCCCGACGATCCCCGCGCGCTGGCGGCGTACGAGAACGGCAAGCGCTATTTCTACACGCGGCGCGGCCAGATGAATTTCTCCTGCGCGAGCTGCCACGTGCAGAGCCCGGGCGAGCGCATCCGCGCCGAGACCCTCGCCCCAGCGCTCGGCATCCTCAACGCGATGCCGATCTACCGCTCCGAATGGAGCGGCATGGGCACGACCAGCCGCCGCTTCATTACCTGCAACAGCCAGACCCGCGCGGTTCCACTGGAGCCGCAGTCGGATGAATATCGCGACGTCGAATATTTCCTGTCCTACGTCGCCAACGGCCTGCCGATCTCGGGACCGGGAGCACGGCCATGAAGCTGTCACTTGGCTTGGCCATGCTGCTCGCCTTGAGCCTTGCGCCATCCGCGCGCGCGGCGAGTGAGGCGGACTACAAGGCGGCCTATGCGGCCGCCGAAGCCGCCTCCAAGGAGGCGGCGGGCATGCGCAACCAGTGGACGGTGACCGTATCTGCGCTGGCTGCCGCGAAAAGGGCTGCCGATGGCGGCGATTTCGGCCGTGCGGTGGCCGCGGCCAGGGAAGCCGAAGCGCTGGCGAGGGCGTCGATCTTCCAGGCTGTTTCCGAAAAAGAAGCCTGGAAGGCGATGGAAATCCGCTAGACTGCCCCGCGGTGAACGCAGTCCCCACGAGAGGCGCGGAGAATTCTTGAATGGCGATCCGCCGCCGCGATTTCCTGAAAGGTGCAGGCCTTGCCGCGGCAACGATTGGCCTGCCGCGGCTCGCCCGCGGCGCTGACGCCGCCAGCATCTACGACCTCGAACGGTTCGGCAATGCGCGCATCCTGCACATCACCGACACGCATGCGCAGCTCAATCCGGTCTATTTCCGCGAGCCCAGCGTCAATATCGGCATCGGCGAGATGGCGGGACGGCCGCCGCATCTGGTCGGCCGGGCCTTTCTCGAGCGCTTCGGCATCCGCTCCGACAGCGCCGATGCCTATGCCTTCACCTGCTTCGAGTTCGAGAAGTCCGCAGGCCGCTTCGGCAAGCTCGGTGGCTTTGCCCATCTGAAGACACTGGTCGATCGCCTGCGCGCCGATGTCGGCGAGCGGCGTTCGCTGCTCGTCGACGGCGGCGATCTCTGGCAGGGCACGGGGCTGGCCAACCTGATGCAGGGCCGCGACATGGTCGAGGTGGCCAATCTGCTCGGCATCGAGGCGATGACGGGCCATTGGGAATTCACCTATGGCGAGCAGACGCTGCGCGACAATCTCGAGCGTTTCAAGGGCGAGTTCCTGGCGCAGAACGTGTTCCTGACCGAAGAGGCCGCGTTCAACGACGCGCCCGCCTTCGACAAGGCCACTGGGCGCGTGTTCAAGCCTTCCGTCATCAAGGAGCTCGGCGGGCATCGCATCGCGATCGTCGGCCAGGCCTTCCCCTACACTCCGATCGCGCATCCCAGGAGGTTCACACCGGACTGGAGCTTCGGCATCCGCGAGGAGGAGTTGCAGAAGCATGTCGATGCCTTGCGCGGCACCGACAAGGTCGACGCCGTCGTGCTGCTGTCGCACAACGGCATGGACGTGGATCTCAAGCTCGCCAGCCGAGTCACCGGCATCGACGTGATTCTCGGCGGCCACTCCCATGATGCCGTGCCGCAGCCCATGCCGGTGAAGAACGCAGGTGGTACGACGCTCGTCACCAATGCCGGCTCCAACGGGAAATTTCTGGGTGTGCTCGATCTCGCGCTCGACAGCGGCAAAGTCAGCGATGCCAGATATCGTCTGCTGCCGGTCTATTCGGAGCTGCTGAAGCCCGATCCGGCGATGGCCGAGCTGATCGGCCGGGTCCGTGCACCGCACGTGGCCGACTGGTCGGAAAAGATCGCGACGCCCGACCGGCTGCTTTATCGCCGCGGCAATTTCTCCGGCCCCATGGACGAGCTGATCTGCACCGCGCTGCGCACCGAGCTCGACGCCGAAATCGCGCTGTCGCCGGGCTTCCGCTGGGGCGTCACCGCGCTGTCCGGCCAGGCCATGACTATGGAGGATCTGCTGGCGGAAACCGCGATCACCTATCCCGAGACCTATGTGCAGGAGATAACGGGGGCCCAGATCAAGGACCTGCTCGAGGACGTCTGCGACAACCTCTTCAACGCCGATCCCTACTACCAGCAGGGCGGCGACATGGTCCGTGCCGGCGGGCTCAGCTACACCTGCACGCCGGACGCTGCGATCGGCAGCCGCATCTCGGAGCTGAAGATCAGTAGCGGCAAGGCGCTCAACGCCAGCCACCGCTACAAGGTCGCGGGCTGGGCCTCAGTCAACGGCCAGCAGGGCGCGCCGGTGTGGGACGTGGTCGGCAAATATCTGCGCTCGGGCCGGATGATGCCCGAACGGCTCGGCTCCGGCGTGACGCTGAAAGGCGTCGAAGGCAATCCAGGCATTGCAGGACTGGGATGATGTGTTTTGTCCGCGATCATGCGACCATAATAATAATCTTCTAAATTTTTCTGCTCATGCAGTGAATTACTTCTCTTTCCGACCCGTATTGTAGTAGAATCTTGGAACTCAGTTCCAAGCCGGGTCCTGCCATGATCTTCCGACAGCTCTTCGACAGCGTTTCGGGCACCTACAGCTACGTCCTCGCCAGCCGCCCCGGCGGCGAGGCGCTGATTCTCGACCCCGTGCTGGAGAAGGTCGACCGCTACTGCCAATTGCTGCGCGAGCTCGACCTCAAGCTGGTCAAGGCGGTGGACACGCATCTGCATGCCGACCACGTCACCGGCCTCGGCGAGCTGCGCGATCGCACCCATTGCATGACCGTGATGGGCGACCAGACCAAGGCCGACGTCGTCGCCATGCGGGTGGCCGACGGCGACAAGGTGACGATCGAGGGCCTGTCGCTCGACGTGATGTACACGCCGGGCCACACCGACGATTCCTATTCTTATTTGATGGGCGACCGCGTCTTCACCGGTGACACGCTGCTGATCCGCGGCACCGGCCGCACCGATTTCCAGAACGGCTCGGCGCGCGCGCAATACGATTCGATCTTCAACCGCCTCTTGAAGCTGCCGGACGAGACGATGGTGTTTCCGGCCCACGACTACAAGGGCGACACCGTCTCCACCATCGGCGAGGAAAGACGCTACAATCCGCGGCTCCAGGTGCGCTCGGTCGACGAATATGTCGAGCTGATGGCCAATCTGAAGCTGCCCAATCCGAAGATGATGGACGTGGCGATCCCCGCCAACATGCATGTCGGCCTGCATCAGGAAGAGCTGGAGAAGGAAGGCCGCGCGCTCAGCGCGATCGAGGCGATCCGCAGCCTCGGCCGGCCCGACATCCTGCTGGTCGACTTGCGCGAGACCAATGAGCGGATGAAGCACGGCATGCTCGAAGGCGCGCTGCACACGCCCTACCCTTCCGTCGAGGAGAGCCTGAAGCCCGGCGGCATGCTGCGCGAGGTCGCGGCCGCTAGCGGCCGCCGCGTGGTGTTCTTCTGCGCTTTCGGCGAACGCTCGGCGATGGCCGTTGCGGCTGCAAAGGAGGCGGGGCTTCTCAACACCGCGCATATCGCCGGCGGCCTCGATGCCTGGAAGAAGGCGGGCGGGCCGGTGGTGCACTGACGGCCTCGTCGCCCCTTGAGATAAATCAGGCGCCGCACATATTTGGCAGGTACATTCGGATGCAGCATCACCATCCGGGACCAGCCATGGCCAAGACCGGCAAGCCGAGCGAGCCGCCCAAGACCACCGAGAACAAGCCCGCGGACAACAAGGCGAAGAGAGCCCCGCGCCGGCCCCAGACCGATGACGACGATTACGAAGACGGCGACATCGCAACGCCGAAGCGCGACCGCTATGGCCCGGACGACGAGCCGTTCTGAGGATGCAGCTCCGCTGTCGTTCCTGCGCTCGCCGGGGACAACGGCGTGAAGCACACCTGACCCGCACGGCCCCGCCCGCACTACCTGCCATGCGCCTGCGTTCATGGACAAATAACCGCCAGCCCCGATAGTTTGCCGGTCCATCGGGAGTGAAACGGAACTGCAATGGTCGACGTTCTCGCCGCACCGCAACAAGGCAAGACGGACAGTGCGCTGCGCACGCTGACGGGGATCTCGATCGCGCATTGGGTCAGCCATTTCCATCTGCTGGTCCTGCCGATGCTGTTTCCGTTCCTGAAGGAGAAGCTCGGCGTCGGCTATGTCGAGCTCGGCTTCGCCCTCACCGTGTTCGCGGTGGTATCGGGGTTAACCCAGGCGCCGACCGGCTACCTCGTCGACCATTTTGGCGCGCGGCGCATTCTCTTGGCCGGGCTCGCGCTCGGCGGCGCCGCGCTGATCCTGCTCGGTCTGCATCTCAGCTACGCCTCGCTGATCGCCTGCGCAGTGCTGCTGGGTCTTGCCAACAGCGTCTATCATCCCGCCGATTACGCGATTCTTGCGGAGCACATGGACGAGGGGCGGATGGGCCGCGCCTTCTCGATCCATACCTTTGCCGGCTTTCTCGGCGGCGCCGTCGCACCGGCGATCGTGGCCGCGCTCGTAACGCTGTCCGGCGGCACCGGCGCGCTGATCGCCTCGGGCGCGATCGGCATTGCGGTGGCGCTGCTGCTGATCATCATGAACATACCCGATGCCGGTGCGCACAAGAAGAAGCCCGGCAGCGAGAGCGCGCCAAAGCAGGCCATCATCACGCCGGCGCTGATCACGCTTACTGCGCTGTTCATGCTGCTCAGCCTGTCGGTGGCCGGCATCAACAATTTCGGCGTGGTGGCGCTGATGAGCGGCTACGGCGCCTCCTACTCTGCCGCCAACATCGCGCTGACGGCTTTCCTTGGCGCCAGCGCCATTGGCGTGCTCGCGGGCGGCTTCCTCGCCGACCGCACCGAGCGACACGGCTATGTCGCCGCGGCCTGCTTCGCTGCGAATGCAGCCATCGTGCTGCTGATCGCGCTTGTAACGCTGCCGGGCTGGGTCCTGATGGCGACAATGGCGACCGCGGGCTTCCTCTCCGGCGTGATCGCGCCATCCCGCGACATGCTGGTGCGCAATGCCGCGCCTCCTGGCGCAGCGGGACGCGCCTTCGGCATCGTCTCCACCGGCTTCAACCTCGGCGGCATCGTCTCACCGCTGCTGTTCGGCTGGATCATGGATCAAAGCGCGCCGCATTGGGTGTTCGGCGCGTCCGTGATCTTCATGGTGGCGACGGTGGTGCTGTCACCGTTCACGGAGCGGCGGCCGCCGAAAGCAGATTGAGTGGCGCGACGTCCGCTTACCCTCCCCTGGAGGGGGAGGGTCGGCACGCGATCGAGCGAAGCGAGATTGCGTGACGGAGTGGGGTGATCTCTCCACTCGGGCACTGTTCGTCGCGGAGAGACCGTCACCCCACCCCCGCTCGCGCTGCGCGCGATCGACCCTCCCCCTCCAGGGGAGGGTAGAAGAGAGCCGCCGCTTACGTCGGCGACACTGCGCCCTTCAGCGCCGTGCCCTGCGCCGCCGCACCACGCGTCAGCCTGGCCTTCTCCGTGTTCGGCCACAGCAGCAGCAGGCCGATGACGCCGGAGCCGATCATGACCACCGCGTTGATGGTGAAGCCCGTCAGGTAGCCGTCGAGCATGCTGCCGGCGCGCTGGATCACGGTGCCCATCACGCTCGGCGCGATGATCCCTGAAAGCGTGTAGAGCGCGCCGTAGATCGCGAGCACTGCACCGCGCTGCGAGGCCGGCGTGAACTCGCCGAGCATCGGCGGGCAGACCACGTAGATCGCTCCGCAGAGTCCGGAGCCGACGACGAGCAGCGCGATCTGCAGGCCGGCGCCCTCGACATGCGCCATCGCGGTGAGGATCAGGCCGCCGACGATGAGCGGCACCGAGCCGAGCACGCCGCGCGAGACGCGCGTGGTGTAGCCGCGGGCCATCATCACCTGCGAGATCCAGCCGGTGAGGATGACGATGGTGGCGCCGAACACCCAGGGCAGGATCGAGATGAAGCCGGCCTGGCTCTGCGAGAAGCCGAGCCCCTTGACGATGAAGGGCGTGAACCAGGTAAGGCCGAGCGACAGCGCCCAATAAGCGCCGAAGGTCGCGACCACGCACCCGAGGAAGGTGCGCGAGGTCAGCAGCTGCACGTACGGAATCTTCGGCTCGGTGGCGGCCAGGACCTCGGTATCCTCCAGCGGGCCTTCCTTGCCGAGCGCGAGCCAGGCTGCGACCCAGATCAAGCCGACGACCCCGAGCGCGCCGAAGGCGTAGTGCCAGGAATGGTTGACGATGATCCAGTTCAGCGCCGGCACCGCCAGAATGACGCCGAAGGCCGAGCCCTGTGACAGGATCGCGGTCGGCAGCGTGCGCTTCTCGTCGGGGAACCATTTGTAGATGGCGTGCGCGGCGACCGAGAAGGCCGGCCCTTCGCCCGCCCCCAGCACGATGCGGCAGATCAAGAGCGTGGTGAAGGAGACTGTGCCGACCATCGGGAACTGCGACACCGCCCAGATCACCGCCAGCGTCAACAACACCCAGCGCGTCGGCACCTTGTTGACGATGAAGCCGACCACGATGGCCGAGATCGAGAACAGGAAGAAGAACGAGGACCCGAGCAGGCCGAACTGCTCGGCGCTGAGCTTCATGTCGGTCATGATCGGCACGCCGGCGAGACCGACCACGATCTTGTCCGCGAAGTTCACTACCATGAAGAGAAAGAGGAGAAATGTAACAGTCCAGGCGCCCTTTGGCGTTTTGGTCGTCTTAGCCGCCACATTCGGCATTTCCTGCGCGCTCATCATTCTCCCCGTATGTCTTTTCGGTACCTATTTGATTTGGCCGTCTTGGAAGCTAACAGCGGCTTCAGGGCCAACGCAACCCCGGCATTTCCGCATCAGGTGTGCTAGGCAGCAATTCCGTTAATTCCGTCCGGCGCCATCATCGTGCTGAGCATCCGAAACCTCTCAAAGACCTTCTCTTCGGCCGGCGAGCCCGTCCATGTTCTGCGCGGCGTCGACCTCGATCTCGGGGCTGGCGAGCGCGTCGCGCTGACCGGTGAATCCGGCAGCGGCAAGAGCACCCTGCTGCACCTGATCGCCGGCCTCGACGCCGCCGATGGCGGCTCGATCCGGCTGGGTGACGCCGAGGTCACCACGCTATCGGATGCCGGACGCGCCAGCTTGCGGCGGAATCGCGTTGGCCTGGTCTTTCAGCAGTTCAACCTG
This sequence comes from Bradyrhizobium sp. BRP19, assembly GCF_020194195.1. NCBI lineage: Bacteria > Pseudomonadati > Pseudomonadota > Alphaproteobacteria > Hyphomicrobiales > Nitrobacteraceae > Bradyrhizobium > Bradyrhizobium sp. BRP19. The sequence goes on along the minus strand of NZ_JADYVZ010000011.1, from coordinate 54,459 downwards.
ATCCCGAGCCTCTCCGTCGCGGACAATCTCGCCTTCCAGGCGCGGATCGCCGGCCGGCATGATGCGGCCTGGACGAAAGAGCTTGTCGAGCGCCTCGGACTCGGCAGCCTGCTCAAACGGTATCCAGAGCAGATATCAGGCGGCCAGCAGCAGCGGGTCGCGATCGGCCGGGCGCTGGCGACAAAGCCCGCGCTGCTGCTGGCGGACGAGCCGACCGGCAATCTCGACGAAGCTACCGCCGAGGAGGTGCTGGCGCTGGCGCGCGACCTCGTCGCGCGCACCGGCTGCGGCTTCCTGATGGTGACGCACAGCCTGCATCTCGCCGCCACGCTCGACCGTCATCTCACGTTGCATGCGGGGCGCATTTCATGAAGCGCGCGCTCTGGGTTCTCGCCGTGCTGCTCAGCCATTGGCGGCGCCACAAGATGCAGTTCGCGACGCTCCTGATTGGCCTGATTGCGGCGACCGCGCTGTGGAGCGGGGTGCAGGCCATCAATCAGCAGGCCCGCAATGCCTATGACCGCGCTGCAGCGACGTTCGGCGGCGTGCGCACCGCGATGCTAGTCGCTCCCAACGCGGCGACTTTCCCGCAGGAGCTGTTCATAAAGCTCCGCCGCGCCGGCTGGCCGGTGTCGCCGGTGCTGGAGGGACGCGTCCAGATCAACGGGCATTCGGTGCGGCTGCTCGGCATCGAGCCGGTCACGCTGCCGGTCGATGTCGGCAACGCGCCACGCCTGGGTGCCACGGATCTCAGCAGCTTCGTTGCTCCGCCCGGCCAGACGTTGGTGGCCCGGGAGACGCTGAGGGGCTTGCAGCAAGCAGAGGGCACGGCCCCGGCGATCAGCAGCGGCGCAAGGCTGCCGCCGCTGCGGGTCCAGCCGCAGCTCGCACCCGATGTGCTCGTGGTCGATATCGGCGTGGCACAGCGGCTGCTGAGCAAGCCCGACCAGGTCTCGCGGCTGCTGATCGGCAAGCCGAGGGGCAAGCCCGCACCGCTCGCGAGCGTGGTCGGCGAGCAGTTAGAGCGAGTCGAGCCCAATGCGGAGACGGAGCTCGAGCGTCTCACCGACAGTTTTCATCTCAACCTCACCGCCTTCGGCCTGCTGTCGTTCTTCGTCGGCCTGTTCATCGTCAATTCGGCCGTCGGCCTTGCGTTCGAGCAGCGGCTGCCAATGCTGCGCACTTTGCGGGCCTGTGGCGCCTCGGCGCGGCTAGTCAATACGGTGCTGGTGCTCGAGCTGGTGGCGCTGGCGCTGGTCGCAGGCCTGATCGGGCTCGCGTGCGGCTATTTCATCGCAGCCGCCCTGCTGCCCGATGTCGCGGCCTCGCTGCGCGGACTCTATGGCGCGCAGATCCCTGGGCAGCTCAGCCTGCGGCCCGAATGGTGGCTCGCCGGCATCGGGATCAGCGTGGCGGGTGCGCTTGTGGCGGCGGCGACCAGCCTGATCAAGGCGATCAGGATGCCGGTGCTGGCGACGGCGCAGCCGGGCGCCTGGCAGCAGCGCCAACGCCGCTGGCTGATCCTGCAGAGCTGTGCGGCCTGCGGCGCGTTCGCCGTCGCGCTGCTGCTGCTCCACTACGGGCAATCACTGATCGCAGGGTTCGGCGTGCTGGCCGCGCTGATGTTCGGTGCGGCACTGATCCTGCCGGCCTTCCTCGACATCATCCTGCTCGTAGGCCAGCGCTTCGCGCGAGGCCCGCTCGTGCTGTGGTTCTGGGCGGACGGCCGGCAGCAGCTCTCCGGATTGTCGTTGGCGCTGATGGCGCTGCTGCTCGCGCTTGCCGTCAATGTCGGGGTCTCCACCATGGTGGAGACCTTCAGCCGCACCTTCATCGGCTGGCTCGACGGGCGCCTTGCGGCCGACGTCTACATCAGCGCCTCCGACAATGCGCAAGGTACGGCGATCCGCAACTGGCTGAAGGATCGCAGCGATGTTCAGGCGATCCTCTCGGGCGGGCGCGCGGAGGCGCAGGTTCAGGGCCAGCCGGTCGAGTTGCTCGGTCTGCCCGATCACACGCTCTATCGCGAACGCTGGCCGCTGCTGGACACGGCGCCGCGGGCCTGGACGCGGCTGGTGCCGGGCAATGCCGCCTTCATCAGCGAGCAATTGAGCCGCCGGCTGAACGTGCAGATCGGCGACGTCGTCGAGGTGCCGGCGCCGGGCGGGACCTGGGAGCTCGACATCGTCGGCATCTATGCCGATTACGGCAACCCCAAGGGGCAGCTCACTGTGAACGTCGCCGCATTGATCCGGCAGTTTCCGCAGACGCCGCAGACGCGGATCGGCCTGATCGTCGCGAGAGAGAATATCCCCGGCCTGATTGCGGCTTTGCAGAAGCAGTTCGGGCTCGACGACCGCAGAATCGCCGACCAGGCGACGGTGAAGGCGGAATCGATCCGCATCTTCAACCGCACCTTTGCGGTGACGTCGGCGCTGAACGCCTTCACGCTCGGCGTCGCCGGAATCGCATTGCTCACGAGCCTGCTGACCCTGGCGAACTCCCGACTGCCGCAGCTTGCGCCGCTGTGGGCGATCGGCCTGACCCGGCCGCGCCTTGCCGCGATCGAGCTGACCAAGACGCTCTCGGTCGCGCTGTTCACGGCACTGCTGGCCGTGCCGCTCGGACTACTGGTCGCCTGGTGCGTCATCGCGATCGTCAATGTGAAAGCATTCGGCTGGCGGCTGCCGTTCCATGTGTTTCCGCTGCAATTGGTCGAGCTGGTCGCGGTGGCGCTGTTCGCCTCGCTGCTTGCGGCGCTGCTGCCGATGGTGCGGCTGGCGCGGATGCAGCCGGCGAACCTCGTCAAGGTGTTTGCCAATGAGCGTTGAAAGAATCACGCGGCGCGCCTTCGCCGCCGGCATCGTCGCCCTCGCCCTCCCGCGCCGCGCCGGCGCACAGGGCTATGCCGGGCTCGGCGAGACCGCCGATGGGTTTGCAAAGGTAACGCCGGGAAAGACATTCACCTTCCCCGAAGATCACGGACCGCATCCGCAGTTTCGTATCGAATGGTGGTATCTCACGGCAAACCTCGTCGACGCGCGCGGCGCGGCGTGCGGCCTGCAATGGACGCTGTTCCGCCAGGCGGCGCAGCCAGGTCCGCAAGGCGAGGGCTGGGCCAATCAGCAGGTCTGGATGGCGCATGCCGCGGTGACGCGCGCCGAGACCCACCGCTTCTCCGAAACGTTTTCACGGGGTGGCGTCGGGCAAGCCGGCGTGACGGCAAAACCGTTCGATGCCTGGATTGACGATTGGGAGATGAAGAGTTTTGACCGCACCGATGACCGCGCTTTGGCGCCGCTGTCGCTGAAGGCAGCTGGCACCGATTTCAGCTACGCACTGACGCTCGAGGCCGACCGGCCGGTCGTGCTGCAGGGCGATCGCGGCTTCAGCCGAAAGTCGGAGCGTGGGCAGGCCTCGTACTACTACAGCCAGCCGTTCTACCGCGCGCGCGGTACGCTCAGCATCGACGACAAGCCGGTCGAGGTCTCGGGCCAGGCCTGGATGGACCGGGAATGGAGCAGCCAGCCACTCGACGCCGACCAGACCGGCTGGGACTGGCTGTCGCTGCATCTGTCATCCGGAGACAAGCTGATGCTGTACCGGCTGCGGCAGAAGGACGGCAGAAATTATCCGTTCGGCAATTGGATCAGCGCGGCCGGCGAGACGCAGATGATTGCAGGCAGCGACATCCAGATGATGCCGAAGGCGACGGCTGAGATTGCGGGACGCAAGTTGCCGTTGCAATGGCAGATCGCGATCCCCGCGCGATCATTCTCGATCCTCTGCAAGCCGCTCAATCCGAACGCCTGGATGGGGACCGGTTTCTCGTACTGGGAAGGGCCGATCAGCTTTGCCGGCACACATGATGGCATTGGCTATCTCGAGCTGACCGGCTATTGAGGCGCGATTTCTATGAAGGAACCGACGATGTATCATCTCACCGCCCTCGTCACGCTGCTGGCGATCGCGTTTTATTTCTTCACCTCCATCAACGTCTCGCGCTCGCGCACCAAGACCGGCGTCAAGGTACCTGCGATGTCGGGGCATCCGGATTTCGAACGGGCCTTCCGCATCCAGATGAACACGTTGGAATGGATGCCGATCGTCCTGCCAGCCCTTTGGCTGTTCGCGATCTATATCAGCGACGCCATCGCGGCGGCGATTGGCGTGATCTGGATCATCGGCCGGATCGTCTATTTCATCGGCTATTCGCAAGCCGTGGCCAAGCGCGGCACCGGCTTTGCGATCCAGGCGCTCGCGGCAATGGCGCTGTGGGTCGGGGCGCTCGGGGCGGTGGTGCTGCGGTTGGTGTGAGGCAATCCGCCGCCACACATTCCGCTGCCGTCCCGGACAAGCGTAAGCGCCGATCCGGGACCCATAACCGCAGGAAGATGTCGTGATGCGAGCTGATCACTCCGAGTCCCCGTAACCACGCGTGCCTGTGGTTATGGGTCCATGATCGGCGCGCGCTTGAGGCGCGCTTGTCCGGGACGACAGCGAGGGTGTGGCGCTCGCTGTGCCACTTCCCTACTTCGTCAGCGGACAGCCGCTCTCCTTGGCGGTGAAGAAGGCCTTGTCGCCGGGGACGGTGGCGAGCAGCTTGTAATAATCCCAGGGCTTCTTCGATTCCGAGGGCTTCTTGACCTCGAACAGATACATGTCGTGGATCATGCGGCCATTCTCGAGCACCTTGCCGCCTTGCGCGAAGTCGTCGTCGACCGGCAGCTCCTTCAGCTTCTTGGCGACGGCATCCGGATCCTTGGTGCCGGCAGCCTTGACGGCCTTGAGATAGCTCAGCGTCGCCGAATAGGTACCGGCGTGGATCATGCTCGGCATCCGCCCGGTGCGCTTGAGGAAGCGCTCGCCGAGATTGCGCGTCCTGTCGTTGAGATCCCAGTAATAACCTTCGGTCAGCACCAGGCCTTGCGCGGCCTGCAAGCCGAGGCCGTTCACCTCGGCAAGCGTCATCAGGAGGCCCGCGAGCTTCTGGCCACTCGCGACGATGCCGAACTCGGACGCCTGCTTGATCGAATTGGTGGTGTCGAGGCCGGCGTTGGCGAGGCCGACGATCTTCGCCTTCGAGCTCTGCGCCTGCAGCAGGAAGGAGGAGAAGTCCGACGAATTGAGCGGAACGCGCACCGAGCCGAGCACCTTGCCGCCATTGGCGGTGACGATCTCGCTGGTGTCCTTCTCCAGCGCGTAGCCGAAGGCGTAGTCCGCGGTGAGGAAGAACCAGGTGTCGCCGCCGGCTTTGGTCAGCGCGCCGCCGGTGCCGACGCCGAGCGCGCGGGTGTCGTAAGCCCAGTGGAAGCCGTAGGGCTGGCAGGCATCGCCGGTGAGGCGCGATGTCGCGGCGCCGACGACGATGTCGATCTTCTTCTTTTCCTTGGAGAGCTCGTGGATCGCGAGCGCGACCGAGGAGGTCGTCAGCTCCGTGATCATGTCGACGTTCTCGACGTCATACCAGCGCCGCGCGATCGAGCTTGCGAGGTCAGGCTTGTTCTGGTGGTCTGCAGTGACGAGCTCGATCTTCTGGCCGAGTACTTCGCCGCCGAAATCCTCGATCGCCATCCTGGCCGCTTCGACCGACCATTTGCCGCCGTAATCGGCATAGACGCCGGACTGGTCGTTGAGGATGCCGATCTTGACGCCTTGCGCGGAGGCGGGAACCGCAATCAAGAGGGCCGAGGCCGCTGCGGCCCAAAGTGCTGATTTCATATGTTAACTCCCGGCATTCTTCTGTGAAATCGCGCGGATAGTAGTGAAGAACCCCGCGCGCGCCCATCCATTTCATGTTGGTCGTTAGTATGGGATTCTGCGTGCCACATTCTCCACCGTCGTCCCGGGGCGTGCGCAGCGCGAGCCCGGGACCCATAACCACAGGATGGTGTTTGGCGAAGACTCGCCGCTGTCGCGCTAAACCCCTCCCTGTGGTTATGGATTCCCGCGTTCGCGAGGATGACAGCGGAGGATGTGGCGGAGTCTTTGGCCATCGAGAGAGACGTCAGGCCATCGCCTCCGGCTTCTTGTCGCGCCGCCCTTCCGCCAGGTTCCGCACCACGACGTAGAAGATCGGTGTGAACAGAAGGCCGAACAGGGTGACGCCGATCATGCCGAAGAACACGGCGACGCCGACGGCCTGGCGCATCTCCGAGCCAGAGCCGGTCGAGATCACCAGCGGCAAGACGCCGAGGATGAACGCGAACGAGGTCATCAGGATCGGCCGCAAGCGCAGGCGGCAGGCATCGATGACGGCCTCCAGCCGCGGCTTGCCTTCGTTCTCGATATCGCGCGCGAATTCGACGATCAGGATCGCGTTCTTCGCCGCCAGTCCCACCAGCACGACGAAGCCGATCTGGGTCAGAATGTTGACGTCCTGGCCCATGACGCGAACGCCGATGGTGGCGGCGAGCAGGCACATCGGCACGATCAGAATCACCGCGAACGGCAGCGTCCAGCTGCCATATTGCGCGGCGAGGACGAGATAGACGAACAGCACGCAGATCGGAAATACGTAGAGACCGGCATTGCCGCCGGTGACCTGCTGATAGGACAGGTCGGTCCATTCGAAGGTGAAGCCGCTCGGTAAAGTATCGTTCGCGAGCTGCTTGATGGCGTTGAGCGCGGTGGTCGAGCTCGTGCCCGGCGCCGGCTCGCCCTGGAGTTCGGACGCCGCATAGAGATTGTAGCGCGCGACGCGGTCGGGTCCCGAGACGTCCTTGAACTCGACCACGCTGCCGAGCATCACCATGTCGCCGGAAGCGTTGCGCGTGCGCAGGCGCGCAAGGTCGCTCGGTTCTTTCCGGAACGGGAAGTCGGCCTGCGCGGTGACGTGGTAGGTGCGGCCGAACAGGTTGAAGTCGTTGACATAGGTTGACCCGAAATAGGTCTGGATCGTCTCGTTGATGTTGGAGATGGGCACGCCCAGCTTCTGCGCCTTGGTGCGGTCGATGTCGACGAAGAGCTGCGGCGTGTTGGCCGTGAACGGCGAGAACACCGAGGGGGCGAGCAGCGAGGGCGATTTGCGCGCGGCGGCGACAAGCTCGTCGGTGGCGGCTGCGAGCATTTCAGGCCCGCGGCCCTGGCGGTCCTGGATGCGGATGGCAAAGCCGCCGCCGGTGCCGATGCCGGGCACGGCCGGCGGTGGAATCACGATGATGAAGGCACCCTGGATCGCGGACAGGCGCTTGCGCAGCTCGGCCGTGATGGCATTCGCGGACAGGCCCTTCTTCAGCCGCGCCTCGGGCTCGTCGAACACCGGGAACAGCGCCGCCGCATTGCCGGCCTGCGTGCGGGTGGCGCCGGAGAAACCGGCAAAGGCGGCGACTCGAACGATGCCCGGCGTATCCAGCGAGATCCGCTCGATCTCGCGCACGACCTCGGTGGTGCGCGCCAGCGACGCCGCGCCCGGCAATTGCACGGATATGATGACGTAGCCGCGATCCTGCGCCGGGATGAAGCCCTGCGGCGTGGTCACGATCAGCCAGCCGGCGCCGCCGATCAGCACGACGTAGATCAGCAGCATCACCACCGAATGGCGAATCGCGAAATTGGCGAGGCCGGCATAGCCATGCGCCAGCCGGTCGAACACGCGATTGAACACGCCGGTGAACGCATTCCAGCCGCGCGCGATGATGTTCCAGGCGGCCGGCGGCCGCTTTTCTTCGTGTGGTGTGAGGATCTGCGAGGCTAGCGCGGGCGAGAGCGTCAGCGAGCAGAAGCAGGAGATCGCCGTCGCAACGGCGATGGTGACGGCGAATTGCTGGAAGAACTGCCCGGAGATGCCGCCGAGGAACGCGGTCGGGACGAACACCGCGCATAGCACCAGGGCGATCGAGACCAGTGCGCCGCCGACCTCCTCCATCGTCTTCAGCGCGGCATCGCGACGACTGAGGCCGTGTTCGAGATGGCGTTCGACATTCTCGACCACGACGATGGCGTCGTCGACCACGATGCCGACCGCGAGGACGAGCCCGAACAGGGTGAGATTGTTGATGGAGAAGCCGAGCGCCGCCATCACCGCGAACGTGCCGACCAGCGAGACCGGAATCGCGATGATCGGAATGATCGCGGGCCGCCATCCCTGCAGGAACACCAGCACGACGACGACCACGAGCAGCATGGCCTCGTAAATGGTCTTGATCAGCTCGTGGACCGACTGGGCGATGAACTCGGTCGGGTTGTAGCCGATATTGAAGTCGAGCCCCCTGGGAAAGCTCTCCTTGAGCCTCGTCATGGTGTCGGAGATGTTCTTTGCGGTCGCGAGCGCGTTCGAGCCCGGCCGCTGCGTCACCAGCATCGCGACCGCCGACTTGCGCAGCAGGAAGCTGTTGGTGCTGTAGGCCAGCGCCCCGAGCTCGATGCGGGCGACGTCGCGCAGCCGCACCGTGCGGCCGTCAGGGCCGGCCTTGATCAGGATATCCTCGAACTGCTTCTGGTCCTTCAAACGTCCGGTGAAGGTGAGATTGGGCTGGAAGGCCCGATCGGTGATCGGCGGCTCGGCGATCTGGCCGCCGGCGATCTGCACGTTCTGGGCGCGGATGGCCGCGAGCACCTCGGCCGAGGTCAGGCCGAGATTGGCGATTCTGTCAGGATCGAGCCACAGCCGCATCGAATAGTCGCGGGCGCCGAAGATCTGGATGTCGCCGACGCTGTCGATGCGCAAGAGCTGGTCGCGGACCTGGAGCAGCGCATAATTGGAGATGTAGAGCTGGTCGAACGTGTCGTCCGGCGACAGCATGAACACGACCATTAGGATGTCGGGCGAGTTCTTGCGGGTGGTGACGCCGTTGCGCTGCACTTCCTCTGGAAGGCGCGGCTGCGCGATGGCGACGCGATTCTGCACCAGCACCTGGGCCTTGTCGAGATCGGTGCCGAGCTTGAAGGTGACGGTGATGGTGAGCTGGCCGTTCGAGGTCGCCTGGCTGTAGAGATACAGCATGTCCTCGACACCGTTGATCTCCTGCTCGATGGGAGCTGCGACCGTGTCGGACACGGTCTGGGCGGAGGCGCCGGGATATTGCGTCGTGACGACGACGGTCGGCGGCACCACTTGCGGATATTCGGAGACCGGCAGCGTGGTGTAGGCGAGTGCACCGACGATCAGGAGCACGATCGACAGCACCATCGCCAAAATGGGCTGGTTGATGGAGAGGCGGCCAAGATTCATGACTTGCCACCGGCCGGCGCTTGCGCGGTCTGGGGAGCGACCTTGGCGCCGACGCGGGCGCGCTGGATGCCGTTGACGATGACGCGATCGTCCGGCTTCAGCCCTTCACGGATCACGCGCAGGCCGTCGTCGAGCGGACCGAGCACGACGGGGCGTGCCTCGACCGTATCATCAGGCTTGACCACGAACACGATCTTGCGGGACTGGTCGGTTGCGATCGCAGCGTCCGGAATCAGCAGCGCCTCGTAAGGCGCGCTGCCGATCAGGCGGACGCGGCCGAACTGGCCGGGCAGGATCGAAAGATCCGTGTTCTTCACCACCGCGCGGCTGCGCAGCGTGCCGGTCGACACGTCCAGCCGATTGTCGAGGAAATTGACGGTGCCCTCGCGCGAGGGCTTGGTCTCGCCGGCCAGCGTCACTTGCACCGGGTTCGCGGTATCGCGCGAACTTGGCCGCCGTCCTTCGAACCACAATTTGCTGTATTTGATGAACGTCGCCTCATCCATGTCGAAATAGATGTAGATCGGATCGAGCGCGACGATCGAAGTCAGCAGCGTCGAGGTGCCGGTGTCGCTGCCCTGCACGAGATTGCCGGGGCTGACGAGATGGCGGCTGACGCGGCCGGTCAAGGGCGCTGCCACATGCGTGAACTCGATGTTGAGCTTGGCGGCCTTCAGCGCGCCCTCGGCCTGCATCTCGGCGGCGTGCGCAGCCTGCAAGGCCTGGCGGCGCTGATCGACGACCTGTTCGGAGACCGCGCTGGTCTGCACGAGGCTGAGACCACGGTCGAGCTCGCGCTTGGCGAGCTCCACTCGCGCCCGTGCGTCTGACAGCTGGCCCTCCGCCTGAGTGGCCACCGCCTCGAACGGGCGCGGATCGATCACGTAGAGCAGGTCACCCTGACGCACGATGGCGCCGTCCTGGAATTCGACCGAGTTGACGAAGCCGCCGACCCGCGGCCGCACCTGGACCTCCTCCACCGCCTCGAAGCGGCCGGTGAACTCGTCCCAATCGGTGACTGTGCGCTTGACCGGCTGGGCGACCGTCACCGCCGGCGCCGGCGGAGCCGCAGCCTGCGATGCCGGCTTGTCGCAGCCGGACAGGGCGAACGCGGCGGCGAGAAGCCCGGCAATTGCGCTGACCTGAACGAAATCGTGCTTTTTGATCAACTGCCTGCTTCCGTCCGGTCCGCTCATCCCCAGGTCCTCGCATCAAAGCCGCAGAAGATGCAGGGTACGCCTCTACCTGCGGGCGCCACAAGATGTGTTGCAAAGATGAACTCTTCAAGACCAATGCGCGCGCAATGCTCCGAACGGCGCCCTGACCGGATGACGGGTTGACAGAGAGAGAGACGGTGCCGGGCAAGGCAGTTGCGGCAAGCCGAACCCTGCCGTGAACGACGGGCACTCGGAATTGCGAGCTTTTCCCGGCGGCTGTCCTTCGAGACGCCCGCTTCAGGCGGGCCCATCCTGACAAAGAGAGCTACTTACGCAGCCTGGCCTTGGCGCCGGCGACGATCTGCATGGTGACGCCGGCCATCCAGCCGACCAAGACGAGCCAGGTCCAGGCCATGTGCGGATCGAGCCGGAGCACGATCACGGCGACCGAGGCGAAGGCGGTGAGCGTGGCGGAGAGCGTGCCGGCGGCGCTCATGAGCTCGGCGGCGTCAATTTGGCTGTGCGCATCGTCGAAAGGCATCTGCGGCGTGTCGATGCCGAGATAGAAGCCGATGCCGCCGAGCAGCATCATCAGCAGCAGGAAGCCCTGCGTGGTGAGGGTGGGGATCGCCGAGCCGACATAGGCGCCGACGAACAATCCGCACGCGGCCCCCGCCATGGCAAGGCCAACGCGCTCGAACACATGGGCAGTTTTACGAAAACGAAAGCGCATGGCCAGCCTCCGCGAGGCGTTGAGTATGGAGAGGTTAGGCCAGTTTTGGGGGGCATGGAAGGTGAGGAGGTTTACGGATGCGTGAGGGGTGGCAGCGCGCGCACCCCACTCGCTCTCACCTCGCCCCGAACGTGGTCTTGCCGAACAGCGCCTTTTGCGTGGACGGCTGCGAGCGCCAATATTGCGGCGGCGCCTCGACCACGCCGCCGAGCTCGGCGGCGGCGTGCCAGCCCCAGCGCGGATCGTAGAGCAGGCCGCGGGCGAGCGCGACCATGTCGGCCTTGCCCGACGCGACGATCTCCTCCGCGTGCTTCGACTCGGTGATCAGGCCGACGGCAATCGTGGGCAGGCCGGTTTCGCGCTTGATCGCCTCTGCAAACTGCACCTGATAGCCGGGGCCGAGCGGAATCTTCTGCAGCGGCGAGACGCCGCCGGACGATGCATCGATCCAGTCGACGCCGCGCGCCTTCAGCGCGTTCGCGAATTCGATGGTCTGTGCCAGATCCCAGCCGCCCTCGACCCAATCGGTCGACGACACCCGCATGCCGACCGGCTTGTCGGCGGGGAACGCGGCGCGCACCACGTCGAACACCTCCAGCGGAAAGCGCATGCGGTTCGCGAGGCTACCGCCATATTCGTCGGTGCGCTTGTTGGAGATCGGCGACAGGAATTGATGCAAGAGATAACCATGCGCGCCATGGACCTCGATGGCGTCGATACCGAGCCGCGCGGCGCGCTCGGTCGAATGGACGAAGGCCTCGCGGATGCGCTTCAGGCCTGCCGCATCCAGCGCCAGCGGGGCGGCCTCGCCCTCCTTGTGCGGCACCGCCGACGGCCCGACCGTCTGCCAGCCGCCCTGCCCTTCCGGAATCAATTGGCCGCCGTCCCAGGGGCGCGCGCTCGAGGCCTTGCGGCCGGCATGGGCGAGTTGCATCGCGATCGCGGTGGAGGAATGCTTGCGCACCGAATGCAGGATCGGCTTCAGCGCGGCCTCGCAGGCGTCGCTGTAGAGCCCGAGGCAGCCCGGCGTGATACGGCCGATCGCCTCGACATGCGTCGCCTCGATGCAGAACATCGCCGCGCCCGACAGGCTGAGATTGTTGATGTGGGTGAAGTGCCAGTCGGTGGCGACGCCGTCATCGGCCGAATATTGGCACATCGGCGACACCACGAGGCGGTTCTTCAACGTCAGGCCGCGCAGCTTGATCGGGGAAAACAGGGCGCTCATGCGAGGGTCCGGGGCTGGAGAAATGGAAGCGATTGCATGAAGTTTAGTGGGTGGGCGGCGAATTGCCAGCCGCACGGGCAGCATGGCGACCAGCAGCGGCATGCATTGCGCTGGAGATGCCGCGGCGAACATGTCTCCCTATTGTCGTCCCGGATCCGCGCTTCGCTTGTCCGGGACGATGGAGGAATGCGGGCGTAACCCGCCCCTACGGCTTGATGCCGGCGGCCTTGATCAGCTCCTGATTGGCCGCCAGCTCGCGCTTGACGAGGTCGTCCATCTCGGCGGGCTTCATCGGCCTCGGTTCGAGCCCGAGCTTTGTCAGGCTCACCTGCGTCGCCGACGTGGCCAGGACTTTCTCGGCGGCCGCGTGCAGCTTGTCGACGACCTCGCGCGGGGTCTTCGCCGGCACGAACACGCCGAACCAGATCTCGCTGTCGGCGTCCTTCAAGCCGATCTCGGCCGGCGTCGGCACATCGGGCAGCTCGGCAACGCGCTTCGATGTCGAGACCACCAGCGCGCGCACTTGGCCCTCGCGGATCAGCGGCAGCGCGGTCGCCAGCGGGCAGAAATACAGATCGATGCGCCCACCGAGAATGTCGGCGATCACTTCCGGGCCGGCGCGATACGGCACATGAATAGCCTCGATGCCGGCGGCGTAGCGGAACTTCTCGCTCGAGATGTGCACGGCGCTGCCGATGCCGACCGAGCCGAACGAGATCGAACCGGGCTTTGCCTTGGCAGCGGCGATGAAGTCCTGGATGGTTCTCCAAGGGCGCTCCTTCGGCACGATCATCACATTGGCACCGGATCCGATCATGAACACCGAGGCGAGATCGCGGCTGGGGTCGAAGCTCGCATTCGGGAACATCAGGGGCGCAATGGTCAGCGCCGACGACTGGGCGAGCAGGCTGTAACCATCGGGATCGGACTTCGCCACCGCCGCCGAACCGACCACACCGCCGCCGCCGGCGCGGTTTTCGATCACGATCGGCTGACCGAGTTCGGCGGAGAGATGCTCGAACACCAGCCGCGGCACCACGTCCGCCGCGCTGCCCGGACCGAACGGAATGGTCGCCTTGATCAGTCGCGCCGGCCAGTCTTGTGCCTGGACTTGTGTTGCAGCGGCGATCCAGAAGGACGCATATAGACAAAACACGCGAAGGAACCTGGTCATCGAAATCTCCGGTCGACTCTCGCGATCGCTGCAAGAACCGTTCCGGCGCGATCTCTACTCCGCCAGCGTGAATTGCAGCAGCAGGGTTCGCTGCAGCATCGAGAAATTGTCGTCGGAGATCAGGGTCAGCACCGTCTCGCCGTCGGCGGTGACGTGGGCGTCGATGCCTTCCATGTTGTCGATCTCGTGGCCGAGATCGGCGGCGAACAGCGTCAGGCCGTCGACGACGGCGCCCGGCGCGATTCCCTTCAGCGGGATCGCGCGGATGCGGATGTTGACGCCGGTGAACCAGGAAAATTTACGTTCGAGGATGAGCAGATCGCCCGAGGGCAGCAGCACCGCGTCGCTGATGTCGAAATTCTCCGAGCGCCGCACGCTGAATTGGCCGGGCGTCGAGCCGCCGATCAGGAAAGCGAGGAGGTTGCCGTCGGCATCGAGCCCGCGCTCGGAAAAGGCGATCAGCGTGCCCGCGAGCGGCTGGGCCTGGCTCTTGCCCGGTCCCTGCGCTTTGGGCACGACGACCATCGCCTCCAGCCCCTTGTTGTAGGGCAGCTTGCGCAAGGCCGGCGGGACGGCGATCACTTCGCCGCGGGCGCCGGTAGCACCCTTGGCGAAATCATAGCGCAGGATCTGGTTGACGCGTTCGAGCCCGACATAGACGAGGTTGCCGTCGCGCGCGAGCGACTCGGTATCGTACCAGAGCCGCTTCTCGGTGATCGGCCGCCCGTCGGCGCCCAGCACCGGCGCGGCCTCGACGTCGGCGAGCCCAATCATCTCGCGGCCGGAATAGCGGATGCTGCCGGTGAACCAGCCGCCCTGATCGGAGATCGCGAGAAAGCGCTCGCCCTTGCCGTCGAGGAAGCGGAGGCCCGACAGCCCGCCGAAGCCGCGATAGGGCGAGGTCAGCACCAGGCCGCTGCGAAAATCCAGCGAGCCGAAGCGCGTGCGCGAGCGGTCGCGCGGCTCGAAATTGGCAATGCTACGCGCGTTGACCTCGACGCTGACCGGCGCGGTGACGGCATGCTCGAGCTGGAGGGCGCGCGGCGGCGGCTCGGTCTTGGGCTGCAGCTGCGCCTGCGCCAAGCGCGGCAACGCGAGAGTGGAAAATCCCGCCGCCGCGAGGCTGACGAAGCTGCGGCGGGATGGATGCGTGCTCACGAATGCAATTTGCGTCGCGGGCGACCGGCCGCTTGCGTTGGCGCCGTGTTGGTCTCGCTGAAGAGCTCGGCAAGCTTTTCGGTGATCGCGCCGCCGAGTTCTTCCGCGTCCACGATGGTCACCGCGCGGCGATAATAGCGCGTCACGTCATGGCCGATGCCGATCGCGATCAGCTCGACCGGCGAGCGGGTCTCGATCTCCTCGATGATGTGGCGCAGATGCCGCTCGAGATAATTGCCCGGATTGACCGACAACGTGGAATCGTCGACCGGCGCGCCGTCCGAGATCATCATCAGGATCTTGCGCTGCTCGGGCCGGCCGAGCAGGCGCTTGTGCGCCCAGTCCAGCGCCTCGCCGTCGATGTTCTCCTTCAAGAGGCCCTCGCGCATCATCAGGCCCAGGTTTTTCCGCGCACGACGCCACGGGGCGTCCGCGGACTTGTAGATGATGTGGCGGAGATCGTTGAGGCGGCCGGGATTGGCCGGCTTGCCGGCGGCAAGCCATGCCTCGCGCGATTGCCCGCCCTTCCAGGCCCGCGTGGTGAAGCCGAGAATCTCGACCTTGACGCCGCAACGCTCCAGCGTGCGCGCGAGGATGTCGGCACAGGTCGCGGCGACCGTGATCGGGCGGCCGCGCATGGAGCCGGAATTGTCGAGCAGCAGCGTCACTACGGTGTCGCGGAACGTCGCCTCCTTCTCGTGCATGAAGGACAGCGGGTGATAGGGATCGGTGACGACGCGCGACAGCCGCGCAGGGTCGAGGATGCCCTCCTCGAGATCGAACTCCCAGGCGCGATTCTGCTGCGCCATCAGGCGGCGCTGCAGCCGGTTGGCGAGACGGGCGACGATGCCCTGCAGATGTGCGAGCTGCTTGTCGAGATAGGCGCGCAGCCGCTCCAGCTCGTCATGGTCGCAGAGATCCTCGGCGGCGATGACCTCATCGAACTTGGGCGCGAAGGCGTGATATTCCGGCCCACGCGGCTCGTTCCTGCCGTGCTGGTTCGGGCGCGTCGCCTCGCCCGGCGTCTCGTCATCACCGAGCTCGCCATCGTCGAAGGTGTCGGAGGTGGAGGCCTGCGCGCTTTCCATCGCGCTCTCGCTCATCTCCTCGCTGGTTGCCTGCGCCTGGTCGGCGCTCATTTCCTGCGCGGCGTCGGAATCGGGCGAGCCTTCGGCGCCGGACTGGTCGTTGTCGCCGTCCTGGTTCTCCTCGTTCTCGTCATTGTCTTCGCTGTCGGCGTTGCGCTCGTCGCCGAGCTCGAGTGCCGACAGCAGGTCATGCACGGCATCGCCGAACTTGGTCTGATCCTCGAGCACGCCGTCGAGCCGATCGAGCCGCTTGCCGATCTTGTCTTCGAGGATCGGTCGCCAGAGATCGACCATCTTCTTGGCCGCCGTCGGCGGCGCCATGCCGGTGAGGCGCTCGCGCACCAGCATCGCCAGCGCGTCCGCCAGCGGCGCGTCGGCGCGGTCGGTGATCTCGTCGAACTTGCCGCGGTGGAAATGGTCGTCGAGCATCGCGGTGAGGTTCTTGGCAACGCCCGCCATGCGGCGCGCGCCGATCGCCTCGACGCGGGCCTGCTCCACCGCCTCGAACACGCCGCGCGCCTGCGGATTGCCGGGCATCAGCTTGCGGTGAACCTTGGGATCGTGACAGGCGATCTTGAGCGCGATGGAATCGGCATGGCCGCGCACGATCGCGGCGTCACGCTTCGTCATCTTGCGCGCGGGCTCGGGCAGCCGCGCCTTGCCGGGCGCAAGTCCCGGGCGCTCGGCCGCGAAGGAGACGTCGAGCTCGGGCGCCTTTGCGATCGCCTTCAGACAGGAGGCGACCGAGCGCTTGAACGGCTCGGTCGGTGCTTCCTTGTTGCTGCGGAATTTGGAGTTGGAGGTGGTCATCTGACCCTATCTGTCGTCCCGGCGAAGGCCGGGACCATAACCACCGGCCGCTCTTGTGTCAGGAAACTATCAGCGTCGCTTCAATCGAGACATCACGCGGTATGGGTCCCGGCCTTCGCCGGGACGACACACCGTGAGAGATCAGCTCAGCGCGACGTTGATTGCCGATTCCGGCAGCTCGGCATTGAAGCAGCGCTGGTAGAACTCGGCGACCAGGGGCCGTTCGAGCTCGTCGCATTTGTTGAGGAAGGTGACGCGGAAGGCGAAGCCGATATCGCCGAAGATGTCGGAGTTTTCCGCCCAGGTGATCACCGTGCGCGGGCTCATCACCGTCGACAGATCGCCATTGGCGAAGGCGTTGCGGGTGAGGTCGGCGAGGCGCACCATTTTGTTGACGATGTCGCGGCCCTCCTGGGTGCGATAGTGCTTGGCCTTGGCCAGCACGATCTCGACTTCCTCGTCGTGGCTGAGATAGTTCAGCGTGGTGACGATCGACCAGCGGTCCATCTGGCCCTGGTTGATCTGCTGGGTGCCGTGATAGAGGCCCGAGGTGTCGCCGAGGCCGACGGTGTTGGCGGTGGCGAACAGCCGGAACGCCGGATGCGGCTTGATCACCTTGTTCTGGTCCAAGAGCGTCAGGCGGCCCGAAACCTCCAGCACGCGCTGGATCACGAACATGACGTCCGGGCGGCCGGCGTCGTATTCGTCGAACACCAGCGCGACGTTGTTCTGCAGCGCCCAGGGCAGGATGCCGTCGCGGAATTCGGTGACCTGCTTGCCGTCGCGGACCACGATCGAGTCCTTGCCGACGAGGTCGATACGGCTGATGTGGCTGTCGAGGTTGACGCGCACGCAGGGCCAGTTCAGACGTGCCGCGACCTGCTCGATATGGGTGGATTTGCCGGTGCCGTGATAGCCGGTCACCATCACGCGGCGGTTCCTGGCAAAGCCCGCGAGAATGGCCAGCGTGGTGGCGCGGTCGAAGCGGTAATCGGAATCCACTTCGGGCACATGAGGATCGACTTCGGAATAGGCCGGGACTTCGAGATCACTGTCGATCCCGAACACCTGGCGCACCGACACCTTCATGTCGGGCAGGCCGGAAACTTCCTCAACTTTGGACAGGGCGGCGGTCGTCATCAATCCTCCGAGGTCCCGGGCGGTCCCGAAACCGGTTATTCGCACGTTGGCTGCGGCTGGGTGCTGAAAATCAACCTATCAGAGACAACGAGCCGGCAGAAGCCCGCCCACCAATCAAAGTTCCGTTGTCTTTTCATTTAGATAGGCAAGGAACGCAGTTTTTGGAGGGCTGCCTTGCGAATCACGCCGAAATTCGGGCGGGTCGGCCCCAATCCGTGCGAATGGTACTTTGGCCGTATGCAGTTACTTATGTAGGGTCCGAAGTCCTCATGCTCCAGCCCTTCAAGAGACGACGTGACGTCCTTCCTCGATCCCCTCATCGCCTTCGTTTCCGCCCATGCGTGGCTGGCCTATCTGACCCTGTTCCTGGCGGCGCTGCTCGAAGCCGTTCCGGTGGTGGGATCGGTGATCCCCGGCTCGACCATCATCCTGGCGCTGAGCGCCCTGATCCCCGGCGGCGAATTGCAGCTGCCATGGGTGCTCTTGGCGGCCGCAACTGGTGCCGTACTCGGCGACGGGGCGGCCTATTGGATCGGGCACAGGCGGCAGCGCGAGATCCTCAACACCTGGCCGCTGACCAATTATCCACGCGTGGTCGCGGAGAGCGAAAACTTCTTCAACCGCTTCGGCACCTGGGCCGTGTTCTTCGCCCGCTTCGTGCCGCCGATCCGCGCCTTCGTGCCCGTGACCGCCGGCGCGCTGGGCATGGCGCCCACGAAATTCTATGCCGTGAACATCCCGGCGATCCTGGCCTGGGCGCCCGCCCATGTGCTGCCGGGCGTCTTGGCCGTGTCGGCCCTGCATGAATATGCCGGGCTGCATCATCATGCGCATGTCGGCAAGCACATCTGGATGCTGACCGTTGCAGGGGTTGCGATCGTGCTGGGCGTGGGGATGTGGATCTATCGCCGACGGTATGGCGGCGCGACGGCCAAGCCGCAGGTTTAGGCAGACGCTACATCACAACCGTCGTCCCTGCGTTCGCAGGCACCGAGTTTGTGCGAGAGCATCGCACCCATGACATCCGTGTGATTGACCTGCTCCACCGCTAGCGGCACGTTGGCCCGGATCCTCGCGCCCGCCACCCCATGTTCACCATCGCCAGCCTCTGGATTCCCTTCACCATCGTTGCCGCGCTCGGGCAGGTCGCGCGCAATGCGATGCAGCAGTCGTTGACGAAGCCGCTGGGGACCTGGGGCGCGACCAATATCCGCTTCCTGTTCGGCTTTCCGTTCTCGCTGCTGTTCCTGGGGCTGGTGCTGCTCGCGACCGGCGATCATCTGAGCCCGCCGCCAGCCGTGTTCTGGCCATGGCTGCTGTTGGGCGCGCTCAGCCAGATCGTCGCCACCGGGCTGATGCTGCTCGCGATGAACGACCGCTCGTTTGTCGTGACGACGGCCTACCTGAAGACCGAGGCGATCCAGACCGCGATATTCGGCTTCGTCTTCCTCGGCGATCACCTGACCTGGCTGAAGGTGCTCGCGATCATGATCGCCACCGTCGGCGTCGTCATCACCGCGCTCCGCCCCGGCGGCGACAAGAGCTTTGCCGAGCTGAAGCCGACCATCACCGGCCTCGTTGCCGCGGCGGCCTTCGCGCTGTCAGCGGTCGGCTTTCGCGGCGCCATCATCAATGTGCCCGACGTGTCCTTCGTGACCGCGGCGTCAATTACGCTGGCGCTCGGCCTGTTCGTGCAGACGCTGGTGCTGACGATCTACCTGCTCTGGCGCGCGCCGGACGTGCTCCGAGGAATCCTCAGGTTATGGCGACCGTCGATGCTCGCCGGCTTCATCGGCGCCTTCGCTTCGCAATTCTGGTTCCTCGCCTTTGCACTGACGGCGGCCGCCAACGTCCGCACACTCGCGCTGATCGAGGTGCTGTTCGCGCAAGCCGTGGCGTATTACTCGTTCAAGCAGCCGATCGCGCCGCGCGAGCTTGCAGGCATTGCGCTGATTGTCCTGGGCGTCGCTGTGCTGGTGGGAGCTTAATTCCGGTCTTCCGGCAGCGTCGGCAGCGGTGAGACCTCGATGCCTTCGTCGATCAGCGACTTCGCCTCTTCGGGCGAGGCTTCGCCATAGATTGGGCGGTGCTCCTTGTCGCCGTAATGCATGGCGCGGGCTTCGTTGGCGAAGCGCTCACCGACATTGTCGGCGTTCTTGACGATGTGGTCGCGCAGCTCTTTCAGCTTGGCGCGCAGCTCGCGCTCCTGCGCCATCAGCAGCGAGGTCGGCCCTGACGGCGCAGCCTCGGGTGTGGTCGCGGCCACGGGCTCCGGCGGCGGCGTGGCGCGGCCGCGCCCCTTCTTGCCGACGATGCGCGGCGCCATGATCGCCTTGTCGACCTTGGCTGAGCCGCAGATCGGGCAGGTCACGAGCTTGCGCTTCACCTGCGAATCATAGGCCGACGAGCTCTGGAACCAACTTTCGAAGGCGTGATTGCGGTCGCAGTGGAGCGCGTAGCGGATCATGCCGAGCCCCGCACGAGGTGCAAATGGTCCGGCCCGGCCTTGGGATCGGAGACGCCGAAGCGGCGGCCGTGCTGGAGCGAGGGAATCGCCCGGCGCGCGGTCTCGACCTTGGCCGGGTCGATCCTGGCCATGATGATGCCCGGCTCGACATCGCCTTCGGCGAGGATCTCGCCCCAAGGATCGACGATCAGCGAATGCCCGTAGGTCTCGCGCTTGTTCTCGTGGGTGCCGGCCTGCGCCGCGGCGAAGACGAAGCAGCCGGTCTCGATCGCACGGGCTCGCAGCAGCACGTGCCAATGCGCTTCACCGGTCTTGCGGGTGAAGGCGGACGGCACGGTGATGAAATAGGCGCCGCTTTCTGCGAGCGCACGGTACAGCGCCGGGAAGCGCAGATCGTAGCAGATCGTCAAGCCGATGCGGCCCCAGGGCAGATCCGAGATCACGGCGGTCTCGCCCGGCTGGTAATTGGCGGATTCGCGATAGCTCTCGCCGTCCGGCAGCTCGATGTCGAACATGTGGATCTTGTCGTAGCTCGCGAGCACATTGCCCTCGGGCCCGATCAGGAAGGAGCGGTTGACCGCCTTCTCCGGCGAGAAGCGCAGCGCCAGCGAGCCGACATGGAGGTGGATCTTCAGCTCCGCCGCGAGCGCCCGGTAGGCCTTCAGCGAGGCGTCGTCCTCTTCGCTCTGGAGGTGCTCGAACAGCGCCTTGCGGTTCAGCTGCATCATGTTGCTGACTTCGGGTGTCTGCACGTAATCGGCGCCATCGGCCGCAGCCTGCCGGATCAGCTTCGTAGCCTGCTCGAGGCTCGGCCCGGGCATCAGGCCGGTGCGCATCTGCACCATGGCGGCCGTGAACGTGCGGTTCTCGCTCATGATACCGCCTTCACGCTTTCGAGCATGCCATCGAGCTTGCCTTCGCGATCGAGCGCATAGAGGTCGTCACAGCCGCCGACATGGGTGCCGCCGATCCAGATCTGCGGGAAGGTCGAGCCCTGGCCGGCGCGGCCGTACATTTCCTGGCGCCAGGACGGGTTCTTGGCGACGTCGAATTCGGTGAAGGTCGCCTTCTTGCGGGTCAGCAGTGACTTGGCGGCGGAACAATAGCCGCAGCCCGGCCGGGTGTAGATCTCGACAGCAGCAGTCATTCGTCTGGCGCTCTCATGTCATGAATTCATTGAATTATATGGGACGGGGCCCGCTCTCGACAACCCGGGCAAAGACCAGCACGTCGACCTGGGCCGCCTTGGCGCGGAGCAGGGCCCGCGCGCAGGTGTCGAGCGTAGCCCCTGACGTCAGGACATCGTCGATCAGGACAACGCGGCGGCCCTGGATCTCGGCCTGACGGTCGGGAGATACCTGAAATGCGCCCTGCACATTGGTGGCGCGCTGGGCCCGCGACAGGCCGATCTGCTGCTCGGTGGCGCGCACCCGCCGCAGCACGTCGCCCCGCACCTTGATCCCGCTCTGCCGCTCGATGACACGCGCGAGCGCGCCCGACTGGTTGTAACGGCGCCGCCAGGCCCGCCGCCAATGCAGGGGCACGGGCACCAGCATGTCGGCGCCGGTCAGCAACTCGCGGCCCGCGCGCGCCATCCAACGGCCCATGGCCGGTGCCAGATCGGTACGGTCCTGATATTTCAGCGCATGCACCAGCGTGCGCGCGACGTCGTCGTAGCGTACCGCCGCGCGGGCGCGCTGGTAGGTCGGCGGGCTCGCGATCGCCTCCATCGACAGCATCTCGGGGCCGGGGTCGTAAACGAAGGGAATGCCGAGCCGCGGGCAATAGGGCCGCTCGATGAACGACAGCCGCGCCCAGCAGGAAGCGCAAACGCCCTCGCCATCGACCGGCTCCCGGCACGATACGCACTGTGTCGGCAGGGCGATGTCGAGCGCGAGCCGCGCCGCCCGCGCCAGCACGTGGCGGCCGGCCGTCCACGCGCTCCGCAGCGGTGCGGCGATGGAACGGATGGGGGGAGCGTCGGCTTCCATGTGGGGAGGCTAACGCTGCACGCAGCGGATTGCCAGAACTGTGGAGATCGGCGTAACCAGCGGCATGGTCCGGACCGCTCAAATCCCGCCCGCCTTGTTTGATCGTGCCTTGCTGCAGAGGCGGCAGCAGCGCGCCCAGGCCCAAGGCGCGGTCACATTCCTGCTCGAGCGGGTCGCCGAGGACATGTCCGACCGCTTGGCAGCGGTGATGCGGGAGTTTCAAGCTCCCGCCGACCTCTGGACGCCCGGCGCGGGACTGGCGGCGTTGCGCACGCGGCTTCCCTCCATCGAACACATCGCGCTCGACGCGGCCGGCGCGGAGAAGTTGCCCCTCGCGCCTGAGAGCCTCGATCTCGTCGTCTCGGCGCTGGCGCTGCAATACGTCAACGACCTGCCGGGTGTGCTCGCGCAAATCCGCCGGGCACTCAAGCCGGACGGGCTGCTGCTTGCTGCCATGATCGGCGGCGACAGCCTCACCGAGCTGCGGCAGGCCTTTGCCGCGGCGGAAGCCGAATGCGAGGGCGGTGTGTCGCCGCGCGTGGCGCCGTTCGCTGACCTTCGCGACATCGGTGCGCTATTGCAGCGGGCGGGCTTTGCGCTGCCGGTGACCGACGTCGACCGTGTCGTGGTGCGCTATGCCAATGCGTTCGCCTTGATGCAGGATCTCCGCCGCATGGGTGCGGCCAACGTGCTGATCGAGCGGCGGCGGACACCGACGCGCCGCGCGACGCTGCTGCGCATGGCCGAGATCTACGCCGAGCGTTTTGCCGATGCCGACGGCCGCATCCGCGCGACCTTCGACATCGTCTGGCTCTCGGGCTGGGCTCCGCATGCGAGCCAGCAGCAGCCGCTGAAGCCGGGGTCGGCGAAAGCGAGCCTGGCGGAGGCGGTGAAGAAGGCGGGGAAGGAGTGATCTTTCTCTTCCGTCATGGCCGGGCTTGTCCCGGCCATCCACGTCTTTCAGGCTGGCACGAAGGCCGTGGATGCCCGGGACAAGCCCGGGCATGACGCCAGAGAGCGGCACCCTTCGACCTCACATCAACAAATCGATCAGATGCGGGATCAGCGGAATGTCCGCGGGCGGCATCGGGTAATCGCGCAGCTTGTTGGCGCGGACCCAGGCAAGGTTCTGGCCCTCGCGTGCGGTGACCAACCCCTCCCAGCGCCGGCAGATATAGAGCGGCATCAGCAGATGGAAGGTCTCGTAACCGTAGCTGGCGAAGGTCAGCGGCGCGAGGCACGGCTCGGCGACGTTGATGCCGAGCTCCTCATGAAGCTCCCGGATCAGGCTCTGCTCCGGCCGCTCGCCCGGCTCGAGCTTGCCGCCGGGGAATTCCCACAGGCCGGCCAGGGCCTTTCCTTCCGGGCGCTGCGCGATCAGGACGCGTTTGTCGGCGTCGACGAGCGCGCAGGCCACCACCAGTGTCAGTTTGAGATCGGCCATGCGCGTCTGTCGCTCGCTGAGATCGTTTGCAACGGTTTGTTAACCTCGTTGCAGTCTACGTTTCCAAGGTCACCATAAGTCATATTTAATCCGCAGTTCCTAGAGTGGGAACTCTTTAAACCACTCCAGGCCACCTCATGCGCGCTGCGCCTTCGGTTCTCGTCCGCCGGTTCGTCCACGACCGGAGCGGCAATATCGCGGTGATTTTCGCGCTCGCCTGCGTTCCCCTGATCAGTGCGGTCGGCTGCGCCATCGACTATTCGCGCGCGACGATGATCCGGTCCAAGCTTCAGGCCGCGGCGGATGCCGCCAGTGTCGGTTCGATCGCCAAGGCTTCGCCCGCCTTCAAGGCCGCCGGCAACATGACTGCGGACGGCTCGATTTCGGTCGGCATCACGGACGCCACGAACATTTTTAATGCCAATCGCGCCAGTCAGTCCGGCTACACGCTGACCGGCCTCACGCCGACCGTGGTCAAGTCCGGCTCGACCGTCACCGCGACGGTTTCGTTCACCGCAACTTTGAACACCATGTTCCTCGGCGTGATCGGCAAGTCGGTGCTGACGTTGAGCGGCACGTCGAAGGCGACGGCCAGCATGCCGCTCTATATCGATTTCTACCTGCTGCTGGACAATTCGCCGTCGATGGGCGTCGGTGCGACCCCGGCCGACGTGCAGAAGATGGTCAACAACACGTCGGACAAGTGCGCTTTCGCCTGCCACGATCTCAAGGACAAGAACAACTATTACGACCTTGCCAAGAAGCTTGGCGTGACCACCCGGATCGACGTGCTTCGGAGCGCCACCGAGTCCTTGATGGATACGGCAAACGCCACCGAGACCTATTCAAACCAGTTCAGAATGGCGATCTATGATTTCGGCGGCTCTGCAAGTTCGCTCGGCCTGCGCAGTCTGTTTTCGTTGTCGGCCTCTCTCTCCAGCGCCAAGGCGGCGGCCGGCAAGATCGACTTGATGTCGGTGAACGGCCAGAACGAGAATCACGATCAAGATACCCCATTCACCGCGGTCTTTCCCGCGATCAACGGCGAGATCAGCTCCCCCGGAAGCGGCACGTCGGCCAGTCCGCTCAAGTATCTGTTCTTCGTGTCCGACGGCGTGGCCGATGAGAGCAACACCGGATGCCTGAAACCGCTCTCGGGCAGCACGCGGTGCCAGTCGCCGCTCAACCCTGCGCTTTGCAAGACGATGAAGGATCGCGGCGTCAAGGTCGCGGTGTTGTACACGACGTATCTCGCGCTGCCGACCAACCCCTGGTACATGAAGTGGATCGATCCATTCAATGCCGGCCCCTATGGCCCGTCGCCGAACAGCCAGATCGCACAGAACATGCAGAGCTGCGCTTCGCCGGGCCTGTATTTCGAGGTCAGCCCGACGCAAGGCATCGCGGACGCCATGAACGCGCTGTTCAAGAAGGCGGTCGCGGACGCGCGGATCTCCGGATGAGGGCGCTCACCTCTCCCCGTAAGAACGGAGAGAGGGAGAAGGCCTACGACCTGTAGTCCCCGTTGATCGCCACATATTCCTTGGTGAGGTCGCAGGTCATGACGCGGTCGCGGCCTTTGCCGAGGCCGAGCGAGACCAGAATCGCGATCTCCGGCGCCTTCATCGCTTCCGACACCTGCGCTTCGTCATAATCGGGATCGCGCGCGCCGCGCTTGGCGACGCGGATGCCGTTGAACGAGATCGACAGCTTGTCGCGATCGGCCGGCTCGCCGGCCTTGCCGACTGCCATCACCACGCGGCCCCAATTTGCGTCTTCGCCCGCGATCGCGGTCTTCACCAGCGGTGAGTTCGCGATCGACATCGCGATCTTGCGGGCGGAGGCCTTGGTCTTGGCGCCCTCGACGGTGATCTCGACCAGCTTGCGCGCGCCTTCGCCGTCGCGGGCGACCTGCTCGGCGAGATTGGCGAGCACCTGGTTGAACGCCTTGACGAAGGCCTTCAGGCACGGGTCGCTGGCGCGGCTGATCTTCGGCGCGCCGTGCTCGGCGGCGGCGCCGGTCGCAAACGCCAGCAGCGTGTCGGAGGTCGAGGTGTCGCCGTCGATGGTCACGGCGTTGAACGTGTCCTCGACGCCGCTCTTGAGCAGCGCCTGCAGCGCGGCGGGCGCGATCGGCGCGTCAGTGAAGATGAAGGACAGCATCGTCGCCATGTCGGGCGCGATCATGCCGGCGCCCTTGGCCATGCCGTTGATGGTGACCTTGGCCTTACCGAGCTTGACTGTCGCGGTCGCCACTTTCGGGAAGGTGTCGGTGGTCATGATCGCCTTGGCCGCGGCGAGGTAATCGCCGGGCTCGGCGGCTTCGGCGAGGCGGCCGAGCACGCCGTCGAACTTGGTGGCATCCAGCGGCTCGCCGATCACCCCGGTCGAGGCCAGGAAGATCTCGCTCTCGCTGCAGCCGACCGCCTTGGCCGCGATCTTCGCCGTCAGCGCGGTGGAGGCGCGGCCGGTCTTGCCGGTGAAGGCGTTGGCATTGCCGGAATTGACCACCAGCGCGCGCGCCTTGCCGCCCTTCAGCTTGGCGCGGCACCATTCCACCGGGGCCGAGGGACACTTCGACCTGGTGAAGACGCCGGCGACGGCAGTGCCCTTGTCCATCACCGCGAGCAGCACGTCGGTACGGTTCTTGTAGCGGATGCCGGCTTCAGCCGTCGCCAGACGGATGCCCGCGATCACGGGCATATCAGGGACGGTTTTGGGGGCGAGCGGAGAGACGGAGGAGGACATCGCGGGCGCCTTGGTAGGGTCTGGACATGCAGATGGCCGGGGGAGCCCCGGCCATTGCGACGTTAGATATACTTGGCGTCCGCGAAGTGACAGCGAATTCTTACTTCTTCGCCGGCGGCGCCATCTTGCTGTCGGACGGCTTCGCCTCCGGCTTGGCGTCCTTCGACGCATCCGGCGCCGGCTGGTCCAGCCGCTCGACCTTGGCTTCGGTACGCAGCTTGGCGACATACTCGGCCTGGGCCTTGCGGGTCACGTACTGCTCGATCTGGGCCTTGACCTGCTCGAAATCGGGCGCCTTGCGGTTGCGCTTTTCCTCGACCTTGATGATGTGCCAGCCGAACTGCGACTTCACGGGGTCGGAGATCTTGCCGGGCTCCAGCGAGAAGGCCACGGCCGAGAATTCCGGCACCATCTGCTCCTTGGTGAAGAAGCCGAGGTCGCCGCCATCGGCGGAGCCGGGGTCCTTGGACTTCTTCTTGGCGAGCTCGGCGAAATCGGCCCCCTTCCCGAGCTCGGCCTTCACCGCCTTGGCCTCGTCCTCGGTTTCGACCAGGATGTGGCGGGCGCGCACCTCCTGCTCGCCGGTGATCTGCTTGGCGGCCTCCTCATAGACCTTCTTCATGGCGTCCGGCGTGGTGGCGGCCTTGCCCTCGCTGGCGAGCAGGCTGTCCATCAGAAGCCGGTTGCGGGCGAAGGCCAGGCGCTTCTTGAACTCCTCGCCGTCGGCGATTTTCCTGTCTTCGGCAGCCTTGCTGACGATCTTCATGTCGATCAGGAACGACAGGACGTTCTCGTCCTTGGTCGCTGGGTCCATCTGGGCGAGGCTCGGCCCGAGTTCCTCCTCGGCCATGGTGACGTCGCTCTTCTTGATTTCCGCGCCATTGACCTTCGCCAGCACCGGATCATCGGCGGCCCGGAGCGGGCCCGCAAACGCCAGGGACAGCGCCAGAGCGAGGCTGCCAGCCAGGGCGGACGCGGAGCGGAAGCGCTGGGTTGCCGGGAACGAGGTGGTCATGGAAAATCCTTATGTTGAAGCAGGGGGCTGCTCGAGCGGGGCGGACACTCGCCCAATCAGGGGGGCTTGGCAACGCGAAAAGTCTGTCAAAATGATGAATTAGCCGCACTGCGCCCGCCGTTGACAAGGCCCCGACCGGGCCATATCTCTGCGCGGTCGCGACCATGGCGATGGCGTTTATTTTGCTGCGTTTTTGGCCGTTGAACCCAGACTTGCCCAATTCCCACCCATATGGCGGATGTCCCCCGCAGTCCGGGCTCTGACGCCGCGAAGCGTCACGGTGAGTTGATAGGCGGGCGGGTGACAACTTCTTAGGCCCAACGCGGTTGAATCGCGAACACAGGAACCTGGCATGATCGGCGCGCTCGCCCGCAAGTTTTTCGGCTCCGCCAACGACCGGCGGGTGAAGGGATATCAGTCCCGCGTCAACGCGATCAATGCGCTGGAGCCCGAGGTCTCGAAGCTCTCCGACGAGGCGCTCAAGGCCCGCACCGCGGAATTCAAGCAGCAGCTCGCGAACGGCAAGACGCTGGACGATCTCCTCGTCCCGGCCTTCGCCACCGTGCGCGAGGCCGCCAAGCGCACGCTCGGCCAGCGCCATTTCGACGTCCAGCTGATCGGCGGCATGGTGCTGCACGAGGGCGACATCGCCGAGATGAAGACCGGCGAAGGCAAGACGCTGGTCGCGACGCTTGCGGTGTATCTGAACGCGCTCGCCGGCAAAGGCGTCCACGTCGTCACGGTCAACGACTACCTCGCCCGCCGCGACTCCGGCTGGATGGGCCAGATCTACGGCTTCCTCGGCATGACCACCGGCGTGATCGTGCACGGTCTCGACGATGCCGAGCGCAAGGCGGCCTATGCCTGCGACATCACCTACGGCACCAACAACGAATACGGCTTCGACTATCTCCGCGACAACATGAAGTACCGGCTCGAGGACATGGTCCAGCGGCCGCACTTCTTCGCCATCGTCGACGAGGTCGACTCCATTCTGATCGACGAAGCGCGCACGCCGCTGATCATCTCCGGCCCGCTCGACGACCGCTCCGACTTCTACAACACCATCGACGGCTTCCTGCCGAGGCTCGACAAGACCGACTACGAGGTCGACGAGAAGCAGCGCACGGTGACGCTGACCGAAGGCGGCATGGAGAAGATCGAGACGCTGCTGCGCGATGCCGGCCAGCTCAAGGGCGAGTCGCTCTACGACGTCGAGAACGTCTCCGTCGTGCACCACATCAACCAGGCCCTGCGCGCTCACACGCTGTTCACGCGCGACAAGGACTACATCGTCCGCGACGGCGAAGTCGTCATCATCGACGAGTTCACCGGCCGCATGATGCCGGGCCGCCGCTATTCGGAAGGCCTGCATCAGGCGCTGGAGGCCAAGGAGCACGTCCAGGTCCAGCCCGAGAACCAGACGCTGGCCTCGATCACCTTCCAGAACTACTTCCGCATGTACGAGAAGCTGGCGGGCATGACCGGCACCGCCGCGACCGAAGCGGACGAATTGTTCGACATCTACAAGCTCGAGGTCGTGGAGATCCCGACCAATCTGTCGATCGCGCGCCTCGACGAGGACGACGAGGTCTATCGGACCCAGAAGGAAAAATATCAGGCCATCCTCGCCGAGATCGAGCGCGCCAATGCGCGCCTGCAGCCGGTGCTGGTCGGTACCGCCTCGATCGAGAAGTCGGAGGTGCTCGCCGAATTCCTCAAGAAGAACGGCTACAAGCAGATCGATTTCGGCAAGGAGGGCGCGCTCGACAAGCTCTATGCCGCCGCCCGCGCCGGCAAGCCGGCGAAACTGTTCGCGGTGCTGAACGCGCGCTTCCACGAGCAGGAAGCCTACATCGTCGCCGAAGCCGGCGTGCCGGGCGCGATCACGATCGCCACTAACATGGCCGGCCGCGGCACCGACATCAAGCTCGGCGGCTCGCTGGAGATGCGCATCCAGCAGGAGACTGCTGATATCGCCGACGAGGCCGAGAAGGCCAAGAAGATCGAGCAGATCAAGGCCGATATCGAGCACTTCCGCGACATCGTGCTGAAGGCCGAGGAGACCGTCGAGGTCGAGCCGGCCAAGGGAAGCAAGCCTGCCAAGACCGTGAAGAAGCCCGGCGGCCTCTACATCATCGGCTCCGAGCGCCACGAGTCCCGCCGCATCGACAACCAGCTGCGCGGCCGTTCCGGCCGTCAGGGCGATCCCGGCCGCTCGAAGTTCTTCCTGTCGCTGGAAGACGACCTGATGCGCATCTTCGGCTCGGACCGTCTCGACAGCATGCTGCAGCGTCTCGGCCTGCAAGAGGGCGAGGCCATCATCCATCCCTGGATCAACAAGGCGCTGGAGAAGGCGCAGCAGAAGGTCGAGGCGCGCAACTTCGACATCCGCAAGAACCTGCTCAAGTTCGACAACGTCCAGAACGACCAGCGCAAGGTGATCTTCGACCAGCGCGTCGAGCTGATGAAGGACGAGAGCGTCGCCGAGACCGTCGCCGACATGCGCCACGCCTTCATCGACGACCTCGTCGCCAAGCACGTGCCCGAGCATGCCTATGCCGAGCAGTGGGACGTCGCCGGGCTCAAGGACGAATTGAAGCGCGTGCTCGATCTCGACCTGCCGGTCGACGAATGGGCCAAGGAAGAGGGCATCGCCGACGAGGAGCTGCTGACTCGCATCGAGACCAAGGCCGACGAGCACATGGCGGCGAAGGTCGCGCAATGGGGTCCCGACGTGATGCGTTACGTCGAGAAGACCATCCTCTTGCAGACGCTCGACCATCTCTGGCGCGAGCACCTGATCATGCTCGACCATCTGCGCCAGGTCATCGGCCTGCGCGGCTACGGCCAGCGCGATCCGTTGCAGGAGTACAAGACCGAAGCCTTCAATCTCTTCCAGGAGATGAGCGCTCACTTGCGCGAGGCCGTCACGGCGCAGCTGATGCGCGTCGAGATCGTCCCGCCGGAGCAGGAGGCCCCCGTCCTGCCGCCGATGGAGGCGCACAAGTTCGATCCGAACACCGGCGAGGACGAGATGGCTCTCGCCAGCGTCACCCTGGGCGCCCAGGCCACGGATGCGTCGATGCGCGACCCGAAGAACCCGACCAGCTGGGGCAAGGTCGGCCGCAACGAGGACTGCCCGTGCGGTAGTGGCAAGAAGTACAAGCACTGCCACGGGCGGTATGCTTGATCGATGACCTCAAAACCCAGCGAACTCGCGGTGTTGTCT
Organism: Bradyrhizobium sp. BRP19; assembly: GCF_020194195.1. Taxonomy (NCBI): domain Bacteria; kingdom Pseudomonadati; phylum Pseudomonadota; class Alphaproteobacteria; order Hyphomicrobiales; family Nitrobacteraceae; genus Bradyrhizobium; species Bradyrhizobium sp. BRP19. The sequence continues at coordinate 23,902 of NZ_JADYVZ010000011.1, read as the reverse complement.
TGGCCCACGAGTTCGCCAGGCGTCGAATGCTTTCGATCCATATGATGCCTGCTGGTCTTCCGTTGCATAACGAATGGTAGGCGCACGCCATTGAGGATGGCTGGCGCACAATTGTCAGACGGTCCTTTATCCGTCACGCGCGGCTGAGCACGCTTCAGTCATCTGGCAACCCGCCTCAGCGCCTGTTCCTGTGATCACTCCGGAGTGCTGCTGCTTCTGCAGATGGCCGGCGGCCACTCGCTCGCGCGGCTGCGTCGCTGAAGAACTCTTCGCCGGGAGAGCCAATGGTCAAACCGCGGCATCGTGTCTCGGCGAACGCCCTCGGGTAGACCATCCAACTTTTTACCACTGCTCATTGTGATCTGGATCACCGCTACAGAGCTCAATCCGTGGTTTGATTGATTCACGAGACGCGGCCTGAAAATTGGAGCCAGACAATGCCCAAACGCGCGCTGCCAACCGCCTTTTGTGTCCTTGCCCTGAGTCTTTACGCCTGCGGTTCCGCCCCTGCGAGCCAAGTGGGCGGATGGTGGGGCGGAACATGGTCGTGCAACATCGACGGCCGCCCGGCCCGGATGAAATGGGCCGCCGTCGATGACAGTCAGACAACCTGCAACGGCAACACTTGCACCAGCACTTCGGGAGCACGCTGGTCAGGCCGCTTCTCAGATAATGGCTCGCGATGGGTGAAGTTGACAAATCCACGCAGCGGAACCCAGGGCGGCGTGTACTTCAACCATGCCGACGGCAACAGATGGTATCTAGCCAAGCCGGTCAGCAACAAGGCCGTGGGCTGGACGACATGGAATGGCCAACGCTATCGCCTCTCGTGCTGGCGATGATGCGCGAGTGCTTTCCTCTGGCTATGCATTGAAACGGCAGATGTGTGTGTGCGCTTCGCAAGGCGCCACGCTCCACTTCACGAGGTCTAATTCGAGCTGTCGATCAAGCTCTCCAGCAGCCGCTTGAGCTCGCTCGTCGACTTGTCGCCGTAGCTCTCCAGGATGTGCTCCTCCTGGTCGACCGCGAGCGAGTTGAGCTTCTTGCACAGCACCTTGCCGCGGTCGGAGATGAACATCAGCACCTTGCGGCGGTCGTTCGGGTCCTGCACGCGGTAGACCAGCGTGTCGGAGACCATGCGGTCGATCATCTTCGTGAGCGTCGGATGGTTGAGCAGCACGGCGTCCGCGAGCTCGCCCATCGAATGGCCCTCGCCGTCCGACAGCACTTTCAGGATGCGCCATTGCTCGACCGGCACGCCCTCCTTGCTCAACCTCAGTTCGAGCTGCCGGTTGATTTCCCGGTTGGCTTGCGCGAGCAGGTAAGCGAGGTGTTCGGTGATTGGGGAATTTTGTTTCGGCGGTTTTGCCACGGCTGAGACTTCGCCTTGACCCAAATGAGTGAATGTCTTGCAATCGATGCTGCATCTATATGCACTTCAATTCTTGAATATTCAATATTTTCAAAATAAGATCATTGCCCAACAAAAGGGCGGAAGCCGCGGCCGCCTGCTCAATGTGCTTTCAGGTCTGGCCTCAGACAGGAGTTGGCGTGCGCGCGACGGTGAACTTCCCGGCTCACGGCGGCTCGGCGTTACCGCCGTCCTTGCTGTTCAGGAATCTGTCGTCTTCGGCAGCTGGCGGTGCCTTGTCGCCGCACGGTGACGCCTTGTTCAAGCGCCGCGGCGTCAACAAGCTGCGCGTCGGCGGCTTCATCTGCTGCACCGGCTCGCCTGGCGTGTGGGGCCCGTGTGCCACGAACAGCGCGCAGCTTGCCGTCGCCGAGATCAACAAGCGCGGCGGCATTCTCGGCCGCGAGCTCGAGCTGTCGATCTACGATGCCGGCGGGCCGCTGGATGAGGTTCTGGACCGCGCCGAGCAGGCAATCGCATTCGACGAGGTCGATCTGATCGTCGGATTGCACACCAGCGCGGTTCGCGTGGGCCTCCGCGACGTCACCACACGCCACCGCATTCCCTATATCTACACGCCGGTCTACGAGGGCGGCGAGCGCACGCCCGGCGTGATGGCGATCGGCGAGACGCCGCGCTGGCAGAGCCGCCCCGCCATCCATTGGCTCGCGGACGTCAAGAAGGCCAAACGCTGGTACCTGATCGGCAGCGACTACGTTTGGCCCTGGCAATCGCATCGCGCGGTGAAGAACTACATCAAGGAAACCGGCGGCCGCGTCGTCGGCGAAGAGTTCGTCCCGCTCGGCGAAGACAATCACGGGCCGCATCTGGCGCGGATCCGCGCCGCCAAGCCCGATGTCGTGTTGATCTCGCTGATCGGTACCGACAGCATCACCTTCAACCGGGCCTTCGGCGAATGTGGGCTAGGCGCCACGACGCTGCGGCTCGCGGGCGCGATGGACGATACCGTGCTACTCGGCATCGGCGCCGACAACAGCGAGAACATGTTCTGCGCTTCCGGCTACTTCACCGGCACCGGCGCGCGCGCCAATGACGACTTCCAGAGCCGTTATCACGCGATGTTCGGGCCGAATGCGCCGCCGATCGGCTCGGTGGGGCAATCGAGTTACGAAGGCCTGCGCTTCCTCGAAGCCGTTGCGAACAAGGCTGGTTCGCTGGCGATGCGGCCGCTGCTCGCGGCCGGCCGCAACATCGTCTACAGCGGCGCCCGCGGTCGGGTTACCGTCTGCAACGGGCACGTGCGGATGCCGATGCATCTCGCCGAGGCCGACGGTCTCGATTTCAAGCTGATCAAGCCGCTCTGACCGCCTCGCGGCTTGACCGGCCGGCGCATTTGCAAAATAATACTTGAAAAGGAAAATATTTCCGTTTTGAATGTTTCGGCGAGGCCGCGGGTGCGTGCGTCGCGCCGGGGCGGCCACGCCCAACGTTGCAAAGAACTTCAAGGAGAGCGCCGTGACAGTTGCCCTTCCCACGCCAGCCCAACTTCGCAGTGTCGCCGAGCAATGCGGTCTTTCGCTCACCGATGACGACGTCGCCTCGTTCCGCGGTCTCATGCAGGGCTCGATCGAAGCCTACAATCTCGTTGCCGCGATGCCGGACGAATTGCCCGAAGTGAAATATCCGCGCACGCCGGGCTATCGGCCCTCGGCGGAGGAGAACCCGCGCAATGCCTGGTATCGCAAATCGACCGTGAAGGGCGCCGCCAGCGGCAAGCTCAAGGGCAAGACCATCGCGCTGAAGGACAACATCATGCTGGCCGGCGTGCCCATGACCAACGGCTCGTCGACCTTGGAAGGCTATGTGCCCGATTTCGACGCCACCATCGTCACGCGCATGCTGGATGCCGGCGCCGAGATCAAGGGCAAGGTGCATTGCGAGCATTTCTGCCTGTCCGGCGGCAGCCACACCGGCTCCTACGGGCCGGTGCATAATCCGCACAAGATGGGCTACTCGGCCGGCGGCTCGTCGTCGGGATCGGGCGTCGTGGTCGCGCTCGGCGAGGTCGACATGGCCATTGGCGGCGACCAGGGCGGCTCGATCCGCATGCCGTCGTCGTTCTGCGGCATCTACGGCATGAAGCCGACCTGGGGCCTCGTCCCCTACACCGGCATCATGCCGATCGAGATCTATGTCGATCACACCGGTCCGATGACGGCAACGGTCGAAGACAATGCGCTGCTGCTCGAAGTGCTCGCCGGGGACGACGGCTACGATCCGCGCATCAAGGCTCCGAAGGTCGAGGAATACACCAAGGCGCTAGGCCAGGGCGTCAAGGGCATGAAGATCGGCATCGTCAAGGAAGGCTTCGAGCAGCCGACCGCCGAGTCCGCCGTGAACGAAAGCGTGCGCGAAGCCGCAAAGCGCTTTAGGGATCTCGGCGCCACGGTCGAGACCGTCTCGATCCCGATGCACCTGATGGGCGGGGCGATCTGGACGCCGATCGGCACGGAAGGCCTGACCCAGACCATGATGTTCGGCGACGGCTACGGCCTCAGCCGCGGCGATCTCTATTCGACCTCGCTGATGGATTTCCATCGCGGCTGGCGTCGGCAGGCCGACTCGCTGTCCGAGACCACGAAGCTGTTCATGATGCTCGGCACCTACATCAACAACAATTTCGGTCCGCGCTTCTACGGCAAGGCGCTCAACATCTCGCGCCGGCTGACCGCGGCCTACGACAAGGCCTTTGCGGATTACGATCTGCTCCTGCTGCCGACCACGCCGATGAAGGCGACCAAGCTGCCGGAGCCCAATGCCAGCCGCGAGGACTATGTCGCCCGCGCGCTCGAGATGATCTCCAACACCGCGCCGTTCGACATCACGCACCATCCCGCGATGTCGCTGCCCTGCGGCATGGTCGACGGCCTGCCGGTCGGGCTGATGCTGGTCGGCCGCATGTTCGAGGAATCCACGATCTACCGCGCCGCCCATGCCTTCGAGCAGATCGGCGACTGGAAGAAGATGTGAGGAAACCTTCGCTTCAACTCGGCGGAAACGCAACGCATGGCTAACGCGTTCGTCGCGGCGTTCGAGATCCTGAGCTTCGGCGCGATCATCGTCCTGATCGTGCTGGGGCTCGGGATCATCGCCAGCATGATGGGCATCTTCAACTTCGCGCAGGGCGAGTTCGTCCTGCTCGGCGCCTACATAACCTATCTCGCTTATGCCAAGGGCCTGCCGATCTGGGCCGGCATGGTTGCGGCGCCTTTCGTGGTCGGTGCGCTCGGCTTCGTGCTGGAGGCGCTGATCATCCGACGATTCTACGCCGCGCCGATCGTTGCCATGCTCGGCACCTATGCGCTCGGCCTGATCATCCGCGAAGCCGTTCGCGGGCTGATCGGCGGCTTCTATCTCACCGTACCGGAGCCGATCGGCGGATCGATCGACATCGGCGCCATGCATATCTCGGCGTGGCGCTTCACCATCATCGTCATCACGCTGCTGGTGATGGGCCTCTGCTATCTCTTGCTGTCGCGCACCAGCTTCGGCCTGCGCGTGCGGGCGACGTTGGAGAACCCGTCGCTGGCGCGTGCGTCAGGCATCTCGACGCCGCTGATCTACGGCGCCACCTTTGCCTTTGGCGCTGCACTCGCCGGCCTTGCCGGCGCGCTGATCGTGCCGGTGTTCAGCCTGTTTGCCGATCTCGGCCTGCGCTTCCTGATCCAGGGTTTTGTCGCGGTCATGGTCGGCGGGGTCGGCTCCTTCATCGGCCCGGTCGCGGGCGCCGGCGTCATCGGCACGCTGAGCGCGGCGCTGCCCTGGGTAATGGCACCCGTCGTCGCCGACGTGCTCGTCTTCGTGCTCGCCATCGTCTTCATCAAATTCCGTCCGCAAGGTCTCATCGCTGGAAAAGGGGTTTAATCACATGCTCGATCGTACTCAGCTCACGCGACGTCGTTTCCTGTCCAATTTCGCCTTTGCATCCGGCGCGGTCGCAACCGGCGTCGGCAGCTGGGTGATTCCGGCGCCCTGGGCCAATGCGGCCGAGGCGCCGATCAAGGTCGGCATCGCCACCGACCTCACCGGCCCGATCGCCTATGCCGGCAACGCCGACGCCAACGTCGCGAAAATGGTGATCAAGGAGATCAACGCGGCCGGCGGCCTGCTCGGCCGTCCGCTCGAGCTCTACATCGAAGACACCGCCTCCAACGAATCCGTCGCCGTCGGAAACGTGCGCAAGCTGATCCAGCGCGACAAGGTCGACATGGTGCTCGGCGGTATCACCTCGTCGATGCGCAACGCGATCAAGGACCCGATCGTCGCGCGCGGCAAGACCCTCTACATCTATCCGCAGCTCTACGAGGGCAAGGAGTGCACGCCCTATTTGTTCTGCACCGGCCCGACGCCGGCGCAGCAATGCGACGAGTTCATTCCCTGGCTGATCAAGAACGGCGGCAAGAAGTTCGCGCTGCCCAGCGCCAATTATGTCTGGCCGCACACGCTCAACGTCTACGCCCGCAAGGTGATCGAATCCAATGGCGGCGAGGTCGTGTTCGAGGAATATTACCCGCTCGACCAGGTCGACTTCTCCGCGACCGTCAACCGCATCATCTCCAACAAGGTCGACGTCGTCTTCAACACCGTCATCCCGCCCGGCGTCGGCCCGTTCTTCAAGCAGCTCTATGAAGCAGGCTTCCTCAAGAACGGCGGGCGCCTGGCCTGCGTCTACTACGACGAGAACACGCTCAACATCAACCAGGCCGCCGAGATCGAAGGCCTCGCCAGCTGCCTCGACTATTTCAAGGTGCTGACCAAGGAGAACCCGTTCGACGCCAAGATCCAGGCGGCCTATGAAAAGGATTTCCCGGGCAACTTCCTGTTCGCCGCCGGCAGCGCTGCCACAGGCACCTATCGCGGCCTCAAGCTGTGGGAAGCCGCGGTCAAGGAAGCCGGCAAGATCGACCGCGAGTCCGTGGCCGCCGCGCTCGACCATGCCAAGATCGCCGAAGGTCCGGGCGGACCCGCCGAGATGGTGCCGGGCAAGCGGCACTGCAAGATGAAGATGTACACCGCCGTCGCCAAGAGCGGAAATTACGAGATCGTCGGGCGCAGCAACGGCCTCGTCGATCCCAAGGAATGCTGATTCTTCGCCTCTCCCCTCTCGGGGAGAGGTGAATCCCGCCGTGATTGACACGGCTGCCTCTGACGATGTTGAACTCGGAATGCTGAAGCCGATGAGTGTGGTAAGAGAGGCCATCGTCGCCGACGTGGACGACGAAATGGACGGTGCGATGGCTGAGGGCGCAGCGGCGGAACGGGCCAATGACCGGGACAAGGCAGGACGAAAAATCCTGCCCATCATCGAGGGCCTCGTGCTCCTCGCGGCTACTCGCGCCGCTGGTGCTGCAGGACTATCTCACGGTCTTCGCGACGCGCGTGATCATCCTCGCGCTGTTTGCGCTGTCCTTCGACCTGGTCTGGGGCTATGCCGGCATCATGAGCTTCGGCCAGGCGCTGTTCTTCGGCTCGGCCGGTTACGGCGTCGCCCTGCTCGCGCGCGACCTCGACATCACCAACATCTTCCTGGTGTTGCCGGCAGGCACGCTGATCGGCCTCACCTTCGCGCTGCTGCTCGGCGGCTTCCTGCTGCTGGGACGGCATCCCTCCAGCGTGATCTTCGTCTCGCTCGGCACGCTGACCGGCTCCTACGCCGCCGATCGGCTCGCGCGCGGCTGGTACTATCTCGGCGGCCAGAACGGCATCCCCTCGATCGCGCCGATGTCGCTTGGGTCATACGACTTCACGGAAGGCCCAGCGTTCTATTATCTCGTGCTCGGCATCCTCGTCGTGGTCTATCTGCTCTGCCGCTTCCTGGTGCGCTCGCAATTCGGCCTTGCGCTCGCAGGCCTGCGCGAGAACGAGCAGCGCATCGCCTTCTTCGGCTACAAGGCGCAGCATCTCAAAGCCATCATCTTCACCATCGGCGGCGCCGTCGCAGGCCTCGCCGGCAGCCTCTATGCCTTCCACGAAGGCTTCGTCTGGCCCAACATGGTGGGCGTCGTGGTTTCGACCCAGGTCGTGCTCTATGTGCTGTTCGGCGGCTCCGGCACGCTGATCGGTGCCGTCGTCGGCGCTGTCATCGTCGAGGGCGTCAGCTTCTGGCTCTCGGACAATTACCGCGAGATCTGGCCGATCATCCTCGGCCTGCTGCTCCTGCTCGTGATCTTGTTCCGGCCGCTCGGCCTGATCAGTTTTGTGCTCGGCGAGCGCGAACGCGTCGGCAGCTTTGGTGCCAAGCAAAAGGAGAGGCGCAATGCTCCTTGAAGCGGCCGGCATCAAGAAGGTCTTCGGCAAGCTCACCGCGCTCGACGGCGCAGCCCTCACGGTCGGCGAGAATGAGTTTCACGGCCTGATCGGCCCGAACGGCTCGGGCAAGAGCACGCTGATGAAGTGCATCGCCGGCGCCGAAGTGCCGACCCAAGGCAAGGTCTCCTTCGTCAACACCGACATCACCGCGTTCACGCCGACCGAACGTGCGCGCGCCGGCATGAGCCTGAAATTCCAGATCACATCCGTGCTGCCGTCGCTCACGCTCTACGACAACATCCTGCTCGCGCTGCAGGCGCAGTCCTCGCTGTTCGACCTCGTGTTCTCGCGCACGCGCGGTGCGTTGCACGACCAGGTCATGTCCATGCTGACGCAGTTCCGTCTCGCCGACCGCGCCTTCGATGCGGCCGCTGCGCTGTCGCACGGCCAGCAGCAATGGCTGGAGATCGCGATGGCGCTCGCCGGCAAGCCGAAGCTCCTATTGCTCGACGAGCCCACCGGCGGCATGAGCCTGGAAGAGCGCCGCGTCACCGGCGAGCTGCTGCAGCCGATCAAAAAACATTGCTCGCTGGTCATCGTCGAGCACGACCTCGATTTCATTCGCGACATCTGCGATCGCCTCACCGTGCTCGACCAGGGCAAGGTGCTGGCAACAGGCACGGTGTCCGAGATCCAGGCCAACACATCCGTCCAGGAGATCTATCTGCGCCGTGCCTGAATTTTTGGACATCAAGCATCTCGATGCCGGCTACGGCCGCAGCCAAGTCCTGTTCGACGTCAGCCTCGGCATTCCCTGGCGCGGCGGTGTTGCCGTGCTCGGCCGCAACGGCGCCGGCAAGACCACGCTGATGAAGACCATCGTCGGCGAGCTGCCGGCATGGAAGGGCGAGGTCGCCTTCGACGGCCGCGACATCAGTCGCCGCGCCACCCAGGAGCGCGTCCGCGCCGGCATCGGCTACGTGCCGCAGGAGCATTCGGTGTTCGCGCGCCTGTCGGTGCGCGACAATCTCGCCGTCGGCTCGCTGGCTAAGAAGGATTCCTCCGCCATCGACCGCGTGCTGGCGATCTTCCCAAAGCTCGGCCAGCGCCTCGACCAGCCCGCCGGCACGCTTTCCGGCGGCGAGCGCAAGATGCTCGCGATCGGCCGCGCCATGCTCGGGGATCCAAAACTGCTGCTGCTGGATGAGCCCACCGAGGGCGTCTGGATCGGCGTCATCGAGGAGATCACCGAGCGCCTGATCGAGCTTGCCAAGAGCATCGCCGTCATCATCGTCGAGCAGCACCTCGACCTCGCTTTGCGAGTCGCCGACTACGCCTATGTGCTCGACCGCGGTCGCGTCGCGCTGCAGGGCGACGCCGGCGAGGTGAAAGGCAGTCCGGAGCTGATGCGGTATCTGGCGCCTTAGCGCGCGGCGCCCCTCGCACTGCGAAATATTCGGTTGTTCAAGAGCTTCGCGGCATTCCATCGATTTTATTCAGATCGGAACGAATCTGTCGGGCCGCGTTGAATCCCGCATGTGTGCCGTTGCGTTGCGTCAGTCGGGACTATCGCGCCTAGCCGGCGCGCGGAAGATTCCGATTCCATCATACATCGTGCCATGCGATCCCACGCTACGCGAGAACCCGCCGCAAGGCAGCGGCTGGGTGTTCGAGATAAAAGCCGACGGCTATCGCGCGCAACTTCACCTGCAGGCGGGCGCGGCGACGGTCTATTCGCGCGCCGGATACGATTGGACCGAGCAGTTCTCGTCAATTGCAGCCGGCGCGCGAATGCTCAGAGCCGGGAGTGCGATCATTGATGGCGAGGCCGTTGTCTACGGCAGTAATGGCCGGCCGGACTTCCAGCAGCTGCGGCGCGAGCTCGGCGCCAAGCAGAGCCGCCGCATTCGCTATCACGCGTTCGATCTATTGTATCTTGACGGATACGATTTGCGCGGCGTCGGCTTTGTCGAGCGCAAGCAGCTGCTGCAGCGGCTCCTGAAAGAAGCGCCCGAGACTTTCATCTACGTCGAGCACGTCGAAGCCGACGGCGAGCAAATCCTTCGCCATGCTTGCAGGCTTGGCCTCGAAGGGCTGCTCGCCAAGCGCGCGGACGCACCTTATCGCTCCGGACGGCAGGAAGCCTGGCTCAAGCTGAAATGCAAGAAGAGCGAGACGTTTCCGATCGTCGCATTCGTCGAAAAGCTGGGCGCGTACCCGCGCAAGGTGGCTTCGCTTTACGTCGGGCATCACGAGGATGGGCGCCTGCTTTATGCCGGCAAGGTCCGCACCGGATACACCGAGGCGACCGCGCGTGAATTGCGTGAACGGCTTGACCCACTGATCCGGCGCGATTCTCCGCTCGATCTGCCGGTAAAGAAGCCCAAGGCTACGTGGGTTGAGCCCGTGGTGAATGCCGAGGTGGAATATGGCGCCCTGACCGACGATGGCCTGCTGCGTGAAGCCGTATTCAAGGGCCTGCGCGACGATCTTGCGCCGCGGAAGGTCAGGGCGCCCCGGTTGGTGCCTTCATCGGTCGGACGGCCGAAGCTCGGCGTTCCCAAAGAGAATATCCTGCAGCTGCTGCCCGATGCGATCGTGCCGTCCAAAGAAGAGCTCGCGCGTTACTGGACGCGTGTCTGGAAGAAGGCGCTGCTGCATCTAGGACATCGACCGCTCAAGCTGGTGCGGCACGTGCACGGCACGACGTTCTATCACAAGGGGCCGCTGCCGAGGGACATTCCGCAAGCGGTGCACCAGCTATGCATCCGAAAGCGCGAAGGCGGCGAAGGCACGCGGCTTTGGGTGGACAGCCTTGAGGGTTTCCTGGGACTCGTCGAGATCGGCGCAGTCGAATTGCATCCCTGGAATTCGACTGTTGAGGATTTCGAGCACGCCGATCGCATCGTGATCGACCTTGATCCCGGCGAGGGCGTCGAATGGGATGCTGTGATCGAGACCGCCCTGGAACTTCGCGCGCTAATGAGCCGTGAGGGGTTTGCGACTTGGCCCAAGTTGACCGGTGGCCAGGGCATTCATCTGACGGCGCCGCTTGAGGTGGCAATGCTGCACGATCAGGCGCATCGCGTGGCGCGCAGTCTCGTGGCCGATTTCGCATTGCGTCGGCCCGACCGCTACGTCCTCGCGGCCCAGGCCAGGCGCAGCGGCCGCATTTTTCTCGACTATTTGCGCAACGGCCGCGGTACCACCGCGATCGGCACCTTCTCGCCGCGGGCACGCGAGAACTTTCCCATTGCTGCACAGGTGACATGGAAGCGGATCGAAAGCGGCATAGTGCCCGACGCGTTCACGATTCACAGTCCCTACCGTGCGGTGCGGAGGAAAGAGCGATAATTGCGCGCTCGGGCGCTAGCCTACTTCACCGCCGAGAAGCGGCTGTCGAACGAGTTCGACTGCACCACCGGCGCGGCGCCTGATATCATCGGGGTGCTATCGCCCGCGCCGTCGCTCACCGATGGCTTCAGCGCCGGACGCGTCGCGGCAAGGCGGGTATCGGGCTTCGGCGGCTCGGCCGGCTTGGCGGCTGTTACGGCCGGCTTCGGCGTCTCCTTCGCCGCATCCTTGGACTTGTCTTGCCCCGGCACGAAGCGGGTCACGGCGGCCTTGAGTCGCGAGGCGGCCGTGGCCGGCGTCGTGGACGTCTGGGCGGCCGGGGCCACGGACGCCGTGGCCTGCGGCGCGGGCGTTGCGGTCGCGGTGGTATCGGCGGTGCCGAATCCCATCTTGCGGCCGAGGTTGGAGAAGAAGCCGCTGCCTTCAGACTTTCCGGCGGGCGCAGCCGAAGCGACGCGGGTGCTCGCGGCAGGCGCGCTGACGGCAACCACCGGCTCTTCCTTCGGCGCCGGCGCGCTTGCCACAGCGTCGAGGTTCGGCTTCGGCGGGTTGACGTGGCCGGGGATCGTGCCCGGCGCCTTCGCCATGGCCAGCATCTGCAGCGTGGTGCCTTCGGCGCTCTCCGACAGGCCGGTCGAGCCTTCCGGAATTTTGGCGGCGAACACCTTGTGCATGCCGCCGTCAATGCCGGTGTTCATCCGCGCCACCGGCGTGCCCTTGGCGACGAGCCTTGCATATTCCGTCTCGTCCTTGGCCTGCTTCTCGCGGACCGCGCTGGCGATCTCTTCGGGGATCACATAGGCCGGACATCTGGCGGAGGCGTCGAACACCAGATCGCGCTTGGCGTCCGCCGGCTTGGCGGCGTCGAACACGTATCTCTTCTCGCAGAAATCGACCTTCGGCTCCTGCCGCGTCACCTCGAAATGATCATAGCCTTCCTTGATCATCTTCCAGAACGGCATGTTCGGATTGTTCCGGTGCCTGGCCATGTTCACCGGCGTCATCTTGAACGGATAGGCCTGCAGCTGGAACGCCTTCTGGCCGCCGAAGAAGGACTCGCGGCCGAGCGAATAGATCTCCGCGATCTGCTCGTCCGTCATCGCGTAGCAGCCGCGCGACGAACAGTCGCCGTGCACCATCAGCTGCGAGCCGGTGCGGCCCAGCGCCTTGTCGAACGCGTTCGGGTAGCCGGTGTTGAACGAGAGGTAATAGGACGATTGCGGATTCATCTGGCTCGGATTGATCGAGTAGAATCCCTCCGGCGCCTGGCGGTCGCCTTCGCGCACCTTGGGGCCGAGATCGCCCGACCAGCGGCAGATCGGATAGGTCTTGAGCAGCGCGAACTGGCCCGAGCGGGTCTGCTTCCAGACCTCGAGCTCGGCCTCCTGCTTGAACAGGCGGACCAGGATCGGCGATTGCAGGTCCATGTCCTTCTCGGCCATCGCGGCGATCAGCTTCGGCGGCACCGGCTGATTGGCCTTGGCGTTGGTCGCAAGCGAGACCTGATCGGTGTTGCAGCCGGCGAGCAGACCGCCGGCCGTCATCAGCGCAACCGAAACCAAGAGCGCGCGAGCAAGCGAACGAGAAATCAAGATGGACCCCACACCGTGCCGGGCATTGAAGCGCGAACCCCAATTATTCCGAAGCGCAATCCGACCGGTAAACCGACCCGCCGAGACGGGCCCGGTCAGACCCCGCTCCAGCGCTTATGCCCTGAAGCCATTGATTAAAATTCTAACCTCTGGGTCATGTGGTCGCAACCCGAGCGGGGATCACGAGGGCGTTGGCCCAGTGGCATGGTCAACGAAGACTAAATGGACACGACTTGGGACGGAACTTGGGCTTTCGGGCCGAGGGGACTCAGATCGCCGATTTGGGCAAAAAAAGGGTTAAGGCGGGGTTACCGGGGGCTGCTCGAAAGGCCTGGTAGGGTGGGCAAAGGCGCGAAGCGCCGTGCCCACGAGCCGTTCGTACAGCCGGGATTGGTGGGCACGCTTCGCTTTGCCCACCCTACGAGACCGGAATCGAGGCGAATCAGCCCAGTTTGCGGCCGATATCGAGGAATTTCTGCCGCCGCTGCTTGCGGATGGCATCCCCATCAAAGTTCCGGAGCTCGTCGAACGCCTTGGCGATGGCCTCGCCCGTGGTGGCGATCATGGCGGCGGGGTCGCGGTGGGCGCCGCCGACCGGCTCCTTCAGGATGGCGTCGATCACGCCGAAGCGGAGCATATCCTGGGCGGTGATCTTCATGTTGTTGGCGGCTTCCTGCGCCTTGGTGCCGTCGCGCCAGAGGATCGAGGACGCCGCCTCCGGCGAGATCACGCTGTAGATCGCGTGCTCGAGCATCAGGACCTTGTTGGCCGTGGTGATGGCGATGGCGCCGCCCGACATGCCCTCGCCGGTGATGATCGCGACGTTGGGCACGGTCAGCGCCAGGCACGCATCGGTCGAGCGCGCGATGGCTTCCGCCTGGCCGCGCTCCTCGGCGCCGATGCCGGGATAGGCGCCGGCCGAATCGGCGAGCGACAGCACCGGCAGGCCGAACCGCTCGGCCATCTCCATCAGCCGCACGCATTTGCGATACCCTTCCGGCCGCGCCATGCCGAAATTGTGCCGGATGCGGCTCTCGGTGGAATCGCCCTTTTCCTGGCCCATCACGCAGATCGGCTCACCGCGGAAGCGGCCGAAGCCGGCGACCAGCGCCTCGTCCTCGCCGAACTTGCGGTCGCCGGCGAGCGGGGTGAATTCGGTGATCAGGCCCTTGATGAAGTCGTTGAAATGCGGCCGCTGCGGATGCCGCGCCACAAGCGTCTTCTGCCACGGCGTCAGGTTCGCATAGAGGTCGGCCAGCGCCTGCGCCGCCTTGTCCTCGATCCGCCCGACCTCGTCGCTGATGTCGGTGCCGGTGGCGGCGAGCGCGCGCAATTCGTCGACCTTGGAGTCGAGCTCGGCGACGGGCTTTTCGAAGTCGAGATAGCTGCGCATCTGGTCTAGCATCAACTCAATATAGGGGGACGGGGCGCGAGAAGCGAAGCAAGTTGGGGCGGCGGAAAGAAGTGTAGCGTCTTCAATGGTTTGGCTTGTGTGCTGGTGCAGTCGGCCAAATCAGCCGTGAGGCCCCGGCTCTTTCCGCGGAGATGTGGCCGAAGTCAAGGCGGTTTCACCCTTTACCCGTAGCCCGGATGGAGCGCAGCGCAATCCGGGAAGGTCTGGCCGCGAGGAGGCGGCCCCGGATTACGCGTCGCTCCATCCGGGCTACCAGCAGCAACTACTTCTCCGCCAGCGGGTGCAGGTCGCGCACCAAGCTCTTCAGCCGCTCCTCGACCACATGGGTATAGATCTGGGTGGTCGAGATGTCGGTGTGACCGAGCAGGGTCTGCACGATGCGCAGGTCCGCGCCGTTGTGCAGCAGATGGCTGGCAAAGGCGTGGCGCAGCACGTGCGGGGAGACCAGGCGGGCCTGCAAGCCGGACGCAACCGCGAGCTCCTTGAGGTCGCGGGCAAAATGCTGGCGCGTCAGATGTCCGCTCTCGCCGAACGAGGGGAACAGCCATTTCGACGCGGCCACGCTGTTCTTCCTGTCGGCCTTTGCCGCTTCCGTGGCGGCGAGATAGTCCGCCATCGCCTGCCGCGAGGCGTCGTTGAGCGGTACCAGCCGTTCCTTGTTGCCCTTGCCGCGCACCACGATCATGCGGGCGTCGCGCTTGGCCGCCGAGCGCGGCAGCGCCACCAGCTCGGAGACGCGCAGGCCCGTGGCGTAGAGCACCTCGAGCAGGCAATAGAGCCGCAAGGCACGCAGCCGTTTCGACGGCGAGGCATCTTCCGCCTCGCTCAATTCCCTGGCGCGGCGGAGCATGCGGTCGACGTCGGCGATCGACAACACTTTCGGCAGGCCGCGGCCGCGCTTCGGACCTGACAGGATCGCGGCGGGATCGTCACCGCGGATGCGCTCGTTCAGCAGGAAACGGTAGAGGTGCCGCATCGCGGACAGCCGGCGGGCCACACTGGTGGATTTGAAGCCGCGGGTGTCGAGATCGACGAGATAGTCGCGCAGCGTCTGGGTCTCGGCATCCACGAATGTTTGGCCGACGCGGCCCAGAAATTCCGAGAAATCGCTGAGGTCGCGGCGGTAGGCATCGAGCGTGTTGGGGCCGGCGCCCTGTTCCGCGGCGAGCATGTCGAGGAACAGGCCGATGAGCCTGGTGTCTGAGGGTTTGGCGGGCATGCCCGGGAGGCTAGCTCCTATTTCTTGAGAAACTTGTCCGGCGGGATCGTCACCGTCATTTCCCGCGGCTTCGGGTTGACGAAGTTCGCCAGCGCGAAGACCACGCCATAGACGATGCCGCCGATCACGGCGACGACCGTCAGGAAGCGGAACAGGCTCGGCATCGTTCTGGGGTCTCGGGTCGGGGCGCGGCAGCCAAATTAACCAATGAAATCATCCAACATGTTCGCCGTTTCGTGGCAAGAGTCCTCTGGCGAGGGCCCCCATGGGGTCGTATAGGTGGCCAAAGCCATGCCGCATCTGGCGGCAGTTCGAGCGAGATCCAGTCGAGCGAGACGATGTCCGACGCCGCGTTGCCGCTTCCTGCTTCGCCCGAGGCCGACATCCTGTCGGCGCTCGGGGCGCGCTCGATCGTGCTCGTCGGCATGATGGGGGTGGGCAAATCCACCATCGGCCGCCGCCTCGCGGCCCGGCTCAGGCTGCCCTTCATCGATGCCGACACCGAAATCGAGGTGGCCCATGCCGGCATGACCATCCCGGAGATCTTTGCGGCCCATGGCGAGCCCTATTTCCGCGACGGCGAGGCCCGTGTGATCGCGCGGCTGCTCGAGGGCGGGCCGATCGTGCTGGCGACCGGTGGCGGCGCTTTCATGCGCGAGGAGACGCGCGCACGCATCGCGGCGAAGGCCATCTCGATCTGGCTGAGGGCGGACCATGACGTCATCATGCGCCGCGTGCGGCGCCGTGCCGACCGTCCGCTGCTTCAGACCGCCGATCCCGAAGGAACCGTGACGCGCCTTCTCGCCCAGCGCGAGCCGATCTATGCCAATGCCGACCTCACCATCGCCTCGCGCGACGTGCCGCACGACAGAATCGTCGAGGAATGCATCGAGGCGCTGCACGCCCGTCTCTGCGGCGGAGAGCCAGCCCAACCGCCTGCCGACATTGCGAGTGCGTCAAGATGACTGCGCCGTTGAAACATTCCGATCCCATCAAGGTCGACGTCGCACTCGGTGACCGCGCCTATGACATCGTCATCGGCCGCGGCGTGCTGGCCTCGCTCGGCGAGCGTGTCGCCGCTCTGCGTCCCGGCGTGCGCACGGCCATCGTGACCGACCGCACCGTCGCGAAATACTGGCTCGAGCCCACTGAGGCGTCGCTCGCAGCCAGCGGTATTCCGACCTCGCGCATCGTCGTCGAGGAAGGCGAGATCTCGAAAACCTATGCCGGGCTCGAAAAGGTCAGCGAGGCCCTGATCGCAGCGAAGATCGAGCGCAACGATCTCGTCATCGCGCTCGGCGGCGGCGTGGTCGGCGATCTCGCCGGCTTTGCCGCGGCGATCCTGCGCCGCGGCGTCGATTTCGTGCAGGTGCCGACCTCGCTTCTCGCGCAGGTCGATTCCAGCGTCGGCGGCAAGACCGGCATCAACTCGCCGCAGGGCAAGAATCTGCTCGGGGCCTTCCACCAGCCGGTGCTCGTCATCGCCGACACCGCCGTGCTCGACACGCTGTCGCCGCGCCAGTTCCGGGCCGGCTATGCCGAGGTCGCCAAATACGGCGTGCTGGGCGACGAGGCCTTCTTCAGCTGGCTGGAGAAGAACCATGCCGACATCTCGAGGGGCGGATCGGCCCGCGAGCATGCGATCGCGACCTCCTGCCGGGCCAAGGCCGCAATCGTCGCGCGCGACGAGCGCGAGACCGGCGAGCGCGCGCTGCTCAATCTCGGCCACACCTTCGGCCACGCGCTGGAGGCTGTGACCGGCTTCTCCGACCGCCTGTTCCACGGCGAGGGCGTCGCCATCGGCATGACGCTGGCAGCGCAGTTCTCCGCGAAGCTCGGCATGATCGGCGAGCGTGAGGCGGCGCGCATCGAGCGCCACCTGATCGAGGCAGGCCTGCCGACGCGCCTGCAGGACATCGCCGGCTTTGCGCAGGAAGGGCTCGCCGATGCCGACGCGCTGATGGCGCTGATGGCGCAGGACAAGAAGGTCAAGCGCGGCAAGCTCACCTTCATCCTACTGGAGGCCGTGGGCCGCGCGGTGATCGCAAAGGACGTCGAGCCGGCGCCGGTGCGCGACTTCCTGAAAGAGAAGCTCGCGCAGTGATAACGGGACCGTTCAGATCGGCCGCCCGCGAAACGGCGGGGAACGCCGGGGCGGTCGCGAGGCAAACATGAGTTCGATCTCGATCAATCTGCTGCTTGCGGCCCTCCTGCTCGCCGCCAACGCGTTTTACGTGGCGGCGGAATTTGCGCTGGTGAAGAGCCGCGGCTTCCGCGTCAAGGCCATGGTCGAGCAGAACCGCTTCGGCGCGCGCCTGCTGCAGACGATGATGGGGAACATCGAATCCTATCTCGCCTGCTGCCAGCTCGGCATCACCATGGCCTCGCTCGGTCTCGGCTGGATCGGTGAGCCGACGGTGTCTGCGCTGCTGAGCCCCGTCCTCAGCTCGCTCGGAATGTCGGAGGCCACGCTGCACTTCACCTCGTTCGTGGCGGGTTTTCTGGTCTTCTCTTCGCTGCACATCGTCATCGGCGAGCAGGTGCCGAAGACGCTTGCGATCAGGGAGCCGATGCCAGTGTCGCAGTGGATTGCCTATCCGCTGCATTTTTCCTACCTCCTGTTCTACCCGCTGAGCTGGTGCCTCAACACGGCGTCGAGCGCGATCCTCCGTCTGATGGGGGTGCAGGAGTTCTCGCAACACGAAATCCTGACGGATTCGGAGATCGAGGGCCTGGTCGAGGAATCGGCCGTGCACGGCAAGATCGAGAGCGGCGAGGCCGAGTACATTCACAACGTCTTCCGTCTCGGCGAGCTGACGGTGTCTGACGTGATGGTCCACCGCACGGCCATGGTGATGATCAACGCCGACCTGCCGCCGGAGGAGCTGGTGCGGGAGGTGCTGGCCACCGAATACACCCGCATTCCGCTGTGGCGGGACAAGTCGGAGAACATCATCGGCATTCTGCACGCCAAGGATCTGTTGCGCGCGATCCGCGCATCGGAGGGCGACACGTCGCGCATCGACGTCACCACCATCATGCTGCCGCCCTGGTTCGTGCCGGAGATGCGGCCGATATCCCAGCAGCTCAAGGCGTTCCGCCGCCGCAAGACCCATTTCGCACTCGTCGTCGACGAGTATGGTGAGGTCGAAGGCCTCGTGACGCTGGAAGACATTCTGGAGGAGATCGTCGGCGACATCTCCGACGAGCATGACGTGGTGGTCGCCGGCGTGCGCCGTCAGCCGGACGGCTCCGTCGTGGTCGACGGGTCGGTGCCGATCCGCGACCTCAACCGCGCCATGGACTGGCATCTGCCCGATGAAGAGGCAACCACGGTCGCCGGTCTCGTCATTCACGAGGCGCGCTCGATCCCCGACCGCGGCCAGAGCTTCACCTTCCACGGTTTCCGCTTCCGCGTCCTCCGCCGCGAGCGCAACCGCATCACCGCGCTCCGTATTTCACCGGTGACGCGCGAGGCCGAGCTCGAAGAGGCAAAGCCGAGACGGGCCGGGACGTCGTTCTAATTTTTCCCTTACCCTCCCCTGGAGGGGTCCGGGACGAGCGTAGCTCGCCCGTGGGTCGCTACGCATGAAGAGCAGCGCAATGCGTAGCGGGGTGGGGTGACGGTCTTCCCACATCCAACAGTACCCGAGTGGAGAGATCACCCCACCCCGCTCGCGCTGCGCGCGATCGACCCTCCCCCTCCAGGGCAGGGTCAGAGAATTCAACCTTCCCCCGGTGCCTGCGCATTGATCGCCAGCGCGTGCACGCTGCCGGCGAGTTCCGCGGCCAGCGCTGAATTTATCATGCGATGACGGTCGATCCGGCTCTTCCCTTTGAAGGCGGCAGACACGATATACACACGGAAGTGCGTCTCGCCGCCTGCTCGGTGGCCGGCGTGGCCCTCATGCAAATGTGACTCGTCGACGACTTGCAGGCTTTCCGGCGTGAAAGCTTCCTGCAACTTGTTGCTGATAGTGTCTTTCATAGCCATGTGTGCCATTAAGGTGCGCACTCGCATCCCGTCAATACCCGGACGTCCAAGCTCGTCGCGACCGGGTGCTCAGCGAATTGCAATGTCAAGACTTGAAGGTTTTTGCATTGCGTAGTCAAAGTCAGCCATGCCGATCGATTCATCAAAATTCTTCGACTCCATCCGCGTGAAGCCGCGGGGCAAGCAGCCGGAAGTGAAGCCGCGCGACACCGCGGTCAATTGCGAATGGGCGGGCTGCGCCAACAAGGGCTCGCACCGGGCGCCGAAGGGCCGCGAGAACCAGCGCGAGTACTGGCACTTCTGCCTCGACCACGTGCGCGAGTACAACCAGAACTACAATTTCTTTTCCGGCATGAATGCCGAAGCCGTCGCGCGCTATCAGAAGGATGCGCTGACCGGTCACCGTCCGACCTGGAAGATGGGCGCCAATGGCGGCAAGAAGGGCGCGGAAGAGATCGACATGGCGGCCGATCCTTTCAGCATGTTCAGCGAGATCAACGGCCGCGCCAGCTGGCGCAAGGGCCCCGAAGCGGAGCCCAAGGCCGAGACGCGCAAAGTGATGAACGCCGAGCGCAAGGCGCTTCAGGTCATGGGCCTCGGCCCCAGCGCGACGCTTGCCGACGTCAAGACCAAGTACAAGGCGCTGGTGAAGCAGCACCACCCCGACGCCAATGGCGGCGACCGCTCGACCGAAGACCGCCTGATCGAGATCATCAAGGCCTACAACTATCTGAAGACGGTCGTGCGCGAGGCGTAAGGCCTTCCCCAGCTTCGTAGCCCGGATGGAGCGCAAGCGTAATCCGGGACCTTTCTCTCCCAATGGCGACTTTCCCGGATTACGCTTCGCTCCATCCGGACTACACATTCCCTACCCCTCCGGCATCGCCCCGACATAGGACGAGCTCGGCCTGATCAGACGCCCCGTCCGCTGCTGCTCGCGGGCATGCGCGGTCCAGCCCGCGCTGCGCGCGATCGCGAAGATCGGCGTGAACGCCTGCCGCGGAATCGCCAGCGCATCGAGCAGGATCGCGGTGAAGAACTCGACGTTCGTCTCCAGCGGCCGCTCCGGATTCTTCTTGCGCAAGGCGCTGCGGATATAGGCCTCGACCTCGCCGGCAAACGGCAAATCGGTGCCATTGGACGCAAGCGCCTCGACCGCGGTCTTGAGCACGTCGGCGCGCGGATCGCGGACGCGATAGACGCGGTGACCGAAACCCATCATGCGCTCGCCGCGCGCCAGCGCCGCGTCGACCCAGGACTGAATGCGCTCGCGCGAGCCGATCGCGTCCAGCATTTCCAGCACCGGCTCCGGCGCGCCGCCATGCAGCGGACCGGTCAGCGCGCAATAGCCGGCGGTGACGGCCGCGAACAGGTCGGCCTGCGTCGAGGCCACCACGCGCGCGGCGAAGGTCGATGCGTTCATGCCGTGGTCGCTGGCGGTGACGAGATAGGCGTCGAGCGCCGTGACCTCGCGCGTTGCAGGCGAACGGCCGTGCAACATGCGCAGCGTGTCGGCGGCATGGCTCACGGTGGGATCGGGCGCGACCGGCTCGAGCCCCTTGGCGCGCCGGACCAGCGCGCCCGCGATCACCGGAAACGCGCCGACGATCGTCGCCTCGTGCTCCAGCCCGTGCTCGGCGCGAAGTCCGGCGACGGCGGCACGAAACCCGTCGATGATGCCCATGCCGCGCGTCGCCGGGAGCAGGTCCGGCAGCCGCGCGAAGGCGCGCTCGCGCGCCACGCCCAGGTTTGAGCGCACATTGGCTTCGGTGAGGGTGGTCTTGCTGGCGCCATTCCAGAGCCGGGCGGTAACGCCTTCGAAGCTCGAGATGGCGGCGAGCCGCCCGACGTGCTCCCCGGCGATGATGAGCTCGCCGCGCTCGCCGTCGACATGGCTCAGCACGGTCTCGGCCGCGGGAACGCCGTCCAGCCCGATCTGGCTTTTGGTGAGGTGGATGTTCATGACCCAAATCTCCTGTTCACGGAGAACAAGGTCAGGCCTCTCGACACATTGATCAATCTTGATTACATAAATCAATATGAAAAATTCTGATGGGCTGTACCTCTCCGCTCGGGAAGCCGCCGCCGAGCTCGCGATCTCTCCGGCCACCCTCTACGCCTATGTCAGCCGCGGCCTGATCCGCTCCGAGCCGACGCCGGACTCGCGAAAGAACCGCTATCGCGCCGAGGACGTTCGGGCGCTGAAGGAGCGCCGTGTGCCGTCGCCGGAGCCACGCGGCCTGCGCAGCTTCGATGCCGATCTGCCGGTGATGGACACAGAGATCTCGACCATCACCGAGGAGGGCGCCATCTATCGCGGCGTCAATTGCGTCGATCTTTCCGAGAGTGACACGCTGGAGCACGCCGCGACGCTGCTGTGGGATGTCGCCGACGTCGATCCGTTTGCCCCCGACAATCAACCGGAACTCTCCGAGGAAATGCGCGTGATCGCGAAGGCCGCGCGCCGGGCCGCACCGATCGACCGCGCCATCGCCGTGCTCGCACTGGCCGCCAGCGTCGATCCCCGCGCCTTCACCCGGGCACCCGATGGCCGCGCTATGGTCGGCGCGCGCATCGTCCGCCTGCTGGTTGCGACCATGCTCAATGCGGACGCCTCGGCCGAGCCGCTGCATCAGCAGGTCGCGCGCGCCTGGGCGGCGGACAACAAGCACGCGCCCGACCTGATCCGCCGCGCGCTGGTACTGCTCGCCGATCACGAGCTGAACGCGTCGACCTTCACCGCGCGCTGCGCTGCCTCGACCGGCCTCAACCTTTATGACTCCGTCATCGCCGGGCTCGCCGCGTTGAAAGGGCCGAAGCATGGCGGCGCTGGCGTCCTGGCCTCACAGCTCGTCAAGACGCTGGTCGACCGCGACGTCGAGCCTGTCGTGCGCGAGCGTGTCGCCCTCGGTGAACGCTTTGCCGGCTTTGGCCACGGCGTCTACAAGCACGGCGACCCCCGCGCGCAGTCGCTGCTGAACGCGCTGTCGCGCTCCGGTGCGCCGCGCAAATTCACCAGGGAAGTGCCAGAGCGGATCGCGGAGGCCACCGGCGAGTTCGTCAATATCGACTACGCGCTCGCCGTGCTGGTCCACGCACTGCGCCTGCCCGCCGGCAGCGAGCTGGCGCTGTTCGCGATGGCCCGTAGCGTCGGCTGGATCGCGCATGCCAGCGAGCAATTGCAGTTCGGCAAGCTGATCCGGCCGAGGGCAAGATATGTGGGTCCTGCACCGGGACGCAGGGCGGGTTCTGCCGGTTAGAATCTCCGGGAGTGCGGCACTCTCCGCATTCGTCCCTACGAACGCAGAAGGACAGCGTTCTTGGAGTGACGGCTCGCACTGACCCGGGGCAGTTCACACCATCGCTTCCGCGACGACCATGTAGTTCACGTCCATATCGGACGACAGCGACCATTTGTCGGCGAAAGGCGAGTAGACGACGCCGGTCTGCTCGGTGATGACAAGACGGTTGTCGAGCAGGTATTTCGTCAGTTCGTCGGGCGTGACGAACTTGTTCCACTCATGCGTGCCGCGCGGTAGCCAGCGCAGGACGTATTCGGCACCGACGATGGCGAGGGCAAAGCTCTTCCAGTTGCGGTTCAGCGTCGAGACCACCATCAGGCCGTTCGGCTTCAGCATCGCGGCGCAGCGCTTCAGGAACATGCCGACGTCGGTGACGTGCTCGACCACCTCCATCGCCAGCACGATGTCGAAGCGCTCGCGCGGGTCGATCTCCTCCACCGTGGTGCAGCGATAGTCGATCGCCAGATGGCTCTTGTCGGCGTGCAGCTTCGCCGCCGCGATGTTGCTCGCGGAGGGATCGATGCCGATGACCTGCGCTCCGAGGCGCGACAGCGGCTCGCAGAGCAGGCCGGCGCCGCAGCCGATGTCGAGCACGCGCAAGGACCCAAGACAATTGAGGCTGCGCACGTTGCGCTCGAACTTGCGGCAGGCGGCGTCGCGGATATAGCCGAGCCGCAACGGGTTGATCCGGTGCAGCGGCGCCATCTTGCCCTTGGGATCCCACCATTCCGCCGAGAGTTTCGAGAATTTCGCGATCTCGGCGGCGTCGACGCTCGAGCCGAGCTGGGCGGAAAGAGAAGTATTTTGCTGCATGCTCATGGTTGGGCGCGGTCCTACCGCGTGGTGATCGAACTACGGAAGGCGAGCGGCGAGGCGATGGTCTTGATCGTCTCGATACCCTCGCCGACGCCGCGAATCGTCACGTCGCCGTAGTTGAGAATACGTCCAAGAATGGTCTGGTCGACGTCGACGCTCTCGACCTTGTCCAGCGCCATCTCGAAGGTTCGGCGTTTGATGAAGCCGGTCTTGTGCACGACCCTGAGGTTGGTGACGTCGGTCTCGGTGGTGAAACGATGGAACCAGCCCTTCACGGTCCAATACAGGGCCGCCAGAGCCGCGAGACCCGCGGCCCCGAGGCAAAGCAGAAAGAGCCAATCGACAGTCACCTGCCGCGACAGGATGAGCAGAGCCAGCGCCGCGATCCAGGCCACGATGGCCGGAAAGTAGAAGATCCAGTGCGCATTGGTCGAATACAGCACGCGCTCGCCGGGCTGCAGGATCTCGTCGATGTAACGCGCCATGATCTAGCTTAACCCACTACCCCACCCTGTCTCTTATACACATCT
>NZ_JADYVZ010000109.1:0-453 GCF_020194195.1 Bradyrhizobium sp. BRP19 | reverse complement strand
GGTGAAGGTCAACGTCGCCGGCGAGCGGCTGATCTCGGCTGCCGAAGGCAACGGTCCGGTGAACGCGCTCGACGTCGCCTTGCGCAAGGATCTCGGCAAGTACCAGAAATATATCGAGGGATTGAAGCTGATCGATTACCGCGTGCGTATCCTCAATGGCGGTACCGAGGCGGTGACGCGCGTGCTGATCGAGAGCGAAGATGAGACCGGCGAGAGTTGGACCACGGTCGGCGTGTCGCCGAACATCATCGATGCCTCGTTCCAGGCGCTGATGGATTCGGTGTTCTACAAGCTGGTGAAATCAGGCGCCCCGGGGTGAGCCGCCGGCGGCCCGCCAACGGCGGACCTGGCATGCACCCGCACAGACGGCAACCGCACCGAGGCGGTGACGTTTCCGAGCGAGTGAACTCTTACAGCCGCCGCGCCACGTCGGGCGCGAGTTCCTTGCCCGCC
>NZ_JADYVZ010000108.1:0-454 GCF_020194195.1 Bradyrhizobium sp. BRP19 | reverse complement strand
GTGCGGGTGCAACCCCCGGTGAGGGCACAATCACGTCACGGATCATATCAGTCCGAGGTACCCCTTGTATAAGTCTGCTTTTTCGGCCTAGCATCCGGACGTTAAGCGGATGTAAAAACCCGTTGTCGTGCCCGTCCCCCCGGGGTCGCGACCAACACAGAAGGAGAGACGGACGTGGGACGTCGGTCAAAAATCGGGATATCTCTGGCGATGGTGTCCGCCTTGACGTTGTCCGCCTGTGGCGGCGGCGACGACAGCGGTTCCTCCGACACCGTGCGGGTCACCCTGGTCAACCATGTCTGGACCGAGAACATCCGGAAGGCGTTGCCGGAGTTCGAGCGGGAGACCGGCATCAAGGTCGAGGTCACCCAGCTCGGTGAGGACCAGCTGTCGGACCAGTACAACGTCAAGCTGAACGCCGGCTCCAGCGACATCGACGTGATGATGTACCGCC
>NZ_JADYVZ010000107.1:0-456 GCF_020194195.1 Bradyrhizobium sp. BRP19 | reverse complement strand
CTGTAATCTGATAAGCTAATAGTCCTGTGCGTTTTGTAGTCTCTGCGATACTTAATAGCTCTACATACCTCAAGCATAATACAGCTATGCTATCAGTATCGACTGAATCAAATAACTCATCAAGATTATCTAATAGTTTTAGAAGTCTTGGTAAGTTGCCTAGATCAGCGCCAGTCTTTTCAATATATGACTTTCTGCTTTGAGCGCTTAGGTATAGTGTTCCTCTAAGATACCACCTTACAACATCTTGAGGTCTCCCCCAATAATATCTAACCATCTATTTTATATCCTTTCATGCTATATTATAAATTCCTAGCGAAGTAGGAAAAGTACGGTACCACGGTATCAAAGTCCCACAAATGGCTTAACCACGCTTATAAAATTGTTACCGCTAACGGTAACATGTTACCGAAGTACGGTGTCACTTTCGCTTTTTATGACATTAACAATAAATAC
>NZ_JADYVZ010000106.1:0-459 GCF_020194195.1 Bradyrhizobium sp. BRP19 | reverse complement strand
ATCTAATGCAGAAGGTGATCGAGCCGAGCCTGAAGAATTTGGAGTTCGACGAGGCTGACATCGCAGTCCGGTGGTGGCCGCTCGGCAAAGCCAAAGGCGTGGTGATCGATCCGCAGCGCCAGTTCGGCCAGCCGATCGATGACGCGACCGGCGTACCGACCAGCGTGCTCGCGGAGGCCGCCAAAGCCGAGGGCTCGCCCGCCGCCGCCGCCAAGCGATTCATGGTGCCGCTCGCCTCCGTTCATCGCGCTGTTGCTTTCGAACAGCAGCTCGCAGCGGCGTGAAGGTCTTCTTCGATAACTGCACATCGCCCGTGTTCGCGGGATGCCTTGATGCTCTCATCCGACGCGATGGCGACGAGGCGCACCATGTCCGCTTCATGCCCGAATACGGCTTCACGCCGGACACCAAGGACGCCGACTGGATCAAGCAACTCGGCGCTGACAATGACGTCTGGAT
>NZ_JADYVZ010000105.1:0-459 GCF_020194195.1 Bradyrhizobium sp. BRP19 | reverse complement strand
GTGTATGAGGAAGCGGCGGATGAACTCGAAGGTGGCGAGCGTCATCTGCTTGTAGCGATCACGGCCCTCGATGCGGTAGTCCTTCCACGTAAAGGTAACGCGCTGCGCGTCGCAGGCGATCAGGCGGCTGTTGGCGATGGCAACGCGGTGGGTGTAGTGCGACGGATAGGCCAGTCCTGGGTTGGCACTCCATCAGAAGCTCCGTGAGCCGTCCCGAGGGTGGTCTCGCACGACGCCCGTCCCACGTCACGTCGATTACCTTTTACCCACGCCAGCCTTTATAGATCAAACTCGCAGCGGCGAGGTCCGCCAGCGCTGTGCCCACCGCCTTGAACATGGTGATGTCATCACGGGACTGGCGACCGTGGACGGCTCCATTGCAGAGTTCAGCGAGCGATCCTTTCACGCCCTCTCGTGACAAGATCCCGGCATTGATCGGATGGACGAGGTCCCCCGCCT
>NZ_JADYVZ010000104.1:0-459 GCF_020194195.1 Bradyrhizobium sp. BRP19 | reverse complement strand
GATTGCTTCCGCCTACGCTCGTTGAGCTACGGCGGACAAGTCGCTCCGCTCGCAATGACACCCAGAATTACACCTCGCTCTCGCGATGCACGTCGTGGACCACGATGCCCATGCCGTTTTCGGGCATCTTGATCCAGTCACGCCGCTGCAGCGTGCGCTTGGTGTCCTCGTGGCCGCTCATCCAGTGCTCGCGCATCGAGGTGCCCGAGAATTCGTGATCCTTGGCGTGGCCTTCATAGGCCTTCTGCTGATAGATCAGTTGCAGGATCGCGATGCTCGGCAGGGCGCTGTTGGAATCGCGCAAGTGGCGTTCTTCCTCCGACAATTGCTCGTCCGGAATCTTGGACAGCGCCTTGTAGAGGCGGGCGCGGAGATTGTGGGTCTTGCGATACATGTCGGTGTTGTAGCGCGTGCGCGAGGAATACATGATGTCCTTGTGGCGGGCCATCACGTCATGGA
>NZ_JADYVZ010000103.1:0-465 GCF_020194195.1 Bradyrhizobium sp. BRP19 | reverse complement strand
ACCTGGCTGTTGGAGATCTCGCACTGATTCATTTTGTTCCTCTAAGGATGGCTCATCCAGCGGATTGTCCAAAGCGAGAAGGTGTTTTCAGAAAAAGTCCATCATTTTTTCTGTCGATCAATGGAGGGACTCTTTGAAATCATCCTTCCTTCTAGCCAGGCTGACGAAACTGGGAGACATGAATAATTCGATAGATCCTGCCGGAAGCCGACGAAGAAATTCGGCGCGGTGATGAAGCGTTCCTACCGTCCGGTCTACCCGCAGCCCGGATTTGCGGCACCAAGCGCCCACCTTCCCGATGCTGCTGACGTGTGTACCCGATAGATTGTGGTTTCCCAATCCGCGGTATCGATGAGGATTGCGAAGTCTCCTCCACATCTCCGGGACGGATAACATGTTTGGCGCCTGGATAATCGCCACCGACTTCGTCGACATGTTGTCGCGAAACGAGGAAAGTACCTCGAC
>NZ_JADYVZ010000102.1:0-465 GCF_020194195.1 Bradyrhizobium sp. BRP19 | reverse complement strand
GCGCGCCGTCGCGTCAGATGAAGGGTCGCTCAGATGCGGGCGCGACGCGGCTAGATCAAATGGAGTGAATAGTGATGCGTTCGATCGTGGCAGCCAAACTGGAAGAAGGCCGAATTCGTCGCGGCCGCTATGGTAGCGACGAAAGCTATGGGTTGACCGGCGCGTTTGTGATCCAGGGACCGCGCGGCGCGGAGCTGCGGATCATGTCGTCCAGCGGTGATGGCTGGGAGCATGTCTCGGTCTCAATATCGTGGCGCTGCCCGAACTGGGAGGAGATGGCTTACGTCAAAAGCCTGTTCTGGGATGAGGAGGAGTGCGTGATGCAGTTGCACCCGCCGCGCTCGCAATACGTCAACTGTCATCCCTATTGCCTGCACCTGTGGCGGCCGCTCGCCGAGGCGATTCCGATGCCCGATCCGATCATGGTGGGGCCACGCTTGGAGGGCTGAATGAGCAGGTCCACAC
>NZ_JADYVZ010000101.1:0-465 GCF_020194195.1 Bradyrhizobium sp. BRP19 | reverse complement strand
GATATCTTTGCTTACATCGAGGGCTTCTACAATCGAAAGCGTCGTCACTCCGCCATCGGCTATATCAGCCCGATCGAGATGGAGCTAAAAGCAGCTTAACCCTGTCCATTTTTTCGGGGGAAGATCATCCTGCCGTCATGAAGCCGCCCACGCTAGGAACGGCAACACGACTTCGGGCAGCTCATCCGTCAAGCGCAGAACGTTGATGGCATCGCCCCCACATTGCCTCAGCTTCGCGATCGCGTGTGCGAGGACATCGGGAGTATCAGGCTCGACGGCCGCAGTGCGCGGTGCGAACTGTAGCTTTACGACGCCCATGTCACTCTACGCCCCTGCCGTATAGCGCGACAATCTGGGTGGGAAGCGCACGACAATCAGGATGGCGAGTCGGTGTCGCGGCGAGGTGATGATTGCCGCGTTAATTGTCGCGCGCAAGAGTTTTTTGAACTCTGATTGTCGCGGAGC
>NZ_JADYVZ010000100.1:0-467 GCF_020194195.1 Bradyrhizobium sp. BRP19 | reverse complement strand
CCTTTGAGCATGATCCCGATAAGTGGGCATCGGTGTTCCGAAACGATCATGCTGAGCAAAACTATAGAGCGGACCATCAGTCGAAGAAAAGTCACGACCTCTAGGCCTGAATCGGGAATGAGGGGAGCCACTTGCCGATCCGGCGGTTTTTCGCTCGCCGCAAGGCCGGCGGCGACGCCGATGCGGTCTGCCTCGCGCCGATTCTGACTCATCTTGCGCTTGCCCTCGAACCTGGTGACCGGAATGCGCACCCCGACGATGCCGCGCAGTTGCGCGGCGATGAAATCAGCGGGGGCGTCGCTGACAGCCCAAGGGTTCGTACGCGACTTCTCATGACATTCGTCAGCCGTGTGACCACCTCGAGCAGACGTTCGGGCTCCTGGAAGAACTCGACCGGCCCGTACGCGTGGACGGCGATGTAATTCCACGTCGGCACCACCTTCCCAGTTTCTTGCTTGGTGGCATAC
>NZ_JADYVZ010000010.1:0-259776 GCF_020194195.1 Bradyrhizobium sp. BRP19 | reverse complement strand
CTCCCCCGCCCCGCCCGGCCGCGCCATCGCACGGCGCGACCCGATTCTCCTCCGTGTTCGGCACCAGGAGACGCTGAGATGACCCGGCATCGTGGACGCGGCATGGCGTCGATCAACTACCCCATCGGCATGAATCTCGGCGGCGATCCGAGCCAGGCGCTGGTGCATTCCAACCCGAGCGGCAAGTTCACCGTGGCCTTGTCCTCGATCGACCTCGGCCAGGGCATGAAGTCGGTGACGCGCCAGATCTGCGCCGAGACGCTCGGCGTGCCGGTCGAGGACGTCTATGTCGACACCGCGGATTCCGACACCGGCCCGCATTGCATGGGCTCGTTCGCCTCGCGCGGCACCCATCGCGTCGGCAACGCCGTGATGGCCGCCGCCCGCGAGGCGCGCGGCGTGATGATGGAGGCGGCGGCCGAGGAGCTCGAGGTTAACGCCGCCGATCTCGAGACCGACGGGCGCGGCAACATCCACGTCAAGGGCGCGCCGCACCGCTCGATCTCGACAAAGGACGTGGCCATTGCTGCGCAGTTCAAACAGGGCAAGACCATCTCCGGCCGAGGCATCTTCCTGGTGCCGCTCTCCAACGTCGACCCTGAAACGGGCGAGATGTCGCCGGCAACCTGCTATGCCCATGCCTGCCTTGTCGCCGAGGTCGAGGTGGACGATGAGACCGGCGAGGTCGCGATGGTCCGGATGGACTCGGCTTACGAGCTCGGCCGTGCGCTCAATCCGCGCCTCGTCGAGCAGCAGCTGGTCGGCGGCGCTTGGATGGGCGTCAGCCACGCCCTCTACGAGACGCCGGAGCCGTACTATCCCGATCCTGTCCACGGGCCCCGCGACTTCGTCGAATATCTGATGCCCGGTCCCGGCGACATCTGTCCGCATGATATCGCCGTGCTGGAGCGCCCCGCCCCTGACGGTCCGTTCGGGGGAAAAGGCCCTGGCGAGATGTGCGCCAATCCGGTGCTGCCCGCGGTGGCGAATGCGATCTTCAACGCGGTCGGCGTGCGGATCGACGACCTGCCGATCACGCCCGAGAAAGTGCTGCGGGCGATCAAGGCGCAGGGCGGCGCGCGGCCGCAGGCGCGGCGTTAGAGGATCGGCCGTGGCGGTTCGCAGCAACATCGTCGGCATCGACAGCCCGGAGGCGCTGGAGCGGGCGTTGCGCGCGGCCTATTATCTCGCCGACGAAGGGCTCGCGACCGCCGCCTATCTCGGCCTTGCGCTGGGCAAGCCGCTGCTGCTTGAAGGCGCGCCCGGCGTCGGCAAGACGGAGGCGGCAAAGGCAATAGCTGCCGTGCTCGGCCGCCGCCTGATCCGCCTGCAATGCTACGAGGGCATAGACGCCTCTGCCGCGCTCTATGAGTGGAACTATCCACGCCAGATGCTGGCGATCCGTCAGGCCGGCGACGAGAGCATCGACATCTATGGCGAGACGTTCTTGATCGAGCGGCCGATGCTGGCGGCCCTGCGCGCACCTGATTCCACCGTGCTCCTGATCGATGAAATCGACCGCGCCGATCAGGAGTTCGAGGCCTTCCTGCTCGAATTCCTCTCCGACTTCCAGATCTCGATTCCCGAGCGCGGCACGGTCCGCGCGGCCGAGCGGCCGGTGGTCGTGCTCACCTCGAACCGGACCCGCGATCTGCACGAAGCCTTGCGCCGCCGCTGCGTCTATCACTGGATCGATTATCCGACGGCGGAGCGCGAGGCACGCATCATCATGATGCGCGCCTCCAGCGTCGCCGAAACCACGGCCCGCGCCGTCGTCGCGGCCGTCGAGAGATTGCGGCGTGAACCGCTGAGCAAGGCCCCCGGGATCGCCGAAGCCGTCGACTGGGCCGAGGCCGCGACCCTCCTCAACAAGGGCGGCGCGCGCTGGCCTGATGCCTTCAAACGCTCGATCGGCGTCGCGCTGAAGGACGAAGAGGACCTGCACTTCATCGCGCCGCGGCTCGATGCCATGCTCGCGGAGGCGACCGCATGAGCATCGAGCCGCAGCTCCCGCGCGCTGCCCGCACCTTTGTTTCCTTCGTCGCCCTGCTGCGTGCCAACGGCTTCGCCGTCGCGCCGGAGCAGACCACCGCGTTCCTCGCCGCGATTGCGCTGCTCGGACCGCGCAAGCTCGAGGACATCAAGCAATCTGCGCTCGCCACCCTCGCCCCTCCGCCCGAGCGCCGCGCCACCTTCGATCGGCTGTTCGACCTGCATTTCCGCGGCAGCGAGGCGATCGAGCGTGCCGACGACGGCGAGGACGACGAGACCGTCCGTCTGCAGGAGGAAGGTCGCGGCGACGAGGAGCCCCTGCTCTCCGACGAGGCCAACGAGTCCGGCCTGACTGCATCGCGCACTGAGGCGCTGGTCGAGCGCCGCTTCGTGCAGCTATCCACGACCGATGCCCTCCGACGCCTGGCACGCGAGGCGCCGCGGCGCCTGCCACGGCGGCGCGGGCACCGCCGCATGCGGGCGCGCCGCGGCCCCTTTGCCGACCTCCGCCGCACTTTACGCGACTCTGTCCGCAGCGACGGCGAGATCCTGCGACTCGGTCACATGAAGCGGCGGCAACGCCCGCGCAAGGTGTTACTGCTGATCGACGTCTCCGGCTCGATGAAAAGCCGCACCGACGAGAACATGAAGCTTGCGCATGCGCTGGTGCAGGCCGCGCCCAATGTCGAGGTCTTCACCTTCGGCACGCGGCTGACCCGTGTCACGCGTGCACTGCGTCTGAAACGGCGCGAGCAGGCGCTGAGCGCCGCGGCGCATCTGGTCAGCGACTGGGACGGCGGCACCCGGATCGGCGACGCGCTGCAGGCGTTTCTGGCGGTCCCGCGGTTCGGCGGCTACGCCCGCGGCGCCGCTGTGATCATCGTCTCCGACGGGCTCGAGCGCGGCGAGCCGGACGCCCTCCGCGACGCCGTCGCGAAACTGTCGCGGCGGGCGTGGCGGCTGAGCTGGCTGACGCCGCTCGCGACAGGCCCCGCGTTCCGTCCGCAGACAGAAGCGCTGGTCGCGATCGAACGCTTCGTCGACGATCTCGTGGACGGCGGGTCGAGCGCCTCGATCGTCGCCCACGTCCTGGCATTGGGAAGGAGAGCTGCGTGAACGATATCGTCGACGGCCATCATCACATCTGGCGGCAGGCCGACCTGCCCTGGCTGACCGGCCCCATGCAGCCCCGCATCTTCGGACCGTACGAGCCGATCCGGCGCGATTATCCGATCCAGGAATATCTCGACGATCTCAAGGACAGCGACGTCACCCGTTCCGTCTATGTGCAGACCAATTGGGCGCCTGAGCATTTTGAGGAGGAAGCAGCGTGGGTACAGCGTACCTCCGACGAACATGGCTGGCCGCACGGCATCGTCGCTTACGCCAATTTTGCGGCCGAGGACGTCCGTCCGCAGCTCGACCGCCTCAAGCGTTATCCGCTGCTGCGCGGGGTGCGCATGCAGCTGCATTGGCACGAGAACCCGCTCTATCGCTTCGCGGCGCGTCCGGATCTCTGCGCCGACCCGACGATCCGTCGCAATGTCGCACGTCTTTCCGATTACGGCTGGAGCTTCGATTTGCAGGTGTTCACGCCGCAGATGCCGGATGCTGCGCAGCTGGCCGAATCCTGTCCCGGCGTGACCTTCATCCTCCAGCATGCCGGCATGCTCGAGGATCTCTCGCCGGCTGGACGGGCGGCCTGGCGCGCCGGGATGGCCCGGCTCGCGAGTTGTCCGAACGTGGTCTCGAAACTGTCCGGGCTCGGCACCTTCATCCATCGCAACGATCCCGCGCATATCGCCGCCGTGCTCACCGATACCGTCGCGATCTTCGGCGCCGAGCGATGCCTGTTCGGCTCCAATTTTCCGATCGAGAAATTGTGGACCAGTTATCGCGAGCTCGTCGCAGCCTTTCGCGCCGCCGCCGCCCCGTTCAGTGCGGAGCAGCAGGATGCGATCTTCAGGACGACGGCGACGCGCGTCTATCGGCTTTGACAGACAAGAAACGAGACGGGAGGGAAACGAATGGCGCTGGAGATCAAGATCCTGGACTACGGCGATATCGAGCTGGAATCGAGCTTCCTGGTGCTCGGCCGCGACTGCGGCCGCACCCGCCGCGTCCTCACGCTCGGCTTTTTGATCCTCGGCGGCAAATATCCTGTTGTCGTCGACACCGGCTATCGCTCCAACCAGATCATGGAGACGCTGGGCATGCGCGGGCTCCAGTATCATGAGAACATGATCGAGAACCAGCTCGCGCGCCACGGCGTTCGCATGGGCGACGTTCGCTTCGTCTGCCACACGCATTTGCATATCGACCATGCCGGCAAGGACGACCTGTTTCCGATGAACACGACCGTCGTGCTCAACCGCAAGGAGCTCGAATATTCCGTCTCCGGCCTGATGCATCCGCAATATCCCGCGCCAGACATCAAGCACCTGATCGACCGGCTGCATACCAAGAGCGCGCTGCGCTTCCTGGACCTCGAGATCACCGGGCCGATCGAGCTGATGCCCGGCGTCTATTGCGACGCCGCCAACGCGCACACCGAGGGCTCGATGAACATCATCGTCGAGACCGCCGACGGCATCGCCACCATCTGCGGCGACGTGATCTACGACTTCAACGACCAGATCGTCACGCCCTTCCATGAGATCCACGATTGGGAGCCGCGTACCACCGGCAACCATGGCACCACCAAGCGCGCGGAAAAGGCGGCGATCAAAAAGCTGCTGAGCAGCTCGCGCTACCTGCTCCCGGTCCACGACCGTCCCGCCAAGATCGAAGGCGGCAATGTCGTGGGGCGTCTGCACGATCAAGTCCCTGGCCCGATCGTGCAGTCGCTGCCCGAGCGCAACTGGTTCCCGGCTTGACGTTGTCGAGGATCGACCGATGACGCATGTGACGTTGCGAAGCGAGTTCGAAACCCTGATCGACCCCTATGCGCCGGTCGCACAGATCGGCACTGGCTTCGACTTCACGGAAGGGCCCATCTGGCATCCGGTCGATCATTATCTGCTGTTCTCGGACATGCCGGCCGACGTGCGGCGGCGCTGGGATGCGCGGCGCGGCGTCGTCGAGGTCAAACGCCCGTCGAACAAATGCAACGGCATGACCTATGACGCCGAGCTCAATTTGATCGTCTGCGAGCACGCGACCTCGTCGCTGATCCGCGAACGCCCGGACGGACGGCGCGAGGTGCTGGCCTCGCATTTCGGCGGCCAGGAGCTCAACAGCCCGAACGACGTCTGCGTGCACTCATCCGGCGCGATCTATTTCTCCGATCCATGGTATGGCCGCATGCCGGTCTATGGCGTCGAACGGCCGCGCCAGCTCGGCTTCCAGGGCGTCTACCGCGTCGTGCCGGGCGGCGAGCCGAAGCTCGTGGTCGAGCGCAATCTGTTCGACCAGCCGAACGGGCTATGCTTCTCGCCGGACGAGAGGCTGCTCTATGTCAACGACACCGTGCAAGCCCTGATCCGCGTGTTCGACGTCAACAGCGATGGTTCGCTGTCCAATGCGCGCGTGTTTGCGAGCGGCATCAAGTCCGAGCTCGAGCCCGGTCTGCCCGACGGCATGAAGTGCGATCAGCACGGCAACATCTGGGTCACCGCGCCCGGCGGCGTCTGGGTCTATTCGCCGCGCGGCGAACTGCTCGGCAAGGTTCGCGTGCCCGAGCTCGTCGCCAACCTCGCCTGGGGCGGGCCGGATTTCCGCACGCTCTATCTCACCTCGACACATTCGGTGTATGCGATCCCGACCCGGGTCGGCCCGCGCCATGAGCCCTATATGAGCGGCCGGCGCGCTGGCGGCGGAGCAAGCCCGGGCTCATCGCCAGCCGCGCCTATTCTGAGCGAGGGCGAGATGCGGCTCGATCCGCAACGCTGCGCCATGATCATTCAGGATCTCCAGAACGACGTCATCATGGACGGCGGGGCTTTCGCCGAGTCGGGCGCGCCGGGTCATGCCAAGCAGCAGCATGTCGTGGAGAATGTGCGGCGCCTGGCGGAAGCCGCCCGCGCCCGCGGCGTCACCATCATCCATGTCTGGTTCGTGGTCGAGCCCGGCGCGCCCGGCGTCACACTGAACGCTCCGCTGTTCGAAGGTCTCGTCGACAGCAAGGCGATGGTGCGCGGAAGCTGGGGCGCGGCTCCCGTTTCAGGTCTCGAGCCACGGCCCGGCGATTTCGTCGTCGAGAAGATGCGGATGAGCGCCTGGGAAGGCACGCGGCTGGAGACGATCCTGAAAGCGACCGGTCGCGACATGATCATCAATACCGGCGCCTGGACCAACATGTCGATCGAGCACACGGCGCGGACCGGCGCCGACAAGGGCTATTTCATGATCGTGCCCGAGGATTGCTGCTCGACCATGAATGCCGACTGGCACAACGCCTCGATCAACTTTGCCATGCAGAACGTCGCGGTCGTGACCAGGGCCGACGCCGTGATCCGAGCGCTGGGATGAGCTGTGGCAAAGCTCCTGCACTTGTCCTGCTCGCCGCGTGCCGAGGCCGAATCGACAGCCGGCGCGCGGGTCTTTCTCGATGGCTTCCGCCAGGCCCGGCCGGATTGGGACATTGATGTCGTGGACATCTGGCGTGAACGGATGCCGGAATTCACAGGTCCGATCGTCGAGGCCAAATACGCGCGCATGAAGGCTCAGGTCTTCACCGATGCGCAGCGCGACAGCTTTGCCGAGGCCGAGCGAATGGCGTTGCGCTTCTCGCTCGCCGATCGCGTGCTGATCTCGACCCCGATGTGGAACTTCGGCCTTCCCTACAAGCTCAAGCAGTGGTTCGACATCATTGTCCAGCCCGGCCTCACCTTCCGGTTCGATCCGTCGCAGGGATATCTACCGCTGCTCAAGGACCGGCCGACGCTGGTGATCATCGCCAGCGGCAGCGATTTTGCCACCGGCATGAACCGCGGCCGCATCGACATGGCAACGCCCTACTTACGGGAGATCCTGCGCTTCATCGGGATCAGCAATGTCCGCTTCGTGCTGATCGGTCCAACCACGGGACCGCAAGCGCCGATCGATGCTGCCCGCGAACGGGCCCATCAAAGGCTCGCTGCAATGGCCGCGACCTTCTGAAGCGCTTTGGCGGCGTGTCGAGCCGGATCAGATCAGGCTCGACTTGCCCCGGCTCAGCACCTGGCCTGCGCCTTTGGCGCCGACGATCCGGCCCTCGCTGCAGACCACCTCTCCCCTCGCGATCGTCGTCACCGGCCATCCCGTGACCTCGAAACCTTCCCAGGGCGTGTAATCCGCGCCGTGATGCAGATCGGCCTGCCGGATCGGCTTCTTCAACTTGGGATCCCAGAGAACGATGTCGGCATCGAAGCCGACGCCGATCGAGCCCTTCCGGGGATAGAGACCGTAGATGCGGGCGTGGTTGGTCGCGGTCAGCTCGACGAACTTCTGCAGGGTGATGCGGCCCTTCGAGACGCCTTCGGAGAACAGGATCGGCAGCCGCGTCTCGACGCCCGGGATGCCGTTCGGCACCCAGCGGAACGAGGTACGGGCGTTCGGCGTCAGCTTGCCCTTGGGGTCGTCGTAGCGGAACGGGCAGTGATCGGACGAGAAGGTCTGGAACACGCCCGACGTAATGCCCTCCCAGATCGCCTCCTGGCTCTCGACATCGCGCGGCGGCGGCGAGCAGACATATTTCGCGCCCGTGATGTCCATGTTGAGGCCCTTCATGTCGTCGGCCGTCAGCGTGATGTATTGCGGGCAAGTCTCGGCATGCACGGGCAGGCCACGCTGCTGCGCCCAGCGCACCTGCTCCATCGCCTCGCGTCCGGAGACGTGCACGATCATGATGGGAACGCCGATCACCTCGGCATGGCTGATGGCCCGATGCGTCGCCTCGCGCTCGACCGCCTGCGGCCGCGAGGTGCCGTGATAGTACGGCGCGATATGACCTTCGCGCTCCAGCTTGCTGGTCAGAAAACGGATGGCGTCGTAGCCCTCGCAATGGACCATGACCAGCGCCTCCTCGCGGCGCGCGACCTCGAACACTTCGAGCAGTTGCTTGTCGCTGAGCACGAGGTCGTCATAGGTCATGAACACCTTGAACGAGGTGTAGCCGTCCTTGACCAGCGCCGGCAGCTCCTGCCCAAGCACCACGGCAGTCGGATCGGAGATGATGAGATGGAAGGCCGTATCGATGTAGCACTCCCCTTCGGCGAGCTTGCGATAGTTCCCGACACAGCTGCGCAGCGAGGTGCCTTTCTCCTGCAGCGCGAAGGGCAGCACCATGGTGTTGCCGCCGGCTGCGGCTGCGCGCGTCGCCGAGGCAAAATCGTCGGCCATCACCACGTCGGGGCCCGAGGGCTGCGAGATATGGACGTGGCTGTCGATGCCGCCCGGCAGCGCCAATAGGCCCGTCGCATCGATCTCGCGCGCCGCACCCGCGATGCTATCGGCGATGCTGACGATGCGGCCGTCGCGAATTCCGATATCAGCGCGAAACTCGTCGCTGGCCGTCACGATGGTGCCGCCGCGGATGGCGAGGTCGAGCTGCGTCACTGATGTCTCCGTCACCTGATATTTGGCATTGTCTGGAAGATCCGTCCCCATTGCGCAAGGGCCGTCACATCGCCGCCGGCGAGGCAGAGGGTCCGCCACAGCGTCACCGCGACCGAATCGAGCACGGCGATATCCAGCTCCCGCTCCAGCGTGGCCGCAAGCGCCGCACCATCGAGATTGGTGCAGAGGATGACGATCGCGTCAGTCCCCTCCGCCGCCACGGCGCGGATCATATCCGTGATCGTCGACGGCGCGACTTCGCCAAAGGAAAAGTTGTCGCGCAAGCCGAGATGCCGCTCGGCATGCGGGGCGATCCCCTCCTCAGCCCAGACGTCGGCAATGCGCCGCTGCACGTCGTCGGTATAGGGCGAGACCAGGCCGACGCGCCTGGCGCCGAGCGCGCAGGCGGCATCGATGCAGGCCAGGGTCGATGTCGTCGCCGGCACATTTGTGCGGGCCGTGATCGCCTCGCACAGGCTGCGGTCGCGGCCGATGCCGAGCCAGCTTGCGGACGTTCCGTTCCAGGCGATCGCGTCGACCTTGGCATCGGCCAGCAGATCTGCCGCCGGCAACATCACCGAGGCATCGAACTGGCTCAGCGCGGCGGCATCGAGCGCGATCTGGGTGACGCGGAAGCGAGAGAAATGCGCGGTGACGCCGGGGGTGCCCGCCAGCATGGCGCTGGTGACGGGCTCGAGCACCGAGTTGGAGGACGGCGTGATCATGCCGAGGCGCTTGCGCATGGCTGACATCGATCACAGTCGCTCCGTTGCCGCAGGGAGCATCAAACGCTCCCTCGAAACGATCATCGGCATCCCCGGCGCCGTGCGCAACCCGCAATTTGCATACTGCATACAATTTGTTCGATATGCATTTGTTTTGCGCCACATACGTCGCCTATTTGAGCATCGCGTTCGGCTCGGTATGGCTAGGATGAGTTGCAAGCAGGAAGCCTCGCGTGCAGCAAAAATCCGAAACGAACCCGGCGCGAAAGTCGCCCAAGCTCAAGAGGATGGGCCTGCATGAGCGCGCCGCCGCGCGGATGCGGACGATGATCATTCGCGGCGAGCTTCCGCCGGGCTCGCAGACTCAGGAGACCAAGCTGTCGAAGGAGCTCGGCGTGTCGCGCACCCCCTTGCGCGAGGCGATGAAGGTGCTCGCGGCGGAAGGGTTGATCGAGCTCCGTCCCAACCGCAGCCCGCGCATTGCCGATATCGCGGTCGACGGCATCTCGGAATTGTTCGAGGCGCTCGCCGGGATCGAGCGGCTTGCCGCCGAGCTCGCCGCGGAACGCGCCACCGAGCGCGATCTCGTCCGCCTACGCACGCTGCAGACCCGGATGGAGGGTCATCACCGCAGCGGCAAGCTCGACGATTATTTCGCCCTCAACGGCGAGATCCACAACACCATCGTCCGCATGGCGCGCAATACGCCGCTGCGCGAGGCGCACGAGACGCTGATCTTCCGCGCCGAACGTGCGCGTTATCTCGCGCTCGGCGCCGACAGGCGCTGGAGCAATTCGGTCGACGAGCACGCCGACATCCTGGCCGCCCTCGAAGCGCGCGACGGCGAAGCGGCCGGCCGGCTGCTCGGCGCGCACGTCGCGCGGACCGGCACGGCGCTGCTGGAAGTCCTCGCCGCCTCTCAGGCCAAGCGGCCGGCGGCGTGATCATGAAGCTGCTCCTGCTCAACCCAAATACCAGCGCCGAGGTCACGCAGCTAATGCTGGGGGTCGGGCAGCGCGCCGCCTCGGCAGGTACCGAGCTGATCCCCTGCACCGCGACCCGCGGCGTGCCCTATATCGCCACGCGCACCGAAGCGCAGATCGGCGGCGCCATCGCGCTGGAGATGCTTGCCGAGCAGCACAAAAAGGTCGACGCCGCGATCATCGCGGCCTTCGGCGATCCCGGCCTGTTCGCCGCGCGCGAGACCTTCGACATTCCCGTGATCGGCATGGCGGAAGCCGCGATGCTGACCGCGTGCATGGCCGGACGCCGCTTTGCCATCGTCACCTTCGCGCAGGCGCTGGGGCCCTGGTACGAGGAATGCGTCCGCGCCCATGGGCTGTGGGAGCGCTGCGCCGGCATCCGCATGCTGGATACGCCGTTTCAGGCGATCTCCGAGGTCGGCACCGAGAAGGAAGACATGCTGGTCGAGCTCGCCCGGCGCGCCATCGTCGAGGACGAGGCCGATGTGCTGATCTTTGCCGGCGCCCCGCTCTCGGGCCTTGCGGAGCGCGTTGCCGACCGCATCTCCGTCCCCGTGGTCGATCAGGTCATAGCGTCAGTGAAGCAGGCCGAGGCGCTGCACGCGCTGCGTTTGCGCAAGGCCGTGGCCGGCACCTTCCGCCGCCCCGCCGCCAAGCCGACCATCGGCCTTGCCGATGCGCTCGCCGCCCGGCTCGAGCATCGCGACAGCTGATCAGAGAGGCGGCCGGCGATGCGAAAAACCCAATTCGTTCTCGAGCACGCGGCCGAAGGCAAACAAGCGGGATTCGCATCCCGGCGGTGCGACGATCTGCATGCCGAAGGGCAGCACATTCTCCCCGCACGGCACCGGCACGGTCAGCACCGGGAAGCCGACCAGCGACACGATGAAGGTCACGGCGAGATAGTCGATCGGCGTCTCCAGCGCGGCCCCATCGATGGCCGTGACGTCGGCGATTTGATTCGGCCAGGGCAAGACCGACGCAGCCGGCGCGACCAGGAAATCGGCGCGAGTGAACAGCTGGCGAAAGCTGCGGTAGATCGCGGTGCGGCGCCGCTCGGCGTCGAGGTAGTTCTGCGCGGACAGTTTTGCGCCGGCTTCGATATTCCAGATCACCGTCGGCGTGAGCTCCGCACGCCGCGTTCTCAGCAACTCGCCGTAAGCGTTGGCGATGTGCGCGGCGCGCAAGGTGCGGAAGGCTTCGATCGCCCCGCCGCAATCCGGCGAGGACGGCACGACATCGGCAACACGCGCGAACGCCTGGCAGGCCGCAGCGAAGCGGGCACGAGCCTCGCGCGCAACCGGCGCCACACCGAAATCGGGCGTGACCGCAATCCGGGCACGGTCGGGGACCAGTCGATCATCATCGGTACTGCCGAGCGAGAGCGGATCATTCGCATCGTCTCCGGCGCAGACCGACAACGCGAGTTCGAGATCATCGACACCGCGGGCGAGGAAGCCGTGGGTCGCCAGCATGTCCCAGCCGAGCGGCCGGCGCGGCGATGCAATGCGGCCGGGTGTCGGCCGGATCGAGGCGACACCACAGAAGCTGGCGGGCGTGCGCACCGAGCCGCCGAAATCGGTGCCGTGCGCCAGCGGCACCATGCCGGATGCGACCGCGACGGCAGAGCCGCCGGACGATCCGCCGGAGGTCAGCGCCGGATCGAAGGGGTTGCGTGTCGGCCCGCGCAATCTGTTGGTGCAGACCGCGCCGAAGCCGAACTCCGGCGTGTTGGTTTTGCCCAGAATGACCGCGCCGGCACGCCGCAGCCGCGCCACGACGAGATCATCCTCGGCCGGGACGTGATCGCCGAACAGCAGGGATCCGTAAGTCGTCGCAAGTCCCGCAGTGTCAGTGAGGTCCTTGACCGCAATGGGCACGCCGTGCAGCGGGCCCATCGGCGCAGAGGCGGCATCGCACATCTGCGCTGCACGGCGGGCACCATCCGCATCCACCGTCACGAATGCCGCCAATCGGCTGTCGAGGCTCGCCATCCGCGCCAGATGCGCTTCGACGGCCTGGCGGGAGGACACTTCGCGCCTTGCAATGGCGCGCGCGAGCTCTGTCGCCGTGAGGTCGCATATCGATCGATCCGATGTCATGGGGTCACCATGCCAAAACGCTCCGCGAAAAGCGACAGTCGCGGGCACGAGACTTGCTTTCTCCTCTGGGGCAACGGGAGGCAACACCATGGTTGATGCGCCAAGCAGCCGATCGCTTGTCGTCGATGCGGTCACCCACCGGTATCCGAGTGGCGCGCTTGCGGTCGAG
The DNA here is from genome assembly GCF_020194195.1 of Bradyrhizobium sp. BRP19. Lineage (NCBI taxonomy): Bacteria > Pseudomonadati > Pseudomonadota > Alphaproteobacteria > Hyphomicrobiales > Nitrobacteraceae > Bradyrhizobium > Bradyrhizobium sp. BRP19. The sequence continues at coordinate 247,268 of NZ_JADYVZ010000010.1, read as the reverse complement.
AACATCAATCTCGACATCAAGGGCGGCGAGATCATTGCGCTGCTGGGTCCGTCCGGCTGCGGCAAGACAACGCTGCTGCGCATCATCGCCGGCTTCATCGCACAGACGCAAGGGAGGATCATCATCGGCGACGACATCGTCGATGCGCTGCCGCCGAACAAACGCGCCGTCGGCATCGTGTTCCAGAACTACGCGTTGTTCCCGCACCTGTCGATCAGCGAGAACGTCGCCTACGGCCTCGCCGCCCGCGGCATCGACAAGGCCTCACGTCAGCGCGAGGCGCAGCGCCTGCTGGAGCTGGTGCAGCTGCCTGCTATGGCCGACCGGCTGCCGCGGCAGCTCTCCGGGGGCCAGCAGCAGCGCGTCGCGCTCGCCCGCGCGCTCGCGATCAAGCCGTCGATCCTGCTGCTCGACGAGCCCTTCGCCGCGCTCGACAAGAATTTGCGGCTGGACATGCAGATCGAGGTCAAGCGGCTGCAGCGCGTTTCCGGCATCACCACGCTGATCGTGACGCACGACCAGGAAGAAGCGCTGTCGATGGCCGATCGTGTCGCCGTGCTGAGCCATGGCAAGCTGGAGCAGTTCGGCTCGCCATCGGACGTCTATGACCGTCCGCAGACGCTGTTCGTCAACACCTTCGTTGGCTCCACCAACCGCATGCCCGGCATCGTGGTCTCAGCGGACCGCACGGCAGCGAAGGTGCGCCTCGATGCCGGCGCGGAGATCATCGCGCGTCCCGCGGGCGGTGCGCTCAGCGAGGGCGGCCGCGTCACCGTCTGCATCCGCCCCGAGCACCTGCAATTCGTCGGCGACGAGACCGGCTTTGCCGGCGTCGTTGGCATGTCGCTGCCGCTGGGCGCCACCGTCGTGCACGAGGTCACCACGGCCGATGGCTCCGGCGTCAAGGTTTCTCAGGCGCGCATCGGCGAGACGCGCGCCCTGGAGAGCGGCGCTGCGGTGCGCCTCGCACCGCTCGCCCCATCGCTCGCCAACGCCTTTCCCGCAACGCTTTAGATCCAGTCTTTGTCCAGAGGGGAGTTTGATATGATCATGAATCGCAGAAGCCTGCTGACCACGGCGCTCACGCTCGGGGCCATGAAGGCGTTTCCAGGCCTGAGCTACGCCCAGGCGCGTCCGCTGGTGTTTGCGACCTTCACCGGCAGCTGGGAGGAAGCGCACAAGGCCGTGCTGGTGCCGGCGTTCCGCAAAGCCAATGCGGACGCCGCGATGGTGCTCGATCCCATGCTCTCTGTCGACCAGATCGCCAAGGTCAACGCGGCGAAAGCAAATCCGCCGATCGACGTCATGCTGCACGACCCGGGTCCTGCCCTCGTCGCCGTCGGCCAGGATCTGGTCGAGCCTTATCCGGTCGAGAAGAGCGCCTACTACAAGGACCTGATCGCCGAGGCACAGGAACCGATGGGCCCCGCCCCGTTCTTCCAGGTCGTCGGCCTCACCTACAATCCGGAAGCGGTCAAGACGCCGCCAACGTCATGGGCCGATCTCTGGAAGCCGGAATTCAAGGGCCGCGTCGGCATCACCAACCTCAACTCGACACTCGGCACCGGCTGGCTGGTCGAGATCGCCAAGATGCGCGGCGGCTCGGAGGCCAATGTCGATCCGGGCTTCAAGGCACTGGAGGAGCTCAAGCCCAATCTCGCCGCGGTCGCCGCCAATCCCGGCGCGCTCGCGACCCTGTTCCAGCAGGGCCAGATCGACATCTCGCCCGGCAATTTCAACGCCATCCAGATCCTGAAAGCGCGTGGCGTGCCGGTCGAGTTCGTGGCGCCGAAGGAAGGCGCCATCGCCTTCAAGACCACGATTCACATCGTCAAGAACTCACCGAACCGCGAGCTCGCCTTCAAGCTGATCGAGGCGGCCCTGACGCCGGAGGTGCAGACCACGCTGATGAACCCGCCCTACCTGATCGTGCCGACGAATTCCAAAGTGATGATGGGCGGCGAGATCGCGCGCGTTCTGGCCAAGGACACCGCCGAGCTGAAGAAGAAGTTCGTGTTCCAGGACTGGAAGAAGATCAACGAGCAGCGCTCGGCCTGGATCGAACGCTTCAACCGCGAGATCAAGATCTAAAACCTCGAGGTTCAAGCCATGGGCGCAGCGCCGGCAGCACGGGACGTGACGTCCTACGGAATGGGATTGGCAGCGCCGCTGGCGCTGTTCTTCCTCTTCTTCTTCGTCGCGCCGCTGCTGCAATTGTTCTGGCTCTCGCTGCACAACGACACGGCCGCGCTCCATTGGGGGCTCGGCCAGTACCTGCACTTCCTCACCGATCCCTTCAGCCTCGGCGTGCTCGGCTCGACGCTGCTGCTGGGCGCCGAGGTGACGGCCGTCTGCCTCGTGCTCGGCTTTCCCATCGCCTGGCTTTATCAGCGGGTCGGGCCAAAACTTCAGACGGTCATCATCCTGATCGTGCTGCTGCCGCTTCTGACCAGCGTCGTGGTCCGCACCTTCGCCTGGATCGTCATCCTCGGGCGCCAGGGCATCATCAACGCGACGCTGCAATCGCTGGGCCTGATCGATACCCCGCTCAAACTGCTCTACACCCAGTTCGGCGTGGTAATCGCGCTGGCACAGGTGCAGATGCCCTTGATGACGCTGCCGCTGATCACCGCGCTCGGCCGCATCGATCCCAATCTCGACGATGCCTCCTGCTCGCTTGGCGCCGGAAGCTGGCGCACTTTCTTCCGGATCTTGCTGCCGCTGTCGCTGCCCGGAATCATCGCCGGCTGCACGCTGACCTATGCCGCCGCGATCACCGCCTTCATCACCCAGTCGCTGATCGGCGGCGGGCAGATGCTGTTCATGCCGATGTATCTCTACCAGCAGGCCTCGACGCTGCAGAACTGGCCGTTTGCGGCCGCGATCTCGATCATCTTCCTGCTCGCCGTGCTCGCGGTCGTCTCGGTCTTCACCACGCTCGGCCGCATGTCGCGCGGCTATGGAGGCGCATGATGAGCGGCCGCAAGCGCACGCTCGAGGCGATCAGCTTCGAGCTCGTCATGACCGTGATCGCGATGATCGCGCTTCTCATCATCATCGCCCCCTCGCTCGTGGTGCTGATCGTCTCCTTCACCAGCGGCTTCTCGCTGCGCTTCCCGCCGCCCGGCTATTCGCTGCGCTGGTACGTCGAGCTGTGGAATGCCTGGCAGCTGCATTTCGCGGCCAAGAACAGCCTGATCGTGGCGCTATGGGCGACCGGCCTGTCCGTTACCCTTGGCGTCGCCGCGGCGCTGGCGATCTCCAGGTCGCGGACGCTGTCGGCGCGGCTGCTCGATTCGCTCTTCATGTCGCCGCTGGTGCTTCCCGCGCTCGCCTTCGGCCTCGCCGCCCTGATGCTGTTCTCGCTGGTCGGCCTGCCCGTGTCGCCGCTGACGCTGGTGATCGGCCACACCGTGGTCTGCGTGCCCTATGTCGTGCGCAACACGGTCGCAGCGCTGGCCCAGCTCGAGCCGACCCTGCTCGAAAGCTCGGCCGTGCTCGGCGCCAGCCGCCTCTACACGTTCCGCCGCATCGTGCTGCCGCTGATCCGGCCGGGCATCATCGCGGGCGCCTTCATCGCCTTCATGTCGTCCTTCGACAACGTGCCGGTCTCGCTGTTCCTGCGCGATGCCGCCACCGACATGCTGCCGATCCGGATGTGGCAGGATCTCGAAGGCAAGCTGGATGTCACCATCGCAGCCCTCTCGGGCGTGCTGATCATCGCCACCGTCGCGCTGGTCGCGGTGATGGAGCGCGTCACCGGCCTGTCGCGGCGGCTGACCAACTGATCAGGCGCCGCGGAACAGCGAATAGCCCCAGCGCGTGAATTTCAGCGGCAGATGAAAATGCTCATCAACGTTCTTGATGCGAAAGCGGAACGGCGTCACGGTGAGGAAACCGTCGCGCTCGCCAAAGAACTCGCCGAGATGAAACAGCACCTCGTACGCGCCTTCCGTCACACCGGCACCTTGCGCGACGGCATGATCGAGCACGCCGTTGGCGCCGAGCCGCCCGTCGGCAATGCGCTGGGACTCCGGATCGATCCGCCAGATCTCGACGCGCAGCCCCTGCGCCGGACGCCCGCTCGCGACATCGACCGCGTGAATGGAAATACCGCCTGCCACAATGTTCCTCCCATGAGCACGCCGCCATGGTAGACGGAAATACGGCCGCTCGGCCAGCGCCCGCGCTGCTGCCGGCCCTGTTGCCTGCTTTGGGGGCGATGACCGCGCTTCAGGCCCTGGTCGCGCTGGCCTTGTTCGCGCCCGGCGTGGTCGCCCCGCGCGCCCATATCGAGGTCTGGCAGCTCTCGATGTTCTCCGCCGCCGTGTTCGCGGTCGGCATCCCCGCCTCGTTCTGGGGCGGCGGCTTCATCGCGCGCCTTGGCTCGCTGCGGATCGCGAGCCTGTGCGCGGCGGCCATCGTCGTCGGCATGGCGCTGGCTTCGCTCGGGACGAGCGCCGCCCTGCTGGCTGCGGGCCTGTGCATCGGCCTCGCTATGGGACCCGAGACGCCGGCGAGCGCGGCGCTGCTGGCGCGGCTCGTCACTGCCGAGCGGCGCGCCTTCGTGTTCTCGGTGCGCCAGACCGGCAACCAGATCGGCGCCGTTTGCGGCTCGCTGGCCCTGCCCGCGATCGCCATCGTGTTCGGACCGGTCTGGTGCTTTGCGGCCGTTGCTGCCTTGGCGCTACTGGCGATCGCGCTGTTCGAACGGTTGCGGCCGGCCTATGCCGGCAAGGTCGCCCCGCCGCCGAAGCTCGATCTCCGCGCGCGGGTGGCGCTGGTGATCGCGGACCGGCGGATCGCGATGCTGGCGCTGGCCTCGATGCCGTTCAGCGCGATGCAGGTGTCGCTCAACACGGTCTTCGTCACGCTCGGCACACGCGAGCTCGGCCTCAGCCATATCGAATCCGGCATGGCGCTCGCCTGCGCGCAAGCCGGCGGCCTGATCGGCCGTCTCGGCTGGGGCTATGTCGCCATGCGGCTCGATGCCTCGCGCGCCGTCCTCGTCGTCATCGGCCTCGGCATGGCCTTCTGCGCCGCGCTGCTCGGCCTGAATGGCGCTTCGCTCGGCCGCAGCGGACAATTCATCATTGCCGCATTGTTCGGCCTGACGGCGTCGGGCTGGAACGGCGTCTTCGTCGCCGAGATCGCCCGCCTCGCCCCGCAGGACCGGATCGGCGAGACCACCGGCGCGGTGCTGACCGCGTCCTATGCCGGTCTCCTTGCCGCGCCCGCGCTGGTGTCGATCCTGGATGGCGTGGCCAGCCTCGGCCTGGCCTTCTTCGCTCTGGCGTGCCTTGCCCTCGGCGGTACATTGGCGTTGATCTGGGGAGGCCATGACAACGCGGACAAATAGCGCGCGCGAGATCGCCGCCGACGTCAGCGCCGGGCGGACCAATGCCGTCGAGACCGCGAAAGCCGCGCTCGGCCGCATCGAGGCCGCCAAGCCCTTGAACGCGGTCGTCACAATCGATCCCGCACGCACGCTGGCGGATGCTGCGGCGGTCGATGATCGCCTGCGTATGGGCGAGATCATGCCGCTCGCTGGCGTTCCCGTGATCGTCAAGGACAACATCTGGGTCGGCGGCTGGCGCGTGACGCAGGGCTCGCACCTGTTCGCCGATTTCATCGCGCCGCGCGATGCCATCGCCGTCGAGCGGCTGCGCAAGGCCGGCGCCGTCGTCGTCGGCATCGGCGCGACGTCCGAGTTCGCCTGCAAGGGCGTCACCAGCTCGCAACTCTACGGGCCGACGCGACATCCGCTCGATCCCGCGCTGACGCCCGGCGGCTCATCCGGGGGCCTGGCCGCAGCGGTGGCGGCCGGCCTGGTGCCGCTCGCGATCGGCACCGATGCAGGCGGCTCCAGCCGCAGGCCGCCGGCGCATGTCGGGGTCGCCGGCTTCAAGCCGTCCTACGGCGCGATCCCCTATGGGCCAGGTTTCGCCGAGCCCTTCTTCGGCCTCTCCGTCATCGCGCCGATCGCATCGGACGCGGCCGATATCGCGCTGGCGTTTGAAGTCATGGCCGGCGCCGATCCGCGCGATCCGGAGTCTGCCGTCGTGGTGCAGCAGGCCAAAGACATCGGCAGTCAGCGCATCGCGTTCTCGCCGCGCCTTGGTCTCGACGTCGCGATTGACGACGTCGTCGCGAATGGCCTCGCCGCCGCCGTCAAACGGCTTTCCGCAGCAGGTTTGCACATTACACAACGCGATCCCGCCTGGCCGGCAGGCGCCACGGAGGATGCGATCATGCCGCTGCAGCATGCGGGGCTCGCGGCACTCCACGGCGAACGCTTTCGCAAGGATCCGACTGTCTTCGATCCTGACATCGCCAAGCAGATCGAGCGAGGTCTCTCCTGGTCGGGTGCGGAGGTCGCCGCAGCGCTGCTTGCGAGCACCGCGATCGCCAACGCCTTCGCCGCGTTCTTCGCTGAGGTCGACCTCCTGCTGGCGCCGACCGTCCCCTGCGTCGCCTGGCCGCTGACGCAGCTCGGCCCTGATATGATCGGCGGAAAGCCCGCAAGCCCGCGGGCCCACGCGGTGTTCACGCCCTTCGTCAATCACGCCCGCCTGCCGGCGATCTCGATTCCGTGCGGAACGGATCGGCGCGGGCTTCCCTTCGGCCTTCAGATCATCGCGGCGCGCGGGCAAGACCGCTCGCTCCTCGCAGCAGCGCAAGAGATCGAAGCGATCTTGCGCAGTGCCTGACGCAAACGGAGACTCCCATGGTTGAGAACGCTCATTCGACAATTCGACCGCTCGACCCCCGCGACCGCTGGTCCGAGCTGTCTCGGGCGGAACGCAGTGCCGCCTATGACAACAACGCGGCGGTCAAGAACAGCCCGGCCCTGATCGCCGAGCGCAACGAAGCCTCAAGCCGGCTGCGGGGCTCGTTCAAGTCCCATCTCGACCTGCCCTACGGCGAGCGGGCGAATAACAAGATCGACCTCTACCCGGCCGCAAAGCCTGATGCGCCCTGCCTGGTGTTCCTGCACGGCGGCTACTGGCAGCGCAACTCGCGCGAGCTGTTCGCAATGCTGGTCGAAGGCGTCGCCGCGCATGGCTGGTCGGTTGCGATTCCCGGCTATTCGCTGGCGCCCGAGGTGTCCCTCACCGACATCGTCGCCGAGATCCCGCGCGCGCTCGACTGGCTCGCGGCGCACGGCGCGTCCTACGGCGTTGCCGGACCGGTCGTGCTGTCGGGCTGGTCCGCTGGCGCCCATCTCGTCGCAATGGCGCTGGATCATCCGCGTGTCCATGCGGGGCTCGCGCTCTCGGGCGTCTACGATCTCGCGCCGATCCGCGATACGGGGCTGAACGAGGCGCTGAAGCTGACGGACGCGGAGATCGCCACGCTGTCGCCACTGCGCCTGCCCGTCACCCGGAAGCGTCTCGACATCGCCTATGGCAGCAGCGAACTGCCGGCGCTCGTTTGCGATTCCATCAATCTCTTCGACAAGCGCGTGGCGGCGGGAGCGCCGGGCAAGCTCATTTCGGTCGAAGGCGCCGACCATTTCACCATTCTCGAGGCTCTGCGCCGGCCGGACGGAGTCCTGGTGGAGGCCGCGCGGCGGCTGCTGGACTAAAAGTGCGAAAAACAACCCCATGCACAGTAGCGATGTCGTTGTTTGCAAAGGCGAATTGTTTGAGGGCCGATCGACACCGCCGCCGCCGCTTTGACTCGTCGGGCAAAACAGGGGCATGATGTCATCATCGCCCCGGCTGCCGCTCCTGCATCTCAATCCAGATTCGCTCGCCCGTGATCCGCACCGGATAAAGCCGCAGCGGCCGGCTCGGCCATCCCGCGGTGATTGCGCCATCGCGCAAATCGAACGACGCCGCATGGCGGGGACAATTGAGGCGCCCGGCCGTCACCTGCCCCAAGGCCAGATCCGCCTGCTCGTGCGGGCATGCACGTTCGCAGGCGACGACGTCGCCCTCGTTCCAGATCACGAGCAGGTCGCGCCCGGCGACGCGGACGATCGTCTCCGCCTTCAACCGGTCGAGATCGCAGACGGCAATCCACCCGGCCTCGTCACCCACCGAGATAGGCCTTGCGCACATGCTCGTTCGCGATCAGCTCGCTGCCGGCGCCCGATAGCACGATGCGGCCGTTCTCGAGCAGATAGGCGTGGTCGCACATCTCGAGCGCAGCGAAGGCGTTCTGCTCGACCAGCAGCACCGTGGTGCCGGCATCGCGAATGCCGCGGATGATCGCAAAGGTGCGCTCGACGATATTGGGGGCGAGCCCGAGCGACGGCTCGTCGAACATGATCAGGCGCGGCCGCGACATCAGCGCGCGGCCGATCGCAAGCATCTGCTGCTCGCCGCCCGACAGCGTGCCCGCCGCCTGCCGGCGCCGCTCGGCGAGCCGCGGGAATTCCGAGTAGATACGGTCGCGGTCGGCCGCGATCTCGCCCGAACGACGCCGGAGGTAAGCGCCCATATCGAGATTTTCCTCGACGCTCATATGCGGAAACACGCGCCGCCCTTCCGGGCAATGCGCGATGCCGCTCGCCAGCACGCGCGGCGGCTTCGCGCCGGTGATGTCGATGCCCTCAAACTTCATCTGGCCCGAGCGCGGCGCCACCAGGCCGGAGATCGCGCGCAGCGTCGTGCTCTTGCCGGCGCCGTTGGCTCCGATCAGGGCGACCAGCTGGCCGGCCTTCACGTCGAGCGAGATGCCGCGCAGCGCGGTGACGCCACCGTAGCCGCAGACCATGTCGCGTATCTCAAGCACGTCCTGCTCCATGTCCAAGATAGGCTTCGATGACAACAGGATTGTTGCGGATCACATCGGGCGTCCCTTCGGCGATGATGCGGCCATAGTTGAGCACCACGATACGGTCCGAGACGGTCATCACCATCGGCATGTCGTGCTCGACCAGCAAAATCGTGATGCCGCGGTCGCGGATGCTGCGGATCAGCTCGACGAAACGGTGCGTCTCCGAGGCGTTCATACCGGAGACGGGCTCGTCGAGCAGCAGCATCGACGGCTCCGCCGCCAGCGCCAGCGCGACACCGACCAAGCGCTGCTCGCCGTAGGAGAGCGAGCCCGCCGCATCGTGGGCGCGGCGTTCGAGCCCGACCCATTCGAGCAGCTCGCTCGCGCGCTGCCGCAGCTTGCGCTCCGAGGCGCGCGCGCCTGGCAGGCCGAGGATGGCGTCGAGCAGCCGGACCCGGCCCTGCCGGTGCAGGCCGATCAGGAGGTTGTCATAGACGGTGTCGTTCGGGAATACGCTGGTGCGCTGGAAGGTGCGGATCAGGCCGAGATCGGCGATCTCATGCGGCTTCAATCCGCCGAGTGCAGTGTTGCGATAGGTCACCCGGCCTGCGCTCGGCGTCAGGAAACCGGTCATGACGTTGAAGGCGGTGGTCTTGCCGGCGCCGTTCGGCCCGATCAGGCTGACGATCTCGCCCTCGCCGACCTCAAAGCTCATGTCGGAGATCGCGACCAGCCCGCCGAAGCGGACGGCGACCTGATCGATGGTCATGGCGATGCTGCGCGCCGTCATCACGCCGGCTCCTTGGTGCCGGTTTCACTGAGCGCGACCGGCGCCAGCGCCGTCGTCCCGCTCCGTCGCCGGATCAACCGCTGCGCCAGCGACGGCACGATGCCGCGCGGCAACACGAACAGGATGGCGATCAGCACACCGCCATAGGCGATCCACTGCGCTTCCGGCGCCATCACAGGCCGCAGCGCAACCGGCAAAAGACCGAAGATCAGGCCGCCGACGACGGGACCCGCCAGCGAGCCCTTGCCGCCGCTGATGACCATGATCACCATGGTGACGGTGTTGATGAAGGCGAAGACTTCAGGGTCGATGATCCGGATGTAGTGTGCATAGAGACTTCCGGCCGCGCCGGCGATCGCGGCGGAGATCACCGCAGCAATCGTCAGCGTCCTGGTCACGTCGATGCCGACCGAGACGGCGAGCGTTTCGTTCTCCATCAGGCCACGCATGGAGCGGCCGAAATGGGAATGAACGAGGCGTGCGATCAGGAGATAGGCGATGAGCGCAACGACCAGGACGAGATAATAGTTGTGGAATTTCGTGCGCAGTGTCAGCTCGCCAAAGCCGGGCAAGGGCAACGCGATGGACGGGATATTGGTCAGCGCCAATGGACCCTGCGTCAGCTCGACCCAGTTCAGCGCGACCAGCCGGACCACCTCGGCAAAGGAGATCGTCACAATGACGAAATAGGCGCCGCGGACGCGGAACGACAACAGACCGACGAAATAGCCGCACAATCCTGCAATCAGGATCGCCAGCACGAAGCCTACGATCGGCGGCCATGGTGTGTGAACCAGCCGAAAGCCTCCGGGCAGGCCGATGTCGAAACCGAGCGAAGTCAGCGCGCTGACATAGGCGCCGATGCCGAAAAAGGCGATATGACCGAGGCTGAGCTGGCCGGTGAAGCCGAGCAGCAGATTGAGGCTCATCGCGCCGATGACGAAGATGCCGGTCGTGATCAGCGCGTTGAGCAGATAGGGATCGCGCAGCCAGAGCGGCACCGAGGCCAGCGCCGCAACGGCGAGAATGGTGACGATCGTCTTCATCCGACGCGCTCCGCGCGCGCGAACAGGCCGGTCGGCCGGAAGATCAGCACCGCGATGATGATGAGAAAGCCCATGGCATCGCGGTAGCCTGACGAGACGTAGCCGGCGCCGAGCTCCTCGGCCAGCGCAAGGATGAAGCCGCCGATCACCGCGCCCGTGATGTTGCCGAGGCCGCCGAGGATGACGATGGCGAAGGCCTTGACCGCGGCGAGATCGCCCATCTGCGGGAAAATGACGTAGACCGGCCCGAGCAGCGCGCCGGCGGCGGCCGCCAGGCTGGAGCCGATTGCAAAGGTCGAGGTGTAGATCATATCGACGTTCACGCCCATGAGGGACGCCGTGTCGTGATCCTGGAAGGTCGCCCGCATCGCGCGGCCGAGGCTGGTCTTGTTGATGAGCAGATACGTCACCAGGATCAACATGGCCGCCGCGGCGAGCACGAACAGGCGCAGCCATGAAACGGAGACCGGCCCCAGCACCAGCGGCGCCTCCGGGAATGGCGTCGCCACCGATTTCGCGACGCCGCCCCAGATCCACAGCGTGCCCGACTGCATCGCGATCCAGGCGCCGATCATCACCAGCATGGTGGTGTCGATGTCGGAGCCGCGCAGCGGACGCAGCAAGGTCAATTCGATGGCCGCACCCAGCAGCCATCCGGCCAGCACGGCCACGGGCAGCGCGAGAAAGAAGTTCAGCCCAAGCTGCTGCACCACGATGAACATGATGTAGGCGCCGAACGTGTAGAGCACGCCATGCGTGAAGTTCACGACGTTCATGATGCCGAAGATCAAGGTCAGCCCGATACCCAGCAGCGCATAGGTGCCGCCGAGCACGAGCATGTTGATCAGATGCTGAAGGAATTCGCTCAAGATTGTTCCCGATTAGTCCGTATTCGGCGAGAGCGGTGACGTACCGCCCTCGCCTGCGAACAAGCGCGTCAGAGCGTCTTCATCTCGATCTTGCCGTCGGCGATCTCGATGAGGTAGACGTTCGGCTGGCTCTGACCGCTTTCCTTGCCCTCGGGCCCGGACTTGCGGAACACGATGTCGCCGTTCAGCCCCTTGATGTTGATGTTCCAGAGCGCCGCCTTGATCGCGGCAGGCTCAGCCTTGCCGGCCTTCTCGATCGCGGCGGCGACGGTGCGGATGCCGTCATAGCCGCGGAAACTCTCGGTGCAGCCGGCGAAGTCGAAGCCGCGCTTCTTCCATTCCGCGATGAAATAGTTGGTGGCTTCCGGGTTCGGCGTCTTGTCCGGGAACCAGGGCAGGAAGGTCGTCAGATGCATGGTGCCGTTGGCGGCCGCTCCCGCCTGGGCGATGATCTGGTCCGGGTTCTGCGAGCCGCCGGTGGTGATGATGCGCTTCTTCAGGCCAAGCGCGGCGGCCTGCTTGAAGATCAGCGTGAGCTGGTCAACGGCGGTGGTGACGATGACGGTCTCGGAATCCGAGCTCTTGATCTTGGACAGCTGCGCGCTCATGTCCTGCGCGCCCTGGTCCATGGTCTCGACGAGGCCGATGCCGATGCCCTTCTCCTTCATCATCTTGCTGAAATCCTCGGCGGTGCCGCGGCCCCAGTCATTGTTGATGACGAGGAAGTCGACCTTCTTGAGCGCGAGCTTGTCGACGATGTTCTTGAACGCGGCCGCCTCAATCGCGGAGGGCGGCGAGATGCGGAAGATGAAGGGATTGCCCGTCGTCGTGATCTTGCCGGAGGACGAGGTCTCCACCACCATCGGCGTCTCGTACTCCATCAGCTTCGGCATCACCGCGAGCGTCAGGCTCGACCCCCAGGCGCCCATCAGGACCGGCACCTTGTCGCTGGTGATGAGCTTCTCGGCGACGGCGGCGGCCTCCGTCGGGTTGCTCTTGTTGTCCTCGATGACGAGCTCGATCTTCTTGCCGAGGATGCCGCCCTTGGCGTTGATCTCGTCGGCGGCGATCTTGGCACCGTTAACGACGTAAGTGCCTGAGGCCGCGAACGCGCCGGTGAGCGGCTCGTTGACGCCGATCTTGATGGTCTGCGCCCCCGCGGCGCCGCCGAACAAGGCCGTCGCCAACGCGATTGCCGGAACCAGTCCGAGTGTTCGTGTCATGTTTGTCTCTCCAAATCTCACGCTGTTGATGTCAGGCCAGTCCAGGCTTCGTCACTCCGCGGCGCCGGTTCGCCGATCATTCCGCGCCACCTCTTCCGAAGGTGCGGCGAAATATTTGCGCGAGCCGGGCTCGCAAGACGTCCGATGCAATCGACCAGAAGCTGAGCTCCGCCGGACCTGCCTGCCCCGACGAGGCGCCGGACATGTGGCGGTCGAGATTGGCGGCGAACTCCGCAACGAGACGTTTTGCAAGGTCTCGCACGAGGCCGGGACGACCGACCTGAGCCAGCATTCCCGTGAGCGTGTAGCCGATCGACAGTTCGACCGCGGTCGCCGCGCCGCCTTCCAGTGGCAGCAGGCGGTAACGGATCTCGCCCTGCGTCGCGGAATGGCTGCGCTGGTCGGTACCGATGCCGACGATGCGCCCCGAGAGTGTCGCGGGATCCCGCTCGACACGCGCGGCCCCCTCGAAGCTTGCTGCGATCGGACCGAGCCTGACGCGGATCGATCCTTCGACGCGCTCCGGCTTTGGCGTCGACGACAGCGATACGCCAGGGAGGCAGGCGGCGATGCCTGCGATTTCCTCGAACATCGCGAACACCTTTGCCGGCGGATACGGCAACGTGAAGCGCTGATCGAGCATTGTTGCCGGCGTGAAGTCGGGGATGCTGCTTGGGGTGGCACTTTCCGGTGCCGGAGCTGGCGCGTGCCGCGCGGGCCGCAGCTCGTTCCGGGCGGTTGCCGCTCGCCCCGAGCCGGCAGGACCAAGGACGGTCCGGCCTCCATCCGCCACCGGCGCGACGTTGCGCGCGCGCCTTGCCTCGATCACGGACTGCACCGCGCGCACAATGCCGACATAGCCTGTGCAGCGGCAGAGATTGCCGCTGAGGCCAATGCGGATCTGGCGCTCGTCGGCGTCGGGCAGACGCAGCACCAGGTCGCGCGCCGAGACCAGCATGCCGGGCGTGCAATAGCCGCACTGAAGCGCGTGCTCGCGGGTGAAGGCAGCGCGCAGCTCGGTCGTGATCTCGTCCTCGTCGAGGCCTTCGATCGTGGTGACATCGGCGCCCTCGCAGGCCGCCGCATAGGTGATGCAGGAGCGCGCCGGCACGCCGTCGAGCAGCACAGTGCAGGCGCCGCAGACCCCGTGCTCGCAGCCGAGATGCGTGCCGGTGAGATCGAGCCTGTCGCGGACGAAATCGGCAAGACTGGTGCGCGGTTCCGCGTGCAGCTCCACCGCGCGGCGATTGACCTGAAGCGCGATCGTGGTCATGCCGCGGCCTCCAGAACGGCGCGCTTCAGCACGCTGACATGGATGTGGCGCTGCGCGGCATCGTCGATGCCGGCGCTTGCGAGCAGGGCATCGGCGACACGAACATCGAAACGCTGCTTGTAGTCGGCGGCGATCCGCCCGCCGAACAGCTCGGCATTCGTGACGACGATCGGCGCCGTGTCGATTGCACCGATGACGACACGCGCCGCGGCGGCGGCGGGATCGACCAGCACCGCACCGATCGCGTGGGCAAATTCGCCGGTCTTGCGGCAGCTCTTGGCATAACCCCAATGCGCCGTCGCTGATCGCGCCGGCACATGGACCGCCTCGACGATCTCGCCGGCATGCAGCGCAGATTCCAGCGCACCGACCACAAACGCTTCGACCGCCATCGATCGCGCACCGGCAAGGCTGCGCAATGTCACGCGCGCGCCCAGGGCCGCCAGCGCCGAAATCCAGTCCGCGGCGGGATCGGCATGGCTGAGCGAGCCGCCGATCGTGCCGCGATTGCGCACCGCGCGATAGGCGATGTTGGCAGCGACAGCCCGCATGGCGCCGCGGGTCACGTCGGCCGTGCGGCCGTCCTCGATGTCGGCATGGGTTACGAGGGCGCCCAGCGCGAGCTCGTCGCCGGAGACCTCTGCGCGCTTGAGCTCGGCAAGGCCGGAGATGTCAATAACCAGCTCCGGCTGCACCAGCCGCAGATTGAGCATCGGGCCGAGCGATTGGCCGCCGGCGATGATCTTTGCCGATCCGTCGCTTGCGGCCAGCATCGAGAGAGCCGCATTGAGGTCGCGCGGGCGCTCGTAAGCAAAGGGCGCCGGTTTCATGCCGCACTCCTCTGAGCCGCACGCGCAGCCAGCACCGCCGCGACGACGCGATGCGGCGTGATCGGCGACTGCATCAGCTCGACGCCGAGCGGGCGCAGCGCGTCGTTGACGGCATTGGCGATCGCGGCGGGCGGTGCGATGGCGCCGCCCTCGCCGATGCCTTTCACCCCGAACTGAGTATAGGGCGACAGCGTCTCCATATGATCGAGGCGCGCGGCCGGGACCTCGGTCGGACCGGGCAACAGGTAATCCGCGAGCGTCGTCGCCAGCGGCTGGCCGGAGGCATCGAACGGCATTTCCTCGTAGAGCGCGGTGCCGATGCCTTGCGCGAGGCCGCCATAGATCTGGCCGTCGACCACGAGTGGATTGACCAGCACGCCGCCGTCTTCGACGATCACGTAGTCGAGGATCTCGACTTCGCCGACATCAGGGTCGACCGCGACGACGGCTGCATGCGCGGCATAGCTGAAGGTGCCGCTGTCGCGCACGGGCTTGTAGCCCTGCGTCACTTCGAGCCCGCCCGGATCGACGTCTGCCGGCAAATCCTGCGGGCGGCGGTACCAGGTGTGGGCGATCGCCTTCAGGCTGACGCTGCCGTTGACGCCGCGCACCTCGCCGTTCTGCAATACCACGGAGGCCGGATCGTGCTGCAAAAGTTTCGCGCCGATGCGGCGCGCACGTTCGCCGAGCTCGCGGCAGGCGGTCGCGACCGCACCACCCGCCATCACCATCGAGCGCGAGCCCCAGGTGCCGGTCGAATACGGCGTCATCGCGGTGTCGCCGAGGACGATGCGGATGTTTGCGACATCCACGCCGAGGATTTCGTGCGCGACCTGGGCGAGTGTCGTCTCCATGCCCTGCCCGTGCGAGTGCACGCCGACGCGCAGTTCTAGGCCGCCGTCCGGCGTCAGGCGCGCCGAGGCCTGCTCATGGCCCGGCACCATCGGGATGCCCCAGCCGGAATAGACCGAGGTGCCGTGCGCGGCCTGCTCGCAATAGATGGAGATGCCGACGCCGATGCGGCGGCCGTCGGCCTCGCCCTGCTTTTGCCTGGCGCGGATGGCGTCGATGTCGATGGCCGCGAGTGCGCGGCGCATCGCTTCCGGATAATCGCCGCTGTCGAAATGCTTCTTGGTGATGTTGTCGAACGGCATCTGTTCGGGGCGCACCAGATTGCGCAGCCGCACCTCGCCGGGCTCGAGGCCGGCTTCCGCCGCCACGAGGTCGAGCATCAATTCCAGCGCAAAGCAGACGCCGGTGCGCGCGACGCCGCGATAGGGCAGGATCGGGCATTTGTTGGTGGCGACCGAGAAGGTGCGGCAGCGATAGGCCGGCATCTTGTAGGGGCCGGGCAGAATGCTGGCGACCTGCGCGGCCTCCAGGCAGGCCGAGAACGGATAGGACGAGTAGGCGCCGGAATCGACCGTCGCTTCACAGTCGATGCCGCGCAGCGTGCCGTCACGGTCAGCATAGACCGTGATTTTGTAATGATGTTCGCGGCAATTGGAGCTGGCGACGAGATGCTCGCGCCGGTCTTCGAGCCAGCGCACGGGATGGCCGCAACGCATCGTCAGCCAGGACAGGCAGACCTCTTCGGGCAACAAAATTCCCTTGTGACCGAAACCACCGCCGACGTCGGGCGAGATGACGCGGATCTGGCCCTCCTCCATGTCGAGGCATTCGGCGAGGCCGCTGCGCGTGATGTGCGGCATCTGGGCCGCCGAATGCAGCGTGAGCTGGTCGAGCCTCTTGTCGAAGGTCGCGACCACGCCGCGGCCTTCCAGCGGCGACATGCATTGCCGCGCCGTCGAGATCTCGCGCGTCACCTTGATCGGCGCATCGAGCGCTGCGGAGATGTCGACCTCGTAATTGGTCTCCAGGAAGACGTTGTCGCCCCAATGCTCGTGCACCAGCGCCGAGCCGGGCTCGCGCGCCTTCAGCATGTCATGGATCGCCGGCAGCTCCTCCAGATCGAGCGTCACGGAGGCCGCGATGTCCTCGGCCTCGGCGCGGGTCGGCGCGAGGCACATCGCGACGAGCTCACCGACCTGGCGCACCTTGCCGGTGGCGAGCACCGGCTGCTCCGAGATCTTGAAGCCCGGCAGGCCCGACACCGCACGGATCGGCTTGATGCCGACGAGATCGGTCGCCGTGAACACGCTGCCGCGATGGCGTTCGGGCACATGGATGCCGCGGATGCGCGCATGCGCCAGCGGGCTGCGCACGAAGGCGACGTCCTGAAGGCCGGCGAGCCTGACGTCTCCGACATATTGGCCGCGGCCGCGCATCAGGCGGTCGTCTTCCTTGCGCGGCAGTCGCGCGCCAACGCCCTGCCCCGTCTTTCCGTCCGGAAATTCTCGCTCGTTGCGCAACTTCGCGTTCTCCTTCACCGCCCGGCCTTATGCCGCGACGGCCTGCGGCAGGATCGGCGCGACCGCGTCGAAGCGGGTGCCGGCGCGCAGGCAGAAGGCCGGCTGCAGCAGGCGCTCGGCAATCACCTCGTTCTTCTCGTTGTCCTTGAGGACGAAGCGGCCGTTTCTCTCCGTGAGCACGGAGACGTCGGCGTCCATGCCGATCTTGAGCGCGCCGATTTCACCGCTGCGGCCGAGCATTTTCGCGGGATTGGAGGTGACCATCGGCACCACCTGCTCCAGCGACAGGCCCAGCGCCATCATCGAGCTCATCGCCTGGACCAGGCTGAACTTGGCTTGTCCCGCGAAGGGATGGTTCTCATCGTCCTCGTGCTGGTCGGGCGTTCCGGCCGGCGCGGGCACATGGGTGTTGTAGCCGTGGATGTCGGCGCCGAGCGTGGTCGGAATGATTCCGGCGGCGATCGCCTTCTTCGCGAGCCGATAGGAGAAATGGCTGCCGTGGCCGACATCGACCTTGAGGCCGCGGTCGAGCGCGGCCTGGATCACCGGATGCACCTCGCCCTCGCGATTGACGAAGCCGCCGGGATGGCGCGTGAAGGGATGAGCGAGGATGTCGCCCTCGCGCAAGAGCGGAATGACGCGGGTGAGGATGGTGTCGGCGTCCTCGCCATTGGCGCCGCTCTCGGGCAGGCCCCAGAGCTGGCCGAAATGCACATAGACCGGCAGGTCGGCGCGCTTGCCGATCTCGGCCGCCATCTCGATCACGCGAATGCCCCAGCGCGCGAAGCCGCCGATCTCCGCGTGAGCCTTGATGCCGCGCACGAGATCGAGATTGGCGGTTGCCGACTTGACGGTCGCATCGATGTCGACGCCGTCGGGGCTGTAGAGCTGCGGATAGAAATGGCCCTCGAGGCCGCCGACGAGATAGGCGGAGATAAACGCATAGACGCGCGAGGCCGAGGCTTCCGCGATGAAATGGCGGAAACCTGGCAGCGTCATGCAGGACGGACCGCCCTGATCGACCAGCGTCGTCACGCCGGACTGCACGCCCACCATGTCGGGGTTCATGCCGAAACGGCCGGAGACATATTGATAGACATGGGCGTGGGTGTCGATCAGCCCGGGCAGCACCAGCTTGCCGCTGACATCGACGACCTCCTTCGCGCTGGTCGGCAGAATGTCGGATGCGACCGCCGCGATCTTGCCATTGCGGATGGCGACGTCCTTGAGGCCATCGATGCCGGAGGCCGGACAGATCACGCGGCCACCCCGGAGCAGAAGATCGAAGCTGGCAGTGACGGACATGGCGCTCTCCTCTTCTTGCGAGGGGCGACGGCTTCGTCCCTCGAATTACGAAGCATGCTTCGCATTTTGACAAAAGCAAGCATCGTGCCATGATCCCGATATGGCAGGCGCACTCGAATCGAGCTAAGCGCGGCAGGGTTTCGGCTTGGGAGTGTGTGCATTGCGGCAAGCGAAGACACGTCGCGGCGGGACGCGGCACCGCCCCTGGCCCTTGTCGGAACGGCCCGGCTATCTGATCCGCCGGCTGCACCAGATTCACGTCGCGCTGTTTCAGGAAGCCTGCGGCGAATTCGAGGTCACGCCGCTGCAATACAGCCTGCTCTCGGCGCTGGCGGTGCGAGAAACCGCCGATCAGACCACTTTGGCGGCCGATATCGCGCTCGATCGCACTACGACGACCGGTGCGTTGAAGCGTCTCGCGGCGCGCAACCTTGTCGAGCGCGCGGTGAACAAGGACGATCGGCGCGCGCGATTGTGCCGCCTGACGCCGGCCGGCGCCGCGCTGCTGGTTAAAATCGAGGGCGCGGCACGGCGGGCGCATCGCGCAACGCTCGGTGATTTGAGCCAGCGGGAACAGGCCCTCTTCATCGAGATGATGCAGCGCATCGTGGCCGGCCATCCCAGTCGCGACAGCGCCGCTGCCCTATTCGACTAGAGGCGAGTGCTGCGCTTTTGAGTTGGGCTGCTTAATTTATCATCGTACCGCTGCCCGGCCGTGCATCGATCGCCGTCAACCGGCGGCGGGTCCGGTGTGCTGCGGCAGGCCGGCGCGTCGGCATGGCCGGCGCTTAAAAACGCAGTCGCATCCGAGGCGAGCCTCGCTGCGTCCGGCATCGAAACGCGCCCGGCCCGGCCGCTCCGCAACCCATGGCACGATTTATGCTGCGATGATGCGAAGCGTGCTTCGTATTGGGGGATGCCATGACGGATTCCGAACTTCGCGCTGATATTCACAGCATCGAGCCAATTCCCGACGCGGACCGGGACTCCAGCGGGCCGCAGCAGATGTGGATCTGGGCCGGCGCCAACGTCGCGCCGGTGAACTGGGCGCTCGGCGCGCTCGGCATCATCCTCAAGCTCGGCCTGATGGAGACAATCGCGGTTATCGTGCTCGGCAACATCGTGGGCTGCGCGATCTTCGCGACCTTCACGGTGATGGGACACAAGACCGGCGTCAACCAGATGGTGCTGAGCCGGTCCGCCTTCGGCGTCCGCGGCGCCTACCTGCCGAGCATCCTGATGTTCCTGATGACGCTGGGCTGGATCGGCGTGAACACCTATTTCCCGGTCAAGGTCTCGATGGGCATCCTCGGCCAGTTCGGCGTGCCCGACACCTGGCTGGTCGAGATGATCGTCATCACGCTGGTGATGGCGGTGCAGGTGATGATCGGCGTCTACGGCTTCTACGCGATCCGCACCTTCGAGAAGTACACGGTGCCGCCGACCATCGCCATCATGGTGCTGATGAGCGTGCTGGCCTGGACGCGGCCCGGCGTCGTCAACTGGAACCTGACCACCTCGCTGCCGCCCGGCGCGCATCTGGCGATGCTGACGATGCTGATGACCGCAATCGGCGTCGGCTGGGGCATTTCCTGGGTCACCTGGGCCTCCGACTATTCGCGCTTCGTGCCGCGCTCCACGCCGTCGAAAGCCGTGTTCTGGTACAGCTATGTCGGCATGTTCGTGCCGACGGTCTGGCTCGGCATTCTCGGCGCGACCATTGCCTCGACGACGCTGGACACGGATCCCGCCAAGATGGTCAGCGCGGTGTTCGGCGGTCCCGTCAGCATCCTTGTCCTCCTGATGGTGCTGCACGGCCCGATCGCTACCAACATCCTCAACGTCTATTCGGCGGCGCTGGCCGCCTTAAGCGCGGGGCTGAAACTCTCGCGCTTCTGGCTCACCGTCATCGTCGGCGTCGCCGGCTATCTGGTCACCCTCTACTTCATCTTCGCGCCGTCCTTCGCGAAGGCGTTCGACCATTGGATGATCAGCCTGCTGTTGTGGATGAGCCCGTGGGCCGGCGTGGTGCTCGCCGACTTCTACATCAAGCGCAAAGGCAAGATCGAGGTGGCCGAGCTCTATCGCTCGCCGGAGAGCAGCGCCTATGGCGACATCAACTGGGCCGGCATGATCGCGTTCTTCGCCGGCCTCGTTGCCGGATGGCTGGTGCAGGACGGCCTCGTCAGCGCGCTGCAGGGGCCGATCTCGATCTATCTGCTCGGCGGTGCCGATCTGAGCTGGCTGTTCGGAATCGGCGTGGCGGGCCTCGTCTACCTTGGGCTCGGCAAGTTCGCGACCTCGCCCACACCGGCCGTCGCGAGCCGTGCCGGCAGCTAGCCTGAGAGCGCTGAACCTCGTCTGTCGTCAGCGCTTGCGGCCAAGCCTCACGATCATGTCGCCGGGCCCAAGTGCTCCGGCGTCATGAGAGTGCAATCGCCACAGGCTCTCGCCGTCGACCAGCGAGGGCATCGGCAGTTCGAGGTCGGCGAAATTGGCGACGATCTGCAGAACGTCGCCCTGCTCGGTCTGCCAGCGCACATCCACGCCGCCCATGCTGGGATCCGCGCCGAGCAATTGTCGCTGCGCCGAAACGAACCCGCGTTTGATCAGCGGCACGATCTTCTCGCGCCGGATCGTCAACAACTGCGTCGTCAGTGCTCGGAACCTGGTGCCGGAAGGCGATTGCTCGATGCTGGACCAGTCCAGCTTGGAGGCGAGGAAGGTTCTTTCGTCGCACGGGTCCGGGATTCCGGCGCGCGTTTCGGGCGTCGCGAACGCTTTGAAGTGCGAAAACTCCTTGCGGCGGCCTTCCCGTGTCAGTTCGGCGGCTTCGCCCGTCCAGTCGGCGAAGAACAGGAAGGGCGTTTCGGCTGCCGCTTCCTCGCCCATGAACAGCATTGGAATATGCGGGCTGAGCAGAACCAGTGCGAGGGCCAGCTCCAGCTTATCCGGACCGACCAACCGCGACAGCCGCTCCCCGAAGGCGCGGTTGCCGACCTGGTCGTGGTTCTGGGCGAAGAAGATGGTCGCTTCGGGCGGCAGATGAGCACTCGGCTCGCCGCGCGGCGCCTCGTGCAGGGGAAACACCTCGCCCTGATAGGCAAAGCCCTCGGTGAGGGATCGCGCCAAATGCTCGAGCGGCTTGTCCGCAAACGCCCGGTAATAACCTTCGTCCTCGCCCGTGAGCAGGACGTGAAGCGCGTTGTGGAAATCGTCGCCCCATTGCGCATCGTAGTACGTCGCTCGTCCCTGTGAACGCGCGAGCAGGTGCGCCTGATTGGCCTCGTTCTCCAGCATCAGATGGATGCGCCGGCCCGCCAGCTGGCTGCGCAGGGTCTCGGCGAGCTCGACCAGGAAATGACGTTTCGAGTCGTCCTTCAGCGCATGAACGGCATCGAAGCGCAGGCCGTCGAACCCATAATCGCGCAGCCACATCAGGGCATTCTCGATCAGAAACCCGCGCACGAACGCGCCGTCGGCTCCTTCGAGGTTGACGGCGGGCCCCCACCCGGTGGTGTGGCGCGGGTTGAAGAAGTTCTCCGCATAGAGATGCAGATAGTTCAGCTGCGGCCCGAAATGGTTATAGACGACGTCGAGATAGACCATGAGGTCAAGGGCATGCGCCGCGCGCAGCAGCCGCTTGAGATCCTCCGGCCGGCCATAGCGGGCATTCGGCGCGTTCAGGAGCACGCCGTCATAGCCCCAATTGTGCCGCCCGGGGACGTCGTTGAGCGGCATCAGCTCGATGGCGGTGATGCCGAGATCGCGAAGATAAGGCAGCTTCTTCTCGACGCCGGCATAGGTCCCCTCCTCGCTGAACGTGCCGACATGCAGCTCGTAGATCACGGCTTCCGCCCAGGGACGGCCCGGATAGAGCACCGGGTCCCTCAACGCGGCCATGTCGACCACCTCGCTCGGCGCGCCGACGTCGTCCGGCTGGAAGCACGAGGCGGGATCGGGCACGACGAGGTCTTGGTTGATCCTGAACTGATAGCGCGTGCCGGCGCGCGCAGTTTGGCTCAATAGCTGATACCAGCCGTCCGCATCGCGCGGCATCTTGCGTGGCGGCTGGCCGATTTCGAGCAGCTCGACCGATCGCGCCGTCGGCGCCCACAGGTTGAACGAGACCCCATGATCGACGATCTGAGGACCATGGCGCCGATTTTGCTCGGCCATTCCCAGCCTCTGATTCAAGCCCGTCCCCTTTCGCCGCATGCCCACTTCGGCATGCAATTGCGCACGTCAGGGCGACAAAGCGGAGCGGTGTGCGTTCGTTCCTGCACGGCGCCGACGCCGGACATTTGCAGCGCAACGGGAACGGAATCAGCAGCGCGACGGTTACCATCCCAGACAGGAGCCGTGGCCATGCGCCGCCCGAAGCCGCAACTGATCCGCAACAAGCTCGACCTGACCGACCGCGCCCAGGTGCGCCTCGTCAAGAAACGGCTCGGACTTTCGGACGCTGAGCTGATCGCGATCGTCGGGCGGATCGGCAACTCCATTCCGGCCATCAGCAAGGAGGCGGCTCTGCAAAAAGCCAACGCGCCGTCCAAGCCGGCCGACGTGGAGCCCACCGCCGCGACTGCGCCGACATCCTGACGGGCAACCCGGGGGCGGAGATGGACCAGCCAGCACATTCAGACGAGGCCCTGACGCGGACGGCCTCACGCCTGCGCCGCACCCGGATCACCGAAGGCAGACCTTTCCCGCTCGGCGCCACCTGGGATGGCCTCGGCGTCAATTTCGCGCTGTTCTCCGCCCACGCCACCAAGGTCGAGCTCTGCCTGTTCGACGATACCGGCGAAGGCGAGCTCGAGCGCATCGAGCTGCCCGAATATACCGACGAGGTCTGGCACGGCTATCTGCCCTCCGCCCGTCCCGGGACCGTCTACGGCTATCGCGTCCATGGTCCTTACCAACCCGACGCCGGCCACCGCTTCAATCCCAACAAGCTCGTGCTCGATCCCTACGCCAGGCAGCTGGTCGGCCAGCTCCGCTGGGGGCCGGAGCTGTTCGGCTACCGGCTGGATCACGCCGACAAGGACCTGTCCTATGATGAACGCGACAGCGCGCCCTTGATGCAGAAATGCCGCGTCATCGATCCCGCCTTTACCTGGGGCGTGGCGCGCAAGCCGGAAGTGCCGTGGGAGCGCACGATCGTCTACGAGATGCACGTCAAGGGCTTCACCCAGCTGCATCCGCTGGTGCCGGAAGCCGATCGCGGCACGTTCTCGGGCCTCGCACATTCGGAAATCCCGGCCTACTTGCGCTCGCTCGGCATCACCAGCGCCGAGCTATTGCCGATCCATGCCTTCGTCGACGACAGCTATCTGGTCGAGAAAGGCCTGCGCAATTACTGGGGCTACAACTCCATTGCCTTCTTCGCGCCGGAGCCGCGTTACCTGAAGGCGACGTCGGCCAACGAATTCAAGGCCATGGTCAACCAGTTTCACGCCCATGGCATCGAGGTCATTCTCGACGTCGTCTACAATCACACCGCCGAAGGCAACGAGCTCGGCCCGACCCTGTCGTTCAAAGGCATCGACAATGCCAGCTATTACCGCCTGCTGCCGGACGAGAAGCGCTACTACATCAACGACACCGGCACCGGAAACACCGTCAATCTCTCGCATCAGCGTGTGCTGCAACTCGTCGCTGATTCCTTGCGCTACTGGGCGACAGAGATGCGGGTCGACGGCTTCCGTTTCGATCTCGCCACCATCCTGGCGCGCGAGCCCTATGGCTTCGATGAAGGCGGCGGCTTTCTCGACGCCTGCCGCCAAGATCCCGTGCTCTCCAGCGTCAAGCTGATCGCGGAACCCTGGGATATCGGGCCCGGTGGCTATCAGGTCGGTCAGTTTCCGCCGGGCTGGGCCGAGTGGAACGACAAGTTCAGGGACACGGTGCGCGCCTTCTGG
Source organism: Bradyrhizobium sp. BRP19 (assembly GCF_020194195.1). Taxonomy (NCBI): domain Bacteria; kingdom Pseudomonadati; phylum Pseudomonadota; class Alphaproteobacteria; order Hyphomicrobiales; family Nitrobacteraceae; genus Bradyrhizobium; species Bradyrhizobium sp. BRP19. Next base: position 222,912 of record NZ_JADYVZ010000010.1, on the reverse strand, counting down.
AAGGGCGATCCGGGCACGCTGGCCGAGGTCGCCAAGCGCGTTTCGGGCTCCGGCGACCTCTTCAACAAGCGCGGACGCCGGCCCTGGGCCAGCGTCAATTTCGTCACCGCGCATGACGGCTTCAACCTCAACGATCTCGTCTCCTACAACGACAAGCACAACGAGGCGAATGGCGAGGACAATCGCGACGGTCACGACAACAACCATTCCTGGAATTGCGGCGTCGAAGGGCCGACCAACGACGCCGAGATCACCGCCTTGCGCGAGCGCCAGAAGCGGAATCTGCTGGCAACGATGCTGCTGTCCCACGGTACGCCGATGCTGCTCGCGGGCGACGAGTTCGGGCACACCCAGAACGGCAATAACAATGCTTACGCCCAAGACAACGAGACCACCTGGCTCAATTGGATGGGCATCACCGCGAACGGCCGCAGCCTGCGCGAGTTCGTGCGCAAGCTGATCGCCACCCGCAAGGCGTTTCCGATCCTCTACCGCAGCCGCTTCCTGGTCGGCTCGCACAACGAGGAGCTCGACGTCAAGGACGTCACCTGGCTCTCGCCGTCCGGCGAGGAGATGACGACGGAGCAATGGCAGGACGGCAATGCGAAGTGCTTCGGCATGCTGCTCGACGGCCGCGCGCAGGAGACCGGGATCAAGCGCCGCGGCTCGGATGCGACCATGCTGCTGGTCTACAACGCGCACCACGACGTCGTGAATTTCACCCTGCCGGAGGTCACCGACGGACGCAGCTGGCTCGGCCTGATCGACACCAATCGGCCCGACGCGCCGATGGCCGAGTTCGAGTTCGGGCATGCTTACGCGGTGACCGCGCGCTCGCTCGTGGTGTTCGGCCTTGCCAACGACAGCATCGCGACGCGGCGCCTCCGCCAAGGCCTCGGCGCGCTGCTGGACATCGCCGACACGCCTCTGCCCGAGTAGGTGCGTGCCGGCCGTTCACGATCAGCGATCGACTTCGCCGAACACGATGTCCAGCGAGCCCAGGATCGCCGAGACGTCCGCCAGCAAATGCCCTTTGCAGAGGAAATCCATCGCTTGCAGATGGGCGAAGCCGGGCGACCTAATCTTGCACTTGTAGGCGGTGTTGGTCCCATCCGCGACGAGAAACACGCCGAATTCGCCCTTGGGCGCCTCGACGGCGACGTAGATTTCGCCGGGGGGAACATGGAAGCCCTCGGTGTAGAGCTTGAAGTGATGGATCAGCGCCTCCATCGACCGCTTCATCTCACCGCGCCGGGGCGGCGCGACCTTGTTGTCCTGCACGATCACCGGGCCGCCGCCGTCCGGCGACTTCAGCTTCTCGATGCACTGCTTCATGATGCGGACGGACTGCCTCATCTCCTCCATGCGAATGAGATAACGGTCGTAGCAGTCGCCGTTCTTGCCGATGGGGACGTCGAAATCCATCTCCGCATAGCAGTCGTAAGGCTGCGCCTTGCGCAAATCCCAGGCGGCGCCCGAGCCGCGCACCATCACGCCCGAAAATCCCCACGCCCAGGCCTGCTCCAGCGTCACCCTGCCGATATCCACGTTGCGCGCCCTGAAGATCCGGTTGAGCGTTAGCAAGCGGTCGAGATCATCCACGACTTTCAGAAACGGATCACACCAGGCCTCGATGTCGTCGATCAGCTTGGGCGGCAGATCCTGGTGCACGCCGCCCGGCCGGAAATAATTGGCATGCATCCGGCTGCCGGAGGCGCGCTCGTAGAACACCATGAGCTTCTCGCGCTCTTCGAAGCCCCACAGCGGCGGGGTCAAGGCGCCGACGTCCATGGCCTGGGTGGTGACGTTCAGAAGGTGCGAGAGGATGCGGCTGATCTCGTGATAGAGCACCCTGATGAGCTGGCCGCGGCGCGGCACCTCAATGCCGATCAGCCGTTCGATGGCGAGGCAGAAGGCATGTTCCTGGGTCAGCGGAGCGACGTAGTCGAGCCGGTCGAAATAGGGAATGGCCTGGAGATAGGTCTTGGCCTCGATCAGCTTTTCGGTGCCGCGGTGCAGAAGGCCGATATGCGGATCGACGCGCTCGACGACTTCGCCGTCCAGCTCGAGCACCAGCCGCAACACCCCGTGCGCGGCGGGATGTTGAGGACCGAAGTTGATGGTGAAGTTTCTGAGGCTCGGAGATTGTTCTGGCATCCCGCTTCCGGTCGGAGCTGTCGCAGCCGTCACCTTAGCCGCGATCTGCAGCGACCGGCTTCACACAGGTTAACGGCTCGCCGCAAAGGGCGGCCATGCGTGCCGTTTGAGCCTTTGGAACACGGCATCAAGAGCAGCGTTCAATTGTCGACATTGGAGCTTTGAGATGAATGTCGATTGCTCGCCGCCGCTCTCGCGATCAATCTTCGCTATTGCGGGAGATACCGGTGATCGGCGCGACCACCCGACCGGCAATTGGCGCCCGTCTTGACCGACCGTGCAGCTGAGCCTGGCGGCACAGCCGAGCGTCCTCTCACCGCCATCACGTTCTCCGGCGGGCTCGGCCTCGGCGCCTATCATGGCGGTGTGTTTGAAGCCCTCAGTTCGCTTCGGCTGCCGATCGACTGGGTGACGGGTTCGTCGGCCGGGGCCATCACGGCCGCGCTGATCGCGGGGAGCGCGCGCGACGACCGGCTGCAGACTCTGCGCAGCTATTGGCATGCACTAAGCAGTCCAGCCGACGTGCCGAACGCGGGCCGCCACGCGTTTGCGTGGCTGAGCTCGATCAGTACGCGCGTGCTGGGTCATTCGGGCTACTTCCATCCCCGCCTCCCCATTCCGGCTTCTCACTACGGGGGCCTCTACGATCTCGGCCCGACCCGGCAACGCCTGCAGCGCTTGATCGATTTCGGACGTCTGAACGGCGGCGATCTGCGGATCACGATCTGCGCCACGGACGTCGAGAGCGGCGATGCCGTGCTGTTCGACTCCGCGTCGGAGCGGATCGAAATGGACCATATCCTGGCCAGCTGCGGCTTTCTCCCCGAATTCGCTCCGGTGCAGATCGCCGGCCGCTGGCTCGTCGACGGCGGGTTCTCGCTGAACGCGCCGTTCGATCCGATCCTGGAGACTGCAGGCCCGCTCCGCCTCTATGTGATCGATCTGTTTCCGCGCGACGGCAAAGTCCCCGATGGGCTCGAGGCCGCCTCCGAGCGCAAGAGCGACCTGACCTTCGGCAACCAGACCTTCCAGCGCCTCGGCTACGCTCTGGAGGCCCGTCAGCTCCGCGCCGAGCTTCAGGACCTCCACTACAAGGACGAGGTCTATCTCCTGAGCTACCGGCCGGGCCGCGAGGAGGCCGGGCCGGAAAAGTCCTTTGATCTGTCGGAGACGGCCATGGCGCAGCGCTGGCGCGCCGGCTTTCTGGATATGCAATATGCCGCAAGCCTCACTCTAGCCCCGAACGAGATCTGCAGCGTGCGGCGGCCCTAGCGATGTCTCTCGGTGTCGGGACCGGAGCTAGGCGCTGTCCTGCCGTCAAGCCGCTCGCGAATGTCGCGCAGCAGCCGCCTGAGACCGTCATCGGCAGCCATACCCTCGGGCGGGGCGATGGTGGTGATGCCCCAGTTGGCGAGCACCGCCTCCTGCACCGGATTGCGCTGCGCGACGAATACGAAGGATCGCGGCCGGTCCTGGCTGTGCCCGGACTCGTCCCAGATCTGCCAGATCCGGTGCAGCAGCAGCCGGATGTTCGGATCGGACATGCTGTATCCGACGAAGAGCAGCGTGCTTCCCAGCGCATCCGCGCGAAAGCGGATATCGAGCGGGGAATTGAAGGCGAGCCGGTTCAGAAAGTCGGTCTCGGTCAGAACCAGCGAAGCATCGTCATCGAAGTCGCCGTGGAATTTGATGATGTGGGTGACGCCGGCGCGAGCGCTCGCGATCTCCTTCGCGTTGCTGATCTTCGCAAAGGGCTTGTTCAGCACGTCGAACGCGGTTTCGAGGTTGCGATCGTAATTGGTGGTGTAGATGACCGGAAAATCCAGCTCGACGATCATCCGGTGCAGCTCTGAAGCGGCGATCTTCTCGGGGTCGACACGCCAATTGCGGTCGAGCCAGCTGCGCAGCGGGCCGATCCCGCCGCGCTTGATCCGATAATATTCCGCGAGCATCTGATAGCCGCCATGCATTCCATCGATGAGGTTGCGATCGAGGCCGAGATCGTCAAGGAGATGATCGATCAGGGACTGCCAGGACGGTAGGCCGACGGCCATCGAGACCCCGGCGCCCACAAACAGGACAGCGCGGCGTCGCTCGATCGCCGCTGCCAGGATGTCGTGAGGCGGCCGCTCCTCCGATATGAGCCCCGTGGTTTGTTGGTCCATCAACCTTGAATGATTGGGCGCGCGACGCGTTCCTAATCCCGGACCACCCCTCAGCGGCCGAGCGGCGAGGATGTCTCGCGCGCCGTCTGCGCCGCGAACCGGGCGATCAGGCGCCGGAGCTGCGCCTTGTGCACCAGGCGCGCCGCCGTCTTCGGCGAGACCCAGATCGCCTCCCGCTCGCCCTTCTCGGGCCACCAGCGCTCCCGCCCGTGCACCTTCATGGGGAAGACGGCAACGTTCATGGTCCGCTTGCGATCACCTTTTCGCTTGCGATGCTTGAAGCTGCCCAGTGCGCGCGTGGCCACGACACCGACCAGGCCCGCCTCCTCATAGGCTTCGAGCGCAGCCGTCAGGTGCGGCTCCTTGTTGCGCATCGGCGATCCCTTTGGGACGCTCCACCTGCGCTTGCGCCTGGTCGTGATCAGCATCACCCGCAGCTCGGACTTGTCCAGCCGAAACGGCAGAGCGGCAAATTGCTTCTTTCCCATCAGGCGCCTCCAACTCGCGTCTGATAAGCGAGCGCCGCAGCCATGGTTCCTGTTTTGCGCAGTGGCGTCTCGCTCGCGATCAGAACTTCCGCTCGACCATCTTGAGCCGCAGAGCCGAAATGGCTTCTCCGGGATTGAGGCCCTTTGGGCATGCTTTCGCGCAATTCAGAATGGTGTGGCAGCGATAAATCCTGAAGGGATCCTCGAGCATGTCGAGGCGTTCGCCGGTGGCTTCGTCCCGGCTGTCATTGATCCAGCGCGCCGCCTGGATCAGGGCTGCCGGCCCGAGAAAACGCTCGGAATTCCACCAATAGCTCGGGCATGAGGTCGAGCAGCACGCGCAGAGAATACACTCGTACAATCCGTCGAGTTTCGCCCGATCCTCGTGGCTTTGCCGCCATTCCTTCTGCGGCGTGGGGGACGTGGTCTGCAGCCACGGCTCGATGAGTGCGAGCTGCGCGTAGAAGTTGGTCAGATCCGGCACCAGGTCCTTCACCACCGGCTGATGCGGCAGGGGAAGCACGCGGAGCGGCTCGCCTTCCGCAACATCCTCGTTCATCGATCTCGTGCATGCCAGCGTGTTCTGGCCGGCGATGTTCATCGAGCAGGAGCCGCAAACGCCCTCTCGGCAGGATCGCCTGAAGGTCAGGGTCGAGTCGATGTTGTTCTTGATCCAGATCAGCCCGTCCAGCACCATCGGCCCGCAATCCGTCTGATCGACGAAATAGGTGTCGAGCCTGGGATTGCGGCCATCGTCCGGATTCCAGCGATAGACCTGAAATTCCCGCAAGCTCTTGCCGGCCGGCTTTGGCCAGACCACCCCCTGCTCGATGCGGGAGTTTCTTGGAAGCCTGAACTCCACCATGGTCACCTCCGCGCTCAGACCGGCGAAAAACAGCGCAACTGCAAGAGATCGTCGACGGAGAGGCCGAACAGCACTGGCCGAAACGCCGGCGCCGTCGCGAGCACGAGCAGCAGCAGAAACATCACGTAGACCAGAGCCGGCGGCGTGTTTCTAACGAGCCTGTAAGCTGCCTTTCGCATGCACTCCCTCCTGCGCGCCCGCGCGTGCCATGGCAACGCCCATGACGATCATCGCAGCTCCCCACAGCAGGAAGCCGATATCCCAGAAAATGCGCTGGCCGTCGGGCACGGTCTCGTTCACATGATGCAATCTCAGGATCTGGTGATCGATCACGCCTTCGACGAGATTGAAGATGCCCCACCCGATCAGGATCGTCCCGAGACACTGCGAGCGGGACCACCGCGGCGCGCCTCGGCGTGCCCGCTGCCATAACAGATAAAGCCCAGCGAGCACGAGGACATAGGCGGTACTGTGAAAGATGCCGTCCCAAGTCGTATTGAGGGTGATGTTCTCGATGGAATCGAGCGGATACCAGCCGCTTAACATATGATGCCATTGCAGCAGCTGATGAAAGACGATGCCGTCGAAGAATGCGCCGAGGCCAAGTCCGAGAAGGACGCCTGCGGACGTCGGGAAATTGCTTTGTCTGTCTTGCATGTGGTGAACTCGTGCGCGGCTCGGCACTTCCGATGCGGAATTAAGCCATGCTAGACGGACACGTTCCTATGGCGATCAGCATCTCACTGGGATCGAGCTTGCGATCAATCGTGCCAATTGATCGAGACTAACATGCGTTAAGGCGAGCGAGACGTTCGTCGGCACGCGTGCGCGATTGGTCATCGGCTTCATTCCCGATAGGAACGTTCGATATCACGCTGCGTCTGTCGCTCACATGTTGGAGATGCACATGCCGAGAAGATCGTTCTTGCTTGCTTTGGGTGGCCTCGGATTGTCGACCCTGAGTAACCTCAGGGAAATCGCATAGCGCGTAGCGACGGAAGCCAGAGAGGCGATCATGGCATACGCCCTGTTCAAGGACGGAGAGAAGATGAGCCGCACGTTTCCGACCAAGGAGGAAGCGCTGGAGAGAGCCGATGAGGCGGGGTTGGTCGAGCATGCCGAGGGCGAGGCGGTGCTCGAGGACGAGTTGAAGATCAGGCCTTGCCCGGCCGACCCCGAGCCTTGCGATGATGCGGACCTGGACTGGACGCCGGTCAAGCCGGCGTCCTGATCAGGGGCAGCGCAATCGCATATGACTTGTGGCGGCGGTCTGCGCGCACGCCTCGTCCTTCGAGACGGCGCTGACGCGCCTCCTCAGGATGAGGCTAATCGGTGTCAGTGCCCGTTGAAACTGCTGCCGCGCACTCCGACCTCATCCTGAGGAGCCCGCCTCAAGCGGGCGTCTCGAAGGATGGCCGCAGGGAAAAACTCAAATGCGATAGCCCTGCTGATCAAGGGGTCAGCATCATGGACTCAGCATCCCCTGCAGATGCCTTTGATCTTTCGATCCGCCTCGGAATCGCGGGAGGTCTCCGAACGAATCTGGTCGTCGCCCTGCAGCGAGGGTCCGGGCGTGACGGTCCCATCGATGCGTCCGATATTGGTGCCGCCTGCAGGATTGCCGGGTCGGCCGACGGTCGTCGATCCCCGTGGGCCGGAGCCGCCGCTCGATTGCGCTGTCCCGGCCGAGTTGGTCCCGGGCGCCGACGACGTGCTCCCGGCCGCCCCGCCACCGGCGCTTCCTCCCCCGCCGCCACCACCTCCCTGCCCGAATGCCGCTCCGGCGGAGGCGGTCGCCAGCACGGCGAGCAGCACCAGACCTGTCCTGCTCATCGACTGTCTCTTGGTGCATCTGTTGAGGTCGAGCATCATCGATCCTGCTGGTAACCCTGGTTGGTCGTGTTCTGCTTGATGTTGCCGTGGCGGCCCTGGGTATCGAAATTCTCGCGGCCCGGCTCCCGTTCTGTCGGCTCGACGGCCGGATCGGAACCAGGTCCCTTGTTGCTCCGCTGTTCTTCGGGAACTGGAGGCATCTTTGACATGTGCTGCTCCTGTGTCGATGGTTCGCAATGTCGAAATAGAACAATGAGTTGTCGCAGGGGTCGTTCCTGCGCCGATCGCCGCAGCGCGAGACAGGGAACACCGCGCCACGTGCCGGGTTGATCAGAGGGTGCTGCCGCAGCCCATCCTGCGAGCTCGACAGGGAAACTCTCGACGGGGAAACACATGCCAAAGGCGACTGAACCTGAAACCGATCCGCGAGAGACACCGCTCGACGATCCGCGCCGGAAGACCGATATGCCGACGCACCGGCAGACGGATAAGCCTTGGCAAGGCAATCCCGAGAAGGAACAGATCGATCCGGAACGGCCGCCGCTGGATCTGGAGCGGTGGCAGAAATCGAAGACGCACTAGGCGGCGGTCGCCGGCCTAGCGTCAGACCCTGTCGAGATCATGAATGACGGGCCGCAGCGGCCTGCCGGAATCGAGCTCCAGCGTTGCCAGCGTAATCGGCAGCTTGAAGCGTCGCTTCCCTGCGCTGCCTGGATTCAGATAAAGCACGCCGTTGACGGTGTCGATCCGCGCGCGGTGGGAATGCCCTGAGACCACGACATCGATCCCGAGCTCGGCAGGATCGATCGTCAGCTCGTTGAGGTCGTGCAGGACGTGGAAGCTGCGGCCGCCGAGGCGCAGCGTTTGTGTTTCGGGAAAGCGTTCAGCCCACGTGCCCCGGTCGACATTTCCCCTGATCGCGGTGACGGGTGCGATGCGGCAAAGCCCGTCCATCACCGCCTGGGCGCCGATGTCGCCGGCGTGGATGATGTGCGAGACGCCGGCGAGGCAGCGCTCCGCCTCGGGCCTCAGCAGTCCATGCGTGTCGGCGATCACCCCAATCATGAACGTCATGTCAGATCACCGCTTCAGTGCACTACATCCAGCGGCATCCGGCCGATTTCCTCACCATCCTCGTTCGTGACGAGGATCGAGAGGTGGCGGCCCTTAAGCTCGGGACGCTCCTCGAGCAGGCGCCGCGCAATCTCTTCGGCGACATCCAGAGCCTTGATGTCGTCCGGCAAATCGGCACCTCCCTCGTCGGCTACGGTTTCAGAATCCACCAAATCAAAATGATAGCGCGGCAACGTCTGGTCCTCGGGTGTTCCCGCAGGAACGCGCGGTCTCAGGGCTTCGTTCCGGCGCCGGAGCCATCTGCGGTCCGGCGGGCGGGCATCGCCGTCGGTCCTCGGCGCGAGATCACGCGCGGCGCCGCCGCGTCCTCGCGCGGGGTCTGGAACGGCCCGCCCTCGATGCCGCGAATGCCAGGCCGGCAGCGATCCCGAGCACCACGAGCCCCTTGCTGAGCACAGCGGCCGGCGGAACCTGCTTCCGCACCAGCCAGCCGCCGTCGACGGACGTGCCCTGCGGACCCGCTTCGAGCAAGGTGCCTTCGTTCCTTGCTGCTGGACGCGCGCGCGACAGCAGCCAGCGGAATGCGGCTCCGATGACATTCTCGGTGATCTCAGGAGCAACCGCATAGGCCAGTTGCCCGGCGCGCGCCGGCCACCCCACGGCCATCTCGTCACGCGGCGCGCGGACGAGGCGCAGGAGGGTCTGGGCTACATCTTCGGATTGATAAAGCAGCGGACCAGGATCGAGCCTTCGTCCGGAGACGTTGGCGCCGTGGACGAAGCCCGGCGTATCGACCATGGACGGAAAAACGCCACAGACGTGAATGCCGGGATGAGCCCGGAGCTCCTGACGCAAGCTTGCGGTGAAGCCGCGAAGGCCGAACTTGCTGGCGGTATAGGCTGCGGCAAAGGGCGTCGGCGCCCAGCCGCCAAGCGAAATGTTGTTGATCAGGACACCGCGGTTCTGGCGAAGGAAGATCGGAAGCACCGCGAACGCGCCATGCATGGTGCCGAGCAGATTGACCTCGATGGTCCGGCGATGAAGCGCGATGTCTGCATCCTGATAGGCCCCGAACACGCCCGTGCCGGCGTTGTTGATCCAGACGTCGATGCCGCCGAAGGCCTCATCCGCCTCACCGGCCAGACGCTGCACCGCCTCCGCGTCAGTGACGTCGGTCGGCACGGGCAGGGCCCGGCCTCCGAGCGCCTCACAATCCGCAGCAAGCCGCATCAAGACCTCGCCGCGGCGTGCGGCGAGGACCACGCTTGCGCCCTCGCGGGCAAAGGCCAGCGCCGCGGCGCGGCCGATTCCACTGGAGGCGCCGGTGATGACGACGCGCGTGCCGACCATCTGCCCGTGCTCGCGTCCCGAGACGTCCGCGGGAAGCAGCCAGCGCAGGGATCGCCGCAGGCGTGCCGTTCCCTGTGTTTCGAACCAGTCGCCATGCGCAAAGATCACCCGCTCCGGAGCCAGCTTCACGAGCCGCTCGCCCGCAGCCCGCGCCGAACGGCCGCCGAGGCGGAGCAGCAGCCGCAGATAGACCGGGGCCTTCCCGTCCGGCTTGGCAATGCCGAGCAGGCTCGCCGCGGCTGTATTCGAGGCGCTGAGGTGGTGGGGATCGAGGTTCTGCACGATATCCGTCAGAACCAGCGTCCGGCTCCGCCTGTCGAACAGCTCGACCTCCGAGAACATCGGAGCATTCACCGACACCGTTTCGAGGTCGGCGGCCCATTCCTCCGGCGTCGTGTCTCCAAGCTCGCGATCGACGCGGAGGCCGGCCGCCCGCACCTGCCTGCGCGCCGCAAGGCCGCGCGCAGCAAAGATCGCGGCCTGCGGCAGCTGCCTTTGCCATTCTGGCAGGAACATCCAGTGCGCAATATTCGGCGCCAGCAGGTATCTGATCGTGCCCAGCCGCTCCAGCTCTTGGCGCAAAGCCGGCGAATATCTCACCGGCGAATGCAGCACGAGGTCGCCGTTCGACAGGCGGATGACAGTCATCCGTACGGGCAGTTGCAGGCCGGCGGCGTTGATCGGCTTGTCGTTCACGATCCAGATATCGTCGGTCACCTGCGACAGGCTGGCAGTCGACACACCGGCGTCGGAACTTTGCATGAGCGTCTTTCCATTGCGAGGGCGTTGCACCAAAGCGCGTGGGCGGCGCTCGTTCCTCATCAATGTCTTGGAAAGAACGTCTGGAAATCACATCGCCGCGGTCGTTCGACCTCCTTCGAGCCGCACCCGTAGCGCGTTGCGGGCGTCGGCGATGACATCGACCCAATCGCCCGGCCGTGTTTGATGAAACAGCCGCAGGCTCGGGTACCAGAACGAACGCGCACCGGATTGGGGCCAGCGCCAGTCGCAATCGGCATGCAGCAAGACCCAGGCCTCGCATCCCAGCGCGCCCGCAAGGTGTGCCACCATGGTGTCGACACATACGACGAGATCGAGCTGCCGCAGGCGATGGCCGAGAGCGACGATATCAGACGTGCTGATGTCCCGTGCCCCGATCGTCGCGAGCTCTTCGGTGCTCGTCCCGCGCTGAAGCGAATGGAGCGTCACGCCGGATCCAGCGAGATTGCGCAGCAAGACGGCCGGAACCTCCCGCCGCTTGTCCCACTCACCGACTTTCCAGACCAGGCCGACGGCCAGACTTTGCAGCCGAAGCGGTTGTACGGCAACAGGAGGGAGCGTCAGGTAGGGAACGCGCATCTCGACCTGATCGCGGCGCGCTCTGATAGCGTGCGGCACCTCCATGATCTCGATGTCGACCTCGAAAGCGCTCTCGGGCGCACCATCATGCAGCGGAATGGCGCGATCGACGCCCGCTGCGCCCTCGACCATCGGCAGCAGCTCGGGTTGACACCACAGGGTGACGCTGCGCGCAATCGCGCGAAGCGGCTTCATGAAGCGCAGGAACTGGATGGTGTCGCCGAGTCCGTGATAGCAGCGCACCAGCACGTGCTTATCCCTCAGCTCCTCGCCGCGCCAGATCCGCTGGAGGTGACGCGGGCCAGTGTGCTTCGGCGGATGCGCGATCTCCAGCAAATCTCGATCGTTGATCCGCCAGGCGCGCCCAAAATCGCCCGCCCTGATCGCTTCCGCCCAGCCGCCCGCCATGTCGCGCGGTCGCTAATGTCGCACGAACTTGTGGAATCGACTGAGCTTGCCGTCCTTGGTTCGATCCTGATGCAGGAACGCGATGCCGGCTTCATCGAACTTCTCGAAGAACGCGTCCCAGCTGATGCGATCCAACGCTTCATCCGGCGGATCGAAATCAATACGCAGGATTCCGGCGTGGCCACCCTCCTCCGTCGCCTTCACGGTCGCCGGCTTCCCGCCGCGTTCTTCGGCCCATTTCTGGATGACGTTGTGATCGGTGGTCTCGTGGGCTTCGCTGTTCTGTGCCTTGGATGTCATGTCACACCTCGTTCACTAGGCGGGCGATGAACGCCCGCACCGCATCGAACCATTGGCCGACAAACGCGGGCCGCAGTGATTGGTTCTTCGCGGCAGATACGAAACGGTCCGCGTGAGGCGAGCATCATCTTCTTCATCTTCATCATGAAAGTCGTTCGTTCCGAGCTGGCGGTACGGGACTTTATCCCATGTTAAGCGCGTCGCATTTTGTCGCGATGAATCGGCCCACGGCGTGCCGCTCGCATCTCCTTCCCAGGAACGAACATACCTTCCACACGTTCGCCGACGTACTTACACCGACTCTTGCACCGACGCCGCATGCTTCCGGAGGGCTTCATTCCATGCATTCTCGTCTCCAACACAGGCGCCGCGTGCGCGTCGGACTCGTCGGCGTCGGCAATTGCGCGAGCTCCTTCGTCCAGGGCCTCACCTACTACCGGAACGCCAAGTCGAACGAGCCGGTCCCGGGACTGATGAATGCAGACCTCGGCGGTTACCATATCAGCGATATCCAGATCGCTTCGGCGTTCGACGTCAACGCCAACAAGGTCGGCCGCGACGTCGCCGATGCGATCTTCGCCTCGCCCAACAACACGCACCGTTTCTCCGACGTCGCGCCGACAGGCGTCATCGTGCAACGCGGACCGGTCCTGGACGGCATCGGGCATTATCTCACCGACGACGTTCCAATTGCGAACGTGCCGGAGGCCGACGTGTCCGAAGTGCTGGCGATGTCCCGCACCGACGTTCTGGTCTCCTATCTTCCGGTCGGCTCGCAGCGCGCCAGCGAATGGTATGCGGCGCGCGCCATCGAGGCCGGCTGCGGCTACGTCAATTGCATTCCGGTCTTCATCGCCTCCAATCCGGAGTGGCAGCGCCGCTTCGAGGAAGCGGGCCTGCCGATCGTCGGCGACGACATCAAGAGCCAGGTTGGTGCCACCATCCTGCATCGCGTGCTCGCCAACCTGTTCCGCGAGCGCGGCGTGCGGCTCGACCGCACCTACCAGCTCAATGTCGGCGGCAATACCGATTTCAAGAACATGCTCGAACGGGAGCGGCTGGCCTCGAAGAAGATCTCCAAGACCCAGGCCGTGACCAGCCAGTTCGACGTCCCCATGGACCCCGACAACATCCATGTCGGACCGAGCGACCACGTGCCGTGGCTCACCGATCGCAAGCTCGCCTTCATCCGCCTGGAGGGAACGACCTTTGGCGGCGTTCCCCTGAGCGCCGAGGTCAAGCTCGAGGTCTGGGACTCCCCGAATTCGGCGGGCGTCGTGATCGACGCGGTGCGCTGTGCCAAGCTCGCCATGGACCGCGGCCAGGCCGGAGCGCTGACCGGCCCTTCGAGCTATTTCATGAAATCGCCGCCGCAGCAGTTCACCGACGAGGAGGCCGGACGGCGGACACGCGCCTTCATCGACGACAAGGCGTTTGCGTGATGGCTGGGATCATCCATCTCGTCCGGCACGGTCATCACGCCCTGCTCGGCCGCATCCTGTGCGGCCGGATGAAAGGCGTCGCGCTCGACGATCTCGGCTGTGAGGAAATGGCGCGCTGTGCCGGCACCATCGCGCCGCGGCCATCGCTCATTCAGTCCAGCCCGCAACGGCGCTGTATGCAGTCGGCATGCATCCTCGCGGCGCATTTCAGGCTGCCGGTCGAGATCGTTCCTGCCCTCGACGAACTCGATTATGGCGAATGGACCGGGCGATCGTTCGACGAGCTGGCGCCGGATCCCCGATGGTCGCGCTGGAATGGGCGACGCGGCACCAGCCGCCCGCCCGGCGGCGAGAGCATGCGGTCGCTTCAGAACCGCATGGTCGCTCATCTGGAGCAGCTGCGCGGCGACCGCAATCTCGACGCCGTCGTCCTCGTCAGCCACGCCGAGCCGATCCGCGCCGCGCTGCTGCACTATTCGCGCACGCCGCTCGACCAGTTTCTTTCGATCGAGATCGATCCGGCCAGCATCAGCACGCTCCGCGCCGACAGAAGCGGCATGAAGATCACCAGGATCAACCAACGGGTGACGGCGTGAAGATCATCGTCTTCGGCCTGACAATCTCGTCTTCCTGGGGCAACGGTCACGCCACCCTGTGGCGCGGCCTCTGCAAGCATCTCGCGCGTTCGGGACACAGCGTCGTCTTCTTCGAGCGCGACGTGCCCTATTATGCCGGTGCCCGGGATCTCTACGAGCTGCCGGGTGGCGCGCTCCGGCTGTTCGCGAACTGGGACGACGTGCGGCAGGCGGCAAGCGCCGAAATCCGTGATGCCGACGTCGCGATCGTGACCTCCTATTGCCCCGATGCGATCGCCGCGACCGAGCTGATTCTCGCTGAGGATCGTGCCGTTCCCGTGTTCTACGACCTCGATACTCCGGTTACGCTGGCAAGGCTCATCGCCGGCGAGGCTGTCCCCTATATCGGCCCGCGCGGCCTGCGGGACTTCGCGCTGGTGCTCAGCTTCACCGGAGGGCCTCACGTTGCGGACGAATTCCGCACCAGGCTCGGCGCGCGCGACACCCTGCCGCTTTATGGGCATGTCGACACAGACATCCACCATCCGGTTACGCCGCAGCCGCATTATCGCGCCGATTTGTCCTATCTCGGCACCTACTCCGAAGACCGCCAGCGCACGCTCGAGGCGCTTTTCGTCGCGCCCGCGCGGGCGCGCCAGGATCTCCGCTTCCTGATCGGCGGCGCGCAGTACCCGGACGATTTCCCATGGTCGCCCAACATTTATTTCGTGCGGCACCTGCCGCCGTCCGAGCACGCGCCGTTCTTTGCCTCATCGCGGCTGACCCTCAACGTCACCCGCCGGGCCATGGCGGAGATGGGCTGGTGCCCGTCCGGCCGGCTGTTCGAGGCCGCGGCCTGCGGTGCCCCGCTGCTGAGCGACGACTGGCCCGGAATAGCGGACTTCTTCGCGCCCGGAGAAGAGATCCTGATCGCACGCGACGAGCACGACGCGCTTGCCGCACTCGCGATGCCGGATGCCGAGCTCAGGCGCATGGCCCTGCGCGCCTATGAGCGCACCATGGACCAGCACACATCCGACAAGCGGGCGCGTGAACTGATCTCGATGCTCGAGCAGATTGCGTCGAGCCGGGTCAGCCGGCAACAAATCGAGGAGGCCTGATCATGTGGGGCATCGTTCCGGCCGCGGGCCGCGGCAGCCGTATTCAGCCGCTCGCCTTCTCGAAGGAATTGCTGCCGGTCGGCAGCCGGCGCGACGACGGTACCGATCGTCCCTGCGCCGTCTCCGAATATCTGCTGGAGCGCCTCATCCTCGGCGGCGCCGACAAGATCTGCTTCGTGATCTCGCCCGGCAAGTCCGACATCCTCGAATATTTCGGCGACCATTACGGCAGCGCCGAGCTCGCCTATGTGGTGCAGCCCGAAGCCTCCGGCCTGTGCGACGCGGTGTTCAGGGCAAGCACCGTCGTCGGGCGGCACGAAGACGTCATGGTCGGCTTGCCCGACACGGTGTGGTTTCCCAAGGCGGCCCTGCAATCCCTGCCCGAGGCAGACCTCTCGTTCCTGCTGTTCCCGGTCGAGCACCCCGAATTCTTCGATGCGGTGGTGCTGGACGGCGAGCAGGTGACGGAGATCCAGGTCAAGCAGCCGAATGCAGCCTCGCGCTGGATCTGGGGTGCTTTCAAGATGTCGGCCCACGGCTTCCGCCAGCTCCAGGCGCTGTGGCACGCACGCGAACGCCGCGACGAATATTTCGGGACGCTGGTCAATGCCTACCTTTCGGCCGGCGGCAACGGCATCGGGGTCAAGGCCGGCGAATCCTACGTCGATGTCGGCACCATCGACGGCTATCGCACGGCAATGGCCCTGCTCGCCGAGGGCGTCGAGGGCCGTTCCAAGTCGCGGACCCGCGCCTCATCGGACGGGGCCCGGCCGGTCTCAATGAATAACGGAGCGATTGCATGACCAGAGGCGCCCTCTCCCGCGAGGAAATCCGCCAGCGCGTCGATGCGCTGGGGCCATGGTTTCACAATCTCGACCTCAAGGGCGTGCCGACAGCGCCGTCGCACTTTCTCGGCGACTACCCCAATGTGAAGTGGCAGCGCTTCTCCGGCATCATTCCGGACCGGCTCGAAGGCAAGACCGTTCTCGATATCGGCTGCAATGCCGGCTTTTACGCCATGGAGATGAAGCGGCGCGGCGCCGAACGCGTGCTCGGCCTCGACACCGACGAAGAATATCTGGCCCAGGCCCGCTTCGCGGCCGAGGTGAACGGGCTCAGGATCGAATTCCGCAAGATGTCGGCCTATGATGTCGGGCAGCTGCGCGAAAAGTTCGACCTCGTGATCTTCATGGGCGTGCTCTACCATCTGCGACACCCGCTGCTGGCGCTGGACCTGATCCATGAGCACGTCGCCGGCGATCTCCTCCTGTTTCAGTCGATGCTGCGCGGCGACAGCCGGGTCGATGCGATCGAGAAGAATTACGACTTCTGGACTACCGATCAGTTCGATTCCTCCGGCTACCCGAAGCTGCACTTCATCGAGCACAAATATGCCGACGACCCCACCAATTGGTGGGTGCCCAATCGCGCCTGCGTCGAGGCCATGCTGCGCAGCGCCGGCTTTGCCATCGCGGCCCATCCGGAAGAGGAGGTCTATCTGTGCAAGCGCACGACGCGGCCGCAGGTCGACGGGCCGGTTTATCCGTCACGGGAGGCGAGCCGATGATCGAGGCGGCCAAGATCTGGAACGAGCCCAACAACAAGTCGCATTGGGACCTCCTGATCGACCCGGACTGGGCGATGTTTGCCAACCTGGCGCTCGCGGCCGGCAAGGCCATCCGCGGCGCGCATCCGACCTTGCCGCGCGTGCTCGGCGGCATTTCGCCGATCGACCCGTCCTTCATGCGCAGCATGCAGGCGCGTGGCGTGCTCGATCACGTCGACGCCGTCGCCGTGCACGGCTTTCCGCTCGACTGGAATTTATGGCAGATCGGAGAATGGCCGGCCAAGATCGAGGAGATCAAGGCTGTTACCTCGCTCCCGGTCTGGGTGACCGAGGTCGGCGTCTCCTCGTTCGGCGCCGAGGAGGTGCAAGCCTGGGGCCTGTCGCGCACCGCCGACCTTCTGATCGGCCGCGCGCCGCGCATCCACTGGTACAGCCTCTATGATCTCCCTTCGGCCTGGGAGGCGACCACGCGGCACAAGGAGGCCGAGGGGTCCTCCTATTACCGGCATTTCCACATGGGCCTGCTGCGCGAGGATGGAACGCCGAAAGCCGCAGCGGAGCTGTTCGGCCAATACGCCGCCGACATGGGCCTCTGCCAGTGGTTTCATTTCGAGGACCATCGTCTTGATGACGCCGTGCGCTGGATGCGCCGCTTCGGCGTGAGGCACTTGCGGACCGGCCTGTCATGGGCCGACAGCTTCCGTCCCAACGCGCTGGACTGGTTCGACCGCCAGATGGATGCACTGGCCGAGTTCGATGTCACCGTGACGTTCTGCTTCACGCCGGAACACCGCGGTCTCGAACCGCATCATACCAGCCCGCCGCTCGACGTGAACGAGTTCGCCGATTTCTGCGCGCAGATGGTCGAGCGCTACTGCACGAAGACCGGTCTCGCCTCCTCTAGTGGCATCTCCCCGCCGATCAGGGAGCCGACATGCGTGCCCTGATCCTGGTGATGGATTCCGTCGGAATCGGCGCCGCGCCCGACGCCGCCAATTACGGCGACGAAGGTGCCGACACCATCGGCCACATTGCGGATGCATGCATGGCCGGGCGTGCCAATAGTCCGCAGCGGGAGGGGCCGCTGTGCCTGCCAAATCTCGTGGTGCTCGGCCTCGGCGAGGCCTGCCGCCTTGCGACGGGGCGCGTCCCGCCCGGGCTCGACGGCCGGGTTCAGGGTGCGCGCCATGGATGCGCCAGCGAGATATCGAGGGGCAAGGACACGCCATCCGGCCATTGGGAGATCGCCGGCGTGCCTGTCGCGTTCGACTGGGGCTATTTTCCAAAGATCCAGCCCTGCTTCCCGCGCGATCTCGTAACAAAGCTGTGCGAACAAGCCGGACTGCCCGGCATCCTCGGCAACTGCCACGCCTCCGGCACCGACATCATCGCCGAATTCGGCGAGCGCCACATGCGCAGCGGCGAGCCGATCTGCTACACCTCGGCCGACAGCGTGTTCCAGATCGCGGCGCACGAGGAGACGTTCGGGCTTGAGCGGCTTTACGACGTTTGCACGATCGCGAGACGGCTGGTCGATCCCCTGAACATCGGCCGCGTCATCGCGCGTCCGTTCGTCGGAACGGACGCAGGCAATTTCAAGCGCAGCTCGCACCGGCGCGATTTCTCGGTTCCGCCGCCCGAGCGAACCATCCTCGACCTTGCAGAAACTGCCGGCCGCGACATCGTCACGGTCGGCAAGATCGACGACATCTTCGCTCATCGCGGCACCGGGAGAAACCTGCGCGGCGACGGCAATGCAGCGCTGTTCGATGCCACGCTCGATGGGCTTGGAGGCCTTGCAGAAGGCGGGCTTTTGTTCGCCAACTTCATCGATTTCGACACGCTCTACGGCCACCGCCGCGACGTCGCCGGCTACGCAGCGGCGCTCGAAGCTTTCGACGCCCGCCTCCCCGAGCTGCTGAGCCGGCTGCGAAGCGACGATCTCCTCATCATCACCGCCGATCATGGCTGCGATCCGACCTGGAGCGGCACCGATCATACGCGCGAGCAGGTCCCGATCCTGGCGTGGACCGCGCAGTCAACGGCTCCGATCGGCCGACGCGCCGGCTTTGCCGACATCGGCGCGACGGTTGCAAGACATCTCGACCTGCCGGCGCCACTTCATGGCGCGCATTTCTAGCCGGGATTCTAGCTGGGATTCACTTGGGTTATTGATCCAGGTTAGAGAAACTTTCGTTTGTAGGTTTCGCAGGAACGAACATTCCTTGCACCGCTTCTAACTCCCAGACGTGACTGGCGCGCAGGTCGCCCGACCAAGCAAAGGCGCGCTTCAACTCTCATCATCGGCTGGTCCCGAACGGATCGGTCCCATGCGGCACGGAGCGGTGAATGACGCGAGTATTGATTACCGGAGGCGCGGGATTCATCGGTTCGCATACGGCCGACGTGCTGCTTGCGGCTGGCTATGAGGTCCGCCTTCTCGACAATCTCTCTCCGCAGGTCCATGGCGGCAACCGTCAGCGGCCCGCTTATCTCGCGGACGATGCCGAGCTCGTGGTCGGCGACGTCACGGACAGCGTCGCCGTCGAACAGGCCTTGCGCGGCGCCGACATGGTCCTGCATCTCGCCTCCGCCGTCGGCGTCGGCCAGAGCATGTACGACATCGAGCCCTATGTCAGGACGAACGAGCTCGGCACCGCCGTGCTGCTGCAGGCGCTGGCGAAGCGACCGGTCGCACGGCTGGTGGTGGCGTCCTCGATGAGCATCTACGGCGAGGGCCTGTATCGTGATGCCGTCGGCAACGTCGTGGCTTGCGACGAACGACCGATCGGGCAGCTTCGCCAAGGAGAGTGGGAACTGCGGGATCATGCAGGCCATGCGCTCGATCCCGTGCCTACGCCTGAGACCAAGCAGCCGTCTTTGAGCTCGATCTACGCGCTGAACAAATATGCGCAGGAGCGGATGTGCCTGATCACGGGCAAGGCCTACGGCATTCCGACGGTCGGCTTGCGCTTCTTCAACGTGTTCGGTCCGCGGCAAGCGCTGTCGAATCCCTATACCGGGGTGCTGGCCATCTTCGCCGCGCGGCTGCTCAATGGCCGGCCGCCGCTCGTCTTCGAAGACG
Source organism: Bradyrhizobium sp. BRP19 (assembly GCF_020194195.1). NCBI lineage: Bacteria > Pseudomonadati > Pseudomonadota > Alphaproteobacteria > Hyphomicrobiales > Nitrobacteraceae > Bradyrhizobium > Bradyrhizobium sp. BRP19. Next base: position 203,123 of record NZ_JADYVZ010000010.1, on the reverse strand, counting down.
GCCTGCAGCGGCGCGACTTCGTCCACGTGCACGATGTCGCCCGCGCCTGCCGCATGGCGCTCGAATCCGACCACGCCCAGGACGTCTTCAACGTCGGCTCGGGCCAGAGCCGCACCATTCTGTCGGTAGCCGAGGATCTTGCCCAGGTGATGGGACGGTGTGAGATCGCTGCCGAGATCACACGGAAATACCGTGCTGGCGACATCCGGCACTGCTTCGCCGACATCGGCAAATCACGCGACCTGCTCGGCTTCGAGCCGCATGTCGCGTTCAAGGACGGGCTCGAAGAGCTCGCCGGGTACCTCGCCGACCAGATCGCCGATGATCAGGCGGAGCGGGCGACCCGTGAGCTGCTGCAACGAGGGTTGGTCGCGTGATGAGTGAACAAGACAACAGACCTGTCCTGGTCACCGGCGGCTGCGGCTTCATCGGCTGCAATCTCGCCGACCGTCTGGCCGAGCGCGGCGACCGTGTGCTGGTGCTGGACAATCTCGCCCGCGCCGGCGTGCGCGAGAACGCGCAATGGCTGAAATCCCGGCATGGCGACCGCGTCGCGATCACGGTGGCCGATATCCGCGACCCCATTCCGGTGATCGACGCCGTGCGCGAGGCACGCGCCGTGCTGCACCTCGCGGCCCAGGTCGCCGTCACCGACAGCGTCAGCGATCCCTCGGCCGATTTCGAGATCAACGCCCGTGGCACGCTGAACGTGCTCGAAGCCGTCCGCCTGCACAACGCCTCGGCCCCGGTGATCTTCGCCTCGACCAACAAGGTCTACGGGCGCCTGATCGAGGACAGCGAGATCGCGCTCACCGGCCGTCGCTACACGCCGGTCAACGATCTGCTCGCCGGCGGCATTTCGGAGAACGCGCCGTTGGACTTCTACAGTCCCTATGGATGCTCAAAGGGCACCGCCGATCAATACGTCCACGACTATGCCCGGGTGTTCGGGCTGCAGACCGTGGTGATGCGCATGAGCTGCATCTACGGGCCGCGGCAGTTCGGCACCGAGGACCAGGGCTGGATCGCACACTTCCTGCTCAGCGCCATAAGCGGCAATCCGCTGACGATCTATGGCGATGGCAAGCAGGTCCGCGACGCGCTGCACGTGTCGGACGCTGTGAGCGCCTGGCTCGCGGCGCTCGACCACATCGCGCTGGCGCGCGGGCGCGTCTTCAATCTCGGCGGCGGTCCTGCGAATGCGATCAGCCTGCTCGAGTTGATCGACCGCATCACAGAGCTGACGGGCCGCAAGCTCAGCTATCGCTTTGCGGACTGGCGACCGGGCGATCAGCCCTGGTACGTGACCGACACGCGGGCCCTCGCCACCGCGCTCGGCTGGACGCCGCAAATGCCTCTCGCCGATGGCCTGCGCTCGCTCCACACCTGGCTCGACAGCCGCTTCGGATCACAGGACAGAAGCGAGGCCCTGGCATGACGCGGGTCGCCCTCATCAATCCGAACTGGGATTTTTCGGGCAGCATCTATTTCGGCTGCCGCTCGCCTCACCTGCCGCTCGAGCTCGGCATCTCCCAGCACTATCTAAAGGCGGCCGGCCACGACACGTTGCTGCTCGATGCGCATATGTTCGATCTCTCTCTCCGCGACATCGAGGCCGAGCTGCGCGCCTTTCGTCCCGGCCAGATCGTCTTCACCACCGCACCGACCTATCTGTTCTGGCGCTGCGCGCCGCCCGAGCTGCGCGTACCGCAGCAGCTCGCCATCGCGGTGCGGGATCTTGCGCCGACCCTGATCGCGGTCGGCCCGCATGGTTCGACCACGCCGAAGACCGCGCTGAAGAAGCTCGGCGTCGATATCGTCGTGATGGGCGAGTGCGAGGCGTCCCTGCTGCGTCTCGCCAATGGCGAACGGGACTTCCCCGGCCTGTGTTTCGCCGACGGTGCTTCGCTCCGGGTCAATGGCGGGCCCCAGGCGGTCGCGTTCAGCGATCAGCCCGCGCTCGACTGGCCGGAGGATATGATCCGGCGTCACCATCACCATCATCACCGCTTCGAGGCCGCGCCGACCGCACCGGGCGCCGAGGTGGAGGCCTCGCGCGGCTGCCCCTACAACTGCACGTTCTGCGCCAAGGAGAATTTCCGCAACGCCTATCGCAAGCGGCCACCCGCCGTCATTCTCGGAGAGATCGATCGTCTGCACCGTCATGGCATCGAGTACGTTTACTTCATCGACGAGATCTTCCTTCCTAATCGCGAGCTGCTGGAAGGCTTGACGACGCGCGGGCTGAAGTTCGGCGTGCAGACGCGGATCGACCTCTGGAAGCCCGACATGCTCGCCCTGCTCGGGCGCGCCGGCTGCGTCTCGATCGAAGCCGGCATCGAGAGCCTCACCTTGGAAGGGCGCGCGGCCCTCGCCAAGAATTGCAAGATGACGACGGATCAGCTCGCCGACCGGCTGGTCGAAGCCCGCCGCCACGTCCCCTTCGTGCAGGCCAACCTGATCGAGGTGCCCGAGGACGACGATCCCGTGGTGCAGCGCTGGCGCCGCACCATGCAGGATGCCGGCGTCTGGGCCAACGATCCGGTGCCGCTCTATCCCTATCCCGGCTCTCCCGACTACCGCAGGCTCTGGGGCGAGCCCGACGACGTCGCCTGGGAGCGCGCACACCGGCACTATCTCGCGATGTTCGACCAGTTCAGCGACGTGCAGAACGATCGCCCGGTGCCGCTCGACAGCCTCGAACTCCAGGTGGCCTCATGAACCGTGGCGCCGACATCAGGATCATGATGACGACTGACACGGTTGGCGGCGTGTGGACCTATTCCTGCGCCCTCGCCACAAGTCTCGCTGCGTCCGGGGCCGACGTCACGCTGGTGACGCTGGGCCCGCGGGCGCGCGTCGATCAGCGTCAGATGCTGCACGAGACCAGCGTTCACCTGATCGAGACGGACCTCGCACTCGAATGGCAGGACCCGGAGGGCCAAAACGTTTCCGACGCAAGGCGCGTGCTTGCGAAGCTCGAAGCCAGGTTGTCGCCCGACGTCGTGCATCTGAACAGCTTTCGCGAGGCGTCCTTTGCCTGGGCGGCCCCGACCGTGCTGGTCGCGCATTCCTGCGTGAACTCCTGGGCGCTCGCCTGTCGCGATACCGCCTGGCTTGGTGAGCCCAAATGGCGCCACTATAGCGAGCGGGTGGCCGCAGCGCTCGACACGGCGCAGGCCTGGGTCTGTCCGAGCCGGGCCTTCCACGACGACATCACGGCGATCTACCAGCCGCGATCGCGCGGCGCGGTGATCTGGAACGGAATTTCGCCGCGCGCCCCGTCTGGGCGAAAGCAGGATGTGATTTTCGCGGCAGGACGGCTGTGGGACCGTGCCAAGAACATCGAAGCACTCGCCGCCGCCGCGCCCGGGCTGGATTGGCCGGTCGAGGTGGCCGGTCCTATCAACGCACGTCAGCCCGCGGGTGTCAGTTGGCTCGGAGAGCTGCCGCACGCGGCGCTGGAGACGCGTTTGCAGCATGCAGCGATCTTCGTCAGCCCCGCACTCTATGAACCGTTCGGTCTCTCGGTGCTGGAAGCCGCCGCCGCCGGCTGCGCGCTGGTCCTCTCTGACATGCCGACCTTCAGGGAATTGTGGCGCGGCGCCGCCTTGTTCGTCGATCCCGCCGACAGCGAGGCGCTGCACCGGGCTCTGGCAGATCTTTGCGCTGACGAGATGGGCCGCGCAAAGCTGCAGCGGGCCGCCTATGAGCAATCCCTGACCTATTCGCTGACGCGCATGACGAGCGCCTATCTTGGTCTCTACCGGGACCTGATCGCATCGCGCCGGACGAGCGCCGCGGCCAGCCAAATCGAGGTGCGCGCATGAAATGCGTCCTGTTCTATCATGCCTTCACCTCCTGCTGGAACAACGGCAACGCGCATTTCCTGCGGGGCTATGCGCGCGAGCTCCATGCGCTCGGGCACGAGGTCGTCGTGTTCGAGCCCATCGACGGCTGGAGCCGCCTGAACGCCATCCGCGAAGGAGGGAGTCATGCGATGGAGGACATTCCCGCCCTCTTCCCCGGCATCGACATCCGCCGCTACGACACCAGCCTCGATCTCGAGCGGGCGCTTGATGGCGCGGATCTCGTCATCGTGCATGAATGGAATTCGCCCGATCTCATCGCGCAGATCGGGCGCAGGCGGGTGCAAGGCGGGTCCTTCACCCTGCTCTTTCACGATACCCATCACCGTGCGGTCAGCGCGCCCGACGAGCTTGCGCAATTCGATCTCGACGGATTCGACGGCGTGCTCGCCTTCGGCGAGGTGCTTCGGCAGATCTATCTGAAGCTCGGCTGGGCAGACCGGGTCTTCACATGGCACGAGGCAGCGGACGTTGCGCTGTATCACCCGTTGCCCCAGGTCGAGCGGACCGGCGATCTGGTCTGGATCGGCAATTGGGGCGACGGCGAGCGCAGCGCCGAGCTGAACGAGTTCCTGGTCGAGCCCGTGGCGGAGATGAAGCTCCGCGCCAGCGTCCATGGCGTGCGCTATTCGGATGATGCGCTCCGCACCATCAGGAGCGCAGGCATCCGCTATGGCGGCTGGCTGCCGGCGCACTGGGCCCCCGTCGCCTTCGCGGGCGCGCGCGCAACCATTCACGTGCCGCGCGGGCCTTACGTCGCCCTGCTTCCGGGCATCCCGACCATCCGCGTGTTCGAGGCGCTGGCCTGCGGCATTCCCCTGGTCTCTGCACCCTGGTCGGATGCGGAAGGATTATTCCCCGAAGGCGCCTATCTCAGCGTTGCCGACGGCGCGCAGACGAAGCAGGCGCTTCGCGCCGTCATCGACGATCCGGAATTCTCTGCCGCGATGGTGGCAACCGGCCTGAAGGTCATCAGGGATCGTCATACCTGCCGCCACCGCGCCGAGCAGCTCATCGACATCGTCACCAACCTCAGGGATTCCAGCCGTTCGGCACGGCCTCAGCACGACATCGGAGCCGTTGCATGAAGATCTGCTTCTTCGGATCCAGCCTCGTCTCGTCCTACTGGAACGGCGCTGCCACCTACTACCGTGGCATGCTGAAGGAGATCGCGGCGCTCGGCCACGAGGTCACCTTCTACGAACCCGACGCCTTCGACCGCCAGTCGCATCGCGACATCGACGAGCCGGATTGGGCCAGGGTGGTGGTCTATCCCGCGACCGCCGACGGCTGGCGCCGCGCGCTCGACACCGCCGCACAATCGGCCGACATGCTGGTCAAGGCCAGCGGCGTCGGCGTCTTTGATCTCGAGCTGGAGAACGCCGTCGCCGCGCTGCCCTCGCGGCTGACGCGGATCTATTGGGACGTCGATGCTCCCGCCACGCTCGAGGCGATGGAAAGCGATCCGCAGCATCATCTGCGTCGCGCGATCCCATACTACGACATGGTCCTGACCTATGGCGGCGGCGAACCCGTCGTCTCCGCGTATCGATCGGTGGGCGCGCGGGACTGCGTGCCGATCTACAACGCACTCGATCCCTCCACGCATTTTCCGTCACCGCCCAATCCGCGCTTTGCCTGCGATCTCAGCTTGCTGGCGAACCGCCTGCCCGACCGCGAGACGCGCGTTGAGCATTTCTTCCTCGACGTTGCACGCCATCTGCCCGAAAAGTCCTTCGTGCTCGGCGGCTCCGGCTGGGACGACAAGGACGCCTCCGCCAATCTGCGCAAGGTCGGCCATGTCGGCACCGCCGATCACAACGCGTTCTTCGGCTCCGCGCTCGCCACGCTCAACGTCAATCGCGACAGCATGGCGCGCTATGGCTTCTCACCGCCGACGCGGGTGTTCGAAGCGATCGGCGCCGGCGCGTGCCTGATCACTGACGAGTGGGCCGGCATCGATCATTTCCTCGAACCCGGCCGCGAGGTGCTGGTGGCCGCCGACGGAGCCGAGGTGGCCGAGCACCTCACCGCGCTCGATCCCGAGCGGGCCCGGTCGATCGCCCGCCGCGCCCGCGCACGCATCCTCAGCCAGCACACTTACCGGCAGCGCGCCCGCCAGTTCAACGATCTCTTCGTCGCCCACAGCTCCCGAATCGAGGCAGCAGAATGAACCTCTCCATCGTCGTCATCGGTCTTTCGGTCACTTCGTCCTGGGGCAACGGTCATGCCACGACCTACCGCGCCCTGATCGAAGCGCTGGCGCGACGAGGTCACCGCGTCACGTTCCTGGAGCGGGACGTGCCCTGGTATCGGGATCACCGCGACCTGACCAAGCCCTCTGCCTGGACTGTCGAATTGTACCATTCTTCGAAAGATGTTCCGCGCCAGTTCGGCAAGCTGATCCGCGATGCCGATCTGGTGATCATCGGCTCTTATGTTCCTGACGGGATCGCGCTCGCCGAATGGACCACGACGCACGCGAGGGGCATCACCGCGTTCTACGACATCGACACGCCAGTCACTCTGGCGCGGCTCGAGCAAGGCCTCGACTATCTCTCGGCGGCAATGATCCCGCGCTTCGATCTCTATCTGTCGTTCACCGGCGGACCGGTGCCCGGCATGATCGAGCAGAGCTACGGCAGTCCGCTCGCGCGTGTGCTTTACTGCAGCGCAGACGCGGAGATCTACGCGCCGAAGCAGGCGCCGCCGAAATGGGCGCTCGGCTATCTCGGGACCTACAGCGAGGACCGGCAGCCCGTTCTCGAGGAGCTGCTGCTGGCACCGGCGCGCACGCTGCCGTCGGATCAATTCGTCGTCGCCGGCGCGCAATATCCGGACAATATCGCCTGGCCCGCCAACGTTACGCGGATCGAGCACCTCTCGCCGAAGCAGCACCCGGAGTTCTACGCGGCGCAGCGTTTCACGCTGAACGCCACCCGCGCCGACATGAAGGCGCTGGGCTTCTCCCCGAGCGTCCGGCTGTTCGAGGCCGCCGCCTGCGGCACGCCCGTGATCTCGGACCGCTGGCAGGGGATCGAGACGATCTTCGCGCCCTCGAACGAAATCCTGCTGGCAGCCAGCCCGCGCGAGGTCGTCGAGATCCTGCGCGACATGCCGGAAGAGCAACGGCGCACGATCGCCCACAACGCGCGGCGGCGGGTTCTCGCCGATCACACGCCCGACCATCGCGCACGGCAGCTGGAGACCTATTACGCCGAGGCAGCCGCGCGGCGCCGCCGCAAGACGGCGCCACTCCCCGTCGTTCGCCCCATGCAGGTCGCCCAACTCTGAAAGGCCATGTCATGACGCTCCAGACCCGCATCCACGCGTCCCGCCGCTCGCCGACGGTCCTGGTCGCCGGCGGCGCCGGCTTCATCGGATCACATCTGTGCGACGCGCTCCTGCAACGCGGCAGCATGGTGATCTGCCTGGACAATTTGTTCACGGGAACCACCGACAACATCCGGCCCCTGCTCAACCATCCGAACTTCCGCTTCGTCGAGCATGACGTACGCGATGCCATCGAGATCGAGGGCGAGATCGACCGGATCTACAGCCTCGCCTGCCCGGCCTCGCCCCGCCATTATCAAGTCGATCCGGTCGGAACGATGAAGACCTGCGTGCTGGGCTCGATCAACCTGCTCGAACTGGCGCGGCAGAAGGGCTCCCGGATTCTTCAGGCCTCCACCAGCGAGGTCTACGGCGACCCGGAGGTGCACCCGCAGCCGGAATCCTATCTCGGCAACGTCAATCCGGTCGGGCCGCGGGCCTGCTACGACGAAGGCAAGCGCGCCGCGGAGACGCTGATGTTCGACTACCGGCGGATGCACGGAACGGAGATCAAGGTCGCGCGCATCTTCAACACCTACGGCCCGCGCATGCTCGAGAACGACGGCCGCGTGGTCTCAAATTTCATCGTGCAGGCGCTGCGCGGAGAGCCGATCACGATCTACGGCAAGGGTACGCAGACGCGCAGCTTCTGCTTCGTCGACGATCTCGTGCGGGGGCTTCAGCTCCTGATGGAGAGCCCCGCCTCGGTCAGCGGTCCGTGCAATCTCGGCAATCCGCACGAGGTCACGATCGAGGCCATCGCCCGTGAGGTGCTGGCGTGCACCGAATCTGCGTCCCCGCTGCGCTTCGAGCCCCTGCCGAAGGACGATCCCAGGCGGCGCAAGCCTGTGATCGACGCCGCCGAGAAGATCCTGGGATGGCGTCCGAGGGTGGCATTGAAGGACGGCCTTCAAGCGACCATCGCCTATTTTGCGCTCCGTCTCGCCGGGGAATCGCCCACGCTCGTGCCGGCCATCGCCGCGCGCAGGACGCGCCCTCCAGCACGCGGCCGCCTGACGATGTCCGAGCAACCGTGAAGGCAAATCCTTTGACAGGCTAGCCCAGTGTGCTCGCGCAACAGGCCTAAAACATTCCGGCCACAGTGACCCGAAACGCCATCGGCTCGACCGGGTGCAGCACATAGTCCATCACGCCGTTCCCGCAGACTGCGGCCGGTGCGGCATTGGCGGCGCAGAGATTGTAGAGCGTATCGGTCTTCAACAGCGAGCCATAGGCATAGGTGATCTGGTTCGCCTTGCTGTTGAACAGGTTGAGCACGTCGAACTGGATGCGCCAGCCGTTCTCGCTGCGGTAGCCGAGCCGCGCGTTGGCGAGGCCGGTCGGCCGCGAGCGGAACGCATTGTTCTCGGTCAACGGGCTCGCGCCGATATAGCGCCAGCGCGCGCTGCCGAACCAGCCGGTCTTCTCGCCGAGCGTTATTCCGGCCGATGCCACCATCGCCGGGGCATTGGGAATGTAGTTGCCGGGCGCATTGCCGATTTGCGCCTCGGGATAGCCGGCGAGCGAGGCATAGACCGCGGCCTGCTCGCCGTCATGGCCGCGGAAGCGCGCATGCGTCATTGCAAGATCCACATCGATGTCGATCCAGGACCGCGGCCGGTAATGGTTGGTCCACTCGAAGCCGTAGCGGCGGCTGGCGCGGGTTGCCGAGGTATCGCCGGCATCGCCGGAGAACAGGATCTCGGAATCCTGGTCCAGGATGAAGAGGCTGAGAGAGCTCTCGAGGCCGGGAACGATCCTGCTACGAACCCCGACCTCCGCGCCTCTGGTGCGCACCAGGAGCGGCGACGGCGTGAGCCTTGTCGCGGGATCGGTGGGATCCTCCGTCGTGGTCGCACCGCGGGCATCGTTCGAGTGCATGCCGTAGCCGGCGCCGAGGAAGAATTCCGTATGATTGAACGGCCCAAGCACCATCCTGAATTTCGGGCTGCCGAGCGCGGCATCGGCGCGACCGGAATTTGCGGCGTTGAACAGAGAGGTGACGTCGGCGGCGTAATAATCGCCCCGCCAGCCCAACGTCGTCCTGAGCCAGTCGGTCCAGCGCACCGTGTTCTCGGCATAGACCCCGACGCTGCCCTCGCCGACCTTGTCGCTGCGGATATTGCCGATGAAGCCGCGCCGGAACGTATTGGTGAGCGCGAGGTCGATCGCATCATAGCGCGATTGCAGACCGAAGGTGGTCTGCATCGGCAGGCCGGCAAAGGAGCCGTCCAGCGTGCGCGAGACATTGGCGCCCGCCATCAAGCGGTCGTCGTGCTGGTGGAACTGGTCGCCGAGCACGGGATCGTCAAGGAAGTAAGTGAAATTATTGAAGAGGTCGAGCTGGCTCTTCACCAGATAGGCGTTGGCCTTCCATGAACCGATGTCGTCGGTCTGCGCGATGCGCCCGGACAGCGCAAAGCGGTTGGCATGACCACCGTCGCTCGGATCTTCCGAACCATAACGGCCGAGCAGGCCGCTGGTGATGGCGCGCTGCGGCACCTGGTCGGTCGCATTCCATTTGTTGACGTAGGCCATGCCGGTGAGCGACATGCCGTCGGTCGCGGTGCCCTGGCTGTAGCGCACGAGGCCATTGAGCTTTCGCAATTTGTCCGGATTGTCCCACGGGCCGTCGTAGGTACCGATCTCGCCAGCCACCAGCAGCGAACCGTCGCCAACTTTCGCGGAATCCATGCCGAGCAGACGGCGGTAACCGAAGCTGCCGGCGCTCACCTGCGCCAGCCGCCTTGTGCTGTCGATCAGGCCGATGTGAACGCTTCCGACCGAGGCGAAGTCGCCTTCGTCGGCGAAGTAAGGTCCCTTGCGCACGTCCATTGCGGCGATGGTTTCCGGGATCAGCCAGTTGAGATCGGCATAGCCCTGACCATGCGCGTGGGTGCGCATGTTGACGGGGACGCCGTCGACGATGATCGCCAGATCGGTGCCGTGGTCGAGATTGTACCCGCGCAGGAAATACTGGTTGGCTTTGCCCTCGCCGGAATGCTGCGTCACGATCAGACCGGGCACGGCTTCGAGCGCCTCGCCCGGCCGTGTGAAAGGGCGCGCGTTGATCTCGTCGCCGGAGACAGTGATCTCGCTGGCCATGCCGGCTGCGGCCCTTGCACCCGAGCCGGCACTGCGCGGATCCGACGCCTGCGCCGTCGCGGAAGACACGAAGATCCGGCGGCCGGCCGCGGGCGATCTGGCGGCACGGCGCGATGCGGCCGTCATCTTGCGCCCGGGCGTGGCGCCGCCACTGACCTCGACCGGCGGCAGTTCGCGTGAGGTGTCATTGCTCTGTGCGAGGGCGCGGCCGTCATCCGCGAGCAGCGCCAGGACCGAGAGTGCCGTCAAAGCGCCGCCGCGACGACCGTGCTCAGGCCGCCTCGGTCGCATCGGTGCATTCCAAAACTTTCGTGCCGGCGCGGCGAGGCTCGTTCCCGAACATGCGGCGATAGAGCACGACCGAGACGAGCCATGCGACCGCAAACAGCGCGATCACGACAAAGCCGACATTGGCAAGCGACTCGTTGAGGTCCTCGACCAGCACCCATGCGCCGCCGGAGAGACCGAGCCGCTCGCCGATCAGGCCGAGCGCTTCGATCCCGCCGATGAACAGTGCAACCGCGACGGAGGCGCCGGTGATCGTGAGATTGTACCAGAGCTTGCGCAAGGGATCGACGAAGGCCCAGCGATAGGCGCTCACCATCAGCGCGGAATCGGCAGTGTCGACCAGCGCCATGCCTGCGGCGAACAGCGCGGGGAAAACCAGCACATCGGCGAGCGAGGCGCCGCGCGCGGCTTCGCTGGCGGAGATGCTGAGCAGGCTGATCTCCGTCGCGGTGTCGAAGCCGAGGCCGAACAGGAAGCCGAGCGGGTACATGTGCCAGGGCTTCGTCACCAGGCGGAACATCGGGCCGAGCAGCCGGGCCAGAATACCGCGGCTGGCAAGCAGCGCATCGAGTTGCGCAGCATCGTGAACGCCCTGCTCCCGCGCCGCGCGAAACGTCCGCCACAGGCCGACGAAAATGACGAGGTTGATCGCGGCAACCGCAAGCAGGAACAGGGCCGAGACTGAGGTGCCGATGAGACCGCCGATCTCCTTGAGCAGGCTGTCGCCGCCGAGGCTCACGACGCCCAGTGCCAGCAGCATGGTCGCCACCACGACGACGGTGGAATGGCCGAGCGCGAAATAGAGGCCGACGCTGCGCGGCGTCTCGGCGCCGTGCATCAGCTTGCGCACGACGTTGTCGATCGCGGCAATGTGATCGGCATCGACGGCATGACGCAGGCCGAACACCCAGGCCAGCAAGGCCGTCGCCATCACCGTCGGCCGGTCGCCGAACAGCGTGAAGGCCCAGGCCCATGCGGCGATGTTGGCGGCGACGAGCCCGCCAAGCAGCGCCACCGTTCCGGGCTCGACCGCCCGCAAAGTCCGCATCGCTGCTCGTTCCATTCGCTCGCCCTTACAGTATGACGTTTATCAAAATTTCTCATACTGGCAAGAGCAAGAGCCGGACCAGTTTCGGTCTGCCCCCTGACGAGCCGACGGAATGCGAGCCAAATGGCGGGCCTGATGGAGGAATTCCGCGTCAGCGGGATCACCGCGCCGATGCGGGATGGGCGCTCGCATTGGCAAGCAGATATCCAGTTTGACGCCGAAGTTGACGGTCGTCAGGGGGAGCTCGACCCACGCAACTGGAACCCGTTGCTGTGAAGCCGCTCACATCCGATTCGACGATCCCGATGTATTCATCGTGCCGGGTGGAGATGGCAGACGGAGACGCGCATGAAACTCCTCATGCTCTCGCTAATCGCAGCCATGCTTCTCGCCGGTGCGGCCAATAGCGTGTTCAGGCCGCATCCAGTGCCTCATTTCGGTCAGCCCGGCATGGCGTCCATTCAAGATATGCAGACGGGACGGGCCGACAAGCTTCCCGAGCAGGAGCTGCAGGACCGCTCCGTCTTGTTTGCGAAAGAGCTGCGGTAGGCCGGCAGGCTCGCTTTATTCGGCCGCTGCGGTCGCAGGTTGCCGCTGCCCGTCGTTCGGTCCCGTTCGCGCCATCTGCTCGTCGAGCCAGAGGCTGTGGTGCTCGCGCGCCCAGTTGACGTCGACTTCGCCCGAGCCCATGGCCGCGAACGCACCTTCCATGCCGATAGTGCCGATATAGATGTGCCCGATCATCGCCGCGACGAACAGGACCGCCACAATGGAGTGGACGATCTGGGCCATCTGCATGCTTTCGATACCCGTGCCGTAGAACGGGAACATCAGCGCATAGCCGCTCGCCGCGACGAGCCCACCACCGATCACGACTATCCAGTAGATCATCTTCTGGCCGCCATTGAAGCGATTGGCCGGTGGATGGTCATGCCCGATCAGGCCGCCACCCCGCTTGGCCCATTCGATATCCACCTTATTGGGGATATTGCCGCCGATCCACATCAGGAAGATCAGCACGACCCCCAGCGTGAACGGGAAGCTCAGATAATTGTGGGCGTATTTGGCCCATTGCGACCATTCGGAAAAGGCCTCGAAACCGATCAGCGGCAAAAGCAGTTGCCGGCCAAAGGTGACGTTGAGGCCGGAGATCGCCAGGATGATGAAACAGGTTGCCGTCATCCAGTGCACGAAACGTTCGAAACCGTTGAAGCGCACGATGGTGCGGCCCGAGCGGCCGCTTTCCAGCCGAACCATGCCGCGGGTGAGATAGAAGATCATGATCAGGGCGATCATGCCGATGATGGCAACGCCGCCGATCCAGGGCAGCGTCACCATGCGGAATTCCCGCCATTCCCGCCCCTGCGGCTGCTCGAGAACGCCGGACCGCTGATCCGGAATGCTGACACGCCCTTGAATCCGGTTCAGCTCCTGCAGAAGCTGCTGCTCCTTGACCGAGCTTGCAGTCGGATTGACCTGCTGAGCACTCGCAGGCGCCGCCATCGCCAAGAGAAGCAGCGTGCAAACGCCGAACGCCAGGCGAATGAACCTTCCAAATGACGCCATCACGTCCTCCCCGGTATTTGCGCGCCCTTCTGTTGCCACCTCAGGACTCGATCGCCTCGCGATAAGCGGTCTTCCAGCCCCATGCACCCGAGCCATAGCCGCGCTTCGTGACGCGCTCCTTGTAGATCTGTGCGATGATCTCACCGTCGCCCGCAAGCAACGACTTGGTCGAGCACATCTCAGCGCACAGCGGCAGCTTGCCTTCGGCCAGCCGGTTCGCACCGTACTTCGCATATTCCTCCTTGCTGCCGTCGGCCTCAGGGCCGCCGGCGCAATAGGTGCACTTGTCCATCTTGCCCCGGGAGCCGAAGTTTCCGACCTTTGGATATTGCGGCGCGCCGAACGGACAGGCGTAGAAGCAATAGCCGCAGCCGATGCAGAGGTCCTTGGAGTGCAGCACCACGGCATCGGCCGTGGTGTAGAAGCAGTTCACCGGACAGACCGCCGCGCAGGGCGCGTCCGTGCAGTGCATGCAGGCCATCGAGATCGAGCGCTCACCCGGCTTGCCGTCGTTGATGGTGACGACACGCCGCCGGTTGATGCCCCAGGGCACCTCGTGCTCGTTCTTGCAGGCGGTGACGCAGGCGTTGCACTCGATGCAGCGATCAGCGTCGCAGAGAAATTTCATCCGAGCCATGTGCGTGCTCCTCTCAGGCTGCGACGATCTGACAAAGCGTGACCTTCGGCTCCTGCATGCCGGTTGCAGGATCGTAGCCATAGCTCGTGATCGTGTTGGCGCTCTCGCCCAGCACGATCGGATCGGTGCCGGCAGGATAGTTCTTGCGCAGGTCGTTACCGCCGAGCCAGCCGCCGAAATGGAACGGCATCCAGGCGACGCCCTTGCCGACGCGTTCGGTCACCATCGCCTTCATCTTGGCCCGCGAGTTGTTCTCAGCGCCGCTCACCCAGACCCAGCCGCCGTCCTTGATGCCGCGATCGGCGGCATCAGCCGGGCTGATCTCGATGAACATGTCCTGTTGCAATTCGGCGAGCCACGGATTGGTGCGGGTTTCCTCGCCGCCGCCTTCGTATTCGACGAGACGTCCGGAGGAGAGGATCAGCGGGAACTGCTTGGCGATCCCCTTCTCCACCGCCGCCTTCTGCACCGAGAAGCCGATGTTGGGCAGACGGAACTGCTTGGCATCGGGCAACGTCGGATACTTCTCGACGAGGTCGACGCGCGGCGTGTAGATCGGCTCGCGGTGCACCGGGATTGGATCCGGTAGACCGAACGCATTCATGCGCGCCTTGCCGTTGCCGAAGGGCACGCAGCCATGCTTCAGCGCGACGCGCTGGATGCCGCCGGAGAGGTCGAGCGCCCAGGACACCGCATCCGGATTGGCCGGGTTGACCCGCTGGATCGTCGCCATCTCGGCCTCGGTGAGATCCTTGTCCCAACCGAGCTTCTTCAGGCTCGCCAGCGTGAACTCGGGATAGCCGTCCTCGATCTCCGAGCCCTTGGAGAAGGACTTGTCGGCGAGCAGGCTGACCTTGCGCGTCGTGCCGTCGGGCAGCTTCTCCTCGCGCTCGATGCCGAAGCGCGGACGGAATGCGCCGCCGCCGTCCATGACGTGCAGATTGTTGTTGTAGAGCAGCGGCGAGCCGGGATGCTTCACCTCGGGCGAGCCCCAGCACGGCCAAGGCAGGCCATAATAATCGCCGCCGACTTCCGGATCGTCCTTGGGGGCGCGCATCGTCACCAGGTCGAACTTGTGCTGGTTCTTCATGTGCGCCTTGATGCGCTCCGGCGACTGGCCGCAATAACCGGTCGACCAGCTTCCACGGTTGATCTCGCGCAGCACGTCCTCGGGGACCGGAAGGTTGTTCTCGACCTTGATGTTCTTGAACATCTTGTCGGCGAAGCCGAACTTCTTCGCCAGCAGATAGATGATCTCGAGGTCGTCCTTGGATTCGAAGATCGGCTTGACGATCTGCTCGCCCCATTGCATCGAGCGGTTGGAGGCGACGCGCGATCCCGCGCATTCGAACTGCGTCGCCACGGGCAGGATATAGACGCCGTCCTTGCGTCCGGCCTCGACCGCCAGAGACGCCCAGGTGGTCGGGTGCGGATCGGCGATCACCAGCAGCTCCAGCGCCTTCAGGCCCTTCAGCGATTCGGGAATGCGCGTGATGCTGTTGCTGGCGTGGCCTTGCACGAACACGGCCTTGACGTTGTCCTTCTGTGCGACGTCGGCCTTCGGCAACAGCGCCGCATCGAACCAGCGCGTCAGCGGGATGCCTGGCGTCTCCATCTGCTTCTTCTCGTCGAAGCGCGAGACGAGATAGTCGTAGTCGACCTCCCAGACCCGGGACCAGTGCTTCCAGGCGCCCTCCGCGAGGCCGTAATAGAACGGCAACGTCACGATATCGAGGCCGACATCGGTCGCGCCCTGCACGTTGTCATGGCCGCGCAGGATGTTGGCGCCGGCCCCGGCCTTGCCGACGTTGCCCGTCATCAGCAGCGCGATGCAGCTCGCCCGCACGTTGGCGGTGCCGACCGTGTGCTGGGTCTGGCCCATGCACCAGATGATGGTCGCGGGCTTGACCGTCGCGAATGTCTTGGCGACGCGCTCGAGCTGCGCGGCGGGCACACCGGTGACGCGCTCGACCTCCTGCGGATTCCATTTCTCGACCTCCTTGCGCAGGTCGTCGAAGCCGTAGACGCGCTGGGCGATGAATTCCTTGTCCTCCCAGCCGTTCTTCAGGATGTGCCACATCATGCCGTAGAGCACGGGAATGTCGGTGCCGGGACGGATGCGGACATATTCGGTGGCATGTGCCGCGGTGCGGGTCAGGCGCGGATCGAAGACGATGAAATTCGCCTTGTTGAGCTCCTTGGATTCGAGCAGGTGCTGCATGCTGACCGGATGCGCTTCCGCCGCGTTGCTGCCGATGAACAGCATCGTCTTGGAGTTGCGCATGTCGTTGATGCTGTTCGTCATCGCGCCGTAGCCCCAGGTATTGGCGACGCCGGTGACGGTGGTGGAGTGGCAGATCCGCGCCTGGTGATCGGTGTTGTTGGTGCCCCAGAACGCGCCCAACTTGCGGAACAGGTAGGCTCCTTCGTTGGTCATCTTGGCCGAGCCGAGCCAATAGACCGAATCGCTGCCCGACTTCTCGCGAACCTGCAGCAGCTTGTCGCCGATCTCGTTCACCGCCGTGTCCCACGACACGCGCGTCCACTGCCCGTTCACCAGCTTCATCGGATAGCGCAGGCGGCGATCGCTGTGCACGAGCTCGCGCACCGAGGCGCCCTTGGCGCAATGCGAGCCACGGTTGATCGGCGAATCCCAGCTCGGTTCCTGCCCGATCCAGACTCCGTTGAGGACTTCCGCCGTCACCGTGCAGCCCACGGCACAATGCGTGCAGATGCTCTTCTTGACGGTGGCGCCGGCCGCGAGCGGGCCGGCGGCGGCCGCCTCCGCCTTTCGCACGTTGCCGACCGGCATGGCCCCGAGCGCGGCGAGCGCGCCGCCGGCCAGACCGGATTTGCGCAGGAATGTGCGGCGATCAAGTCCCCCGCCCTGCCCCGCAAGGGATTCGGCGACGGAACCGCGGCGATCGGAACGCTGGTGTGTTCGCTTGATAAGCACGGGCAGCCTCCCTCTCAGGCCGGATAACGATTGACGCGGTAGAACGTCTTCACGTGATCGGATTCCTTGTAGCGCGCCTTGCGCTTCTCATCGTTGGTTTCACTGTCGGCCTGGGCGGACCCGACCAACGGTGTTGCAAGCGCCGCGCCGGCACCGGCGGTACCCAAGCCGACCTTGCGCAGGAAATCGCGGCGTCCGACCTTTGCTTTCGTCTCGTCACTCATCGCATCTCTCCCGGACCGAAGCGCCTCGGTCAGCTGGCGAATGTAAATGCTTCCGTCTCGATTTCGATGAAAGTGCGGCCGAGCGCGCCGACTGCGCGATAGAAACGGGCAGTCCCCGCGTGCTCGATGTCGGCGAACAACCGCCCCATCCATGGCGACACGTGCTTTTCGAAGAAGGCGCGCTGCGCCTCGTGTGAGGCATCGAAGCGGCCATCGGCAAGGCCCGACATGATCTCGCACAGGATGGCAGCGTGATCTTCGGGTTCGGAATCGTTGGCGATACGCTCGATGCCGAGCGTCATCAGGTCGCCGCGCAGGCGCGACAAAGGCCGTTCGTTGAGAAAGCCCGTGAGATAATAGGAAGCATAGGGCAGCAATTCACCGCGGCCGAGCCCGACAAACAAATCGAAATACTCCCGCTCGACCTTCGCTGGGACGGCGTTCGAGGCGGCCTCGGCAAGCGCCGCATGCGCGCGACCGAGCGGCGTCGCGTCTCCGCTGAGCGCGGCGAGCTGATCGAGCAGGCGCTTCGACGGAGGCGCAGACAGCAGCGCCGCGAGCAAGACGTATTCCTGCGCGCGCGCCGCATCGATGGGATCGACGAGCTCGGCGGAGCCGGCTTGCTCACCGTAAAGATCGGGCCGCAGATCGTTTCGGGAGACGCCGGTCGCCGTTTCGACTGCAACCACCCGTTGTGCGGGCACACGGGTCCAATTCGAGACGGAGGGCTGGCTGATGCCTATTTTGCGTGCAAGCTGAGCGATGCCGCCTGCGGCATCGATCGCTCGATCAAGTCCGTCATCGCGCACGTGGACCTCCCATCCCAGTCCCGTCTGCTTGATTATCGCTTTTGTTACAAAGCAGTAGGTAGCGTAATCCGGGTTCCAGCAACGGTCAATCGCCTGCCATAGCCTGTACCTATAGTCTTTGGTCGTGGTTCAGCGCGGCAGTGCACCACCATGCGTGCGGGACCTCACAGGCTCTGCAGAATCCGCAGGTCTTTCACCCACTGTCGGTTGCAGTGCAGCAGGGATTGCCAGGTGCTGCGTCTCATCGGGCGGCTCGACGACATTGGAAACAAGTGCCACATCGGCTTGATGCGATTCCGCCGGAGAATCCGCCGTTTCGATCGACGCCTCGGCAAGAGTCTGGGCCGCAGACTTGGCCGCCTCGCGCACGCCGCCGACAATGCGATCGACCAGTGCGGCCAGCTCCTCCGAGGAACAATCCAGCGGGCCAAATCCCGGCATCGCCGTCGGGTCGTTGAAGTCCCATGCATTCTCCGCGAGCCCGACGAAGTCGCGAATCGCGGGATCGGTCGCCCAAGCGCGGCGAAGAGCCGCAAGGCTCAACTCGCGAGGAATCCCCTTGCCGAGGAAGGCCGTGATGTCGGTGGCAGCATTGATCTCGTCGATCGACGGCAGGCTCGACAGATCGAACTCCGTCTCGTCCTCTTTGTCCTCGGACGGCGGCGTCGGCTGCGCCGGGGCAGGTTTCGCCGGCTCCGCTCGCGACTGCTGTTTGCGGCGGGACCAACGCGCAAGGAAGTCCTCCTCACTCATTCCTTTCCGCCTTCATGTTCGCGCCGCGCCAGCGCCTCCGGATCGGCACGGCGCCGCTTGCGTTTGACGAATTCGCGCTCGACATGGTGCTCGGCCACGAAGCTTTCAATCGCCTCGCGCAGCACTTCCGGCATCGGCACGGCCTCGACGAGATTGTCGGCGGCTTCGGTAAAGCCTTCGCCCTCGGCGGGGTCGGCGGTCACCGCGGTGACTGCATAGGGCCAGACGCCTTCCGCAGGCGACAACACGACCCAGATGCTCGGACCGCCGGAGGCGAGATTGTCGCGATAGCGCGCCGTCTCCGACGGATAGAGATCGATGGTCGCACTTCCGGCATAGAACAGGGTCGTGCCGTCCTGCTCGCGAAGCACGGTCCATGGCTCGGTCGACGGCT
Source organism: Bradyrhizobium sp. BRP19 (assembly GCF_020194195.1). Lineage (NCBI taxonomy): Bacteria > Pseudomonadati > Pseudomonadota > Alphaproteobacteria > Hyphomicrobiales > Nitrobacteraceae > Bradyrhizobium > Bradyrhizobium sp. BRP19. Next base: position 184,141 of record NZ_JADYVZ010000010.1, on the reverse strand, counting down.
CGTCCGGCAGGACAGCAATTCCGCGCCAGATGAAATCGACCCAAGGCGAGTCGGCCTTGCGCCGCTCGACTACGACGCCGACGGCAATCGAGAGGGACGGCAATGCCGCGGGGCTCATGTCGCCATCTCCAGCCGCTTCACCGGCAATCCGGTCAGCAGATTCTGTGGCTTCATCCGCAGCTTCTGATCCGCCGTCATCGACAGGATCAGGTAGACCGGCTCATCCCCGACATCGTCGAGGGCACGGCTGGAATCCGCAAACGTCAGCCGGAACAGCGCCAGCACGCGATCGGCGTCGCGCTCGCCGAGCTCTTCGCCGTGCCACAGACGGTCGCCGAGCCTCGTGGCATCGGCATCGAGCCCGACATACCAGCTCAGCTTCGCCTCGTGCAGCGCCCGTAGCGGCTCGATCACGACATCGATGCCGAGCAGATGGGAGACCCAACGCGTCATCGCCTGCGCCAGCGCTACAGGTCCGCGGCCGTCGGCGGTCAGGTCGAGGGCCATGTCGAACTGGTCGCTCCGGTGCCAATAGGCCTCGGCATTCTCCTCGCCCAACACCTCGACCACCGCATCGGTGGTGGCGCCGAGCATCGACATCAGCGAGAGCACCGGGGTCGGGCTCCGGCCGCCGACGACCTCCTCGTCTCCCAGCAACAAAGCGTGCTCATGTGGGAGAACGCGCTGGATCCGGAAGAACAATTCGGCCGCGCGCAGCACGAACGGGTCGTCGCAGCCGTCGAGCGCGTTGCGCAGGATGACGTGCACGAGCTGGTTGACGAACAGCGGCGGCAGATCGTTCGCCCCTGAGCGGAGCCAGGCAAGATAGGCCGCTTCGAGCGTCGGATGCCGCAGCAGAAGATCGCGGAACGCCAGCACGAACTGCCAATTCTCCCTGGCATCAGCATCGGCAATCGCGGCGATCTCGCCGGCGCCGACGGCCTGGCGCGGGTCGGCGAGCAGATCGCGATGCAGCCGGCGTTCGACCGGGCACGCGTCGTCCGGCGGCATCAGCTCGGGACGGGCAAAATAGGCTTTGAGAAATTCGTCCGTGACACGCAGGCCGCCGCCCTCGTCGCGATCGAGCAGGTGGTGACCACAGGAGATCCAGAAATCGTTCATCGGACGGTCGGCTCCCGGCCGAGATCTGCAAGCCTGAGATCGCCGTCCGGCTCGACGTCGTCCTCCATCTCGATGAACGAGAACGCCTTGCCATGCCCCTGGCCTTCCCGAAGCTGCAGCCGGCGGAACGACTCGCGGACCTCCCCGTCGCTCGAGGTGCGGTGCACTGCAATAAGCGAGCTGATGGGATGGCTGCAGAGCGACTGGGCAAAAGCGACCTCCTCTTCGGCCGCCGTTTTCGCCGCCGCCATATCCGGCGCGCCGAAACGATCGACCAATTGCCTCGCCAGCAGATCGACCAGGCCGTGGTAATCGTCCGCGGTCGCCGGAACGATCTGCGCCAGCGTCGACCAGCCCCAGGATTGCACCCCGAGGAACCCACCGCGAAACGCCGCGCGGGCCTTGCCCTCGAGCTTCGCGCCATCGCAATCCCAGAAGCGGAAGGCGCCGGAAACGGCCCATTCGCCCGGCTCTGCCGCCACGTCGAACACGAAAGTGTCCGAGGGATCGAGCGCGATCGTGCGCAGGAGTTTCACAGGCGCGGTCCTCCGAGGGCCGGATCGAGCCAGGACGGCACCGCGAGCGCCCGGACCAGGTCGCTTCGTTCGATCGTCTCCGTCCCGATGCGGCGCGTCAGGAGGTCGCCGCAATCATCTATGCGCTGTATCGTCTGCCTTTCACGCGGCATCCGCGTGAGATAGTCGCGCGCGACGCTGTCGAAGCCGTCGACCCGCCAGCCGTCCAGCGCCAGCATCAGATGCCGGGCGAAGCTTTCCGTGATCTGCGCCGCGCCCGCCTCGCCAAAGCCTTCCTGGTCAAGCGCCGAGGCCAGCGGGTGGACGCCTGGATCGTCATCATTCATGGCAACCGTCCGTATCATCGCGCCGAAGACCAGCCAGGGCGGCGGCGCGTCCTCGTCAGCTCCGGAACACCAACCCATCCGTCCGCCGCCGACCAGCCCCCCGTCGATCCTGACCGCATCCGGCCAGCCGATCGTGATCGGCTTGCTCGGCGGTGCATAGGCGCGAAGCGCGTCGGTGAGCGCGACCATGCCTGCGTAGAACGCACGCCGCGCGCTGCGCAACGGCTCGGCCGGCTCGAGCACCACGGCGAACTCGGCGAGGTCGAAGCGGCCGACATAGACGAGCGTTCCGGCGCCGCTCTCCGGTGCGATGCGGCATGCATGGGCAAAAGCGTCGCCGCTCTCGCGCAATCGCACCAATGTGAACGGCGGCGGCAGGTGGATCGGTTCCGCCGTGGAAACATGGCTCACTGGGATCGACGGCAGACCGTCCTCCGCTTTCCTTTTCTTCCCGATGGATAATGTCTATACGAGGCGAAGGGCCGGCGCGAGTCCGTCGTCGTCGTCCGAAAGGCGGAGGAGTTAACCTGGAGCAGCCGTCGAAGACCATCCTGATCTGCTCGTGCGAAGACACGATGCGCCTCGACGTGGCTGCAATCCGGCGCGCATGTCCGAACAGCGAGGTCAAGAGCTTCCGCCACCTCTGCGGGGCGGAGCTCGATCATTTCCGCAACATGGCCGCGACAGAAGGCGTGTTGACGGTCGCCTGCACGCAGCAGGCGGCGCAATTTTCGGACGAGGCCGGCGAGCGGCCTGACGCGATCGGCTTCGTCAATATCCGCGAGACGGCCGGCTGGTCCCGCGACGGCGCGCACGCCGGCGCAAAAATGGCCGCCCTGCTCGCATCCGCCTCCATCCCCGCCCCGGACTATCCGCTCGTCACCTTGTCGAGCGAGGGCGTCATCCTGATCTACGGGCGCGATGAGGCCGCGATTGAGGCCGGCCGCCTGCTTGCCGATCACCTCGACGTCACCGTGATGCTGAAGCAGCTCGATGACACGGTGCCGCCGGTTGCCACGGTGTTCCCGATCGTGAAGGGCACGATCCGCTCCGCGAAGGGACATTTCGGCGCGTTCGAGCTTGTCATCGACGACTATGCGCGTCCCCGCCCCTCCTCGCGCGATCGCTTCGTGCTCGACTCGCCGCGAAGCGGGGTCACCTCGCGCTGCGATATCGTGCTCGATCTTTCCGGCGGTCTGCCAATGTTTCCCGCCCACGACCTGCGCGACGGCTATCTCCGCGCCGACACGAAAGATCCCGCCGCGGTGCTGCGCGCGGTGCTGACCGCGCGCGATCTCGTCGGCAGCTTCGACAAGCCCAGATATGTCGAGGTTGCGCCGGCGCTTTGCGCCCATTCGCGCTCGAAGCGTACGGGCTGCCATCGCTGTCTCGATCTTTGCCCGACCGGGGCGATCACGCCCGTCGGCGATCATATCGCAATCGATCCGAATATCTGCGCGGGCTGCGGCCAATGCGCGGCGGCCTGCCCGACCAGCGCGGTCTCCTACGCGCTGCCGCCCGCCGATACGCAGCTCCATAAACTTCGCGCCATGCTGCTCGCCTATCGCGAGGCCGGCGGCGCGAATGCGGTGCTGCTCTTTCACGACAGCCCGCACGGCACGCCGTTGATCGACGCCCTCGCGCGGCATGGCGACGGCCTGCCGGCGAACGTGCTTCCCTTTGCCGTCAACGAGCTCACGCAGGTTGGGCTGGAGGCGATCGTCGGCGCCTTTGCCTATGGCGTCTCTGCCGTGCGCTTCCTGCTCCGTGGCAAGCCGCGCCACGACGTGACCGGATTGACGCAGACGATCGCGATGGCTGAGGCGATCCTCGGCGGCCTTGGATTTGCGGGCCGTCGCCTCGCCACCATCGAAACCGACGATCCCGACGCGCTCGGCGCGCATTTGACTGATATCGGCACGCTCGCCGCGGTCCCGACGCCGGCAACTTTCAAGACCGTCGGCAAGCGGCGCGACCTCTTGCGGTTTGCCCTCAGCGAGTTGCATCGGCTGGCGCCGCAGCCGGTCGACATCATCGCGCTGCCGCAAGGTGCGCCGGTCGGCGCAATCAGCGTCGAGGCCGATGGCTGCACGCTGTGCCTGTCCTGCGTCTCGGCCTGCCCGACCGGCGCATTGCGCGACGATCCCGAGCGGCCGGTGCTGAAATTCATCGAGGATGCCTGCGTGCAGTGCGGCCTGTGCCAGAGCACCTGTCCGGAAAAGGTCATCAGCCTCAAGCCGCAGATCGATTTCCGGGCGGCGCGCGCGCCCGCCGTTGTCATCAAGGAAGAGGAGCCCGCGCTCTGCGTCCGCTGCGGCACGCCCTTCGGCGTCAAGAGCACGATCGACCGCATCGCCGCCAAGCTCGAAGGCCGGCACTGGATGTATCCGGCCGGCGACAAGCGAATCGAGGCGCTCAGGATGTGCGCGGACTGCCGCGTCGTGGTCATGAGCGAACAGCAATTCGATCCGTTCAAGGGCGTTCCGGAACGAACGCCGCCGCGAACAACGGATGATTATCTCCGCGAACGCAATGGCAAGGACTAAAGCGGACGCCGTCGAATCGGCGCAAGGCAATCATCTCGACGTCGCGCGGGCCAGAAATTCGGTCAGCGCACGCCGGTCCTCGGCCGAGCCGATGCGCTGCTCCGGCATCTTGGTGCCGGGGGTGTAGGCATTCGGCCCGATTTCGAACAATCGTGCGACGGTTTCCGGCGTCCAGACGATGTCCATCGTCTTCAGTGCATCAGAGAAGCGATATCCCGGCACCGAAGCGATCTTGCGGCCGTAGAGTCCCGCAAGTGTGGGACCCGCGCGCTGCACCTCCTTGTCCGAGAGCGTGTGGCAGGCAACACAGGCCCGAAACACATCGGCGCCGTGATCGCCGGCATAGGCCGCAAGCGGGTCGGCCGGTGTGCCGACCAGGCTTGAACCGATGGGATTGCCGGTGCGGGCATTCCAGCGCCTGATCCTGCCGTCCGCACCACCCGTCATCAGTGTCTCGCGATCGGCAAGGAAGGCGACCGCCCACACCGGCAGCCCGGGCCCAACCAGGGTGCGCAGCAGGTTGCGCGACTTGCGATCGATGATCGCCACCGTGCCGCCGATCCCGGCCGCAGCGACCAGCGCACCGTCCGCCGACATGGCCAAGGCCACCACCGGCGTCGGACTGGCCGCGACCTCGCCGCTGACCTTGCCGTCCGTTGTCAGCATGCGCAGCCTGCCATCGACCGCGCCCGTGACGATTTCACCATCCGGCGCGACAGCCACCGCGTTCAGCGGCGCCGGCAAAGTCACGATGTCAGGTTGGCCATCCGGCAAACGCCAGATGCGCAGCGCAAGATCGTAGCCGACACTGACGAGCCTGCCGTCCGGCAGGAAAGCGACCCCATTGACGTTCTGCGTATGCCCTTCGAGCACGCGGGATGTGCCGTCCGACAGCGACCAGAGCCGCACTGTCTGGTCCCATGACGCCGATGCGAGAAGCGTCCCATCGGACGACACAGCAAGCGCCGCGATCGGTGCGACATGTCCCTCCAGCACCCGGTCCGGCTCCGGCCGGCCCGCCGTCCACACCGCAATGCGCGCATCGGCTCCGGCCGTGATCATGCGGCCGTCTTTGAGAAAGGCGACGGCGTTGACGCCATCGGCATGATACCGCAGCACGTGCTCTGCCGTATCTGTCCTGAGCGACCAGCGGATGACGGAGGTGTCGAAGCTGCCGGAGAGAAGGCTGTCGTCATCGGGCGAAATGGCGAGAGCCCGTATCGGGCCGCCGTGTCCGACCATGTCGGCATGCACCGTCGATGCGGCAAAGATGGTCCACAGCAATGCGGCCACCTTCGTGCACAGAGCCGATCTGTTCATTCCTGGCCGCCTGCTGACATTCACCCGCTCGAGATTGCCAGAAGAGGCAACGGAAATGAATATCCTGGAACGGTCTACTTGAAACAGTCTACTTGGCCGGTGCCGTCGTGGTCTTGGACGACCCCTCCGGCGCGGGCTGCATTCCGGGCGGACTCTGGCCCTGGGGGCTTTCGGGCGGCGCACCACCCGAGCCGGTATTGATCGGACCCGTCCAACCTTGCGGCTGGAGCTGGCCCTTGTCCTCGGGAGGCGTTTGCCCCGCCGGCGAGTTGGTTTGCGCCGGCTGGGCCAGGGCGCCCTCGACAAAGCAAAGTGCTGCGAAGCACAGGATCGTTCTCGGTAATTTCACGCCAAGCCTCCGATGCGCTCACCAGGCCTGCAGAAAACTTGCAAGACCCGCATCCCTTCCGGATCGTGCAGCGCAGCAGCACCGAGCTCCGGTCCCTTAGCTCGATGGGCGATGCGTCTTTCCGCCGATCCCGTGTTCAAAAGCCCATAGCGGGCGGATGGCTGATGCGATCGACGAGCTTGCTCGCCGCAGGCCCTGTCGTATAGATGGCGTGGTCCAATCGAGGGAGGCGGAGGATGAAGGCTTTTTTGCTTGGCTGCGTCGCGGCCGTGGTGATCGCGGTTGGTGGGATGGTGATCCTCGATCGCGTGCAGGAGCCCGCCGCGCACGCGTTTGCCACCACCGGGGTGCGGCTCTAAGAAGTCTCACTCGCGCTTGAGCCCGATCGGCCCGAGGATCGGAGCGGAGGGAACGAGCTCGACCTTGCGAACCATAGCTTCCTGCAGCCGAGGATCGTAGATCATTGCCTGCGCCATGCAGACGATGGCGCCGCGCAAGGTGCGCTCCATGCGCCATTTCCGCCTCCGGCTTCAGAATTTGGTAACCATACGAGCATGGTTGAACGCATTGGCGCAAATCGCGCGGCGGCAGTGTCTGACCTGTAACGGCCTTGGTATAAGCGCAGCTACGGTTCGAACGACGTTCGCGGATGATCCGGTTTCCTTGTGCGCATGAATAAGCCCAGCAACACGTTCGACATCGCCATCGAGCCGTCGTTCGACTTTCTGTCTCCGGAATATGCAGAGCTGTTCGATCGTTCGGCTGCCACTGCCTTCCAGCATCCGGTCTGGTTGCATAGCCTCTACACCAGGCTCGCGCCGGAAACGGATGCAACGGCTCTGGTCGTCGTGGTGCGCTACCGCGACACCGGCGCCCTTGCCATGGTGCTGCCGCTGCTCCGGATCCGGCGCGGTCCGATACGGACCATCGAGTTCGCCGACTTGCGCGTTTCCGACTATCTGGCACCGGTTTGCAGCCCGGACGTGTTCTCGCAATTGCTCCATGATGCGGCTGCATGCGCGCAGATTCGGCGCCTTGTCCGCCCCTTCGATCTGCTGCGAATGGCCAAGCTGCCTGACGGACGGCTTCCGATCGAGGACCTCCTCGCCACGTCCCGCCGTGTCTCGATGAACACCAATGCTTATGCCACGGTTCTGGTCGCGCCGTACGAGCAATGGCGGGCCAGTGCGATGGATCGCTCCTACCAGAAGGAGCTCGCCAAGAAATATCGCCAGCTGCAGAAGAAGGGCGCGCTGAGCTTCTCATGCTGCAGCGACAGCGCCGCCGTGCTCGAGACGATGGAGGTGATGAGGAAGTTTCGCGGCCCGCGCTTTCACGCACAAGGCGACGGAGACCTGCTGCAGCGGCCCGAATATTACGGCTTCTATTCCGACGTCGCCCTTCGGGGCCTCGGGTCCTTCGTTCGCCTCTATGCCATGAAGATGGACGGCGAAGTGATCGCCGCCGTGCTCGGATTGTGCCACCGCGACAGCTTCCTCGTCATCATGAGCGCCTTCGACATCGCCGGCTACAAGAGCCAGTCCATCGGCGCGCTGATGTTCGAACAAGTGGCGCGGGATTGTATCGAGCGCGGAGATCAGATGCTCGACTTCACCATCGGCGACGAGCCATACAAGAAATCGTTCGGCGCACAGGCTTCACCGATGTGGGAGGTCACGCAGGTCGGCAGCGCCGTAGGCGCGATCGCCCTCTTCGCGCTGAAGCAGGCGCCCTGGCTCAAGCTGGCGGCCAAGCGGCTCTCCGATTTGAAGGTTCAGCCCGCCCACACCGCGAGGCCCACGCGCTGACCGGCGGGGGGTCGCAGAGATCAGGCGCGCAATACGCCGCGGACGCGGCCAAGCCAGCCCGGATGCATCTGATCGACGCGGTGTGCAAGACTGCGCCGCAGGAAGTGCAACCGTCGCCGCACGTCCCAGCCGATATCGTTGCGCGAGGTCAGCGCCTGGCGGAAGCGTGCCATCTTCAGCGATTGCTGATCCGCCGCGATCTTGTCGCGATCGGCATAGAATTGCGAGATCTTCTCCAGGCCCATGCCTGCAGTCGTGAGCCATCGCGGCACATATTCGGTGCAGAGACGGTCGACGTCCACGAGCAGGCGGGCGACGCCCGTTCCGGCCGCAGGACAATTGGTCTGGAACGCATCGCCGATGAGCACGATTCCGGGCCGGAGGTGCCCCTCGACGACGGTCAGATCCATCACCCAGTTCTGGACGCGATCGGTCACACGGAAATCGCCGAGGTAGCTCCGCAATCCCGGCAGCAGGCGCAAAACTGTCGCCTCCGGTTCGCGGCGCAACTCGCGCATAACAGGATCGGTCGGATCGCGGAACATGAAGAGATTGGCACGCATTCCGGCGTGGACGGGAAACAGGCTGAGATAGTCGATGCCATCGGCGGTGCGTTCGCCGTAACAGGTCAACGCCTCGAAATCGAACGGGGTGCCATCCTTGCGCGCGATCGTGAAACCGAACGACACCGAATGGCGCTCGGCAAGCACGCGCCGCCTGATGCCGAGCTTGTAGCCCAGGGCTCCCGCCATGCCGGTGGCCAGAACGACGAGGCGCGCCGCCGCGCGCCGTCCGGAGGCGAGCTCGAGATGCTGGACATCGCCGCTGCTGCCAATCGCTGTGACCTCGTCGACGATCAGGTTGGAAGGATCCGGAAGCTGGCGACGCGCCATTGCGACGAGATCGGCATAGGCAAATCCGTAAGCCCTGCCGACGCTGACATCGACCACCTTGCCCTCACGGATGTTGAGCACTTGATCATATCGGCGCGCGACATCTTCGAGCGCATCGAGAAAGCCGAGCTTACCGAACAGCTCCAGCTGATGGCCGCCGATCTTCTCGACCCGAAACTCATCCGGATGGACTGCCCGCTTGTCGATCAGAGCGACGCGACGCCCTGCCCGCGCCAGCACGGCCGCCGCAAGCGATCCCGCAAGACCGCCACCGACGATGGCGACGTCCGAGTCGATGGTTGCGGTCTCGTCCCCGTCGACCGGCTCGGTCACGGTTCTCGTCATGGCTCCGGCTCCCACGGTTAACAGCGTCTGCAGTGCAATTCTCTCGCCTGATGTCGCATCGCAGGGCCGGGTGCGAACATTTCCTGAGATTGAGGTTAATGACCGCAGGTGCCCAGTTCGCCGACTCGCCGCGGCACGCGTCTTGCTGTCCCGAAACCATTCTGCACGCGAGCCCCGGATCTCGCCTTCTCAGTCGTCGATGCGGCGTTATGCCGTCCGTCGCGCGAGTTGAAACTCGCAGATGTTGGACAATGGAGACAGCGATGTTCCAGAACGAAGCAACCCGTATCACCGCGATCGCCGAAATCCTCCAACTCGTCCATTAACACTCGCGATTGCTCGACATGCTAGGTTCTCGCCGGTATCGGAACATGTCTCGTCAGGGGAGCGCGGCTCCCTTAACCCTTCCATGATCGCATCCATTCTCCAGTTCATGCGGCGCGACGTCACGCGCGGCGTTGCCGGGACCATCCTGCTCAAGGTCGGCAGCGGCGTGCTCGCGTTCGCGTTGTTCTCGCTGGCTGCGCGGACGATGTCGCCTGACGGCTTCGGCATCTTTGCGACCTGGCTGTCGGTCGCGCAGATCGCAGCCGTCGTGGGACTGGTCGGCCAGGAATCCCTGCTGGTGCGATTCCTGAACGAATATCAGGTCGGCGAAAGGCCGGACCTTACCAAAGGCGTGCTGCAATCGAGCTTGAAGATCGCCTCGGTCGCAATGCTGATCGTGATCGGCGGGATCGCGATCGTCGCGAGCATGAGAGGCGACTGGTGGCTGCTGATCCTTGCGGTGTCGGCCTACACGGCCGTCAATGCCGGATTGATGCTCGGCAGCCAAATCGCGCGCTCGCTGGTCAGCATTCTCATGGGCGAAGGAAACCGCGAGTTCCTTTGGCGGGCCCTCGTCGTCGTGTTCCTGCTCGTCATGCTGCTCGCCCATCGCCAACTCGATCCGGCCGAGCTGTTCGCGGCGATGACGGTCGCCATGTCGGTTGGCCTTGTTGCGCAGATCGTATCCGTCGCGCGCGTGCTGCCGGATCTGCGCAGTACGCCGGCGCGTTCGGAGACGTCACGCTGGCGATCAAGTGCCCTGCACTTCTGGCTCGCATCGATCCTCGAAGTCGCCAATCAGTATCTCGACGTCATTCTGGTCTACTGGATGCTGGATCCGACGACCGCGGGAATCTACTTTGCCGCCTCGCGCCTCGCCAACATTTTCGCCATGGTGTCCGCGGCGCTTTACACGTTCGGTGCGCGCCGGCTCCCGTCGCTCTATTTCAGCAAGAACCACGGGGAGTTCGAGCGGACCTCGCGCTTGATGGCGGAAGTGACTGGGCTCTGCGTCGTCGCCGGTCTCGCCACGATCTGGATCGGCGGCCCCTATCTCCTCAACCTGTTCGGACCTCATTTCGCCGAGCAGCATTCGGTCCTGATCGTGCTTGCAATCGGAACCGCCATCCAGGCGGCGGGCGGCCCGGCTGCTGCGATCCTGCAGCTGACCGGTCATGAACGAATCTATGTGCCGGTGGTCGCTGCCAACGTCGGGCTGCGGCTCGTCGGATTTCTCGTCCTGGTCCCCTTCCTCGGCGTGCTTGGCGCGGCGATTTCGACGACCGTGTCGCTCGCGCTCGCGACCATCGCCCTGAACGTCCTCTGCCGCCGGCGCAGCGGGGTGGATCCTTCCGTTCTGGTGCTCTTGCGCTTCCCAGCATCGAGGCGCGGCAATTATGCCGTTCGCAGCGCTGACTCGCGTGACTAGGTGTCAGCACGCGCCGCCGGGGTGAACGCGCAGGACCGATTGGTTAACGCGCCAGCCGGGAACCAGCGGAAATGCTGCGCCAACGACACCGTCGCCATCCGCGCCGCATTAACTCCGTTTGTTGCTAGCCGGTGTCCGCGGGATGCCCGCATGATAGGTACGGAGTTAAGAAGGTGAAGATTTCGTTGCTTTAGCGGGTCGGGATCCGTGCTCCATTATCAGCCGAACAAAGACCTGGACGAGACGAGCGCGACGGCACCTGCGCGGCCGAACGGCAGTGGGCGAAAACTCCACGTGCTTCTTGCGCAAACCCAGGCCGAGAACGCCGGTGCACAGGAGATCTCGCGGCTGCTCGGCGCCGGGCTGACCGCGCGCGGTCACCGGGTCACCAATCTGTTCTTCTTCCGCAAATCGGACTCCTTTGACGAACCGCCCGCCACGCTCTACTGCGCGCCGAGCCGGCCGGGCAATCCGCTGGCGCTGCTGCGGATGCTGTGGACGCTCGGCCGCCACATCAGAACCACCAGGCCCGACGCCGTCCTGACCTTCCAGCATTTCGGCAACGTCATCGGCGCCGGCGTCACGCGCCTCGTCAGCCGTGCACCCGTCGTCGCCAATCAGGTTTCATCCGCGCTGGCGATGAGCTGGCCGGTCCGCACCGCCGACATCGCCATGGGCAGCCTCGGCTTCTTCGACTGCATCACGCTCAATTCGCAGGACATGGAGCGCGAATATTCGCGCTACCCCGCGGCCTACCGGTCGCGCATGGTGCATGTGCCGCACGGCTTCGACGACAAGGCCCTTACCCTGTCGAAGGAGGCGGCACGAGGTCAATTCAACCTGCCACCGGACCGCGTCCTGCTCGGTTGCGCGGCACGGCTGCATCCGCATAAGCGGCTCGATCTGGCGATCGGTCTGCTGCCGGATCAACCGTCCTGGCATCTTGCGCTGGCCGGCCAGGGAGCCGACGAGGCCCGGCTGAGGCAGCTCGCGAACGACTTGAACGTCGCGGACCGTCTGCATTTGCTGGGAGAGATTCCTCCTGGCCGGATGGCGGACTTCCTTGCTTGTCTCGACGTGTTCGTCTTTCCGACCCAGGCCGAGACCTTCGGTCTGGCCGCGGTCGAGGCTGCCAACGCCGGTGTTCCCTCCGTCGTGACCGATCTTCCCGTCCTGCGCGAGGTATTGTCCTACGAGGGCAGACCGACGGCGCTCTTCGTCGATGCCTCCGATCATGCGAAGCTCTCCGCGGCGGTCTCCAGGCTGGTAACCGACAAGCAATTACGTGACGAGCTGCGACAAAACGCCAAAGGCCTGCGGCTGCGCTATTCGGTAGATGCCATGGTCGAGGAATACGTCCGGATTCTCGACCGGGTCGTTTGACCTGATACGTCGGAACAGATTGGCTCGACATGATCATCGAGTTTCGCTGTGAACGTGACTATGCGCGGCGCTGGATGGACCGCAGGACGCTGTCGGTCGACGGCCGGGACATGCCGGTGCAAGTTGCATGGACGGCAACGGCGGAGCCGCGGCCGGCGGGTCTCGATGCGCTGTTCGAGCTCGAACGCATCGTGTTGCACAAGGGCAAGCACAGCGCCGCCGACAGGCTGACGATCAGCTCCGAACCAGCACGGGTCAGCATCGGCACCGCCGACGTAATCGTCGATTTCACGAATGCCCCGTGCGATCCGGCGAGCCCGGCCCGGCTGTATCTGCGGCCGCTGTTCAACGGCGTCGCAGGCGAAAATGCCGCGCTCGCCGCCATCCTCGCCGGCGACCTGCCCGTGATCGAGATCGTCAACGAGATCGACGGTTCGGTCCTCGACCGCGGCCATCCGTCCGGTGAGATTGCTGCGGGCCTCAGTGGTGCGCTCGAAACGATCATGGCGCGGACCCTCACCATGCTGGCGGCGATCCTGTCGGGAAGGCCGCGCATCGTGCCGCACCTGCCGCGCCCCGCTTCAACTGTCCCGCACCGCGGACCCGTTGGCTACGTGGCGCGCGGCCTTGCCGTATCGATCGCCAAGGAGATCTATCGCCTCTGCTGCTATGCCCCGCATTGGCATATCGGATGGCGCTTCAACGACGGCCCGGGCGTCTGGCAGACCGGAGACCTGTCAGGTCCAAGCTGGAACGTTCTGGGAGATCCTGGAAACCACTTCTACGCCGATCCCTTTCCCGTCACGTGGCAGGGACGGACCTTCGCCTTCTTCGAGGATCTCGATCACCGTGTCGGAAAAGGTATCATTTCCGCGATCGCGTTCAACGACGCGGGGCCGATCGGCGAGGTGACGCCGGTGCTGGAGGAGCCCTGTCACCTCTCCTATCCGTTCCTGATCGAGGACGATGGCGAGCTGTGGATGATCCCGGAGAGCTCGACCCGCGGGGACGTCGCCCTCTACAAATGCACTCGGTTTCCGGACAAATGGGAGCGATACGCAACGCTCCTTTCCGGCCTCGAGCTGGCCGACGTCACGATCACGCGCCACAACGGCCTGTATTATCTGTTTGGCGCCTGGCGCGACGGAACGGGTGGCTATTCGGATTCGCTGGCGATCTATTACGCCGATCGGCTCTTGGGGCCTTGGCTTCCCCACGCCAGCAATCCCGTCTTGATCGACCGCGCCAGCACGCGGCCGGCAGGAAACTTCGTCACGCTCGATGACAAACTGTGGCGACCGGTCCAGGATTGCACCGACGGATACGGCGCAGCGCTTGCCCTGGCGGAAGTGGTCGAGCTGTCGCCGACGGTATTCAAGCAGGTCGTCCGCCACACTCTGAAACCCGGACCGGCATGGCCGGGCAGGAAGCTGCACACCTTGAATCGCTGCGGGCGGCTCGAGCTGATCGACGGATCGCGCGTCCAGCCCAAGACCAGTCTCTTTACGAGCGCAATTCCATCGGCCGTGTCACCTGCGCGAACCAATCCCTCCACCGCCGGCTAGCAGCCGCGCGTCTTCGCGCCCGAGTACGCGGCTAAGAACGCGTGCGATCGTTCCGGCCTGCGATGCGTTGCCGCGCCAAGCCACGATCTGGTCGGGACGTATCAGGGCGAGATCCGCCTCATAGAGATCGCGCAACGATCTGGGTAGCGTGACGAGCTTTACGTCGGCCCCGATCGCGCGAATGGTGTCAGCGAATGACGCATGGGCCGACATGACGTCCCCAAACTGAAGCAAGGTCCATTCGAATCCGAACTGGTCGTATAGCGACATGCCGTCCTCCAGCCACGCATGCGGTGGGCGGCCACCGGGAGAGGCGGTGGGAACGTAGACGTTGGCAGCATCCGGCGGCGGCTCGCTACCATCGGGGACGATGATTGGGGAGCCGTCGTAGCGTCCGCCGAAGGTGACGCCGGGGATGTTGAACTCGGCACGGGCGTGCTGATTGAGATAGGCACCCGCGATTCGCCGCGCCTTGTGGCCGGCCTCCGTGGCATCCTCGATCTCCGGCGCCGGCGCGAAGAGGCCAAGCGAATCGGCGAAGCGGCGCGCATGATCGGTGTTGCGGAGCGCCACCGGACGCCGCTCGACCTCGTAACTATTGAGCAGTGCCGCCGGGCTCACGCCCTTGACGACGCTTGCGAGCTTCCAGCCGAGATTGACCGCATCCTCGATGGCGGTGTTGTAGCCGAGCCCGCCGGTCGGCGTGAACAGATGCGCCGCGTCGCCGCCGAGGAAGACCCTGCCCCGCTGCATCCCGCTTGCCACCAATGCGTGACCGGCGGTCCAGGTCAGGAAGGACAGAACTTCGCAATCGATCGGCGCACCGCAGGCGCGCTGGAACGCGGCTTTGGCCTGGTTGATCGTGATCGCAGTTTCGTCCTCGGCCGGTCGCAACTGGGTGTGGAATGCAAACTCATCGCGGCCGTTCACCGAAGCCATGAAGGCGCGGCGGTCGCCGTTGAAGCAATTGTACATCCACGCTTTCGCGTGGGGAACGCGCGCGTAGAAATCGGGCGAGCGGAGATAGACCGCCAGCATGCGGCCGCCCATGAAGTCGCGCTGCGTCCCGCTCTCGCCGCCATAGACGATCCCGAGCGATTGCCGGACCATCGAGCGCGGCCCGTCGGCCCCGACCAGGAAGTCGGCGCGGACCCGAAAGCGGCTGCCATCGTCGAGACATTCGATATTGCCGGCGATACCGTCATCACTTTCCGTGTAGCCGATCAGCCGGTGACCGTAGTTGAGCTGGATTCCGGGCAGCCGTTCGGCGTGGCGGCGCAGCACCGCCTCGACATATTTCTGCGAGACCCGATGCGGCAGCTCCGCCGCGCTCCAGGAGCCTGACATGCCCTTGATCAGCTCACCCGCCCGCGACGCTGACGGCAGCGCGAACCGCGCCAGCTCGTATCCGGTATAGCGCGTGAAATATGCGACATCGGTCGGGTAGTCCGCGGGCAGACCTTCGCGCCTGATCTCGTCGGCAAAGCCCAGCCGCCGATAATGCTCCATCGAGCGCGCCTGCGTCGCATTGGCTTGCGGGTTGAAGGCCGTGCCCGGCTTTTCGTCGACCAGGATCGCGGACACGCCGCGGCGGCCGAGCTCGTTGGCCAGCATCAGCCCGCAAGGGCCCCCGCCAACGATGAGCACCGCGGCCGTCAGACGAATTTCCAAGATGCTTCTCCCTACCAACACCAACCTGCATGGTAAGGACACCTGACTATTTCGTCAAGCTGCCTGACTAATCCGGATCATCGAGCGTGTCGGATTCCGTGCCATACACCGCGAGCCCCTTCAGGATTGCATCCATCGTGGCCTTGCCGAGCTCGACGCGCATCTCCCGCTCGGCGATGTCGACGGCATCACGGAACGCATCGAGCCATTTACGTCCGGCCGGCGTGAACACGACGATGCGCGCGCGCCGGTCGGTCGGATCGGCGATGCGATCGACGAGGCCGAGCGCGGCGCATTGGTCGACCAGCTCGCCCATCGCCTGCTTGCTCATGGAGGCGCGGCGGGCGAGCTCGGTGAGCCGCGTCCCCTCCACGTCCAGATTGCGCGTGAGGCTGACATGGGCGATGCGCGTCTCGTCGTGGCCCCGCTCGGTCATCAATTCGAGCACACGGCCTTCGAAGCGCCGCACCGCGTTATTGAGCAGGCGGCCGATATTGGCATGCCGCCACGCGGTGCCTGACGTCGTGGATTTCACCGGATCTGCTTTCCGAATCGACCGAACGAGATCGTGGAAAGCTAGCACAGGCATTGCTGCGTGCTACTGGTGAGCACGCGAGGTATCGGCGGCGGGCGGCGCGATCGAACCGCCACCCGCCAGCTCTCGTGCTTCGAACGCCCCGATGCCTTACTGCGAGCGATCCGAGGTCCAGCCCTTGTACGCGGCAACGTTGTCCCTGGTCACCAGCTTGGACGGCAGCAGCTCGACGGTCGAAGCCGGCTTCTGGCCGTTGAGAATGCCGACGCCGACCTGCACGGCCCGCCGTGCCATGAAGAACGGGTCCTGCGACGCCGATGCCTGGATCTGCGGCGACTGCGGATCTTTCAGCGCGGCCTCGATATCGGGCGCGCCGTCGACGGCGGTGATGATCATGCCGGTTCGGTTCTGCTGGCGTGCCGCAAGGTCGGTGCCGATCGCCTGCGGATCGTTGATGGCGAATATGGCGTCGATCTTGGGGAAGCGGGTCAGATAGCCCTGCGCGACGGTGAGGCCGCCCTCGCGCGAGCCCTTGCCGTCCTGGTCGCTCGACAACACCTTGATGCCGGGATTCTTCGCGAACACGTTCTTGCAGCCGACCACACGGTCGATCACGGCGGAGACCTGCGGCCCGTTCTCGATGATGACGTCACCCTTGCCGCCCAATTTGTCGACGATGTACTGGCAGGAGATCTCGCCGGCCTGCACGTTGTTCGTGGTCACGGTGGCATCGGCGCCTTCGGCCGCGGTGTCGACAGCGACGACGACGATGCCTGCGGCTTGCGCCTTCTTGATGGCCGGCCCGATCGCCTTGGGATCGCCGGGATTGAGCAGGATCAGGTCGACGCCAGCGGCGATGAAATTGTCGATCTGGGTGACCTGCTTGCCGAGGTCGTATTCGAAGCCGACCGTCGTGATCTTCACGTTGGGATTGGTCTTCTTGGCCTCGAACTCGGCGCCCTTCGACAGCGCGACGAAGAACGGATTGCCCATCGATCCCAGCGAGACGCCGATCGACTTGAGCTCCTTGGCGAAGGATGGTGCGGTGGTGAGGGCAAGCGCCATGGCGGCGCCGGCGAGCATGATCGTCTTCAACATGGACTTCCTCCCTGGTCTGTCTTCGTCCCCGGCGCGGCAGACCAGTTGCCGCAACGGAATCTCGTCTCAAGCCATGCGCACGCCGTTGCGCGCCAGACCTTTCACGTTCTCGCGGAGCCTTGCAGCCGGTAGCGGTCCAGCGCCACGGCACCGATGATCACCAGGCCCTTGATCACATATTGCCAGATGTCGGAGACACCGATCAGGATGAGCCCGTTCGAGAGCACGGCGATGATGAGCGCACCGACCAGCGTGCCCCAGATCGAGCCGATGCCGCCGACGAACGAGGTACCGCCGAGGATCACCGCGGTGATTGCATCGAGCTCATAGGACTGGCCGAGCTGGAGTCCGTTGGCTGCGTAGAGCCGCGCCGCCTGCATGGCGCCGCCGAGCCCGGCGAAAAGTCCGGAGATGCCGTAGACGAAGATCAGGACGGCCCAGACCTTGATGCCGGCAAGCCGCGCTGCGCTCTCGTTTCCGCCCACGGCATAGATATGCACGCCGAGCACGGTCCGGCGCAGCACCAGCCAGGAGACGAGAATGACGAGCAAGGCGATTACTGAGAGCCATGGGATCGACGCGACTCCGGGAATGAGCGTCAACGAGCCGTTGCCGATGAAGGCATAGGGAATGGAGGGATTGAACACGGTGGTGTCGGCCCCGAGCAGCCGCGCCAGGCCGCGCACCGCGGTGAGCGAGCCGAGCGTGACGATGAAGGGCGGCAGGCGCAGCAGCGCAATCAGCGCGCCGTTGACGATGCCGAAGACGAGGCCGGTGAGCAGTGCGGCCGGCAGCCACAGCATTCCGAGCTCCGGCATCTTGGAGAGCGTCAAACCCGCCATCGCGGAGGCCGCCAGGATCGAGCCGACCGACAGGTCGATGCCGCCGGTGAGGATGACGAAGGTCATGCCGGCGGCGAGCACGGTGTTCACCGCGGCCTGCTGCAATACGATGCCGAGATTTTGTCCGGTGAAGAAGCGGCCTTCCGACAGCACGTTGAAGCCGATGCAGAGGATCAGCAGCACCGGCAACATGCCGAGCGCGCTGATCAGCATCCTCATCCGCTGGCGTCTTGTCTCCGCGGCAGCGCCATTGGTCGTCGTCGATGCCGGCTTTGCCTCCGCAGCACCATTGTCAGGCATCGAGATGCTCCATCCCCGTGGCAAGCCCCATGATGTCTTCCTGCGCAAGCGGCGAATTCGGACCGCGGCTGACCTCGCCGGCAATGTGCCCGGCACGCATCACGATGACGCGGTCGCAGATGCCGATGATCTCGGGCAGATCGGACGAGATGACGAGGATCGCGGTGCCGGCCTTGGCGAGATTGTCGATGATCGAATAGATTTCCGACTTGGCACCGACATCGACGCCGCGCGTCGGCTCGTCGAGAATGAGGACCTTCGGCGCGATGGCGAGCAGTCGCGACAGCAGCACCTTCTGCTGGTTGCCCCCTGACAGGCCGCCGGCGGGAACGCCGGCATTCGCGGCGCGGATGCTGAGGCCGGCAAAGGCGCGGTCGGCGCGCTCGCGGGCCTTGTCGCGATCGAGAAACCAGCCGAGCTTCGCATCGCGGCCGAGCACGGCGAGGTTGATGTTGTCCAGACACGACATGTCGAGAAACAGGCCGAGCGCTTTCCTGTCTTCGGTCAGATAGGCAATGCCGGCCTCGAGCGCCTCGCCCGGCGTGCGGATCTCGACCGGACGCCCCTCCAGCTCGAGCCGGCCGGAGGTTTTTGGCGACGCGCCGATGATGAGATGCGCAAGCTCGGTGCGACCGGCGCCGATCAGGCCGGCGAGGCCGACCACCTCACCCGCATGCACGGTGAGGGAGCAGCCCTTGACGCGCCCGCCATCGGCCATGTCGATCGCCGCGAGCACGGGATGCCCCCGCCCCGCCTCCGGATCATGGTCCTTCTTGTAGAACGAGGAGACGTCGCGACCGACCATCAAGCGCACGATGGTGTCGGCGCGGATCTCGGGCTTGTCGAGCGAGCCGACCAGGCGGCCGTCGCGCAGCACGGTGACGCGATCGCCGAGCGCATAGACCTCGTCCATGCGATGCGAGATGTAGATGATGGCAAGGCCCTCGGCGCGAAGCTGGCGGATCAACGCGAACAGCCGCTCACTTTCGGCGGCCGACAACGAGGTGGTCGGCTCGTCCATGATGAGGATTTTCGATCTGACGTGCAGCGCACGGGCGATCTCGACCAGCTGCCGCTGCCCCATGGACAGATGCGCCACCAGCGTCGAGGGCAGGAAGTCCGCGCCCAGGCGCTTCAGGATCGGGCCGACGCCCTCGCGCATTGTGCCGCGCGCCAGCAAGCCTGACCGCGATATCTCCCGTCCCAGATAGATGTTCTCGGCAACGCTGAGATTGGGAGCGAGCGACAGCTCCTGGTAGATGATGGAGATGCCCGCCGCGCGGCCGCCGAGCGGGCCTTCGATCCGCACCGCCCTGCCCTCGATGCGGATCTCGCCGCCCGCGTCGGGCCGGTAGGCGCCGGACAGGATCTTCATCAGCGTCGACTTGCCGGCGCCGTTCTCACCCATCAGGGCGTGAATTTCGCCGGGATAGACGGTGAGATCGACGGCCCGCAGCGCCTTGATGCCGAAGAAGGTCTTCGAGACCCCGCGCATCTCGAGGATCGGATCGTTCATCGTGCCTCCCGGCGCACAATGCGTTTCCCACCCGCGTCTCGTTTCTCGGCAACGCGGTTTGGTCATTAAACAAAAGCGGGTGACGCAGGGCAATACCGAAGGCGAATATACCGAAGTATGCAAACCAGATTGGGCCAGCTAGTGGCGCGGCCGATACAGGTCGCGCCAGGCGGGAAGCCGTTCAGCGTAGGCATCGACCAGTGCAGCGTCGGGCTCGAATGTTTCGATGCGCTGCGGCTGCATGCATACGTCACCGATTGCCTCACCCGTGACAGCAAGCCGCCCCAATCTCGCCGCACCGAACGCGGCGCCGGTTTCACCTCCGGCAAAGCGATGGATCGGAATGCTCAGCACGTTCGCCAGCACCGAGAGCCAGAAGGTAGAGCGTGAACCGCCGCCAATCACGTCGGCCTCCGCAATCCCGATGCCGGCATCCGCGAGCGCATCGCGGCAATCGGCAAGCGCGAAGGTAACGCCTTCGAGCACCGCCTGCACGATCGCCGCGCGATCGGTGCCATGGCTCAGGCCATCCAGCATGCCGCGCACAACGGGATCGTCGTGCGGCGTCCGCTCACCGGCGAGGTAAGGCAGGAAGCTCACGGGCGACGGCGCCTGCGGTCGTGCTCCAAGCGGCGCCAGCAGCTCGGCCTCGGCGGCGCCGAACAGGCGCGCGAGCCAGGCAAGGCAGGAAGCGGCCGAGAGGATCGCGCCGGCCTGAATCCACATCCCTGGAATGGCGTGGCAGAACGTGTGCACGACACGGTCGGGATTGGCGGCGATCCGGTCGGTCGGGACCATGAGCGCACCCGAGGTTCCCAGCGACACGAAAGCGGCTCCCGGCCGGATTGCGCCGATGCCGATGGCGCCCGCGGGATTGTCGCCGGCCCCACCCGCGATCACCGGCTGCCTGATCATCCCCCAGCGCCGCGCGAGTTCGCTGCGCAGCGTGGTTGCGGGCGCGCATCCCTCGACCAGGCGCGGCATGTGCTCGCGCGACAAGCCGCTCGCTGCCAGCGCGGCGTCCGACCAATCGCGGCGCGCAACGTCGAGCCATAGGGATCCCGAGGCATCCGAGACGTCCTCGACAGCCTCGCCCGATAGCACCAGTCGCAGATAGGCCTTTGGCAGAAGAACGAGTTTCGTCGCCGCGAAGATCTCGGGCTCGTGCGCGGCGATCCAGAGCAGTTTTGGCGCGGTGAAGCCCGGCATCGCCTTGTTGCCCGTCACCTCGCGCAAGGCGGGCCAGCGTTGCTCCAGGACACGGCACTCAGTCGCAGAGCGTCCGTCGTTCCAGAGGATGCAGGGCCGCAGCGGCCTCAAGCTTGCATCGAGCAGCGTGGCGCCATGCATCTGGCCGGACAGCCCGATGCCTGCGACCGCTGCTAACGCATCGGCATGCGACGCCTTGAGAGCATCCAGCGTGGCGAAGGTCGCATCGATCCACTGCGCCGGATCCTGCTCGGAATAGCCCGGTTGCGGCGAGACGGTCGCGAGCGACCGGCTCTCGCTTGCGATCACGCGCTGGGCATCATCGACGAGAACCGTCTTGACCGCCGACGTGCCGAGATCGATGCCGAGATACATGCTGCTTCCGCTCACTTCGCCGCGTCGATCCAGATCCCCGGCTCTGAATGCTCCCGGATGTAGCTGACGAGGAAGTCGGAGAACACCCTGATCTTGGCAGGCAGCCTGACGCGGTTCTGATAGGCGATGTTCATGGTGAGCAACGGCAGCTGCCAATCGCTCAGGACAGGCACCAGCCGCCCAGCCGCGATATCGCCCTGCACGATATAGAGCGGCTGGATCAGGATGCCGAGCCCCGCGCGCGCCGCACCACAGATGATCTGGCCGTCGTTGCTGTCGAGCGTCGGCGCGATCCGGATCGTCTGCGTCGTGCTGCCCTGGCTCAGCCGTAGCGAATAGGGATCATTGGCGAGATTGTAGATCAGCATGTTGTGCCGGGCGAGATCGGCGGGATGCTCGGGCCGGCCGTGCTTCTCCAGATAGGACGGAGCGGCCGCGAGCACGCGGTGCATTTGCCCGATGCGCCGGACGATGATGTTGGAATCCGGTTCGTGCTCGCGGGTACGAATCGCAACGTCAATGCCGGCTTCGATGAAGTCGAGGTAGCGGTTCGCGCTGATGATCTGCACGCTGAGATCAGGATAGAGCGCACGGAAGGCTGGCAGCATCGGTGCGAGGTAGATCATCGCAAAGGAGAGCGAGCTCGTCACGCGCAGCATGCCCTTCGGCGACAGCGCGCGGTCGGAGACGGCGTCCTCAGCCTCGGCGAGCTCGTTCAGAAGCGTGCTGCACCGCTGCAGCAGTTCCTGTCCCGCTTCGGTCAGCCATTGCCGGCGCGTGTTGCGCTCGATCAGCCGGACCGCAAGCCGCTCCTCCAGCGCACTGAGATGGCGGCTCGCAGCGGCGTTCGACATCCGCAGGATTTCGGCGGCCTTGGAAAGGCTGCCGAGCTCAGCGGTTTTGGAGAACACCTCGAGTTGAAGCAGCCGGTCCATTTTTACGAAATAAGGAAAAGAGACTTACAAATTTTGACCTTTATTTCCGTTTTCTGCAAGGCAAAATGGCGCCAACAAAGCACCATTGCAGGCGAGGAAATCAGGAAATGTCGGGCCCGATCAGGCACATCGTGATGTGGCGACTGCGCGGGGAGAGCCCTGAGGAGCGCTCGGCCGCCCGGCTCAAGGTCAAGACCCTGTTCGAGGGCCTCAAGGGCCGGATCGACGGCCTCACCCATATCGAAGTCGGCATGGACGTCAGCGCGGTTGATTATGCCTGCGACGTGGTGCTGTTCTCCGAATTCACCGACCAGGCGGCGCTCGCCGCCTATGCCAACCACCCGGAGCATCTGCGCGTGCGCGAGGCGCTGGGCGACTTGCGGATCGGGCGCTTCCAGGTCGATTATCCCATCAAAGAGACCGGCGCATGATCGGCTCGTTCACCTTCGAAAACCTGCCCTGCCGCGTCGTGTTCGGCAGCGGCACGCTTGCCTCAGCCAAGGCCGAGGTCGAGCGGCTCGGCGGCAAGCGTGCGCTGGTGCTGACGACGCCGCAGCAGGAGGCACAAGGCAAGAGCTTGGGAGCCGCGCTCGGCCCGCTCTATGCCGGCATCTTTTCCGGCGCCACCATGCACACGCCGGTCGAGGTCACGGAACGCGCGCTCGCGGCAATGAAGGCATGCGAAGCCGATTGCGTCGTTTCGCTCGGCGGCGGCTCGACCACCGGGCTCGGCAAGGCCTTGGCCTTGCGCACCGGCGTCAACCAGCTCTGCATTCCCACCACCTATGCCGGCTCGGAGATGACGCCGATCGTCGGCCAGACCGAGAACGGACTGAAGACCACGGTGCGCGATGCAGCCGTGCTGCCGGAGACCGTGATCTACGACGTCGACCTGACGCTGACGCTGCCGGCGAGCCTCGCCGCAACCTCCGGCATCAACGCGATCGCCCATGCCGTCGAGGCGCTTTACGCGCGCGATGCCAATCCTGTCACCTCGCTGATGGCCGAAGAAGGCATCCGCGCGCTGGCGCGCGCCCTGCCCGCCATTGCCGCGAAGAGCGACGATCGCGAGGCCCGCACCGAGGCGCTCTATGGCGCCTGGCTGTGCGGTGTCTGCCTCGGCACGGTCGGCATGGCGTTGCATCACAAGCTCTGTCACACGCTCGGCGGCACTTTCGACCTGCCGCACGCCGAAACGCACACCATCGTGCTGCCGCATGCGCTGGCCTACAACGCGCCGGCCGTGCCCGACGCGATGGTGCGGATCGCGCGCGCGATCGGGGCAGCCGATGCAGCTCGGGGGCTTTTCGAACTTGCGAAACGGCTGGGTGCGAAGGTCGCGCTACGCGACGTCGGCATGCCCGAGGGCGGGATCGACAAGGCGGCTGACCTCGCAGTCACGAATGCCTACTGGAATCCGCGGCCGCTCGAACGAGGCGCCATTCGCGAGTTGATCGCGCGCGCCTGGACCGGCGAGCCACCCGGCGCCATCAAAGCGGTAGCTTGAAGCGATGCGGCGCACCCTGATCAGATCCGCCACCGTCATCAGCATGGATGACGCGATCGGCGATCTCTCGACCGGCGATGTGCTGGTCGAGGGCAGCCGGATCGCCGAGGTGCGCCCGTCGATCGACGCTGCGGCCGACACGGCGGTCGTCGACGGCACGGGCCGCATCGTCATTCCCGGCCTGATCAACGCACATATGCACACTTGGCAGACCGGCTTGCGCGGCTTTGCCGCGAACTGGACGCTGCTGGAATATTTCCGCCGCATGCATGCGGGCCTCGCCACCGTGTTCCGGCCCGACGATATCTACATCGCAACCCTCGTCGGCGCGCTGAACCAGATCAATCACGGCGTCACCACGCTGGTCGATTGGTGCCACAACAACCCGACGCCGGATCATACCGACGCCGCCGTGCGCGGCCTGATCGAAAGCGGCGTCTGCGCCGCGTTCTTCCACGGCTCACCGAAGCCCGAGCCGAAGCCGGGCGAGCCGCATTTCTCGGAAGTGCCGCATCCGCGCCGTGAGGTCGAGCGGCTGCTGGCCGGGCCCCTCGCCGACCGCGACGGCCTCGTCACGCTCGGGCTCGCCATCCTCGGTCCGCATTATTCGACGCTCGACGTCGCCATGCACGATTTCCGCCTGGCGCGGGAGCTGAAGCTGATCGCATCGATGCATCAGGGCGGCGGTCCGGCCAAGACGCCCGGCGGCTGGGAGAAGCTGCTCGAGGCCGGCCTCGTCGGCCCCGGCATTAACATCGTCCACGGCAACGATCTGCCGGATGATCTGCTCGATCGTCTCGTCGATCTCGGCGTATCGTTCTCGGTGACGCCCGAGAACGAGATGATCCAGGGCCATGGCTTTCCGATCACCGGCCGCCTTCTGAAGCGCGGCGTGCGGCCGACCATCGGCATCGACCTGGAGTCCGTGCTGGCCGGCGATCTCCTCTCCGCCGCGCGCGTTGCGCTGTCGATGCAGCGGGCACTGGACAATGTGGAATCGCGCAAAGCAAGTGGCGCCATTCCGGCGACGACCACGATTCCCGTGCGCGAAGCGCTGCGCTGGATCACGACGGAAGGCGCCCGCATGCTCGGCCGCGAGCACCAGATCGGCTCGCTGACGCCGGGCAAGCTCGCCGACCTCGTGATCATCAACGCCTCCGACCTCAATCTCCATCCAGTGCATGATCCCGTCGCAACCGTCGTGATGCAGACGAGCCTCGCCAACATCGAGGCCGTCATGATCGGCGGTGCCTGGAAGAAGCAGAACGGGCGGCTATTGGTCGAGGGACTCGAGACGAAGAAGGAGCTGCTGGCGCAATCCGGCCGGCGGCTGGTGCAGGATATTGAACGACAGGGACGCGCCGCCTGAGGCGCCAATGGACAAGAACAATGACTGACGCTCTGAAAACAGTTGGTTTCATCGGGATCGGCAAGATGGGCCTGCCGATGTCGGTGCTCGTCGCCAAGGCGGGCTTTGCCGTTACCGCGTTCGACCAGAGCGCGGCGCGCATCCACGAGGCACGCGCGCAGGGCATTGCGATTGCCGCTTCGCCGGCCGAGGCCGTGCGCGGCAAGGCCGCCGTGATCACGTCCCTGCCCGACGACGCCGCTTTGCGCGGCGCATTGCTCGGCTCCGCCGGCCTGATCGCCGCGATGGCGCCCGGTGCCGTCTTGATCGAAACCAGCACCGTGAGTGTCGACGCCTCGGCTGAGGTTGCAGCCGCCGCGCAGGCGCGTGGCATTGCCTATCTGCGCGCGCCGGTTTCCGGCAATGCCAGCATCGTGCACACGGGGGCGCTGACCTGCTTCGTCTCGGGGCCGAAGCACGCCTTCGAGAGCGCCAAGCCGCTGTTCGCAGCTTTCACCCGCGCTCAGACCTATCTCGGCTCCGCCGAGGAAGCGCGCTATGCAAAACTCTCGGTCAACCTGATGATCGCGGTGTCGGCGGCAATGATGGCGGAGAGCCTGGCGCTGGCGCGCAAGGGCGGCATCGCCTGGCAGGACATCTTGAAGGTGCTCGACGACAGCGCGGTCGCTTCGCCCATGGTCAAGTACAAGACCGCGCCGCTGCGGACCCGCGATTTCGAGTCCACCTTCTCCTGCAAGCAGATGGCCAAGGATCTCGACCTGATCCTGGGCGCCGGCCATGCCGTCGGCGTGCCGCTGCAGCTCGCCGCCCAAGTGCGCGAGACCTATGGCGCGCTGGTCGCGCAGGGCGACGGCGATACCGACTTCATCGCGACCGTCAAGCATCTCGAACGGCTGTCCGGCCTCGGCGAACCAAAACCCTGATCGCGGAGATACACATGCGTAACTTCAACGAAAATACGATCACGGATGCGGTGCTGGAGCGGATCGCGGGCGCGACCGACCCGCGCATCAAGCAGGTGAGCGAAGCGCTGGTGCGGCACTTGCACGCCTTCGTCCGCGAGGTGCGGCCCACCCAGAACGAATGGGAGTTCGGCATCGATTTCCTGACCCGCACCGGGCACATGTGCAACGACAAGCGCCAAGAATTCATCTTGCTCTCGGACACGCTTGGCGTCTCCATGCTGGTCGATGCCATCAACCATCCGGTGCCCGAAGGCGCGACCGAGACCACGGTGCTCGGCCCCTTCTTCGTCCAGGCTGCGCCCGAGAAGGACAGCGGCGCTGACATCTCCGGGCCGATGGATGGCGATCCCATGCTGGTCACCGGCTCGGTCTCGACCGTGGACGGAAAGCCGCTCGCCGGCGCGATCGTGGACGTCTGGCATTCCGACGACGACGGCTATTACGACGTGCAGCAGCTCGACAAGATCGGCGATCTCGCGATGCGCGCCCGCTTCCATACCGACGCCAACGGCCGCTTCCATTTCTGGTCGATCAAGCCGGCCGCCTACCCGATTCCGCATGATGGACCGGTCGGCGAGATGCTGGAGGTGCAGGGACGCCATCCCTGGCGCCCGGCGCACGTGCACTTCATGATCTCAGCGCCAGGTTTCGAGCAGCTAGTTACGCACGTGTTCGTTGCCGGCGACCAATATCTCGACAGCGACGTGGTGTTCGGCGTCAAGGACAGCCTGATCCGGGAGTTCGTCCGTCATCCCGCCGGCCGTGCGCCGGATGGTCGCATGGTGGAGCGCGACTATTTTCATCTCAACTATGACTTCGGCCTGAAGCAGCTCGCGAGCAACGCAAGAGCCGCTTAAGCTGAACGACGGACCAACAAGAGTCCGGAGACAGGGAGCAAACGGGAGCTTACGGATGGGACCGCGGGTCAGCACGGACATATTGGCCGAGCGCCTCGCCGGCATGATCGGACCGCGCGCGAGCGTCGCGCGCGGCGTGCTCGATCAGCATGGGCAGAGCGAGTCGCATTATCGCAGCCTGCCGCCGGACATCGTCGTCTTCCCTGAGACGACGCAGGAGGTCGCTGAAATCGTCAAGCTCTGCGCCGGCGCGGGCATGCCGATCGTCCCGTTCGGCGCCGGGACCTCGCTCGAAGGCAATGCGGCCGCGGTCGCCGGCGGCGTCTGCTTCGACTTCGCGCGCATGAACAAGGTGCTCAGCCTGCACGACAGCGACATGGACGTCGTGGTGCAGCCCGGCATCACGCGCAAGCAGCTCAATGCGGAGCTGCGCAACACCGGCTTGTTCTTCCCGATCGATCCGGGCGCCGATGCCTCGATCGGCGGCATGACGTCGACGCGCGCCTCGGGCACGATGGCGGTGCGCTACGGTACCATGAAGGACAATGTCATGGCGCTCGAGGTCGTCCTGGCCGACGGCCGCGTGATCCGTACCGCCCGGCGCGCGCGGAAATCGGCGGCCGGCTACGACCTGACGCGCATGTTCGTCGGTGCGGAAGGCACGCTCGGCGTCATCACGGAGATCACGCTGAAGGTACACCCGGTGCCGCAGGCGATCTCGGCGGCAGTCTGCAGCTTCGACACCCTGCACGATGCGGTGGACACCGCGATCTCCGTGATCCAGTCCGCGATCCCCGTGGCCCGCATCGAGCTGCTCGACGATGTCATGATGCGCGGCATCAATGCCTACGCAAAGCTCGGCTATCGCGAGGCTCCCACCCTGTTCTTCGAATTCCATGGCTCAGAGACTTCCGTCGCCGAGCAGGCCGAAGCCGCGCAGGCGATCGCGGCCGAGCATGGCGGCCATGGCTTTGCCTGGGCTAAGGCGCAGGAAGACCGCAGCCGGCTCTGGCATGCCCGCGACAACACCCTGTACGCCGGCCTTGGCTTGCGGCCCGGCGCGCGCGCTGTGATCACCGACGTCTGCGTGCCGATCTCGCGTCTGGCGGAATGCCTGATCGAGACGCGTCGCGACTCTGACGAGCACGGCTTCACCGCGCCGATCGTCGGCCATGTCGGCGACGGCAATTTCCACATGCTGATCCTGATCGACCCGACACGACCGGAGGAGGTCGAGGGCGCCAAGGCGCTGCAGGCCCGCATGGTCGCGCGCGCCATCGCCATGGACGGCACCTGCACCGGCGAGCACGGCATCGGGCTCGGCAAGATCGACTATCTCACCGACGAGCTCGGCGAGGCCGTGGACGTGATGCGATCGATCAAGGCGGCGCTCGATCCCGACGGATTGATGAACCCCGGAAAGATCTTTTCTGGCAGAGCCACAACATGAGCAACAAGCCATGAGCGACGCGCTCCCGATCGAGGTCACCTCACCCACGCCGCTGCTGGAGCTGCGCGGCATCAGCAAGGAGTTTCCCGGCGTCAAGGCGCTCGACGACGTGTCCTTCGCCGTCTACCCCGGCGAGGTCCATATGCTGCTGGGCGAGAACGGCGCCGGCAAGTCGAGCCTGATGAAAGTGCTGTGCGGCGCCTATCGCGCCGACGCCGGCGAATTCTACTACAAGGGCGAGAAGGTCGCGATCAATTCCACCGCGGATGCGCAGAAGCTCGGCATCGCCGTGATCTTCCAGGAATTCTCGCTGGTCCCCCATCTCGACATCGCCCAGAACATCTTCTTGGGACGCGAGCCGAAGGGCCGCATTCCCGGCACCATCGACCGCCGCAGGATATTGGCTGACGCAAGGCGCGTGCTCGACACCATCGGCTTCGACATCGATCCCGCCACCACCGTCGACAAGCTCGGCGTCGCCCAGCAGCAGATGGTCGAGATCGCCAAGGCGATCAGCCAGAACGCCCGCATCCTCGTCATGGACGAGCCGACCGCGGCGCTGTCCGACCGCGAGACCGAGCTCCTGTTCGCGCTCATCGCGCGGCTGAAGACCGACGGCGTGTCCATCGTCTATATCTCGCACCGCATGGCCGAGGTGTTCGCGCTCGGCGATCGCATCACCGTGCTGCGCGACGGCCGCCGCATCGACGGCGTCCGGCCCGCCGACGTCACGCCGGACCAGCTGGTGCGCATGATGGTCGGCCGCAACATCGACATGACCTATCCGCGCCATTTCGCCGACAAGCCCGGCGAGGTGCTGCTCCAGGTCAAGGGCCTGAGCGCGTCGACCGGCATCTCCGACATCAACATCGAGGTGCGCCGGGGCGAGATCGTCGGGCTGTGCGGCCTGGTCGGCTCCGGCCGCAGCGAGGTCGCCCGCGCCATCTTCGGCGCCGATCCCGTGACCTCGGGCGAGATCATCTTCGACGGCAAGAGCATTTCCGGCGAGCCGGATCTCGCCGCCCGCCGCGGCATCGCGCTGATCCCGGAGAGCCGCAAGAGCGAAGGCCTCGCGCTGCTGCGATCCGTCAGCGACAATCTGGTGGTGTCGGCGCTGAGAAGACTGTTCCCGAGCGGGCTGTTCGACCAACGCTCGGCCCAGCGTACCGCCGACGGCCTGATCCGGCAGCTCCGCATCGCGACACCAAGCGCACGCCAGACCGTCGGACTGCTCTCGGGCGGCAACCAACAGAAAGTCGTGATCGGCAAATGGCTGGCAGCCGGCTCGAAGCTCTTCATCTTCGACGAGCCGACGCGCGGCATCGATATCGGCGCCAAGTCGGAGATCTTCGCGCTGATCGACCGCCTCGTCGCGGACGGCGCCGCGGCCCTGATGATCTCGTCCGAGCAGGTCGAGATCTGCCATGTCTGCGACCGCGCCTATGTGATGCGCGAGGGGCGCATCGCGGGACATTTGTCACGCAACGAATTGACCGAGGAGAACATCGTGCGATTGGGGATGCATCATGCGTGAGGTCGCGGTCGTCGCTCAACCCAATCCGCTGCAGCGCATTCCCGGCGTTGCCATGGTGCTGGTGCTACTGATCGCGCTGTTCAGCGTGATCGCGCCCGGCTTCCTGTCGGTCGCCAACCTCTCCAACGTGCTGGTGCAGTCGACCATCCTGACCATGCTCGCGCTGCCGATGACCCTGATCATCATGACGGAGGGGCTGGACCTGTCGATGGGCGCGGTGCTGACGCTGACCTCGCTCTGCGTCGCGATCGTGTCGCTTGCGACCAAGTCGATGCTGCTGGGCCTCGGCGCCGGCCTTCTGGTCGGCACCGCCTTCGGCCTCGCCAACGGCTGGCTGGTCGCGATTCTCGGCATACCGCCCTTCGTCGCGACGCTCGGCACGCTCGGCATGGCGCAGGGCCTGTCGCTGATCGTCAGCGACGGCCAGAGCGTGGTCGGCATTCCCCACAGCGTGCGCGACATCTATTCGGCGACGCTGCTCGGCATTCCCGTGCCGATCGTGATGGCGCTGGTGACATATGCGACCTTTCACGGCCTGCTCTATCACACCCGCTTCGGCACCTACATCTTCGCCCTCGGCGGCAACCGCGAGGCGCTGCGCTATGCCGGGCTCTCGCCCAACAGGCTGCTGATCGCGGTCTACGCGATCGGTGGCGCCATGGCCGGAATCGCAGGCCTGTTGATGACCGCACGCATGAACTCCGGCCATCCCACCGCCGGCCTCGGCCTGGAATTCGATGCCATCGCGGCCGTCGCCGTCGGCGGCACCTCGTTCGAGCGGGGCAATGGCTGGCTACTCGGTACGCTGCTCGGGGTCCTTTCCGTCGGCGTGTTGCGCAACGGCCTGAACCTGATCTCGCTCCCCTCCTCGGTGCAGGTCGCCAGCGTCGGCGTGCTCGTCATCGTTGCCCTGTTCCTCGACGGCCTCAGGAGCCGCACATGACCGACATCACCAAGGGCGCCATGGCGCCGCCCCGCTCTTTCCTGTCGCAGGACGCGGTCCAGCTATTCTATCGCCTGCTCGCGGCTTTCCTGATCTGCGCGGTGCTGGCCGTGCTCAGCGATTCCTTCCTGAGCCTCGGCAACATCCTCAACGTGCTGAGGCAGGCAAGCTTGACCTTCTTCATCGCCTCCGGCCTGACGCTGGTGGTGCTGACCGCAGGCCTCGATCTCTCCGTCGGCGCCAATGTCGCGCTGTCCGCCTGCCTCGCCGGTACCGTGATCCACACGACCGGTTCGCCTGCGCTCGGCATCCTCACCGGACTTGCCTGCGGCGGGCTCGTCGGCCTGATCAACGGCGTCATGGTCACGGCGCTCCGCATCCCCTCCTTCATCGCCACCTACGGCATGCTCTGGGTGCTGAACGGCCTCACCTATTGGTACATGGCGGGCGAGACCCTGCACGGCTTCCCGGCCGGCTTCCGCCAGGTCGGCAGCGGCTATCTGTTCGGCCTGCCCATTCCGGTCTACCTGCTCCTGGTGTTCCTCGGCATCGGGACGTTCTTCGCGCAGCGCACGGTCTGGGGCCAGGAGATCTACGCGATCGGCGCCAATCCTGTCGCCGCACGACTATCAGGCATTCCCGTCGCACGCCGCCTGCTGCTGGTCTACGCGGTCTCAGGCACCATGGCGGGACTTGCCTCGATCATCTTCCTGTCGCGGCTCAATTCGGCCGAGGCCGATATCGGCGAGAGCCTGACGCTGCCGGCGATCGCGGCCGTTCTGATCGGGGGCACCTCGCTGTTCGGCGGCGTCGGCACCGTGTTCGGCACCTTCATCGGCGCGCTGATCCTGACCCTGGTGCTGAACGGCATGAACCTGCTCGCGGTCAGCGCCAATTGGCAGCCGCTCGTCACCGGCGTCATCGTCATTCTCGCGGTCTGGCTCGACATGAAGACCCGCCGCCGCGCGCAATGAGTTCCAGCAATCCAACAAGCAAAATGAGGGATGGAGGCAATATGAGAAAGACAATTGGCTATGTGGCGCTGCCGCTGCTGATGGCGACCGCGCTCACCACTGCGGCACGTGCCGACGGCGAGACCATCGCCGTCTTCACCAAGAACCAGACCAATCCGTTCTTCCAGACGGTGCGGGTCGGCGCCGACAACATGGCGAAGGTGCTGAACGCGAAGACGCTGCAGTACATCCCGACCAAGCCGGACTCGATCCCCGAGCAGCTCAGCCAGATCGAGGACGTCGTGGTGAAGAAGCCGAGCGCGATCGTGTTCACGCCGGTCGACTACAAGGCGATGGTCCCCGGGGTCGAGAAGATCAACGAAGCCAAGATCCCGGTCGTCAACATCACCGACCGTTCGGCCGGCGGCAAGTTCCTGTCCTTCGTCGGCGCCGACGATTACAGCCTTGGGCTGGAGACCGCGCGCTTCCTGCTGAAGACGCTCGGCGGCAAGGGCAACATCGTCATCATCGAAGGCGTCAAGGGCTCGCTGACCAATGTCGACCGCGTCCGCGGCTTCAACGACGCGCTGAAGGAAGCGCCCGGCGCCAAGCTGCTGGCCTCGCAGCCCGGCAACTACCAGCGGCTGCAGGCGCTTCAGGTCATGGAGAATTTGATGCAGTCGAATTCACAGATCGACGGCGTGCTGGCGGCCAACGATGCCATGGCGGTCGGCGCGATCGAGGCGCTCGACGGCGCCAACCGCAAGGCGCAGGTGATCGGCATCAACGGCACCAAGGAGGCGATCGACGCGATCAAGTCCGGCAAGCTGCTGGCGAGCGGCGACTACAACGGCTTTGCGCAAGGCTGCCTCGGCACCATGATGGCGATCCGCTCCTTGCGGGGCCAGCCTGTCATCAGCGAGATCGTGCTGAAGCCGACGGTGATCACCAAGGACAATTACGGGCCGTTCGACGTGCCGCTGGAGCAGCGGACCTGCCCCACCTTCGAGGACGCCGGCAAGCTCAGCGCGAAGTAGGCCATCCCCCCACATCAAGACCGGACGGCCGCAGCCTGCGGCCGTCCCAAGAATGAAGCCAAGAAACGGAGACAGCATGCTGTTCGCCATTCACGCCCTCGACCGCACCGGCGCGTTGCCGACCCGGCTCGCCAATTACGATGCCCACAAGGCTTTCCTCAGCGACACCTCGCGCTTCGGCGTCAAGATCGTGATGTCCGGTCCGCTCGTCTCCGACGACGGCCAGACCATGATCGGCAGCCTGTTCCTGATCGAGGCCCCTAGCCGTAGCGAGGTCGAGGCCTTCAATCGCGCCGATCCGTTTGCCGCGGCCGGCATCTGGGACAAGGTGACGATCACCGGCTTCCTGCGCCGGCAGGGTTGAGGGTCCGCCACGACAAAGTGCGAAAACAACCCCATGCACAGTAGAACGGGGCTTGTTTTCGCTTACGAATTTCCGATGCACCGCGCGACCTCGCATCCGAGGCCAATGCCAACCCGGATCGGCGGTGGATTTTGACTCGTCGGGCAAAACAGGGGCATAATGTAATCATCACCCGATGTCAGTTGCGCCCGCCATCCAGGCACCTGCCCAGCGTCGGCGCGGTGTGCGACGCGGACTGGAGTCAGGTCCTTAACCGCTGACTGCCGGCGCAGCCTCTTCCAGGTGACACGCCACCCACTGCTCGGCTCCGGCCGCGCGCAGCGTCGGCTCCTCGGTCCGGCAACGATCGAACACGAACGGGCAACGGGTGTGAAAGCGGCATCCCTTCGGCGGATTGATCGGGCTCGGCACGTCGCCCTTGAGGATGATGGGATTGCGCTGGGCTCCGGGCTCCGGCAGCGGCACGGCCGAAAGCAGCGCCTTGGTGTAGGGATGCCTTGGCGCGGCAAAGATCTCGCGGCGCGGAGCCACCTCGACGATCTTGCCGAGATACATCACGGCGACGCGATGGGTCATGTGCTCGACGATGGCAAGATCGTGGCTGATGAAGAGCAGCGCGAGCCCGAACTCGCGCTGCAGATCCTGCAGTAGATTGACGATCTGCGCCTTGACCGAAACGTCCAGCGCGGAGACCGCCTCGTCGCAGACGATCAGCTCGGGCTCGGCAGCCAGCGCCCGCGCAATGCCGATGCGCTGACGCTGGCCGCCGGAGAATTCGTGCGGCCTGCGGTTCAGCGCCTCGCGCGGCAGGCGCACCGTGTCCATCAGTGATGTGACACGGACCTCGAGATCCTCTGCGGACTTGGCGAGGCCGAAATTGCGGATCGGCTCGGCGAGAATGTCGCGCACACGCATGCGCGGATTGAGGCTGGAGAACGGGTCCTGGAACACGACCTGCACGCGGCGGCGCATCTGGCGCATCGTGCCAGGTGCTGCGTCGTCGATCCTCTGGCCATCGAGGATGACCTGGCCCGAGGTGATCTCGAACAGTCGCAGGATGGCGCGGCCGACCGTCGATTTTCCGCAGCCGGACTCGCCGACCAGGGACAGCGTCTCGCCGCGCGCGATCTCGAAGGAGACGCCGTCCACCGCGTAGACGAATTCGGTTTGCCGTCCGAAGAGGCCCTTGTTGATCGGAAAGTGCTTCTTGAGGTCGTTGACGTGGAGCAGCGGAACACTCATGCCGCGATCGCTCCCTTGGCGGCGTAATGGCACGCAGCGATGTGGCGGGGGCCCTTCTCTTCCAGCCCCGGCGCATACTGGCGGCACAGATCGGTCGCGAGCGCACAGCGCCCGGCAAAGACGCAGCCCGTGATCGGCTTGCGCAGATCAGGCACCTGCCCGGGAATCTCGGCGAGCCGCGTCGCGGTGCCCGCAAGCGAAGAGCCGAGCTTCGGCACCGCGCCTAACAGGCCCTGCGTATAGGGATGGCGCGGGGAACGGAACAGCTCGGCCACCGGCGCCTCCTCGACCTTGCGGCCGGCATACATCACCATGACACGCTCGGCGATCTCGGCGACGACGCCGAGATCGTGGGTGATCAGGATGATGGCGGCGCCGACCCGGCGCTTGAGATCCAGCATCAGCTTGAGGATCTGCGCCTGGATCGTCACGTCGAGCGCGGTGGTCGGCTCGTCCGCAATGAGAAGCTTGGGATTGCAGGCCAAGGCAACCGCGATCATCACGCGCTGGCGCATGCCGCCGGACAGCTGGTGCGGATATTCGCCGACGCGCCGTTTCGGCTCGGGAATGCCGACCAGCGTCAGCATCTCGACCGCGTGCGCCTCCGCCGCCTGCTTGTCGAGGCCCTGATGGATCATCAAGGTCTCGCGGATCTGACGGCCAACGGTCAGCACCGGGTTCAGGCTCGTCATCGGTTCCTGGAAGATCATCGAGATGTCGTTGCCGCGGATCGCGCGCATCTCGCGGTCGGACAGTTTCAGGATATCCCTGCCCGCGAAGCGGATGCTGCCTGCGATCCGTCCCGGCGGCTCCGGAATCAACCGCATCAGGGACATCGACGTCACCGACTTGCCGCAGCCGGACTCGCCGACGATGGCGAGCGTCTCGCCCTCGTTGACGTGGAAGGAGACGCCATCGACCGCACGGTTGATGCCGCCGGGCGTACGGAAATGGGTCTGGAGGTTCTCGACTTCGAGCAAAGCCATCGCGATCAGCCTCGATCCATCACAGCCAACATCACAGACTCTTGGCCATGCGCGGGTCGAGCGCATCGCGAAGGCCGTCGCCGAGCAGATTCACGGCGAGCACGGTGACGGACAGGAACGCTGCCGGGAAGAACACGATGTAGGGCTTGACCTGCCAAAGCGCGCGGCCTTCGGCCATGATGTTGCCCCAGGACGGGATGGTCGGCGGCGTGCCGGCGCCGATAAAGGACAGGATCGCCTCCGTGATCATGGCGCTGGCGCAGATGTAAGTCGCCTGGACCAGCATTGGCGCGACCGTGTTGGGCAGGATATGACGCAGGATGATCATCGGCGTGCGGGTGCCGCAGGCCACCGCCGCGTCCACATAGGGCTGTTCGCGCAAGGACAGCACGACGCTGCGGACGAGGCGCGAGACGCGCGGGATCTCGGCGATGGTGATCGCCAGGATGACGTTGCCGACGCTGCCGCGCGTCAGCGCCATCAGCGCGATGGCGAGCAGGATCGGCGGGATCGACATCAGCCCGTCCATGAACCGCATCAGGATGCCGTCGGCCCAGCGGATGAAGCCGGAGACCATGCCGATGGCAAGGCCGATCGCCGAGGCGCAGATCGCGACCGACAGGCCGACCGTGAGCGAGACCCGCGCGCCGAACAGCACGCGCGAATAGATGTCGCGGCCGAGCACGTCGGTGCCGAACCAGAAATCGGCCGACGGCGCGCGGGTGCGCTTGGCGGGCGCAAGCGCGGTCGGATCGACCGTGCCGAGGTACGGCGCAAAGACCGCGATCAGCACCAGCATGAGCAGCAGCGCGCCGCCGATCGCGACCGTCGGATGGCCGCGCAGGAGGCCGACGAAGCCGCGCCGTATCCTGACCGGCCGCAGGATCTCGGGCAGCTGCGGTGCAAGGACGAGGCCGGCCGGAAGCGAATGCGGATTAACGGTGGTGTCGGTCAATAGCGGATCCTCGGGTCAACGAGCGTGTAGACGACGTCAATCATCAGATTGACGAGGACGTAGACGAAGCTGAACAGCAGCACGATGCCCTGGATCACCGGATAGTCACGGCGCAGGATGGCATCGATGGTGAGGCGGCCGAGGCCGGGGATCGCGAACACGCTCTCGGTGACGACCGCGCCGCCGATCAGGAGCGCGATGCCGATCCCGATCACGGTGACGATCGGCACCGCCGCGTTCTTCAGGGCGTGAATGAACAGGATGCCGCCCTGCCCGAGGCCCTTGGCCTTGGCGGTGCGGATATAGTCCTGCTGCAGCACTTCGAGCATGGCTGCCCGCGTGATGCGGGCGACCAGCGCGATGTAGACGCAGCCGAGCGCGATCGCCGGCAGGATCAGGTTTTCCAGCCATGGCCAGAAACCCTGGGCCAGCGGCGTGTAGCCCTGCACCGGCAGCCATTCCAGCTCCAGCGCGAAGATGTAGGCGAGCATGTAGCCGACCACGAAGACCGGCAGCGAGAATCCGAACACGGCAAAGCCCATGATGACGCGATCGATCAGGCTGCCGGCCTTCCATGCCGCCACCACGCCGAGCGGCACCGCCACCACGATCGTCAGCAGCAGCGTGACGATCATCAGCGACAGCGTCGGTCCGAGACGCTGCCCGATCATCGCCGAGACCGGCAGGTTGGTGAAGATCGAGGTGCCGAGATCGCCGTGCAGGATGCGCCAGACCCAGCCTCCGAACTGGACCAGGAAGGGCCGGTCCAGCCCGAGGCTCTGGCGGATGCGCTCCACATCCTCCGGGCTTGCCTGATCGCCCGCGATCACCACGGCCGGATCGCCGGGCGCGATGTAGAGCAGGCTGAACACGAACAGCGCGACGATGGCCATGACTGGCAAGGTCGCGACGATGCGACGGAGGATGTAGGAGAGCATCTGGCCTCAGCGCACGATCATGCGGACTTCGACACGCCCCAAAAGAAAGGCAGCGGTCCCTTAGCAACGCCGGAGACGTTCTTGCGCCACGCGGTGTAGCTCAGGAAGAAGCCCGTGGGCGCGTAGACGACGTCATCGATCGCCGCCTTGTTGAGGCGGCCCATGGCGGCCTTCTCCTCGTCGACGTTCTTGGCCTCGAACCACGAGGCGACCTCCTTTTCGGTGGCCGCGCTGGTGGGCCAGCCGAACCAGGCCTTGTCGCCGTTAGCACGGATGGCGGTGTAGGGAGCCGGATTGACGCAATCCGCGCCTGCGTGCCAGGTGTGGAACATGTTCCAGCCGCCCTGTCCCGGAGGTGTCTTCTGCGCGCGGCGGGAGCCGACCGTGCCCCAATCGGTTGCGACGAAGTCGACATTCATGCCGAGCTTCTTGAGAAGATCGGCGGTGACGTCGCCCATCGCCTTGGTGATTGGCTGGTCCTGCGCGACGAGGCACGTCACCGGCTGGCCGGAATAGCCGCTCTCGGCGAGCAGCTTCTTGGCGGCGTCCAGATCGCGCTTGCCCTTCAGGATCTCGCCGCCCACTTCGGTGTAGAGCGGCGTATCCGGCGTGAAGTAGCCGGGCAGCGGCTTCCACAGCGAATTATCGTCGCCGACGATCGCGCGCATGTAGTCTTCCTGGCTGAGCGCCATCAGCACCGCACGCCGCGCCTTGACGTCATTGAACGGCGGATAGAGGAAGTTCATGCGGAACGAGCCGATATTGCCGAGGGGATCGCCGATATCGACGCTGATATTCTTGTTCTTCTTCAGAACCGGAACGAGATCCGCGATCGGGTTCTCCCACCAGTCGATCTCGCCGTTCTGCAACGCGGCCGCCGCGGTTGCCGGATCCGGCATGATCACCCACTCGACGCGGTCGACCATCACCTGCTTGCCGCCAGCAAGCCAGGACGCCTTCTCCTGCCGCGGTGAATAGTCGGCGAATTTCTCGAACACGGCTTTCGCACCGGGGACCCACTCGCTCTTGGCGAACTTCAGCGGACCGGAGCCGATATATTCGGAAATTTGCTTGAACGGATCGGTCTGCGCGATGCGCTCCGGCATGATGAAGCTGCAAGGCGAATTGTTCTTGCCGAGCGCATAGAGCAATTTCGGGAAAGGCTGCTTCAGCACCCATTTGAAGGTGCGGTCGTCGACGGCCGTGAGCTCCTGCTGGAGCGCCTTGATCATCAGGCCCATCGGATCGCGCGCCGACCAGCGCGTCAGGCTTGCCACGACGTCCTTGCTGAGCACCGGCTCGCCATCGTGGAATTTGAGGCCGGGCCGCAGCTTGAACGTCCAGGTGGTGCCGTCGTCGGTCACTTCCTCGGACTCGACCATCTGCCGCTGCGGCCGGAACGAGGAATCGATGCCGTAGAGCGTGTCCCAGACCATCGCGGCGGCATTGCGCACGACATATTGCGTGCCCCAGATCGGGTCGAAATTGGCGAGATTGGCCTGGGGCACGAATCGCAGGGTGCGCGCCGCCGCACCCTGGGCGATCGCCGGGGCCGACAGGCCACCCGTCAACGCCAGGCTGCCCGCGCCAGCCAGTCCCTTCAATACCGTTCTGCGATCCATGAAGTCCTCCCAGAAATGCCGTGATGCCAGCTGTTCATTGGCAAAGGGCAAGTGAAACCGAGCCCATTTGCAAGCAAATGGTATGCCACTAAATGCGGCTTCGCCAGCGGGATCTCGCCATTTGGCGGTCCAGGAATGCGAGTTCGGGGCTCACAGAGCGGCCGCCAGCGTCGGCCCGGTCTCGATATGCGGGATCGCCTCGACCAGTTTGCGCGTGTA
Organism: Bradyrhizobium sp. BRP19; assembly: GCF_020194195.1. Lineage (NCBI taxonomy): Bacteria > Pseudomonadati > Pseudomonadota > Alphaproteobacteria > Hyphomicrobiales > Nitrobacteraceae > Bradyrhizobium > Bradyrhizobium sp. BRP19. The sequence continues at coordinate 144,770 of NZ_JADYVZ010000010.1, read as the reverse complement.
GTCGGTCTTTGGATTATCAAACAACGCCCGGCTCTCGCCCTGCTCCACGATGCCGCCGTTGCGCAGCACGATGGTGCGGTCGCACAGCATGCGCACGACGTTGAGATCGTGGCTGACGAACAGCAGCGCAATGTCATTCTCGCACCTGAGGCGATCGAGCAGTTGCAGCACCACCGCCTGCACCGAGACGTCGAGCGCGGCGGTCGGCTCGTCCAGCACCAGCAGCCGCGGCCGGCAGGCGATGGCGCGGGCGATGCCGACGCGGGCCTTCTGCCCGCCGGAGAGCTGATGCGGAAACCGCGGCAACAGATCGAGCGGCAGTCCGACCCGCTCGGCGCATTCTTCCACCCGTTTGCGCAGGGCCTCGCCCGCGCGCATGCCGTCGAGCCGCATCAAGGGATGGGCGATGCAATCGAACGCCGTGAAGCGCGGGTTGAGGCTCTCGTTCGGGTCCTGAAAGACCATCTGGATGTCTTTGCGCAACGGCGAGCGGTGGAAATCGCGCGCCGCCACGTGCCCGATCGACTGCCCGTCGAACACGATGTCGCCCTCGCTCGGATCGATCAGGCGGCAGATCATGCGCGAGGTCGTGCTCTTGCCCGAGCCGGACTCGCCAACCAGCCCGACACTCTCGCCGCCCGCCATCGTCATCGAGAAGTCGGCAACCGCAGCAGAGCCCTGATCGAAACGCTTGGCGAGCTTGCGCACTTCCAGGAGCGGCGGCGTGCCGTGCGCTCGCTCCTGCCTGGGTCTGGTGACGACGTTGGCGTAACGCTCTCTGTCCTCCTCCGTCACGAGATCTTCGATCCGTGACGTCGCCGTCGGCGACGCCGCAACCAGGCGCCTCGTATAGGCGTGCTGCGGCGCGCTGAAGAGAATGCCGGGGCTCGCCTCCTCGACGATGCGGCCGCGCTCCATCACGGCGATGCGGCGGCAATAGCGCGCCGCAAGGCCGAGGTCGTGCGTGATCAGGATCGTGGCCATGCCTCGCGCGGCGGCAACGTCCGCCAGAAGATCCATCACCACCTTCTGCGTCGTGACGTCGAGCCCGGTGGTCGGCTCGTCCGCGATGAGCAGCGCGGGATTGCAGGAGATCGCGATCGCGATCATGACGCGCTGGCACATGCCGCCGGAAAGCTCGTGCGGATAGGCGTTCATCCGCGCCTCGGGATCGCGGATCTGGACGGCGCGCAGCAGGTCCAGCGCCTCGGCACGCGCGGCCTCTTTCGAGATACGCTTGTGGGTGAGGATCGCGTCCGCGATCTGCAGGCCGATCGCGCGGATCGGATTGAGCGCCGCCCGCGGATTCTGGAAGATCATCGACATCGCGGCGCCCTGCAGCTGTCGCAGATCATCGCCGCGGAGCTTGGTGACGTCCTGCCCACGGAACAGAATCTTGCCGCCGGTGACGCGGCCGGCTGCATCGAGCAGCCGCGTCGTCGCAAAGCCGGTGACCGACTTGCCCGAGCCGCTCTCGCCGACGAGGCCGAGCATCTCGCCGGCCTTCACCGTGAGCGTGACGCCGCGCACGGCCTCGACCATGCCCCGCCGCGTCGAGAACGCGACGTGGAGGTCGTCGATCCTGAGCAGGTCCTCGCTCATGTGCGCATCCGCGGATCGAGAATGTCCCGCATCCCGTCGCCGAGGAGGTTGAAGCACAGCACCGCCAGCATCAGCGCAAGGCCCGGAAAGGCCACCAGCCACCAGCGTCCGGTCGAGATGAAGCGCGCCCCTTCCGCGACCATGATGCCCCATTCCGGCGTCGGCGGCTTGACGCCGAGACCGATGAACGACAGGCCGGCGGCATTGAGAATGGCCCAGCCGAGATTGAGCGAGATCTGCACAGCCATTGCGGGCAGGATGTTCGGCAGCAGGAAGCGCAGCACCACCGAGAAATGGCTCTCGCCGCAGGCGCGCGCGGCCTCGACCCAGCCGACATTGCGGCGGACGTTGACCTCGGCCCGTGCGAAGCGGATGTAGAACGGAAGATTGATGATCGCGGTCGCGATCACGATGTTCTCGATCCGGTTGCCGAGCGCGGCGACCATCGCCATCGCCAGCACGAACAACGGAAAGGCCATCATCACGTCGACGAAGCGGCCGACGGCGCGATCGAGCCGTCCGCCGGCATAGCCGCAGAACGCGCCGACGACGGCCCCGATCACGAACGAGATTCCGACCGCGGAGACTGCGATGGCAAGGTCGAGCCGTGCAGCGATGATGAGACGGCTGAACACGTCGCGGCCGAGCTGGTCCGTGCCGGCGATGTGCGCCGCGCTCGGCGGCAGCAGGGCCTGCGACACGTTCGAGGCCACGGGATCGTAGGGCACGATCCAGGGTCCGAAGATCGCGACCAGGACGAACAGCGTCACCCCGGCCGCGGCCACCGCCGTGAGCGGATTGCCGCGCAGGATCCAGACCGTATGGCGAAGTGTGGCGCTGGTCATTCGATCGACACCCTGGGATCGGCGATGCCGTAGCAGATGTCCACGACGAGATTGACCAGCACGAACAGGCTGGCCATCAGCAGCACGAAACCCTGCACCGGCGCATAGTCGGAGGACAGCAACGCGTCGAGCGCATAGGAGGCCACGCCCGGCCAGGAGAACACTTTCTCCACCAGCACGTTGGCGCCCAGCATGGTCGAGAACACGATGCCGGCGATGGTGATGACGGGCAGGATCGCATTGCGGAGCGCATAGGTGACGACCACCTTGCGCCAGGACAATCCGACCGAGCGCGCAGTGCGCACGAAATCGCTGCCGAGCGAGACCAGCATCGAGGCCCGCGTGATCCGCGCCAGCGGCGCGATCACGAACAGCGCCATGCTCACCGCCGGCAGGATCAACTGCCTGCAGGCCGCCCACCAGCCCTCGACGTCGCCGGCGAGCAGGAAGTCGATCGAGAGGAAGCCGGTGCGCTGCGGCGGCAGCGAGGTGAAGACGTCGATCCGACCGGTCGGATCAGGGGCCAGCCCGAACAGATAATAGAAGACATAGATCAAGAGCAGGCCCGAGACGAAGGTCGGCACGCAGACGCCGAGTGCGCAGAACAGCCGCACGCCGTGATCGATGATTGATCCCGGCCGCAGCGCCGCCAGCACCCCGAGCGGCACGGCCGCGATGAGCGCGATCAACAGTGCGGTGAAGGTGAGCTCGAGCGAGGCCGGCAATCGCTCGCGCAGGTCCTTCAGCACCGGCTGTCCCGTCATCATCGAGCGGCCGAGATTGCCGTGGCCGATGTCGGAGAGATAGAACACGAGCTGCTCCGGCACGGATTTGTCGAGCCCCATCTGCTTGCGGATCTGCTCGATCTCCTCCTTGCCGGCATTGGGTCCCGAGGCGAAGAACACCGCGGGGTCGCCGGGCAGAACGCGCATCAACAGGAAGGTGAAGACCAGCACACCGAACAGTGCCGGCAGCGACGACAAGAGCCGCCTGCCCGCCCGCACCATCGTTGCACCAAGACCGGTCGTCACCATTCAGGGTCCCTGCTCGCCGCGGATGTCACTTACGGCTGACATCGCGATAATCCACCTGGCGGTGGAACTCATAGGTGTAGCCTTCGATCGACGGCGCCATCACCGCGTCCTGATTGGGCTGCCACAGCATGATCTGCGGCATCAGGTCGACATGCATCGCGTTGAGCTTGCGGCCGGCTTCCTCGTACTTGGCCTTATCCGGCTCGAAGCGGGCCTCCTGCGCAATCGCGGCAAGGTCCGGATTGTTGATCGAAGAGTAATTCCAGCGCTGAGTGCCGGTGTAGAAGTTGCGGTAGAAATAGTCGGTCGACGGCAGCCAGGCGACGATGCCTTCGGTGAAGAACGGCAGCTTCTTCTCGTTGATCTGCGTCGACATCTGCGCGTCCGGCAGCTTCTGGATGTCGACCTTGATGCCGATCTTGCCAAGAGACTCCTTGACGAGGGCGGCCATCGGCTCGGCCGTCGCGGCCTGGCCGACATTGAAGCTGAAGGTAGTCGAGAAGCCTTCGGGCAGACCTGCAGCCTTGAGGTATTCCCTGGCCTTGTCGAGATCCATCTTCACCGGCTGCTGGAACGGATAGATGCCGTTCGCCGGCTTGCCGTCCGGCCAAGTCGCGCCGAACAGCGGCGCGCCGCGGCCGAACAGGGCCGCCTTGAACATGTCCTCATAGGGCAGCGCGGAAGCGATGGCGCGGCGGACATTGACGTTGTCGAAGGGCGGGATCTGGTTGTTCATCGAGACGTAGGTGACCGCGTTGTATTGCGGCGTCGAGATTACCTTGAGCTTGCCCTTGGCCTCCAGCGACTGCACGTCGCTGGCCTGCAGGTCGAGCACGAGATCGGCATCGCCGCGCTCGACGAGGTTGGCGCGGGTCGCCGGCTCCGGCACCGATTGCACGATGACGCGCTTGAAGAACGCCGGCTTGCCGGGCGATCCGCGGTTCCAGGCCTCGTTGCGCTTGATGATCACCTGCTCGCCCGGCTTGAAGCTCTCGACCGCATAGGCGCCGCTGCCAGCGGTGTGCTCCTTCAGCCAGGCCGTGGCCCAGGGATCGTCAGCCGTCGCGTGCTCTTTTGCCACTTTCGAGTTGATGATCATCGGGTAGACGGTGGCAAGATTAGGCAGCGCAAGCTTGTCGGGTTTTGGAAGCGTCACCTCGATGGTGAGGGGATCGATCACCTTGAACTGATCGGCCGACGTCAGCGAGCCCGTCAGCAGCTGCGCCTTGCCGAGGATCGGCGCGGTGACGCAGCGGTCGAGCGACCACTTGACATCCTCGGCCGTGACCGGCGAGCCGTCCTGGAACTTTGCATCCTTGCGCAGGCGGAAGGTGATCTTAAGGCCGTCGGGACTGACGTCATAGGATTCGGCGAGCTCGCCGGTGATCGTGTCGAGGTCGAACACCCATTTGCCGTTGAGCTGCTTGCGGCCGAATGCCACCAGCCTGTCATAGGTGCTCATGCTCAACGCGAAGGATTCGCGGGTCGAGCCGGGGATGTTGGGATCGAGCGTGTTGACGGAGGCGCCGGTGACGTAGCGCAAGGTCTCTGCCCTGGTTTGCGCTTGCGACGGCGCAGTGGCGATGAGCAGCAGCGCAGTGGTGGCGAGAACTGAGGTCGCCAGTCTGAAAGACACAAAACGCATTGGTTTTTCCCTGAATTTCGAACGAGAACGCCAGCAAGGCAGGTTCAGAAGGAAGCAAGTTGCGCGCCAGTCCGATCGGACATTTCGAGGGACGCGAGGTCGCGACGGCGCATGGGTGATCACAGCGATTCCCCCATTTCTCGCGCATGACGCGTCACCACGGCCTGCGGCACGTCATAGGCGCTGAGCGAATCCCAGTGCCGTTCGACATCGGCGCGAAACAGGCCGCGCGTCAGGCCGTGGACCAGCTTTGGAACGGCGGTCGTCATCGCATTGATCGACGATCCCGACGGACCGAAGCTCATGGTCGAGGCGATGGCGAACAGATGGATGTCGGCGATCCACGGCGTCATTCCCGGCTCGCGCTCGGTGAAGGCATAGTCGTCGGCGAGATAGGGAAAGCGGCCGAGCCGTTCGTTGCGTTCGTCTTCCGGCGGCTGGTAGCGGTCGGCCCAGGTCGCGATGTTGGCGGCACATTGGGCGAGCTCGCCGCGGCCGGCAAAGTCCATGTCGATGCCGGTGCCGCAGATGACGAAATCGGCGGTGATGGCGCCGCGCGGCGTCTGGAGTTCAACGCCGTTATCGGTCTTGCGCGTGGCTTCGACCGGCGCGCCCTCGTGCAGTGTGAAGTTGGCGTGATGCGCGCAGCGGTCATAGGTCGGCTGCGGAAATCCTTCCCGCATCTCGAGGATCTTGCGCATGAAGCGCCAGCGCCAGGCATCGTCGAGATCGCTGAGATGGCGCAGGAAGCCGCGAAAGGTCAGCCAGCGATAGGGCTGGATCACCTGGATCTGAGCGCGTCGGCACAGCAGGCGCACTTCAGCGGCACCGGCCTCCAGCGCAGTCGCCGCATTGTCGAAAGCGGAGGCGCCGGCACCGATCACGGCGACGCGCTTGCCGCGCAGGCTTTCGAAATCGATGTCGTCGGCGACGGTTGCAACAGAGCTCGCCGGCAGATGCACCAGCTGCTCCGGAATCATCCAGCCGCCCATGCCCTCCTGCCCTGTCGCAAGCACGATCTTCCGCGCATAGAGCGTTTCGACCTCTCCTGCCCGTTTCACGCGCGCAGCGAGCAGGCCGTCAGCCGCCGGCGCGATCTCCTTGAGCTCGCAAGCGTTGCGCACCGGCAAGCCGACCGTGCGCCGCAGCCAGAGCAGATACTCCGCCCAATGCTCGCGCGCGATCAGGCCGAGCTCCTGCCAGCTCGCCTTGCCGAAGCGGGCCTCGTGCCAGGACTGGTACGTCAGGCCGGGGATGTCGAGGTCGGGCCCGGTGTAGTCCTTCGGGCTGCGGAGCGTCGGCATCCGGGCGTAGGTGAGCCACGGGCCCTCCTTGCCCTCTTCGGCCTTGTCGATCAGCAGGATGTTGCTGACGCGCGAGCGCAGCAGGCCGAAGCCGATGGCGATGCCGGACTGGCCGGCGCCGATGATGAGAACATCCAGCGCCGGCTTGCCGTCTGGCCCCGCTTTCGGTTCGAGCCACGCCGCGCCGGGATGCGCGATCCGAGCGAGATCGGCGTGAATGTCGGCTTCGAGCTGGGTCAGCGTCTCACTCATGCCGCGAGCCAGCCTCCGTCGACCACCATCACGGTGCCGGTCGTGAACGACGAAGCATCGCTCGCGAGATGCAGTGCGGTTTGCGCGATCTCCTCAGGCACGCCGAAGCGCTTCATGGCGTGGCGGTTGCGCGAGGCCTCGCGCACCTCGTCCGAATTGGCGTGGCGGGCAAAGCTGCGGCGAAGCATCGGCGTGTCGATCGCACCGGGAGCGATCGCGTTGACGCGGATGCCGTCGGCGGCGAAATCCACCGCCATGGTGCGCGTCAGGCTGACGATCGCGCCCTTGGCGGCGATATAGGCGCTGTTACCCTTGCCGCCGGCAATGGCGAGCTGCGATGCCAGCGTGATGATCGAGCCGCTGTTCTGCCGCTGCATCTGCGGCACCGCGGCCCGCGCCCACAGCCAGGTGCCGCCGACATTGGCGCGGAACACCGCATCCCAGTCGTCCAGGCTCGTCGTCAGCACCGTGCCACCACAGGAGAAGCCAGCCGCCGTCATGAGAATATCGAGCCGGCCATGCCGGGCCACGACGTCGCCGACGACGGTTTCGGCGAATGCGCCATCGCCGACGTCGCCGATATGCGTCGTCGCTTCGCCGATAAGGCTCAGCGTTTCCTCGAGGCCCGCGGCGTCACGATCGACCAAAGCAAGGCGCGCGCCCTCCTCCGCGAACAGTTTTGCGCTGGCGCGGCCGATGCCCGAGCCTGCGCCGGTAATGATGGCCGTGCGCCCCTGCAGCCGCATCTCAGATCCCCTCCCTGTACTGCATCCACCAGGCGCTCATCGCGGCAGCTGACTCCGCACAGCCGAACCGCGCGCGCCAGCCGAATTCGTCGGCCATTCGCGTCACTGAGAGCGGCGCGCGATCGCCCCCATGAAGCTTGATGAAGGTCTTCTCGCCCGGCTCCGCCAGCCGACACTCCAGCCCGGGATGCAGGGCCGCAAAAGCCTCGCCCCATTGCAGCGCCGACCAGGCCGCGCCGCTGGAGATATTGTAGAGCCGGTGGCGCGGTCGCTCAGCTTCGATCAGCACAGCCACGGCCTCGGCAGCGTCCGGCGCGTAGGTCCAATCCTTGATGCCTGGCGCCGGCAGCAGCGCCGGTTCGCCGCGAGCGAATGCAGCAAGGATCTGGAACTGGAGGCTGGGCGTATCGCGCACCTTCCCGATGCGTTCCCACGGACCGAACACTGCGCTTAAGCGCACACTCAGAAAATCGCCTCCCCACAACTCGGCAAGCCGCGCCACGGATCTCTCTGACGTGAATTTGCTGACGGCGTAGAAGGAGACGGGATCGCACGGCGTCTCCTCGTCCAATATCGGATAGCGTTGCCCCGCGGCTCCATAGGCAGATGCTGACGACAGATTGATCACACGCCGAACACCGCGGCGGATCGCAGCGCTCAGAATCGGGAACTGAGCCATCACATTGATCTCGAGAATGCTCGAGGTCGTGGACCGCTCGAGCTGATCCCCGGCAGTTATGGCAGCGCCAAGGACAATCGCGTCAAAGCCCTGCTTTACAAGCGTTTCGATCCTCTCGACGTCCGAGATCTCGCCCTGAATAATCGTGAGCCGCTCCCGGTAGTCGGCAAAGGATCGCTCCGCTCCAGCCGGCAGTTGCTTACGATCATACAGCGTCACCTCATGCCCGCGCGCGAGCAGCACCTCGGCGAGATTGAGGCCGACAAAGCCGGTGCCGCCGAAGATAACGATCCTCATCGCGCGCGATCCGCCGTCACAGCAGGTTTGCTCCGAAATTCCGCTCCGGATCCATGTCGGCAACGAGCCGACCGGTCGGCGTGGCCGCCTCGCCGCCGCTGCGCGCCAGGAATTTTCCGCTGCCGGCGCTTGCGAGGCACTTGTCGCCCTCGATGATCACGCGGCCGCGCGACAGCACCGACACCGGCCAGCCCTTCAGCTTGCGCCCCGCAAACGGCGTGTAGCCGGCGAGGTCGTGCATCATCTCGTCGGCGATGGTGACCTCGCGGTTGGGATCCCAGATCGCGATATCGGCGTCGGCGCCGACGGCGATCGAGCCCTTGCGCGGATGCAGGTTGTAGATCTTTGCGGGCGCGGTCGCGGTCAGCTCGACGAATTTCTCCAGGCCCAGCCGGCCCTTCGACACCATCGCGTCGAACAACAGCGGCAGCCGCAGCTCCAGGCCCGGCAGGCCGTTGGCGACCTGCTTGAAGGTGGGATTGGGGCCGGCGCGCAGCTTGCCGGTCTCGTCATAGCGATACGGCGCGTGGTCCGACGAGATGGTCTGGAGATCGCCGAGCGAGAGCGCCTGCCACAGCGCCTTCTGGTCGGCATGCGAGCGCGGCGGCGGGCTGCACATCCATTTGGCGCCTTCCGCGCCGGGCTTGTCGAGATCAGCGGCGGTCAGGAACAGGTATTGCGGACAGGTCTCGGCAAAGACCTTGAGCCCCTGCCCGCGCGAGTCGCGGATCACCTTGGCGCCTTCGGCGGTCGAGACATGGAAGATCATGATCGGCTGGTCGATCAACGCCGCCATGCCGATCAGCCGGGTGAAGGCCTCGGCTTCCGACACGCGGGCGTGGCTGACGGCGTGGTATTTCGGCATGGTGTAGCCGCGCGACAGCAGCCGCTTCACCATCCAGGCGATGATGCCGTGGTTCTCGGCATGGGCGCATAACATCGCGCCGGACTGACGCGCCGCGAGCAGGATGTCGAGCAGCGGCTCGTCATCGACCTTGAGGCGGTCATAGGTCATGAAGATCTTGATCGAGGCATGGCCCTGCTTCACCAGCGCGGGAATGTGTTCCTCGACCGTCTCCTTGGTCGCGTCCGCAATGATCATGTGAAAGGCGTAGTCGATCACCGCACCCTTCTTCGCCAGGGCGTGATAGTCCGCGACGACCTCAGGCAGCTTCATGCCGACATGTTGAGCCGCGAACGGAATCACCGTGGTGGTGCCGCCGAAAGCGGCAGAGACGGTCGCGCTCTCGAACGTGTCGGCGTTCATGATGCCGGCGGCCGACAGCTGCTCGATATGCGCGTGGCTGTCGACGCCGCCGGGCAGCACCAGCTTGCCGCGCGCGTCGATCTCGCGCTTTGCGGGCGGAAGCCCGCGGCCGATGGCCGCAATGGTCTCGCCGGAGATGGCGACGTCGGCCTCGAAGACGTCTGTGGTGGTGGCGACGCGGCCGCCGCGGATGATCATGTCGTAAGCGGGTTCAGTCATGAGGCACTCCGTGATAGGCTCAAGGTACGTTCGCTAAATCTCGCAGGAAGATCATCATGTCCCGGCCGCGCATTCTCGTCATCAACCCGAACTCCAACCACAAGGTCACGCAGGGGCTGGAGGATGCGTTGAAGCCGCTCGATTTCGAGGGCGGGCCGGAAGTGGTCTGCCAGACGCTGGCCGAAGGTCCGTTCGGCATTGAAAGCCAGGCGGACGCAGACAGCGTTGCGATCCCACTGCGAAAGCTGGTCGAAAGCGACAACAGCTCGGCCGCCTTCGTCATCGCCTGCTACAGCGATCCCGGGCTGCAAGTTTGCCGGGAAGGCACCGACCGCCCCGTGTTCGGCATCGCCGAGTGCGGCGTGCTGACGGCGCTTTCCCGCGCGGAGACTTTTGGCGTCATCGCGATCGCCCAGCGTTCGATCCCGCGTCACATGCGCTATCTCAGGCAGATGGGCCTGACCGACCGCTTTTCCGGCGAGCGGCCGCTGAACATGAGCGTCGCCGAAACCGCTTCGGGCGAAGGTACACTCGCCAAGATGATCGAGGTCGGCCGCGCGCTGCGCGACGAGGACGGCGCCCGTGCCATCGTGATGGGCTGCGCCGGCATGGCCCGCCACCGCCGTGCGCTGGAAGACGCGCTGCGGATTCCCGTCATCGACCCGACACAGGCGGCCGTCAGCATGGCGCTGGGTACGGTGCAGTTCTCGGCTCACTAGGCGTCCTTCAGCTCGTTGGTGTCCTGGCGCGCGAGCCATTGCGCATGGCTCTCGCGGACAAGGGCAAACGTATCCCGCTGCGTGGTGTAGAGATTGCCGAACATGCGGCCAATCGGCCGGTAAGCGTCGAGATCGACATACATGTTGGCGGTGTCGACTAGCCCCTCGCGGGCGTGAACCCGCAAGACCTCGCCGACCAGGAGCTCGCGATCGGGCGAGAAGGTCATCACGACATGGCGCCGGCATTCCAGCGCGAAGGGCGCCGCGGCGAGACGCGGCACCTTCACGTCGACCGAAGGTAGCGTCGCCAGGCCGGTCGCGGCGACCTCGCTGTCTCCGGAGGGGAAATCGACCGCGCAGTCGTTCATCGCGACCGACAGCGCCTCGTCCACCATGTGCACCACGAACTCGCCGTCGCGATGGATGTTGCGGGTGGTGTCCTTCGGCGAGTGATCCGGCTTGTGCTGCAGGCCGAGCACGATCAGCGCGGGACTTTCGGAGAACACGTTGAAGAAGCTGAATGGCGCGGCATTCGCCGCCCCGTTCTCATCCAGCGTCGTCACCAGCGCGATCGGCCGCGGCACCACCACGCCGCAAAGCAGCTTGTAGCGATCGCGCGGATCGAGTTCACGCAAGGATATGCCCTTGTCAGCCATCGGCGTCACGTCTCCGGCGGCGGCACCGCGCCGGTCTGGCTGGTGATCAGACCGTAATGCTCGATGCGGCGATGCCGGGCGAAATCGAAGATGGTGGTCTTGCCGAACGCCGTCGCATCGAGGTCGCAGGCATGGACCAGCACCTCGTCGTCATCCGTCTTGGCCTCGGCAACGATCTCGCCATTGGGATCGACGATCAGGCTGCCGCCGAACAGGGGATGACCGTCCTCGACGCCGGCCTTGGCGACGGCGACCACCCAGGTCGCGTTCTGATAGGCGCCGGCCTGCACCGAAAGGCGGTTGTGGAACAGGCGCTTCTCGACGCCCTCCTCGCTCTTCTCCGCATTCACGGACGGCGTGTTGTAGCCGATCAGAACCATCTCGACGCCCTGCAGGCCCATGACGCGATAGGTCTCGGGCCAGCGGCGATCGTTACAGATCGCCATGCCGATGATGCCGCCGAGCTCGCGCCAGACCTTGAAGCCGAGATCGCCCGGCTCGAAATAACGCTTCTCCAGGTGCTGATGCGAGCGCTTGCTGTCGTATTCCACATGGCCAGGCAGATGTACCTTGCGGTATTTGCCGACGATCCTGCCGGTTCTGTCGGTCAGGATCGCGGTGTTGAAGTGGTGGCCATCGGGCGTCAGCTCGGCATAGCCGAAATTCATCGCCATTCCGTGCTGCGCCGCGCGCTCGAACAGCGGCCTGGTCGCCGCGTTCGGCATTTCGCGCTCGAACCAGATGTCGAACTCGGCGCGGTCCTCGACGTACCAGCGCGGGAAGAACGTCGTCAGCGCCAGCTCGGGATAGACGATCAGGTCGGCACCCTTGCTCTTGGCTTCGTCCATCAGCGCGATCATGCGCTTGACCACCGCCTCGCGGCTGTCGGCTTTCTGAATCGGGCCCATCTGGGCGGCGGCGACATTGACGATGCGCATCAGCGAGTTCCTGGTGATGTCTGGGGGGAAGCGTCGGCTTGCAGGATCTTCCGCAGCGCCGAGCATAACGCGGCTCCGTGCCGATATTCCAGCCAAGCAGCTTTCATGCCGTCCGCCCCCATTCGGCATCCTGCAACAGCCGCCAGTTGATCTTGTTGCTGGCGGTGCGCGGCAGGGACTCGACGAAGACGACGGCGCGCGGCGCCTTGTAGCTCGCCATCGCGCTGCGCGCCCAGCCGACGATGTCGCCCTCCGACGTCGTCGCGCGCGCGGCGTCATCGAGCACCACCAGCGCCTTGACGGTCTCACCGCGATAGCCGTCCGGCGCGGAAACGATGCAGCATTCCCGGATGGCGCGGTTCTGGTACATCGTCGCCTCGACCTCGGCCGGCCACACCTTGAAGCCGCTGACATTGATCATGCGCTTGAGGCGGTCGACGGCGAAGAAATAGCCGTCGGCATCGCGGTAGCCGAGATCGCCCGTGCGCAGGAACCGCTTGCCGTCCCGTTCGATGAAGGCTTCGGCATCCGCCTCCGGCCTGTTCCAGTAACCCTGCAGCACCTGCGGCCCGTGCACGATGATCTCGCCGACGACATTGTCGTCGAGCTCGATCAGGCTCTCGGGATCGATCACCCTGGCGTCGGTCTCGTGCACGGCGATGCCGAGGCACTGCCGCTTCGGCGCCGCCATCGGATTGAGGTGCGTCGGAGACATCGTCTCGGTCATGCCGTAGCCCTCGACGAAATCGAGCCCAAACCGCCCCTTCAGCCGTTCCGCGACGGCTGTCGGCATCGCCGCGCCGCCACCAGTCAGCACCTTGAGCTTCGCAAAACATTTGTCGCGCAAGCTGGCGCTGGCGAGCACATCCACGATCATGGTCGGCGCAGCGTTCCAGAACGTGACGCCATAGGTCTCGAACAAATCCGGCAGCAGATCCTTGTCCCAACGCGCCATCAGCAGCAGCGTGGCGCCGGAGACGATGGCGGCATTCATCGAGCCCTGCATGCCCGCGACATGGAACAGCGGCATGAAGCCGGTCATCACGTCGCTGCCATTGAGCCCATACCAGCGCGCTTGCAACACGGCGGTGAACAGCGCGCTGCGATGGGTGTGCATGCACGCCTTGGGCTTACCCGTCGTGCCGGACGTGTAGGGCAGGATCATGAGATCGTCCGGCCCCGCCTCCATCGCACCCGGCTGCAGGCCCTGCACTATCGCGGGCGACCACGAATACCAGCCCGGCGATGACGGCGGCTCCAACGGCGCTTCGGTCACGCATGATGGCAGTGTGTAGGGCGTCGCGGCTGGAACTTCGTCGCGGTACTGCGCGACAATCGCATGCGTAATCGCCTCGCCCACCAGCGGTGCAAACACATCGCTTAGCTCGCTGCCGATGATTGCAACCCTGGCGCCGCTGTCCACGGCGAGATACGCGATCTCGGCGGTCTTGTTCATGGGATTGACCGGCACGATCACGGCGTTCGCCCGCATCGTCGCATAGTAAGCGATGACGTATTGCGGCGAATTCTGCAGCGCGATCATGACGCGGTCGCCGCGCTTCACTCCGCAAACGCCTTGCAGAAAGCCGGCCATGGCATCGACCCGGTCGCGCAGCTCGGCGTAGCTCAGGCTCGCCCCGTAGAACATTGTGGCCGGATGCGTTGGCCGTTCACCTGCAGCGCGCGCCAGCGCGTCGTAGAGCGTCCCCTCCGGCATCGCGAGATGCCACGGCTCATCCGCCGGCCAGGCCGGCGAACGACGAGGTGCTGCGTGGTCCGCGATCACCCGTGCTCCTTATCGGCAATTTCGAGGCCGTGGTCGAGCGCATCGAGCAGCAGCGTCGCCTCGCGCTCGGAGATCACCAGCGGCGGCGCCAGGAACAGCGAGGTCTGCTCGCCGCTGGTGCCGATCACGGCTCCGGCTTCCAGTGCGCGCTCCGCGACGCGCGAAGCGATCGGCACCTCGGTGGTGTCGGCATGCCAGCTGCGCCAATCCGGGCCATGCAGCTCCACCGTCCAGTGCAGCCCCTGCCCGGCCACGCGCTGCACGCTGGGGTGCTTTTGCGCTATTGCGAGGAGGCGGCGGGTGAACAGCTTCTCCAGATTCTGCACGTGGTCCAGAATCCTGTCCTCACTGATGACCTTCAGATAAGCGCTCACCGCCGCCATGCTAATCGGATGGCCACGCAGCGTGCCGTAGTTCTGCCAGCTCGTGCCCTTCAGCCGCTCGACGATGTCTTTGGACACCACGACAGCGGCAACGGCCGCCGCGCCGCCGCCGAGCGACTTTCCGAGCGTCACGATATCGGGCCGGCTCTGCGCGCCCTGGAACGCGAGCCAGCGGCCCGCGCGGCCGGCGCCCGTGACGACCTCGTCCGCGATCCAGTACGAGCCGGCCTGCCGCGCGCGCTTTGCCACTTCATCCTGATAGGCGCCGTCGTAATAGATGCCGCCTTGCGTGTAGTCGATGATCGTCGCCGCCGTGTCCGAGAGCAGGCGCGGGGCGTCCGCGAGATATTCGCTGGGCGGGGTGTTGTTGGCCGGCGCGCCATAGATCGCCCCATCCGGCGCCGGCAGGATCCGCACCGGCGCCATGGGTGCCGGTAGTTTCGAGCCGCCGGCGTGCACCGCGAGGCCACCGTGCCATTGCGGCTGCACCGTCATGCTGCGCGACAGCCCAGTGATGCCGTGATAGGCGCGCTCGCGCGTTGCCAGCGCCGAGCGCTGCGTCAGCGCCTGGCAGAGCGACAGCGCCATGTCATTGGCCTCGCTGCCGCTGATGCAGAAGCGCACCGCGCCGACCCAGTCCTCTTCGCCCTTGAAGGCGGTGGCCATCAGATCGTCGGCGGCCTGCTCGCGGCCGACCCAGGTCCACCCCTCGTTGACGACGGGCGTATCGGCCGCACGGCGGATCGCCTCCACCATGGCGGGATGGCGATGGCCGAGACCGCCTCCGGTGTTGCTGCCGTCGATCAGCTTGCGGCCGTCCGCAAGGTGAAAGTAGACGCCCTCGCCGCCGACCACGGCCATCGGCGCAGCCTCGCCCGCATTCAGCCCAGTTCGCAACAATCTGCTCATCGCCACTGCCTCACTCCGCCGGAACGGCGCCGTAGCCACCGCCACCGCACATCTCGATCGTGACGAGATCACCTTGCTGCAACACCAGGTTCGACTTGCCGTCGATGGCGACGTTGGCGCCCTGCCGGACCAGCGAGATGCGGCAGGCCTTGCCGGGAGAGCCGCCCTGCATGCCCCACGGCGCCATCACCATGCGTTCGACGCAGGTGGTCAGGTGCATCGAGGGCGCCAGGATGCGGTAGGTGCGGACCGAGCCGTCACCGCCGCGATGCGCGCCCGCGCCGCCGGAATTCCGGCGGATGGCCTGCTGCTCGAGCCGGATCGCGTAATTCGCCTCGATCACCTCGACCGGCGTGTTCGAGGTGTTGGACAGATGCACGCGGGTCGCGGACGTGCCGGCCCGATCGTGCCGCGCGCCTTCGCCACCGCCATGGACTTCATAGAGCATCTTCCACGACCCGTTCGGCCGCGGCTCGGCGAAGAACAGCACACCCGCGGTGGTCGCACCGCCCGCGGACAGGCGCTCGGGAATGGTGTCCTGCATGGCACGGAAAATCGCATCGACGATGCGCATGGAGGTCTCGTGATTGCCGGCGGCAACGGAGGCGGTCCAGCCGGGCTCGAGGATCGAGCCCGGGCGCGTGATGATGGTCAGCGGCCGCAGCGCGCCGGCATTCTGCTGCATGTCGCGCCCACTCATGATGCGCGCGGCATAGGCGACCGCCGAGCGCGCCATGAATGGCGTCGTGTTGCAGAAATTGGAGACGCGGTCGCAACTTCCGGAAAGGTCGAAGGTCGCTTCGTCACCGCGGATGGTGATCTTGACATGGATGCGCGCCGGCGCGTTGTTCGCGCTGCCGTCGTCGAGATAATCCTCGCCCTCATAGATGCCATCCGGCAGATCGCGCAGCGCTTCCCGCATCTCGATTTCGGAGAGGTCGTGCAGGCGCGACTGCGCCGCCATGAAGACCGCTTTGCCATGCTCGCGGCAGAGCTCGACGATGCGCTTCTCGCCGGCCTTGGTCGCCGCGATCTGGGCAAGAAGGTCGCCCTCGCAGGATTCGGCATCGCGGACATTGGCCTTGAGCAGCTGCACGATCGGCGCGTTGAGGCCGGCTGCGGTTGCGATCAGCACCGGCGGAATCCGCATCGCCTCCTGGAACGTATCGACCGCCTTGGCGAAATAGCTGCCAGGCCAGGTGCCGCCGATGTCTGGCCAATGCGCGAGGCTGACTGCAAAGGCGACGATCTCGCCGTCGAAGAAGACGGGACGCACGACCTTGACGTCGTTGAGATGATTGCCGCCGAGCGCGCCGACATTGTAGATGACGACGTCGCCGTCGTTCAGGCCATCGCGCGGCATCACCTTCAAGAGTTCGGGGATGGTGTAGGCCATCGCGCCGAGATGAATCGGAATGTCGCGGCCCTGCCCGACCAGGCCGCCGTGGCCGTCGGTGATCGCCGACGAGAGGTCGCCCGCCTCGCGCAAGAGCGGCGAGCGCGCCGAGCGCGTCATGACGAGGCTCATCTCCTCGGCCGCGGCGGAGAGCCCGTGCCTGATGACCTCGACGACGAACGGATCGAGCTTCATGCCGCCCTCCGCGTCAGGAACAAATTGCCTGATGTATCGGGCTTTGCCTGCCAGCCCGGCGGCACCACCACTGTCGACCAGGCGTCTTCGATGATGGCGGGACCATTGATGGTCTCGGTGAGCGAGGCGCGGTCGACGATCTCGGTTGCGATATCGTGGAAGCCGTCGAACGAGCAGGTGCGCGTGCTCATAGACACTGCCCTCGCCGCAGTCGCCGGCCGGCTGACAATTGTCGTCGACGGGCGACGCGCCTGCACCCGCACCGATTCGATGACGCAGGGCTCGCCGGTCGCATAGCCGAACAGCTCATGATGCCGCGTCAGGAAGTCCTGCTTCAGCCTGGCGACGTCGAGCGGCAGCGTGAAGGATACCGGAATGGCGTCGTTCTGCGCCGCGTAGCGCATCAAGGCCACCGGCTCGACCTGGATCTCGGCCTTCGCAACATTGTTGGCGAGAAGCGGCGCCGAGGCATCGGCAATCAGGGCCTCGATCCGTTCCGAGGCGCGGGCGAGATCGATGCCGTCGAGGGCGGCGCGAAGGGTCTGCTGCTGCAGGAAGCTGAAATCGGCGGTGAGGCAGCCCAGCGCCGAGAATGCGCTCGAGGCACTGGGCACGACCACCTCCGCAATGCCGTAGAGATCGGCAAGGCCCGCGGCATGCATCGGGCCGCCGCCGCCGAAGGCCAGCAGCGTGCAATCGCGCCCGTCGATGCCGCGCTCGACCGTGACGCGGCGGAGCGCGCGGGCCATGGTCGCGTTCGCGACCTTGATGATGCCGAGCGCCGTCTCCGTCAGGCTCAGCCCGAGCGCGCGGGCAATCGGCGCGATGACGCGCTTTGCGGCCGCGATGTCGATGCCGATACGGTCGCCAAGCTTGGTCTCAGGATTGAGATAGCCGAGCACCGCATTGGCATCGGTGATGGTCGGCTCCGTGCCGCCACGGCCATAGCAGGCCGGGCCCGGCTCGGAACCGGCGCTCTCCGGCCCGACCGTCAGCCCGCCGGGACCGTTGCGCACGATCGATCCACCGCCGGCACCGATCGAGTGCACCGCGAGCATCGGCTGGCGCAGCGGCTTGTCGCCGAGCATGCGGCCGTCGGTCATCTCGGCCTGGCCGTCGACGATCAGGCACACATCCGTCGTGGTGCCGCCCATGTCGAAGGTCAGCATCCGCGCGCAGCCGAGCTGGCGCGCAATGCTGACCGACGCCGAGACGCCGGCCGCCGGGCCCGACATCGCCATCACCAGCGGACGCTGCTTCACCGCCGAAATCGGCACCATGGCGCCGGCGGAGTGAAACACCTGCAGGCCGGGCCCGATCGGCAGCCGCTGTTCCAGCTCGCTGAGATATTCCACCGCGATCGGCATCGCGGCGGCGTTGAACACGGTCGCCGAGGTTCGCTCATATTCGCGCGCCTCGGGGTTGACCTCGTGTGAGAGCGAGACGTGAGCGACCACATCCTTGAGCCGCTCGCCCAGCATCTTTTCATGCACCGGATTGGCATAAGCGTGAAGGAGCGCGACTGCGACGCTCTGCACGCCGGTCCCCTTCAGCCACGCCACCAGGCGTTCGACCTCCGCTTCCTCGAGCGCCTTCAGCACCCGCCCCTCATGATCGAGGCGCTCGGCGAGCCCAAAGCAGCGTTCAGGCGGCACCAGAGGCGGCGATTTCGGCGGAATGTCGAGCCGGTAGAGGTCTCGGCGGCGATAGCGCGCGATCTCGAGCACGTCGGCAAAGCCTTCGGTCGCGACCAGCGCCACCTTCGGCAGCCGGTTCTCGACGATCGCGTTGGTCACGCGCGTGGTGCCGTGGACGAAGCGCTTCACCTCGCTCTTGCGCAGGCCGACCGCCTCGATCGCCTCCAGCATCGCTTGCACCGGTGCGTCGGGGCGCGACGGCACCTTCGCAATCCGCGCTTCCGCGGAATCGCGCCGGATCGCGATGATGTCGGTGAAGGTGCCACCGATATCGGTGCCGACCTCCCAATGATTGCCGGGATCGCTCATCTGCACAATCAGCTACGCGTGACGTTCATCATCATTCCCTGTCATGCCATCACGTGCGAGCGTGCGACAGAGCGATGGCCGCGGGATAGGGTCAGAGTTGTCGCAAACCAAAGCGCTAGCAAGCCACCGGCCTTGCGCGGCGCAGCATCGGCTGCACGTTTCCGTGCAGCGCTGCTCGCGCAGAGAGCAGAAGGCCGCGAAGTCAAAATGTGCAGCGCACCCTTGGATTCTTCGAGGCAAATAGAAGCGCCCGTTGCACTGCAATCGGATCGCACAAGGCCATTTGTCTAATTTGCAGGCGATCGGTCGGCGGTGCGGGAGACAGCACTGACCAAGAGCTATGCACGCAGGTCGGCTCAGCCTCTCTTTATTGTACGGTCGGTAAGCGAGGACATCACCGGCCGCTGGTGGATAACCCGGCGCGCCGAACGGGTCGCGCCGGGTACGGAGATTTCGCGACTGGCTATGCGCTCGCCAGCCATGCCCGCAAGCGCCGCCAACCGATGACGATGCCGGTGATGGAGAACATCAGCCCGAGCGTACAGAGCCCGACAATGAGAGCGTCACGCAGCCGCGCATGAGCCAGCAGAATCGGGAAGTCGAGCGTGTGCAGCGCACTGTAGAGCCAGCGATAGACGCGGCGCGACGGGTCCAGCCTTTGCAGCAGCTTGCCATCGGCAGCATCGACATCGAACCAGAGATCGCCGCAGGTCGTGCGGTAGACTGGAGCCCCCGGAAGTGCGGATTGCGCCGGATAGCCGTCGTTGCCGGCGAGCAGAAGCGGTGCGGCACAGCCGGCGCCAAGGCGCGCCGTCAGGTCGCCGATCTCCTGCCTATCCAGGTATGACGCCGGTCCATCGCGCGGCGCGTCCCCTGCCCTGATCAACGCCTGACGGCCGAGACCAACCCGGTCGCGCCGATAGACATGGCCGTTGAAGGCGAACCATTCGACCTCGCGGGCCAACGGCGATATTGGCTGCGGATCGAGCGACGACGCGTCTCGCCAATCCGGGGCGGCATCGACCACGCCGGCCTCTGTCGGAGTCAGTTGCCCGCGCGAGAACAGGCGGCCGTGATCCATCGACAGCCAGCCGCTGAAGATCCAGGTCAGCACAAACACGGTCGCGACGAGACCGATGATGTGATGCAGGGCGTGCCAGCCACGATAGGGCGACGAGAGCTGGCGTCCCCGCATTTTCACACGCACGATTCCGAGCACCGCGCCAAGCAATGCTGCGATCAGGGCCAGCAGCGACAGCGTCCAGACCACGCGATCCCACAGCGCCCAGCTGCTGCGGAGAATTGTCGGATAGATCCAGTGCAGCACGCTGCCGGCCCAGTTCCACGCGCGCTCGCTGCGCGTCGTATCCAGGACGACTTCGCCGGTCAGCGACGAAACGTAGACCTCCGTTCCAGGGGCATCGCCGAGAGCGGCGCGAAACAAGGGGCGATGCCGATCAAAACCGTTCGGCACGCTCCACTGATCGTAGTCCGACTGCGCGACGATCGCGGCGCGCGGCGCGTCGAGCCCGCGCTGACGTGAATAAGCTTGCACGATGGTGAGCGCGACATCGGCTGATGTTACCGGCGCGTCTCCTCCATCGGAGGCGCGAACCGCTCGCGAACCTGTGGAGCCCGAGACGACGTAGACCGGTCCATCGCTCCGCTGGATCAGCCGAACACGCGTGGCATCGGCAATCCCGCTCGCCGCAACGGCGTCCGCGACCGAGATCTTCGTCCCGTCGCGATCGACCGGCACAAGTCCGGCAAATCGCTCCGCTTCCGTCAGCGACGGAAACGGGACGAAGTGCATCACGATTCCCGTCGCGAACCACATCGCGAACAGCAGGCAGAACGCGATGCCGAGCCAGCGATGCGTGAGGACGATCGCGCCCATCATGCGCTCAGGGCCTCACCATTTGAACGCGGCCGAGATCTCGTAGGTGCGCGGCGCGCCCAGGAGGATCTGGTCCGGATAGAACGGATCGCCCCAGATCGCATAGCGCTTATCAGTGATGTTGCGGACACGGAAGGTCAGGCGGGCCTGGTCGACCGCATTGAACGCCGTCTTGGGGATGTCGACGAAGGCGTAGACGTCGGCCACGGTGTAAGCCTTCATCGTCACGACGTTGGCATCGGTGTTGTAGCGGTCGCCGACATGACGGCCGGTGATGCCAAGCTCCACCGGCCATGGTGTGAAGAAGCGATACGACGCGCCGGCGTTGGCGACGATACGCGGCACGTTTGGCGGCGTGTTGCCGGAGAACGAGCCGCCGGCAAAATTGTAGTCGGCATAGCGCGCATCGACATAGGCGATGTTGCCCCACAGCCGCAGCGGCTCGATCGGGCGTATCGAGGCGGCAAGCTCGACGCCTTTCGACTCCTGTCGTCCGGCGATGTTGAGTTGCATGCCGCCGGCGGCCGCATAGACGTTCTTGCGCAGGATGTCATAGGCCGAGAACGACCACTCCGCCCGATTGTCCCAGAACAGGTGCTTGACACCGGTCTCATAGGTGCGCGCGGTGGTCAGATCGAGCGGCTGGGTGGGCGAGAGCAGGAAGATATTGTTGGCTGCGACGTCGGCGCCGGTGGCGTACTGGCTGAAGAAGGTGAGGCCGGGAACGGCCTCCCAGGTGTAGCCGATGCGGCCCGTCACCGGCGCCCAGTCTTTCCTGAATGGGAAGCCCACCTTCTCCACACCGTTCTTGTCGGTCGAGTTGCGGTCGAGCCCGATGTGCTCGACACGAAGGCCGCCGATCAGCGCGAAGCTGCGCGTCAGCTTGAGCCGGTCCTCGAATGACAGCGCCTCGTTGTCGATGCGCGCGGTCTGCTGCTGTGTCGTGAGCAAGCCGTAGAAACCGCGGTTGGGGTCGACCAGCGAAACGGAATCGCCGGGAAAGTTTGCCGCACCGGGCCTGACGAAATCGAGATAGCTCGACGACAGCGTCGTCACGAGCCGATTGTCGAAGCCCGCAATATTTGTATCCCAGATCAGGTCGGTGATGTTGCCGACCAGCCGCTGGCTGTGGGCGACATAGAAACGCTCGCGATCGACCAGGTTCGTGGTGGAATTGAACGCCTCGATCTCGTTGTTGAACCAGGTTCGTTCCGCGCCATAGCCATAGGCCTGACTTTTCAGCGTGAGGTCAGGCGCGAGCTTCAGCTCGAAGCCGCCACGCAGCCACACTTCCTGCGCCACGTTGCGGTTATCGAGAACGTTGTAATTGGTGTTGAAGGTGCGGTCGTCGATGGTGACGGCACCGAGATTCGTTCCGTTGTAATTCGAGACGTAATTGCCGGAGACGATCCCCGTCGTCGCATGCGAACCGCTGAAGGCCACCGGCACCAGCGGCGCGCCCCAATAGGCCTTCGAGCGGTCTTCACGATATTCGACCGCACCCCAGATCCTGAGGCTGTCGGAAACACGGTAGTTGAGCTGGCCGGACGTGCCGAACGTCTTGACATTGGTGTCATCGGCAAAGCCGTTGAGGGCGGAACGGCTGATGTCGAAGCGATAGTCCAGGCCTTGCACATTGGTGCTGCCGCCGGAGCCGTAATGGGCACGGAACGAGTTCAGCGAATCCCAGGAGAAATTGGCATCGTTACGGACAGGTCCGGTGTGGGGCTGCTTGGTGACGAAGTTGATGGCACCGCCCGCGGCGCCCTCGCCCGAAATCAGCGAGGCCGGGCCCTTGAGGAATTCCACAGCCTCCAGATTGGCGGTATCCACGATCCGCGAGGTCATGTTCTGCGGACCGATCTTGATGCCGTTGTAGAGCGTGTTGATCTGGCTGTTGGTGAAGCCGCGCATGGAGAAGGCGGAAGGTTCGGCCGGGTTGTCGCCGGAGGTGACGCCGACGGCGCCCTGCGCCACCTCGGACACGGTGCGATAGCCCTGCTCGCGCATGGTTTCGGCGGAGACAACTTCGACGGTCGCGGGCGTCTGCCGCACCGTCAGGCCGAGCCGCGAGGCGCTTTCGGCAACGGCGTTGGAGTTGAGCGGCGTTTGCGGCGTCGAATCCGGCGTGACGGGTCTTGGCGCTGCGGATACAGCCGCCGGCCTGCGCGCTGCCGCGCGGCGCGCGCTCTGCGCCGTTCCTGCTGCCGGTTTGGCCGGCTTGCGGGCCTGGGCGGGCGACACCTCGATGGGCGGCAGCGGCTCTCGGGCCTGCTGCGCCAGAGCGGCAGGCGGACCAAGAGCGGCAAAGGACGTGAACGCGGCGGAAACCAGCAGAACGCGGCGCGGTCGTGCGATACGGATGGAAGACACAGGTGAAAACCTCGGTATGACGTCAGTGGCACGTCACAGCGAACGAGGTTTCACCTTCGGCCTTAGCCGTCCGATGAAGCCGAATGTCTGTACTCCCCGACCGACATCTTCGCGTGTGACCACGGCTGACGGCAGGTCTCCTGGCTCGCGGGTCGTGACCGCTTCGTCGCCTTCCCGGGACCGAGGACCCAGTGGCTCGTGACGAAGGATTCACCGCTTACAGTTGCGGGGGCAGCCGCGGCATTGGGGACAATTTTCCCCGCACCGCATTCCCTTTTCATTCCCTCTCGGGAAAACCGTCGCGAGCATCTAGGATTACCACCAAGACAGAGTCAATGTGCCAGTTGCGGCGTTGGGGCCACAGCAACCAACTTCCTTGGAGATGAGCATGGAAGGCGAGACCTTCCTCTGGTTGATCAGGCATGCGGCCGTCGCGGGCGTGCCCGGGACGATCCATGCGGCCGATGCGCGGGCCGACCTCGGCGATCACGCTGCATTGGCGGCCCTGAGGCGCCTCTTGCCCGCGGATGTCGCCGGCTATGCCAGCCCATCGCGGCGCACGGTCGAGACGGCGCGCGCCCTGGGACTCGAACCGGAGCTGGTCAGCGAATTCGGAGAGCAGGATTTCGGCGACTGGACCGGTCATCGGCATGACGAGCTCGCCGCGACCGGCGGCGAGGCCTACGCGCAGGTCTGGCGCGATCCCGCGCACGGACGGCCGCCGAACGGCGAGAGCTTTGCGGATCAGGTCGCCCGCGTCCGCCTGGGCCTGGCCCAGATTGGCGCAGGCTCCGCAGCACTGGTCGTCCATTCCGGCACCATACGCGCTGCGCTCTGCATCGCGCTCGATCTCACACCGGAGGCCGCGCTGCGCTTCGTCGTCGATCCGCTGTCGCTGACCCGGATCGACCGGCTGGCGGGCGGTTGGCGCGTCGTGTCGGTCAACCAGCGCGTGGCTTGAGCCGCATCAAGAAGACCGATCCGGCACATTGGCCTGCGCGAACGTCGCCATACCGTTGTGAAGTGCGCAGGCCGAGCGCACCAGCGGCAGCGCGATCGCCGCCCCCGACCCCTCGCCGAGCCTGAGATCGAGGCTGATCAGCGGCTGCACATTCAGCGCGCGCAACACCAGCCGATGTCCCTGCTCCGCCGATTGATGCGAGGGCAACAGGAACGGCTGGCAGGACGGGTTGAGGCGCACCGCCGTCAGCGCCGCCACCGAGACGATAAAGCCGTCGATCAACACGGGGATGCGGCGTTGCGCGGCCGCGATGATCGCACCCGAGATCGCCGCAATCTCGAGGCCGCCGACCGCGCACAGGATTTTTTCGGGTGACGCCCCCGCAACGCCGTGATGCGCGATCGCCGCATCGATCACCCGCACCTTGTGCGCGCGGCCCGACGCATCGACGCCGGTGCCGCTGCCCGCGATCTCGTCGGCACTCACACCGAGCAGGCTCGCAGCAATCGCTGCTGAGGTCGTGGTGTTGCCGATCCCCATCTCGCCGAAGATCAAGAGATCAGGCCGGCCGGCCTCGGCGCGCGCCACCGCGCGCTGGCCGGCCTCGAAGGCGAAGGCCAATTCCGTGGGCGTGAGCGCGGCCTCGACACTGAAATCGCGGGTGCCGCTGCGCGGCTTGTCGGTGACGATTCCCGCGATCTGCGCCTCGGTCAGCGTGCCGGCGTCGACCACCTCGAGGCTCGAACCCAGCTCGCGCGCCAGCACCGAGATCGCGGCGCCACCGGCAGCAAAATTCGTCATCATCGCGATGGTGACGGCTTGCGGATAGGCCGACACGCCCTGCGCGACGATGCCGTGGTCGCCGGCGAAGATGATGATCGGCACCCGCGCGGCGCGCGGTTGCTCGGTGGCCTGCAGGCCCGCAAGCTCGATTGCGAGCTGCTCGAGCCGGCCGAGCGCGCCGGTCGGCTTCGTCAGTTGCGCCTGCCGCGCAATGGCCGCCTCGCGATGAACAGCGGAGACCTCGGGGCAGTTCTGGGTAACCCATTCGGGAAGCATGCTGCTCAACGCCTGCGTTTGATGATGTAGCTGTCCATGATCCAGCCGTGCCGCTCGCGTGCGTCCTGCCGCACGGCGGCAATGCGCGCGCCCAGTTCAGCCAGCGCGCCGGACATGATGATCTGATCGGGCATGCCGAGATAGGCACCCCACCAGATCTGCAGGCCTTCTGGATCCAGCGATTGGAACGCCGTGCCGCCATCGAGCATCACGACGACGGTATCGACGCCCTGCGGCCAGCCGCCTTCGCGCAAGCGCCGCCCCGTCGTGACCAGAAACGGCTCGCCGATGTCGTTGAGCGGCAGCGCATGCGCCGCGCACAGCGCCTGGATCGAGGTGATCCCAGGCACGACCTCGATTGTCGGCAATGGATCGAGCCGCCGCGCAATGCGCAGCGAAGAATCATAGAGCGAAGGATCGCCCCAGATCAGCAGCGCGACCTTGCCCTCATCTTCGAGATGCCCAGCTATCGTCTGCGACCAAATCGCGGCCACCGCATCGTGCCAATCGTCGACGCCCTTGCGGTAGTCCGCCTCGGTCGCATCGCGCACGGGAAGATCGAATTCGGCGATGCGCGTCGTTTTGTTGGTGAGCACACCGGCGCAGATCGTTCGCCTGAGATCGGCGAGATCGGATTTCGCAGTCCCCTTGCGCGGGATCAGGATGAGATCGGCGGCGTTGATGGCGTCAACGGCGGCGCGCGTAAGCTGCGCGGGATCGCCGCAACCGATGCCGATCAGGGAGAGCGTGAGCATCGCGAGCGCGATGGGCGGCCACACCGGCCGCCCATCGCTGATCTCTTACGCCGCGTTGTGCAGGCGCGGGGTGACGAGGCCGGGCGCGGTGACGCCGCGCAGCGACTTCGCCAGCGCCAGCACCGCGAGATCGGCGAGCGGTTCGATCACGATCACCAGCGCATAAGCGGCAGCGAACGTCCCGACGCTGGCGAGGTTGCTCATCGCAAAGCCGGAGCCATAGAGCGCCCAGAACGCCACCCATGCGATCACGCCGGCCTGGTAGGTCGTCGAAAGCGCCAGCGCCTGACCGTATTTCAAATCGACATAGGCGGTGTTGCGAGGGATGATCCGCGTGGCGATCGCCTGGATCGCGAACAGCGGCACTAGCAGCGTGGTGACGTTCATGCCGTATTGCGGCAGATCGACTGGCTCCAGCAGCATGCCCTGAAGCAGCAGGCCAAATGCAAGGCCGAAGGCGGCGGGCGCAGCACCAAAGAGCAGGAACAAGGTCGAGCCGAGGATGAAGTGCACCTCTGATACCCCAACCGGGAAGTGCGGCAGGATCTCGAAGAAGACGAAGACGAGAGCGGTGGTGGCCAGTGTCCGCGCCGCGAACGAGCCGGCGCCCTGCTCGCGCACGGTCTCGACCGCGAGCTTCAAGGCAACGCCGCCTGCGGCGATGCCGGTTGCGTAACTCAACACGAGCTTGGCGCCCGTCACGATCCCGGGTTCGATATGCATGGCTCAATTCCTTTCCGCCGTCACACCCGACGGCCTTGGCCTCAAAACGTGCACGGCCGGTCTCCTGGCTCGCGGTTCACTGGGTTCTCCGGCCTTCCCGGACCTTGCGGTCCAGTGGCGGTTCGGAGCCCCTCACCGCTTACAGTCGCGGGGGCGGCTGGGGTTTGGGGCGCCGCAACTGGGTCCGCCCATCCCCATTCCCGATTATGCTCCGGCGCTTTGCGCCGCGTCGAGCACCATGCCGCTCTTGTGTGCCCCTTTCGCATCGCGGGCGTCAAGGGGCGAACCGCTGCCGGAGCCGTCATGCCGGATATTCTCGCGCCAGCGCGCCGAACAGGATGACGGCCGCAGTGGAAGCGGCGCCGCCGCGCCCAAGCTGCTCGGCGAGCTCGGCAATCGTGGTGCGGACCAGCCGTTCGTCGGGACGCCCGAGAGATTCGGCGAACAGCGCCGGAGTGCTGGGAGCGAGGCCGTGCGCGATCAATTTTGCGGCAAGCGCCGGAAAGGTGCGCCGGCCCATATAGACCACGGTCGTGGCCTCGGGGTCGGCCAGTGCCGCCCAATTCAGATTGGGCGGCAGCTCGCCCGTGACGTCAGCGCCGGTGATGAACTGCACCCGGCGGGAGGTATACCGGCGGGTCAGGGGAATGCCGGCCTGGGCGGCGGCGACACAGGCGGAGGTGACGCCGGGAACGATCTCGTAGCCGATGCCGGCTTCGCGCAGCGTCTCGATCTCCTCCTCCAGCCGGCCGAAAATGCCGGCATCGCCGGACTTCAGCCGCACCACGCGTGCACCTGTGACGGCATAGTCGACCAGGAGACGGTTGACGTGGTGCTGCTTGGTCGAAGGACGCCCGGCCCGCTTTCCCACTGCCACGAGATTGGCACCGGGCCGGGCGAGATCGAGGACCGCGCCGGAGGCAAGATCATCATAGAGCACGACATCGGCCTCGCGCAGCCGCGCGGCGCCCTTCACGGTGAGGAGCTCGGGATCGCCGGGACCGGCGGAAACGAAAGAGACAAAGCCGCTCACCGGTCCTCCGCGATCAGATGGAAGAACGTGCCGGTGGCATGGCCACGGCGCGAGCCGGTTTCGGCAATCACCGCTCCGGTGGCATCGTGCACGACCGCAAGCGGCGTATCGGGCTGGGCGAGAATGGTCGAATAGTGGAACTCGTGGCCGCGCAGGCGCGCGCCAGGCTGATGCCCCGGCATCGGTGCGGCCAGTTCGGCAAGACGATAGCCGAGATGCATGCGGCGCTTGGCAAAGCTGGTCTCGAGGCCAAGCAGTCCCGACATCTCATGGCGGATACCGTCGGCGTCGGTGAGGCCTGCGCCCAGCACCATATAGCCTCCGCATTCACCATGCACGGGCCGCGTCTCGGCGAAAGCGCGCAAGCCGCTGCGAAAGCGCGCATTGGCCGCGATCTTTCCTGCATGAAGCTCGGGATAGCCGCCGGGCAGCCAGCACACGTCGGCGCTCGCGTCGGGCACTTCATCGGCCAGCGGCGAGAACGGCACGATCTCGGCGCCCGCCGCGCGCCAGGCTTCCAGCATATGCGGATAGACGAACGAGAACGCCGCATCGCGGGCGAGCGCGATGCGCTGGCCTGGCGGCGTCACGTTCAAGCCGTTCGCCGCAGCTTGCGGCGACCATTTGCCTGCCGCGTGGAGCACCGCATCGAGATCGACGTGCTCGGCGACAAAGCGCGCGGCCTCGTCGATCAGCTTGCCGATCTCCGCCTGCTCCTCGGCCTGCACGAGGCCGAGATGCCGCTTCGGCAGACTGATCTCGGCATGGCGCGGCAGTGCGCCGAACACTTCGATGCCGGCCTCGTTCAGCGCGCGTCGCACCAGATCCTCATGGCGCGGGCTGGCGACTCGATTGAGCACGACGCCAGCGAAGCGCACGCCGGCGCGGTAATCGCGAAGGCCAGCGGCGATTGCTGCCGCAGTCTGCGCCTGGCCGGAGGGATCGATCACCAGAACCACGGGCCAGCCCAGCATTTCCGCGATGTCGGCGGTCGCTCCCGTGCCGGAGACGCCGCGCGCAGCGACACCGTCGAACAGGCCCATCGATCCCTCGGCGAGCACGACATCGGCATCGGCAGCACGGCTGACGAGATGCGCGATGGTGCTATGATCCATCGTCCAGCTATCGACGTTGACGGAGGCGCGTCCCGTGGCTGCGGCGTGGAAGGCGGGATCGATATAGTCGGGGCCGCTCTTGAAGCACTGCACGTTCAAGCCGCGATTGCGCCAGGCGCGGGCGAGCGCCAGCGTCAGCGTGGTCTTGCCGACGCCGGAGGCCGGCGCGGAGATGACGAGGCTCGCCGGCATCACGACGCCTCCGGAAAGCGCGGCTCGGCACCGACCGGCCGGTAGCGGCGGTCGTAATCGGCGGCATAGAGGCGGCTCTCGTCAAAATCGGCAGCGCCAAGCGTCTTGCCGACCAGGATCAGCGCCGTGCGCTCCATCTCGCCACCCACGAACGCACCGAGCGTTGCAAGCGTCGCGCGCACGATGCGCTGCTCCGGCCAGCTCGCGCGCCAGACGATCGCGACCGGGCAATCCGCGCCGTAATGCGGCGTCAGCTCGGCGACGACCTGGTCGAGCAGATGGATCGACAGGTGGATCGCGAGCACCGCGCCGGTCGCAGCGAACGCGGCGAGCTTCTCGCCCTCGGGCATCGCGCTGGCACGGCCCGGCGTGCGCGTCAGCACGACCGTCTGAGCAAGACCGGGCAGCGTCAGCTCAGCCTCCAGCGCGGCCGCGGCAGCCGAGAACGAGGGAACGCCGGGTGTCACCGAGTAGGGAATCCCGAGCGCACGCAAACGGCGGAGCTGCTCGCCCATCGCCGACCAGATTGAGAGATCACCGGAATGCAGCCGCGCGACATCCAGGCCTGCCGCATGCGCGCCTGCGATCTCGGCGATGATCTCGTCGAGCGACATTGGCGCGGTGTTGACGATACGTGCGCCGGGCGGGCAATGCGCCAGCACGCCCTCCGGCACCAGCGAGCCGGCATAGAGACAAACCGGACTGGCCGCGATCAGATCGCGGCCGCGCAACGTCAACAGATCGGGTGCGCCCGGCCCGGCACCGATGAAATGCACCGTCATGGGCCGTCTCCTTCGGCAATCGCGGCGGTCGCGGTGCGATCCTGCGAGACAACCCGTGCTGCAATCAACCGCGCGCGCGGACCGGCGACCGCGAGCGCAGCAGCCTCGGCTACAGATCCGGTGCCAAATTTCTCCGCGATGAGCTTCGATTGCGTGGGCGTGTCGATGCCGGCCAGTGTCGCGACCGGAACGGCCCTGATCGGCACGCCGCATTCGCGTGCGAGCTGCTTCAGCGCCTCGGTATCGGCCTTGTCGCTGACGGTTGCCATCGCCGCAAGCCCTTCCGCACCGCCCGCAGCGAGCAACGCTTCGCGCAACGAAGCCAGCGTCACATCGCGCTTGAAGCCGAGTCCGGCGACCTTCATCGCACCACACTCCACTGCACCACGGGGCGTGCTGCCTCCCACGACCGATAGCGGCCGAGCGGGGCGGCATGCGAAATTTCGGCCCGCATCAGTTCGCCGCCGTGACGCCGATGCAGCTCGCCGAGCAGAGCTTCCGTCTCCAGCGTCACAGCATGCGCCACGAGCCGCGCACCCGGCGAGAACCGCGGCCAGATCGCATCAAATAACACTTCGTCGAGACCACCGCCAATGAAGACGGCATCCGGCGCTTCCAAGCCGGCAAGAGCTTCCGGTGCCCTGCCCGTGACGATTGTGATCCGATGTGCCAGACCGAAGGCGGCTGCATTCTTGCGAATGTTCGCGACGCGATCCTCGCGCGCCTCGACCGCAATCGCCGTCCCACCATCCAGCGCCCACTCCACGGAGATCGAGCCTGAACCAGCGCCGATATCCCACAGCCGCTCGCCGGCACGCGGCGCCAGCGCCGAGAGCGCAAGCGCGCGCACCGGCCGCTTGGTGATCTGGCCGTCGTGAACGAAGACGTCGTCCGGCAGGCCCGAGCTGCGAGCAATGCCATGTGCGCCCCTCGCCTCCACGGCTACTGCCACTGGGTTTCCAGTGAGATCATCAGAAAAATCCTTGGCGCGATACTCCTGGACACTTTCGCGCGGCCCGCCGAGCGCGGCGAGAATCCAGAATGTCGAGGAGCCCCAGCCGCGTTCCGTCAGCCATTTCGCAAGATCGCTGCCGGCCTTGCCATCGCGTACCAGGCAAATGATGCGCGCACCGCGCGTCAGATACGGAACGAGACGTTCGAACGGTGCGGCGTGAAGCCCGAGGCAGACGGTGGATTCGAGTCGCCACCCCAGCTGCGCGGCCGCAAGCGAGAAGGTCGAAGGTGCGGGATGCGCGATCCATTCGCCGCTATCGAGCTTCTCGGCGAGGCTTGCGCCGGCGCCATGCCAGAACGGATCGCCGGAGGCGAGCACCACCGTCGGCCGATCGCGGCAGCTCAGCACGACATCCGCATCGAACGGCACCGGCCATGGACGACCGCGGCTGCCAATTTCGGCAAGCGCAAGATGGCGCTCGCCGCCGAACACGGTTTCGGCCTTGGCAAGCGCCTTTCGGCTTGCCTCCGACAGCCCGGCAAGGCCATCTTCGCCGATACCGATGATAGTCAGCCAGGGATCAGACATGATTCGCGCCCTCATTCTGGGCGGAACGGCCGATGCGAGCCTGCTCGCCGCGGAGATCGCGCGCGCCGGCATCGATGCCGTCTATTCCTATGGCGGCCGCACCCGCGCGCCCGCCGATCAGCCGCTGCCGACGCGCATCGGCGGGTTTGGCGGCGTGAGCGGGCTGGCCGACTACATCCGCCGCGAAGGCATCACGCATGTCATCGACGCGACGCATCCGTTCGCTGCCGAAATGAGCCGTCATGCGGTCGAGGCCTGCGCGGACACCAATGCGCCGCTGATCGCGCTGGAGCGCGCGCCCTGGACCAGGGTGTCCGGCGACAACTGGATCGAGGTCGCCGACGTCAACGCCGCCGTTGCGGCCCTGCCCGAGGTGCCGACAAACGTGTTCCTCGCCATCGGCCGTCAGCACATCGCGCCGTTCGCGGCCAAGCCGCAACATGCCTACACGCTGCGTTTCGTCGATCCGCCCGAAGCGTCGCTGCCCTTCGCGGCCGATGTGATCGTATCGCGTGGCCCCTTCACCCTCGACGGCGAGTTGGAGATGCTGCACACGCGCGGCATCGCCTGGATCGTCGCCCGCAATTCCGGCGGCGACGGCGCGCGCTCCAAGATCGACGCGGCGCGCATGCTCGGCCTTCCCGTAATCATGATCTCGCGACCAGAGCTGCCCGAGCGCCAAAGGGTCGAGAGTGTCACTGACGTGATGCAATGGCTCGGTCATTCTGCGCGCCTCGGCGCATAGACCCAGCGGCCGATGCGGCGCGTCTGCGAATTGCCGACGATGACAAGCGTGCGCATGTCGGCCATCTCGGGCGTCGCCTGGTTCAGCGTCACGATCTCGATCTTTTCATCAGCCGCGCTGATCGCGCGCGCGAAGATCATGAGACGCTCGCCGCAGCCGGCCTCGCGAAGCAGCGCCAGCGCACGGCCGAATCCTTCCGGGCGGCTGGCCGAGCGCGGGTTGTACATCGCGATGGCAAAATCGGCTTCCGCCGCGAGGCGCAGGCGTTTCTCGATCACTGCCCACGGCTTGAGATTGTCGGAGAGGTTGATCGCACAGAAATCATGGCCGAGCGGCGCGCCGGCACGCGCGGCGGCCGCCAGCATCGCGGTGACGCCGGGCAGCACACGGATCGAAAGCTCACGAAATTCCGGCGCCTGCTCGAGTGCCTCGAACACGGCGGATGCCATCGCGAACACGCCGGGATCGCCGGAAGAGACGACGACGACCTGACCGCCTTCGGCGGCAAGCCGCAGGGCTTCGCTCGCGCGTTGCAGCTCTTCGCGATTGTCGGATGGATGCAGAGTGAGCCCAGGCCGCGGCGGCACGCGCGCGACATAGGGCGCATAGCCCAGAATGTCGGTCGCCGTCGCAAGCGCGGCGGAAACTTCCGGCGTCACCAGCGCGTCGCTGCCCGGCCCGAGGCCCGCGATGGTCAGTGTGCCTGTCATTCGGCGGCATCCAGATGCCGGCCCTTGCCGTGCACGAGCACGATCGCGAAATAGGGACAGTCGGCCGCATCGATCTCGGCGAGCCGCACCACGCGCTCGCCTGGCATGGTGCCACGCTCAACCAGCCAGGCATCGGCGAGCCGCCCGGCGGAGCTGAGCGCGCGGCGCACTTTTGCGAGATTGCGGCCGGTCTTCATGACGACCAGTGCATCGGAATCGCGCATGCGCCGTTCGAGCTCGGCCTCGGGCAGCGTGCCCATCAGCACCGTCGTCACGTCGTCGCCGAGCGCGATCGGCCGGCCGACGCCGTTCCAGCAACCGACCATGCCGGGAATGCCGGCGATCACCTCGATCTCGACGCGGCCTTGCAGGCGCGTGTGCAGATGCATGAACGATCCGTAAAAGTAAGGATCGCCCTCGCAGAGCACGACGACGTCGACGGCGCGCGAAAGCCGCGCCAGGCGCTCGGCCCATTCGTCGTAGAAGCCGGCGAGCAGCTGGACATATTCGGGGCTGTCGAAAGCGATCTCCGTCGTAACAGGATATTCCATGGGATATTCGGTAACGCCCGCAGCCAGCATGCCATCGACGATGCGGCGCGCCTGACCGGGCCTGCCCTTCTTGCGAAAATAGGCGACGTGACTAGCGCCCCGCACCGTACGATCGGCACGCACGCTCATCAGATCAGGATCACCGGGGCCGAGACCGCAGCAGATAATGCGTCCCATGGCTATTCGCTCCGGCTTGCCAGCGCATTCACGGCAGCAACCGTGATGGCGGAGCCGCCGAGGCGGCCTTCGACGGTGAGCGCCGGTGCCGGCGGATCGGCCATCAGCGCGGCCTTGGATTCGGCCGCGCCGACGAAGCCGACCGGACAGCCGATGATCGCAGCCGGCCGCGGGCAGTCGCGATCCTCCAGCATGTTGAGCAGATGAAACAGCGCGGTCGGTGCATTGCCGATCGCGATGATCGCGCCATCAAGATGCGGCCGCCACAGCTCCAGGGCCGCGGCGGAGCGCGTGTTGCGCATGGACTGCGCCAGCGCGGGCACGGCGGGATCGCCGAGCGTGCAGATCACGGCATTGGCCGCGGGCAACCTCGCGCGCGTAATGCCTTCGGAGACCATGCGCGCGTCGCACAGGATCGGCGCGCCCTTCTGCAAGGCTGCGCGCGCGGCTGTCGCCATATCAGGGGTGAAGCGGATATGCGCCTCGAGGCCAACCATGCCGGCGGCATGGATCATCCGCACCACCACCTGCTCCTCGTCCGACGTGAAGCGCGCGAGATCGGCCTCGGCCCGGATGGTGGCAAAGGATTGCCGGTAGATCACAGCGCCGTCGGTCTCGTAGGTGTGCGGCATCAGTTCCCTCCGACCAGGATGGAGGGATCGCTGACGATGTCGGCGCCGTTCAGCCCGCGCAGGACCGGCGCGTCGCGGGTCGAGCCGTCGCGGACGAGATCGAACCCGGCGCGCGTCGCAATCAGCGTGACTGCAGCCGCGCCGGAATGGGCGCAGCCCTTGCCGCAGCCGGAGACATGGAGCCGCGCGTCGGCGGGGATGCGCGGCGCCAGCGCCGCGGCCAGCGCGCGCGTATCGGCATGGGCTTCGCGGCAACGCGGCGCGCCGCTGCAGGCGATGACGCGCAGCGCCGGATCGAACGGCTCGGTGATGAGCCCCGCCGCGCTCGGCATCTCGCGCTTGCCCTCGCTCAGCACCATCCGCCAGGGGGTCATGCGCAGCGCATGGCCGCAAGCAGAGAATTGATGCAGCGTCGCGTGCAGCATCTGCCCGAACGCAACGCCAACCATCGCGCCTTGCGGATAGTGCCCGGGACGCACCGCGGCCATCACCGGCGCCGGCTCGGTCTCGCCGCGCAAGGATTGAGGCAACACGGCGCCGGATGCGATGTGGGCTGCCATGCGCCCTCGCCCGCCGTTTGCACCGCCGGAGATGATGAACCAGCTTGCGAGCGCCAGCGCCGCGCTCACGGCCTGTCCGCGTTCAACGGAACGACCGAGCTTGGCGCCGTCGGCCCGCACCAGGAGACCGCCCGAGCGGTCGCGCTCGATGCGGATGTCGGCGGAATCGCCGGCGAGAACACGCGACCGCCCGTCATCGATGGCGAAGCCGAACTTGGTGGGAAGCGCCAGGCCAGAATCGGCAAGCGCCTCCTCGAGCTCCGCGGCGAGCGACTGCGTTTCGTCGCCGTTGCTCCAGAATGGCGTCACCAGGATGTTGCGCCTGGCTTCGATGTCGGCGTCGGGATCGAGCAGTGCCAATCGCGCAAGGCCGTCGAGCAACGGACGATGGCCCTCCTCCCGAACGCCCCTGATCTGCAGATTGGCCCGGCTCGTGACGTCGATCAGACCATTGCCGAAGCGCTCGGCGAGTTCCGCAAGCCCGGAGATTTGTGGTGCTTCAAGGCGCCCACCGAACGGGCGCACGCGCACTACGAGCCCGTCGCCCGATTGCATCGGGCGCAGCGCGCCCGGACACCAACCCTTGACCGTGGTCGCGCTCATGAGGCCTCCCGCAGCGCCGCTGCAATCGAATTGCGGCGGGTTCGCCAGAGCGAGGCTTCGTGCAGGCGCGTGAAGCAGGTTTCCATTGCGGCGAGTGCGGACGGATTTTCGCGCGCCATGAAGGCGCGGACGTCGTCGTTGCCGAGTGTCGCGTCGTAATAGAGGTCGAACAGATGCGGCGGCACGGCGCCGGCGAGATGCGCGAAGGCGGCCATGTGCTCCAGCGTCGCGGTGATCTCGGCCGCGCCGCGAAAGCCGTGGCGCATCATACCGGCGATCCAGGCCGGATTGGCCGCGCGAGCGCGAACGATGCGCGAGATCTCTTCCGTCAGCGTGCGCGCATGCGGCTCGCCGGGCCGCGTCGCATCGAGGTGATAGAGCGACGGCGCGCCTGCCCCGAGGTGCGCGGCTGCCGCGGCGATGCCTGCCTCATGCGCGGCATAGTCGGCGGCGAGCAGCAGATCGGTTTCGGGCAAGTCCTGGACGTGGACAAAAGCGTCGGCGGACGCGAGACGCTGTTCGATACCTGCGCGATCCGGCTGCATCGCGCCATCGGCAGAGAACGCCCAGGACGATGCCGACAGCCACGCTTCGCCTGCGGCCTCGCGCGTCTCCGGCGTGAAGGCATCCGGGATCGCCGAGAGCCCGACGCCGTATTGTCCGGGCCGCGGCGCGAACACGCGGGACGCACGCTGGCGATAGGGATTCTCATCGCCCTCGTCCTCGCGCGCGGCGAGCGCCTCGGCGGCGGCTTCGAACAATTGCGCCAGCCCTGCGAAGACATCGCGGAACAGGCCGGATACGCGCAGCGTGACGTCGATGCGCGGACGGCCGAGCTCGGCCGGGGCGATGATGTCGTAACCGGTGACACGGCCGGAAGCGTGATCCCAGCGCGGCGCGAGGCCGGCCAGATGCAACGCCATCGCGAACTCTTCGCCTGCGGTGCGCATCGTCGCCGAGCCCCAGAGATCCACCACGAGGCCCTTCGGCCAGTCGCCGTGATTCTGCAGATGACGGCGCAACAGCTCTTCGGCGAGTTTTATCCCCTGCGCATGCGCCGACGGCGTCGGCACCGCACGCGGGTCGACGGCGAAGAGGTTGCGCCCTGTCGGCAGCACATCCTGACGCCCGCGATACGGGGAGCCCGACGGCCCCGGCGCGACGCGTTTGCCAGCGAGCGCGGAACGCAATGCATCGCGTTCCGCTTCGCCGCAGGCACCGCGGCCGAACACGTGCAGGCCATCGCCGAACTGGCTCTCCTTGAGGTCGCAGACGAAGCGGTCGATCCGCGGGATGGCTTCGGCCGGTGCGGCCATTGCATCGAGGCCGAGATCGTCTTCGAGGCCCGCCGCGCGCGCCTCGTCGCGGATCGACGCGATCAGGCGCTGGCGACGGGCGGGATCGAGACCGTCAGCGGTCGAATATTCGTCGAGCAGCCGTTCGAGCCGACGAAGCCCCTCCGGCACCGCGGATGTCTCAAGCGGCGGCGGCAGATGGCCGATCGTGACCGCGCCGATGCGCCGCTTGGCCTGCGCGGCCTCGCCGGGATCGTTGACGATGAAGGGATAGATGACGGGGAGATCGCCGATCAGCGCTTCCGGCCAGCACGCTTGCGACAGCGCCACGGATTTGCCGGGCAGCCATTCCAGCGTGCCATGTGCGCCCATATGCACGACAGCATCGCAGCCTTGCTGCCTGAGCCAGAGATAGAATGCGACATAGGCGTGGCGCGGCGTGCAGGCGAGATCGTGATAATCGGCATCGCGCGAGGCCGCGTCGCCGCGCTCGGGCTGGACCGCGATGACCGACCGGCCGCATTGGATCGCAGCGAAGTAGAACGCGCCGTCGCGGCAGCTCGGATCGTTCTCCGGTGCGCCCCAGGCCTGCACGAGATTGTCCTGCAAGGATTGCGGCAGGCGCGCCAGCCCCGTGCGATATTCGGCGACGCTCCAGGTCAAGCTCTGCTTCAATAGTTTTGCGCCGAGCGCATCGACCGGCGCAACGTCGAAGCCGACCTCCGCGAGATCGGAGATCAACGCCTCGACCGACGCCAGCGCGTCGAGCCCGACGGCGTGCGCGATCTGATGCGGCCGGCCCGGATAGTTCGACAGCACGATTGCCAACCGCTTCTCGCCGGCGGGCTTCTCCGCGAGGCGACGCCAAGCCGCGACGCGCATGGCAACGGCGTTGACGCGCTCTTCGTCGGGCCTGTGCGCTAGATGCGCGAATTGCAGATCGGGATCGCGCTGACCGGCCGATTTGAAACTCACCACGCCTGCGAACAGGCGGCCGTCGACCTCCGGCAGCACGACATGCATCGCGAGATCGCCGGGCGACAGGCCACGCAGTGATTCCGCCCAATCTTCGCGCCGCGCCGTCGAGAGCGCGACCTGGAACACCGGACAGAATGCGGCATCGAACGGCGTCGTGCCGTCATCGCCAAGGGCCGAGAACGCCGTCGCATTGACGATCGCCGCCGCAGGATGTTGCGCCAGATGCGCGCGCAGCCAGTCGGCAACGCCCGGCGCCTTCAGCGACGTGACGAACACGCCGTAGGCGTCAAATCCCTTCTCGCGCAGCGCCGCAATCAAGGCGTCGACCGGCCCCGTATCGGCGGCCGTGAGATAGGAGCGATAGAACGTCACGAGTGCGCGCGGCTTGCCCTCGCCAACTGGCGCGGCAATGACACCGCGCGCGGGATCGTAGAAGCCCATCTCGGGCACGGTCATCTCGCCGATGACCGGGCCGGCATAGAGGCCCGAGGCCAGCGCGAGCTGCGCGATCGCGGCTTGCGCGGCTACCGGGCCGCCGGTGTCGCAGAGCACCTTGAGCCGCCGCAGCGTCGAGACCGGCAGGGTCGAGTACGCATCCAGCCGCGTGTCGTCGCGGCCGTCGGCCGGCAGCACGGCGAGCACGATGTTGCGCTCTTGCGCGAGTTGCTGGAGCGCCGCGAGCCCGTATGCCCAATAGGACTCCCCGCCGATCAGGCGCACCAATATGCCCCGCGCCTGCGACAGCGTCCGTTCGATATAGGTGTCGACCGACAGCGGATGACGCAGCTCCGCGAGATTGGCCAGCCGCAGCGACGGCAGGCTGCCCCGACCGCGGCGCCAGCCGGCCGCAAACGCGGCCAAATCGGAATCCGAATACGAGAGCACCACGAGATCGGCCGGGTCCTGGCCGATGTCTCTTGGCGTCGCGGTCTCCTCGAGACCGCGGCTCTCGCGGAAGACGACGTGCATCAGATGCCAGATCCTGAAAGACCAAGTCCTGCCTTGATGGCGGCCTCGTCGATATCGCCATGCTCGCCGATCACAACGAGCTTGGACTGCCGTTGAGCCACACCCCATGGCTTGTCGAACTGATGGCGCACGCGCTCACCGACCGCCTGCAACAACAGGCGCATCGGCTTGCCCGCAACCGCGATGTAGCCCTTGGCCCGCAGCACGTTCTGCTCGCGCGCCAGTTTCTGGACGGAGGCGACCAGTGCCTCGATATCCGCCACCTCCGGAAGGTCGATCACGACCGAGGCAAAATCATCATGCTCATGCTCTTCCTCGCCGTCGTGATGCGAGGGCCGCGCGGCGAGATCATTCTCGGCGGCCGCACCGAGGCCGAGGATGACGCGCGCGTCGATCGCGCCATCGGTGACCGGCAGCATCGGCACGCGGCGCGGCATCTCGGCTGTGATCGCCGCCTTTGCGGCTTCGATTCCGGCTGCGCCCGCAAGGTCGGCCTTGGTCAGCAGCACGATGTCGGCGCAGGCGATCTGGTCCTCGAACACTTCCGACAGCGGCGTTTCGTGATCGAGATTGTCGTCCGCCGCGCGCTGCGCTTCCACCGCAGCCGGATCCGGCGCGAAGCGGCCGGCCGCGACGGCCTCGGCGTCGGCCAGCGCGATCACGCCGTCGACCGTGATGCGCGAGCGGATCTCCGGCCAGTCGAACGCCTTCAGCAGCGGCTTTGGCAGCGCCAGGCCCGAGGTCTCGATCAGGATGTGATCGGGCCGCACCGGGCGCGCCAAGAGTTGCTCCATGGTCGGAATGAAATCGTCGGCGACGGTGCAGCAGATGCAGCCATTGGCGAGCTCGACGATGTTCTCCTCCGGGCAGTTCGCATCGGCGCAGGACTTCAGGATCTCGCCGTCGACGCCTTCGCTGCCGAACTCGTTGACGAGCACGGCGAGCTTCTTGCCGCCGGCATTGCTGAGCAGATGCTGGATCAGCGTCGTCTTGCCGGAGCCCAGGAAACCCGTGACCACCGTAACCGGGACTTTTGCGAGCGAGTTCATTCAGCGGCCTCCGGCACGACGGTAACAGGGGGAATACGGGCAAGCGACTGCTTGCGGAAGATTTCGGGACGGCTGCGCCAGGGCACGATTCCGTCGGGCGCCGCCGCGTAGGCCGCAGCACCTGCGACCACGTCCTGCGCATTCGCATCGGACAGGCGGCCATAGACATAGGACCAGCGGCCGGGCGCGCTGAGCGCGACGGAGCAGCCCTGGCTGCACGCCGACAGGCATTCGACGGGAACCACGCTGACGCCCTCGGGCACGCCGGCCTCGAGAATCGCGCCATGCAGGCGCTTGCCGGGCGTCGTCTCGCCCTCGCCAAGCGTCTGGCCGGCGCGGCAGGTGATGCAGACATGAAGTGTGACGGTCATCGCCTCTTCCAGATAACAGCGGGAGGCGATGAGGCGCACGGACCATTCTCCTGAAGGCCCGCTTCCCCGTCGCGGAACACCCCGTCCGCCGGTCCAAAACTCGTCCGCGCTGGCAGGTCTCCCGGCTTGCGGAGCAGGGTTTTGGCCCTTCGATCCCCGCCTTCCCGATTCCAAAAGGAATCAGTGGCTTCGGGCATCTCTCCGGTCACGGTCGCGGGGGCGGCTGCAGTTTGGATCCAAATCTTGCCGATTCGGACCCTATCGCATTCCCTCTTCGCCTGTCATAGGACAGGAACCAACGCCCGGCCACCATTTGCCGGTGGCCGCCACTTGTCAAGCCGAAGGACCGGGACCGATGACGCCTGAACCGGAAACCCACACGACCGAGGAAACCGACGCCCGCCACGCCGCCAAAATGGCGAAGAAGAAGGCCGCTCGCGACAAGATCATGGCGACCAAGAGCGGTGAAAAAGGCCTGATCATCGTCCACACCGGCGCGGGCAAGGGAAAATCCTCCTCGGCCTTCGGCATGATCGTCCGCTGCGTCGCGCATGGCTTCCCTTGTGCGGTGGTGCAATTCATCAAGGGCGCCTGGGATACCGGCGAACGGCGCCTACTCACCGGCCATTTCGGCGACCTCTGTCAGTTCCACGCGATGGGCGAAGGCTTCACCTGGGAGACGCAGGACCGTGCCCGCGACATCGCTGCAGCGCGCGCCGGCTGGGAGAAGGCCAAGGAGCTGATCCTCGACGAGCGGCTGCGCATGGTCGTGCTCGACGAGATCAACATCGCGCTGCGCTACGACTATCTCGATATCGCCGAAGTCATCGAGTTCCTGACGACGCAAAAGCCTGCGATGACGCATGTCGTGCTCACCGGGCGCAACGCCAAGGACGAGTTGGTCGAGATCGCCGATCTCGTCACCGAGATGACGCTCGTGAAGCATCCGTTCCGCTCCGGCATCAAGGCGCAGGCCGGCGTCGAGTTCTGAAGTCATCATGGCACGCGCGCTGATGATCCAGGGAGCCGGCTCGGACGTGGGCAAGTCGCTCATCGTCGCCGGCCTCGCGCGCGCCTTTACGCGCCGTGGTCTGCGCGTGCTGCCGTTCAAGCCGCAGAACATGTCGAACAACGCCGCGGTCACCGTCGATGGCGGTGAGATCGGCCGCGCCCAGGCGCTGCAGGCCCTCGCCGCCGGTGTCGAGCCGCACACCGACATGAACCCGGTGCTGCTCAAACCCGAGACCGATGTCGGCGCGCAGGTCGTGGTCCACGGCAAGCGCATCGCGACGGCGCGTGCGCGCGACTACGCCGCGATGAAGCCGTCATTGATGGGCGCGGTGCTGGAGAGTTTCGAACGCTTGAAGGCGCGGGCCGATCTGGTGCTGGTCGAGGGCGCCGGCAGCCCGGCCGAGGTGAATTTGCGCAAGTCCGACATCGCCAATATGGGCTTTGCCCGCAAGGCGGATGTGCCCGTCGTGCTGGTCGGCGACATCGATCGCGGCGGCGTCATCGCCCAGCTCGTCGGCATCAAGACGGTGATCGAGCCCGACGATGCCGCGATGATCTCTGGCTTCGTCATCAACAAGTTCCGCGGCGATCCCACGCTGTTCGACGACGGCTACAGGCTGATCGAGCAGAAAACGTCGTGGCGCGGCTTCGGCGTGCTGCCCTGGTTTCCGCGTGCCGGCGAGCTACCGGCCGAGGATGCGCTCGGCCTGCGCGATGCGCGCAAGCCGGGCCAATGCAAGATCGCCTGCCTCGCACTGTCGCGGATCGCCAATTTCGACGATCTCGATCCGCTCAAGCTCGAGCCGGGTGTCGATCTCGTGATGGTGCGCCCGGGCGAGGCGATCCCGGGCGACGTGCTCCTCGTCATCATCCCTGGCTCAAAATCCACCCGCGGCGACCTCGCATTCCTGCGCGCGCAGGGCTGGGACATCGACCTGCTCGCCCACCACCGCAGGGGCGGCCATGTGCTCGGCCTCTGCGGCGGCTATCAGATGCTGGGACGCAGCGTCGCCGACCCCGAAGGCATCGAAGGACCTGCGGGCGACACGCCGGGCCTCGGGCTTCTCGATGTCGAGACGGTGATGAGCCCGCAAAAGACCCTCACGCGCGTTACGGCCGTGCATGCCGCGACGGATCAGCCGATCCAGGCCTACGAGATCCACATCGGCCGCACCGACGGCCCGGATCGCGCCCGCCCCTTCGCCAAGCTGGACGGCGAGGCGGAAGGCGCGATCTCGCGCGACGGCCGTGTGCAGGGCAGCTATCTGCACGGCCTGTTCACGTCAGATGATTTCCGCAAGGCCTACCTCGCCAAGCTCGACATTCCCGCGGGCGACGAGCCCTATCACGCCAGCGTCGAGAGCGCGCTCGAGGCGCTGGCCGATCACATCGAAAAGCATCTCGACGTCGAAAGCCTGCTCGCGCTAGCGCGCTAGGGCCTGCGCAAGGCGCGTCCATTCGGCTTCGCTGCCGGGAAGTCCGAGGCGGAGCCATGTCGGCTGTCGCGCGAAGACGCGGGACCAGATGTGGACGCGCGCGAGCCTTTCCTGTGCAGCCAGTGCGTCAGGCGTTTCGTACAAGCGAAACAGCGACGTGCCGCCGATGAGCCGCCAGCCTTGCGCATGCGCCAATGCGTCGAGGCGAACACAGTCGCGCGCGAGCCGCGCCGACGTAACCTCGGTCCAGGCCTCATCGCGCAAGGCACGGCAGCCGATTTCGATCGCCGCACCCGAAACAGGCCATGGCCCCGACATCGCGGCAAGCCTGTCGATGTCGGCGGCATGAGCGATGGCGAAGCCGAGCCGCAGGCCGGCCAAGCCGTAGAACTTTCCGAACGACCGCAGGATCAACAGTCCCGGCCGATCCGCTTCTGATGCAAGCGACGATTGCGGATCGGCATCGGAAAAGCTCTCGTCGACGACGAGACGGCCGACGCGGGGCAGCAGCGCGAGCAGATCCTGTGGCGCAGAACGCCGGCCATCGGGATTGTTGGGATTGACGACGATGGCGAGATCCGCGCCCGGCAGCGCGCCAAGCTCTCCGACTTCCTGCACCTCCCAGCCTGCGGCAGACAGCACGCCGGCATATTCATTGTAGGTCGGCGCGAGAATACGCGCGCGACCGGGCCGCGCAAGTTGGGGCAGCAATTGGATCGCAGCCTGCGCGCCGCCAAGCGCAACGATGGGCGCGCCGGTGCGGTACGCGTGCCCTGCGGCCCGATGCAGGGCCTCGATCTCGGCGCGTGATGGCAGCGCGCTCCACGCGCGCGCGCTCACCTCGCCCACGGGATACGGCAGCCGGTTGATCCCGGTCGACAGATCGATCCAGTCCTCCGCGCGTCCGCCAAAACGCTGCTGGGCCTGGTCCAGATTTCCACCGTGCTCGCGCATGCCCCGTTGTTTCACGCAAAAGCCAGGATCGCAAGCACGCCTGCGACCAGCAGCATGGCGCGGCGATAGACCGTCAGCGCCTCGACGATGTCGGCGGCGCGCGGATCGCGCGCGCCTTCGTTCAGCCAGGGCTCTTCGGTCGTGCTGCCGTGATAGATGCGGGGACCGCTGAGCCGCACACCGAGTCCGCCGGCCATGGCCGCTTCCGGCCAACCGGCATTGGGCGAGCGATGCCGGCGCGCATCGCGCGTCATGCAGGCCAATGATTCCGACCGCTGCGGTGCCAGCAGCACGAACAGGAATCCGGTCAGCCGCGCCGGGACGAAATTGGCGACGTCGTCGATGCGCGCTGCCGCCCAGCCGAAGGCTTCGTGGCGTTCGCTGCGATGGCCGATCATGGAGTCCAGCGTGTTGATCGCCTTGTAGCCGAGGATGCCGGGCAAGCCCAACAGTGCGCCCCAGAACACCGGCGCCACGATGCCGTCGGAGGCGTTTTCGGCAAGGCTCTCGATCGCCGCGCGCGCGATGCCGGCTTGATCGAGGCTTGCGGGATCGCGGCCGACGATGCGCGAGACCGCTTCGCGCGCGGCGGCGACGTCGCCGGCCAGCAAGGGCGTGGCCACGGCAGCGACATGATCGTGCAGCGAGCGCAGCGCGACCAATGGCCAGGCCAGGATGCCAATCAGCACGATCTGGATCCAGCCCGAAGGAAGCAGTGATTGCAGCGCCCAGCCGAGCGCTACGGAAAGCGCGATCACCGCAAGCGCGCCGGCGACGCCCGCGGCTCGGCGCAATGCCGGCGGATCGGACGCGCGATTCCAGGCGGTGTCGATCGCCGCGATCAGACCGCCGAGCCAGGTGACGGGATGGCCGATCCGCGCGAACAGCCACGCCGGCCAGCCCAGAAGGGCATCCACCGCCATCGCCACCACCATCGCGCCCGCAAAGTCCACATCTAGCTCCTGTCCCGCCCCTGTTGCGCAAGACGGCGGCCGAGTGCAAGCCCCTCGCTGCCTGATTTCGGCTTTGTCTTTGGCCGCGTTTGATGATTAGTGCTGCGGCAGGAGACCTTCATGGCCGTCATCTTGATCACCGGCGGGGCGCGATCGGGCAAGAGCACCCGGGCGGAGGCGCGCGCGCGCAGCTTTGCCGGCCAGCCCGTCTACGTCGCGACGGCCGAGGCGCTCGATGGCGAAATGCAGGAACGCATCGCAAGACATCGCGCGCGGCGCGGAGCCGATTGGATCGAGCGCGAGGTGCCGCTCGATCTTGTGCCCGCGCTGCTCTCGACCGAAGGCGGCGGCGCAAGGCTCGTCGACTGCCTGACGCTGTGGCTCT
Source organism: Bradyrhizobium sp. BRP19 (assembly GCF_020194195.1). Classification (NCBI taxonomy): domain Bacteria; kingdom Pseudomonadati; phylum Pseudomonadota; class Alphaproteobacteria; order Hyphomicrobiales; family Nitrobacteraceae; genus Bradyrhizobium; species Bradyrhizobium sp. BRP19. The sequence goes on along the minus strand of NZ_JADYVZ010000010.1, from coordinate 100,080 downwards.
CCAACCTGATGCATGCGGCGCGCGATTGGGAGCGAGACGTAAGAGAGCTCGCCGACACGCTGCCCCGCCTCAACAGCCCCGTCGTGCTCGTCACCAACGAGGTCGGCCTCGGCATCGTGCCCGACAATGCGCTGGCGCGCAGCTTCCGCGATGCCGCCGGAATCATGAACCAGATCATTGCCGGTGCCGCCGACGAGGTCGAGTTCGTCGTCGCCGGCCTGCCGTTGAAGCTGAAATGATCCCGCGCGCCGAGCTTCTCAAGGACATCCTCGCCGATCTCAAGATGGCGACATCGTTCGTGACGATCCTGCCGGTGGCATCCTCGAAGCCTGCGGGCGACGGCGCCGTTGCGCGGGCAACGTGGGCGCTGCCGGTCGCGGGGCTGCTGGTCGGCCTCGCCGGTGCCCTCACTTACAAGATCGCCGTTCGCTTCGGACTGACGCCGAGCCTTGCCGCCCTCCTCGTGCTAGCCACGACCGCCCTCATCACCGGCGCGCTGCACGAGGACGGACTTGCCGACACCGCGGACGGCCTCGGCGGCGGCCGCACGCGCGAGCGCAAGCTCGAGATCATGCGCGACAGCCGGATCGGGACCTATGGCGTCTGCGCCCTGATCCTATCGTTCGGCCTGCGCTGGAGCGCGCTTGCGACGATCGCAAATCCATGGGCCGTCATGCTCGCGCTGTGCGCGGCGCACGTTGCTGCCCGTGCCGGCCTGCCGGCCTTCATGTGGCTAGTCCCGTCGGCGCGGCCTGATGGCCTCTCTGCCGGCGCCGGGGCGCCGCCCGGGCGCAGCGTGGCCATCGCCTTCGCGCTTGGAACGCTTGCGCTTGCCCTGACGTTGGGGCCGGGCAAGGCGCTGGTCGGCCTGATCCTGCTGTCACTGGCCGGCCTGCTGCTGGCGCGGCTTGCCATCCGCCAAATCGGGGGGCAGACCGGCGACATCCTCGGCGCGTTCGAGCAGACGGGCGAGATCCTGATCCTGCTGGTGGCGGCGTCCTTCCAAATGGGGCGATGACCTCATGGTCGAGTTCGACGATAGCTTCCGCCAGCACTTACGCGAGCTGTTCGTGTGGCGTCGCGACGTGCGCCGCTTCCGCAGCGATCCGCTGCCGGAGGGGGCGATCGATCGCCTAATCGAGACCGCCTGCCTCTCGCCTTCGGTCGGCCTCAGCCAGCCCTGGCGCTTCGTGATCGTCAATGATACTGCAACGCGCCGCGCCGTGGTCGAAGATTTCAGGACGTGCAATGCCGACGCGCTGAGCTGCTACTCCGGCGACCGCGCCGCACGCTATGCCACCTTGAAACTGTCCGGCCTCGAGCAGGCGCCCGGCCATCTTGCCGTGTTCGCCGACAAGGGCAGCGACATCGGCCACGGCCTCGGCCGCGCGACCATGCCTGAAACGACGGAATATTCCGTGGTCGCCGCCATCACCGCGATGTGGCTCGCCGCCCGCGCCGAGGGCATCGGCCTCGGCTGGGTGTCGATACTGAACCCTGCGCGCATGCACGCTGTTCTCGACGTGCCTGACAGCTGGAAGTTCATCGCCTATCTCTGCATCGGCTATCCCGAGATCGAGTGCGACCGGCCCGAGCTGGAGCAGGCGAAATGGGAGCAACGGCGCAGCGCGGACGCGTTCACGCTGCGGCGCTAGGCCGCCGGGCACCAGATCGAAAGCCTGCGAACGAACATTCACATGCGCCTTTCGTCGATTGTGGGCACCCCGCTTTCGCGCTAAGCATCGAGCAAAGCAAGGCGATCGTGCAACGTAGTCCATGACGGGGCGATCTTTCGTTTCCTCGGCGGTCAATCGCCGCGGCTTCATTCGCCTCGCGACTGCATCGGTCGCGGGATGGATCGCGCTCGGCGCAACGCCGGATCGTATGCGGATCGTCGCCTCGCTCACCGCATTGCCGCTCGACGACGAGCTGACCAGACGCGGCATGATCGACAGCGCGAGCTCTCGCCTGGGCAACCTCGTCGCCGGCTTGCGGCAGCGCGGCTGGGTCGAAGGCGTCAACTTCCGCCTCGAGCTCCGTTCCACCTTCGGCGCGCCGGACCGGCTGAAGATGGCCGTCCAGGAATTGCTCGACCTCAAGCCGGACGTGATCCTGACGGGGTCGACGATCGAGACCGCCGCCGTCCTTGCCGCCACCAAGACCATCCCGGTCGTGTTTGCGACCGCGAACGATCCGGTCGGCAACGGCTTCGTCGAAAGCCTCGCGCATCCCCGCGGCAACGCCACCGGCTTCACCAACAGCAGCGCCGAGATGGGCGGCAAGTGGCTCCAGCTGATCCGCGAGGCCGTGCCCGACGTCGCGCGCGTCGGCATCCTGTTCAACCCCGCGACCACGCCGCGCGGCGGACGCTTCTTCCTCGAATCGATCGAGCAGGAGGCTGCCGCATCCGGCGTCTCCGTGATCCCCGCGCCCGTCAACGCGCCCGCGGAGATCGACGACGCCGTCAAGCGCTTTTCCGAACTGCCCAAGGCGGCGATGGTGGCGCTGGTCGACAGCTTCCTCGTGGTCAACCGCAAGGCGGTGGTCGCGGCCGCCGCCAAATACCGCGTGCCCACGATCTATCCGTTCCATTACTTCATGGATGCCGGCGGGCTGATGAGCTACGGCCCAACGCTCGAGGTGCGCTCGGCCGATTACGTCGACCTGATCCTGCGCGGCACCAAGCCCGGCGACCTTCCAGTGCAATCGCCGCGCAAATACGAGCTGTTGATCAACCGCACGGTCGCCCGCTCGTTCGGCTTGACGATCCCGTTCACGCTGCTCGCGCGCGCCGACGAGATCCGCGAGTGAACGATCCCGGCGACCAGGAACCTTCGCGCACGCCTTCCGGCCGCCTGTTCAGGAAATATCTCTACTCGATCGTCGCCCTCGCCTTCGCCGCGCTCGCCATCAACACCAGCTTCGACGTCTGGTTCTCCTATCGCGAGCAGAAGCAGCTGCTGGCGGCGACCCAGCGCGAACAGGCCGCCTCCGCAGCGATTCAGATCGGCCAGTTCATCGGCCAGATCGAGAACCAGATCAGGTGGCTCGCGCGCCTGCCGCCGGAGCTGTCGACCCACGAGGACGAGCGGCTGAACGCCATCCGCCTCCTGCGCCTCTCGCCTGCGATCGCGGAGATCGCCCAGCTCAATTCGGAAGGCCGCGAGCAGCTGCGCGTATCGCGCCGGATCGCCGACAAGGTCGGCAGCAACGCCGATCTCTCCGCTTCAGCCGCCTTCCGCGGTGCCAATGACAGCCGGGCCTATTACGGTCCCGTCTATTTCTTCGGCGACACCGAGCCCTTCATGACGCTCGCCACGCGCGGCATCGGGCGCGCTCCCGATGTGATCGTCGCCGAGGTCAATCTGCGCTTCATCTGGGACCTCGTCACGGGAATCAGGGTCGGCAACACCGGCAAGGCCTATGTCGTCGACCGCATGGGCGTGTTGATCGCGCATCCCGATTTATGGCGGGCGCTCCAGCGCAGCGATCTCTCCGGCCATGCCGACGTCCGCGCCGCGCTCGACGGCATCGGGCCGCCTTCGGGCGGCCTCGTCAAGGAGGATCTCTCCGGCCAGCGCGTGCTGTCGACCTATGCGACCGTGCCCTCGCTCGGCTGGCTGGTGTTCGTCGAGCTGCCGCTTACCGAAGCCTACGCGCCGATCTATGCCTCGATCGGCCGCTCGACCTTCCTGCTCGTGATCCTGCTCGCCTGCGCGGTGCTGGTCTCGCTCATTCTCAGCCGGCGCATGACCGTGCCGATCCAGCTGCTGACCCAAGGAGCCAGGCGGATCGGCAGCGGCGACCTCAACTCGCGGCTCGCGATCAAGACCGGCGACGAGCTTGAGGCGCTCGGCGAGCAGTTCAACCGCATGGCGGCGCATTTGCGCGAATCCTACGCCACGCTCGAGCGCAAGGTGATCGAGCGCACCTCCGAGCTGGAGAAGGCCCGCGACCACGCGCTCGCCGAGCACGACGCCGCCGAGCGCGCGCGCCGCGCGGCGGTCGCGGCCAATGAGACCAAGTCGCGCTTCCTCGCCGTCGTCAGCCATGAGTTGCGCACGCCGCTCAACGGCGTCATGGGCGTGCTGCAACTCTTGGACGACGGCAGCCTCAGCGAGGCCCAGCGCCGCCATCTTGCCACCGCGGCGGCGTCGGGCGAAACGCTGATCGCGCTGGTCGATGCGGTGCTGGAATATGCGCGTCTCGAGGCCAGCACGGAAATGCTGGAGACGCGCGACTTCCGTCTCGACCAGCTCATCGAAGCCGCCGGCGACCTGATGCGTCCGCAAGCCCTCGACAAAGGCCTGAGCTTCGATCTCGCCTGCGATGACACGGTCGACACCGCCGCGCATGGCGATCCCGTCAGGCTCAACCGCATCCTGCTCAACCTGATCGGCAACGCGATCAAGTTCACCCCGAGCGGCGGCATCGGCGTGAGCGCGGCAACCGAGCGGCGCGGCGATCACCTCCTGCTGTGCATCATCGTGCGCGACACCGGCATCGGCATCGCGCCCGAGCTGCACGAGCGGATTTTCGAGGATTTCGTCCAGGCCGACGACAGCATCGCGCGTCGCTTCGGCGGCACCGGCCTCGGCCTTGCGATCGCGCGCCGTCTCACCCGCCTGATGCGCGGCGAGCTCAAGGTCGAGAGCGCGCCCGGCGCGGGCAGCACGTTCACGCTCGAAGTGCCGCTCGGGCTTGCCGGAAGCAGCGTGGCGCAAGGCGCGCTTGCGCCGCCGTCGCGGCAGCTCCGCGTGCTTCTGGTCGACGATGACCCCGTCAATTGCGAGGTCGGCGCAGCGATCCTGCACCGGCTCGGCCACCACACGACGATCGCCAGGAACGGCGCCGCAGCCGTCGAGCTCGCCCGCGATCAGGCCTTCGACGTCATCCTGATGGATCTGCACATGCCCGACATGGACGGCGTGGAGGCGGCCTTCCGGATCGGCGAGCTCGGACTTGCCAAGATGCCGCGCCTCATCGCCGTGACCGCCGACGTCTCCGGCCGCGCCCGCGATCGGCTTGCCGGCGCCGGCATCGCCAAGGTCGTCAGCAAGCCGATCCTGGTCAACGCGCTGCGCGAGGCGATCGAGGATGATCTGGTGGCCGAGCCGGCAGCCGCGCAACGCCCGGCGACCGAACTGATCGATCGGCCTTTCCTCGACGACCAGCGGGAGCTGCTGGGCGCCGCGCAAATCGACAAGCTCCACCATCTGCTCCAGCAGACGGGAGAACGATTGATCCACGACATCGCCGACGCCGCGGCGGCGGGCGATCACAAGCACCTCGCACGATCCGCGCATCAACTTGGCAGCGCGGCAAGTGCGCTCGGCCTCGTCCGCCTGTTCGAGCGCAGCCGCGACGTCGAGCTGGCGGCACCCGCGATGTCACCTGCCGAACTCGACAGTGCCGCACGCGAACTCGCCGAGATTCGACAGGCGTCGATGCAAGCGCTGAATGATCTGCTTGAACCTGCCGGACAGCAATCTGTCAGCTAGATTTGCGCAGGTCGGAGCTCCCAAGCGTTCTCTCCTGCGGCACCAGCGGCTGGCCAAGCGGAAAGATCAATCCCACGACTCCAGCCGGTTCTTCAGTAGGTCGCCCGGCCGGCGCTGTGTTTCCGGCCGGGCCAGCGCGCCCCCCAAGAGATCAACTACCTTCGTGCGGGACCTGTTTAGCATTCGCTATCACGAGCCCGAAGTTCTAACGACCAGCTTTATGTTGAGCAGGTTGACACCCTTGAATGGGTTCGGCGCGCTTTCGATGGTTCCCGTACCCGTTGCATTCGCGTAGGCACCAGTGCCCGAAAGAATCGTGTATTCGCCCGTCGATTTGCCGTCTTTGGCCGATCCGGTGTAGCGCGCCGTAATCGAGCCTTCCTCGAACGTGTAAGTGCTATAGCCGAAGAAGGGGCCAGACCCTTTGAGCAGGTCCGAACTATTGACGAACTCTTTCACGCCGATACGGCCATCGCTGAAGACGGCCACTCCGAAGAATTTCCCGGACACGACCGTCTGTCCTTCAACGTTTGCGGCCTCTATGACCTTGAGGTCGAGCGGCTTGGTGACGAGCTTGAACTCGAGCACCCGCTCACCGGCTACGGCGGTTGACGCCGCGACGGCCAATGCCACACCAGAAAGGAAAAAGGTGAGAGACTTCCGCATAGCTTCCTCCTGCGCTTGTTGAAACCAAGTCGAGAAGTGCGGGCGACTCATCGAGCCAGGCTCTTCGCGGTGGCACGGAAGAGAGCCCTCGGCAACGCCCGACAGCGGCTGAACTCTCTCTGTCCTGAGGCGAAGTCGGGACGCGAATATGAGTCCCAAGCCACGGGAAGAAAGTTCAAGTCTCCGTTGCGATATAATCTTATCCAGCCACTGCGCGGGACTCTCAGCAGAGGCACAATCATCATGGCCTCTGCTGGTTGCCGGACTTCATCTTATCATTCGCGCAAGAGTAATTCCGAGGAATCACTGTCAACAACGCTGACAATGGGAGAACCCATGCCACTCACAATTTCAGCGGCAGAGTCCCTAGACTGGCGCTGCGAGCCATTGCCTCGGCAGATTCGTGGCTTCACGACCCAGCCTCCGCACGTCTGCGCCCGCCAACTTCCTCATCCTCCCGCCCGAACCGCTCGACCAGGAAGTCGATGAACAGCCGCACCTTCACCGACAGATGCCGCGTCGGCGGATACACCGCATAGAGCGCTAGCGGCGGCGCGGAATAATCATCCAGCACTGTCCGCAACTCGCCTTTCCGCAACGCATCGGCCGCAATGAACTCCGGCAGCAGCGCCAGTCCCCTGCCCTTGATGGCGACATCGCGCAGCACCTCGGCATTGTTGACGCAGAGCGACCAGGCCGGCTGGATCCAGTGGTCGCCGTCGCGGCCGGTGAGCTTCCACTGATTACCCGTGAGCAGGAAGCCGTAGGTCAGCGAAGCATGCTCGCGCAGATCCTGCGGATGCTTCGGCGTGCCGTGCCGGGCGAGATAATCCGGCGACGCGCAGATCATGCGCGCCACCGGCATGATTTTGCGCGCGATCAGGCTCGACGATTCCAGCTCCGCGATCCGCAACGTCACGTCAAAGCCGTCCTGCACGGGATCGAGCAGATCGTCGCTGAGCACGATCTGGAGCTGCAGCTCCGGGAAGCGCGTCATGAAATCGGCGAGGACCGGCCCGAGCCGCATCGTGCCGAACGACATCGGCGCGTTGACGCGGAGCAGTCCCCGCGGCGCCGATTGCGCCTGCGTCACCGCCTGGTCGGCAGCCTCCACCTCCGAGAGGATCACGACCGCGCGCTCGAAATAGCGCTGGCCGTTCTCGGTCGGGCTGGCGTGCCTTGTGGTGCGGTTCAGAAGCTGGACCCCGAGGCTCTCCTCGAGGTCGGCGATGTATTTGCTGATCGCCGAGCGCGACAGCCGCAGCTGCCGGCCGGCCTCGGCAAAGCTGCCGCTTTCCACCACCTTCACGAAGGCCCGGAGGCTGCCGAGCTTATCCAAGGGATCGCCCCGTCGACTGTTTCCAAATCGTAGACATAGCCGTCATATTTGCATGGATTGTCTCCAATCCAAAGCGGAACGATATTTCCGGCCAGAGCAAGACCGCTCCCCGAATTTGGAGGACGACAATGTCTGGACTGCACCATGTCACCGCGATTGCTGGCGATCCCATCCGCAATTTCGGCTTCTACACGCGGGATCTTGGCCTGCGCTTCGTCAAGAAGACGGTCAATTTCGACGATCCCGGCACCTACCACTTCTATTATGGCGACGAGACCGGCCGCCCCGGCACCATCTTGACCTTCTTTCCGTGGGCCGGCGTCTCGGCCGGGCGCCGCGGCGTCGGCGAGACCCATCAGACCGCCTTCCGCGTGCCGCAGCGCTCGCTCGGCTACTGGACGCAGCGCTTCACCGAGAAGGGCATTCGGTACGAGGCGCTGGAGAAGCGCTTCGGCGAGTCCGTGCTGCCGTTCACCGATCCCGATGGCATGGCGCTCGCGCTGGTCGGCATCCCCGGTGCCGAGAACGAGCCGGGCTGGAGCAATGGCGACGTGCCGGCCGAGCATGCGATCCGCGGCTTCCACGGCGTGACCCTGCTGCTCGACAGCGCGGCGAAGACGGCGGCCATCCTCACCGACGTGTTCGGCTTCAAGGAGACCGGGCGCGAGGGCTCGGTGATCCGCTTCAAGGCGCCCGGCGATGCCGAGGGCAGCGTCGTCGACGTCTACGAGGCGAAGGGCTTTCTGCGCGGGCATCAGGGCGGCGGGTCGGTGCACCACATCGCCTTCCGCGCGGCCGACGATGCCGAGCAGGGCCAGATGGCCGAGAGGCTCGTGAGCAATCACGGCCTGCACCCGACCGAGCAGCGCGACCGCAACTACTTCCGCTCGATCTACTTCCGCGAGCCTGGCGGCGTGCTGTTCGAGATCGCGACCGACATCCCCGGCTTTGCCGTGGACGAGCCCGTGGCGAGCCTCGGGCGCGAGCTGAAGCTGCCTGCTTTCCTCGAACCGCACCGCAAGCAGATCGAGGGCGTTCTGCCGAATCTGGAAGAGACCGCGTCATGACCGAGACTGCATTCATCCATCGTTTCGAGCCCGCAGGCGACGCGGGCTCTCCACCTCTGCTGCTGCTGCACGGCACCGGCGGCGACGAGAACGACCTGCTCGGCCTCGGCCAGATGATCTCGCCCGGCTCTGCCCTGCTTTCGCCGCGCGGCCGCGTGCTCGAGCACGGCATGCCGCGCTTCTTCCGCCGTCTCGCCGAAGGCGTGTTCGACGAGGAGGACGTAGCTCGCCGCGCGAACGAGCTCGGCGACTTCGTCGCGGAGGCGCGGCAACGCTACGGCATCGCCGCGCCGATCGCGGTCGGGTTCTCCAACGGCGCCAACATCGCCGCGGCGCTATTGCTGCTGCAGCCTGACGTGCTGGCCGGCGCGATCCTGCTGCGCGCGATGGTGCCGTTGTCGGATCCGCCAAAGGCTGCGCTCGGCGGCAAGCCGGTGATGCTGTTGTCCGGCCAGGCCGACCCGATCGTGCCGGCGGGCAATTCGGCACGGCTCGCGGCGTTGTTGTCGGACGCCGGCGCGCGCGTCGATCACAAGGTGCTGCCAGCCGGCCACCAATTGTCGCAGGCCGATGTGACGCTGTCCCGCGACTGGATCAGCAAGGCGGACGCCAAGGCCGCATGATCGAGCAGCGGCGCATCGTTTGAACGATGCGCCGCTGCCATCACTCGAACCAGCCGGCCGCTTGAACCAGATCAGCGGCAACAGGCCACTGGCGATGATTGCGAGCCAGGCCAGCGGATAGCCGAAGCTCCAGTCCAATTCGGGCATGTGCTTGAAGTTCATGCCCCAGATGCCGACCATGATGGTCGGCGGCACGCCGACGACTGAGACGATCGTCAGGATCTTGAACAGCTCGTTCTGCTGGATGTTGATGAAGCCGAGCACGGCATCGAGCAGCAGCTGGATCTTGTCCGACAATCGCGTCTCGTAATCGCTGAGCGAGACGACGTCCTTGGACACGGCTTCCAGACGCTTCTTCGAGGATGCCGTGATCCACTCGCTGCCGACGTCGCCGGCAAACGCGGCAACGCGGCCCACCCCGAGCAGGACATCGCGCGCCTTGGCGAGCCGGTCGGCCAGCTCGCCGACAGTCTCCAGGGCCTCCCGCATCCTGCGGCTGGAGCGCACCGGGCGCTGGGTGCGCACCAGCCCGCCCCTAAAGACACCGCGCGAGAGCTGGTCGACCTTGCCGCCGAGATGCTCCAGGACATCGGCGCCGCGATCGATCATGGCCTCGAGCAGGCTGACGAACACGCACATGCCGTTCTCCAGGCTGTCATCGGAGCCGATGCGCTTGCCGATGTCGTCGAAGATCGGCAGCTCTGCAAAGCGCACCGTCACCAGCACATGCGGGCCGATGACGAAGCCCACCGGCGTGATCTCGGCCTCGTCGGCCTCGGTGACCCGGACCGCGGGCGAACTGAGATAGAGCGTGCCGTGGTCGAAGATCAGGCGGCTCGACGCCTCGATCTCGCTGAGCGAGTCTTCCGAGGGAATGCGGATGCCGAGCAGCCGCTCGACGAACTGCTTTTCCTCGTCGGTACCGTTTAGAAGATCGGCCCAGATGACCTCCGTGGGCATTTCCGCGCCGATGCCGTGCCAGTCGTCGGACGGCCACCTGTAAAGTCTGAGCAAGAACCGAACTCCGTGGCCGCATCGTCATGCCGGATGGCGCCGCCGACTAACGCATGAGAGTTCCAGACGTTCAAGACCCTCCAAGTGACAGCGGCATTCCAGGGGACATCGAGATACCGACCGGAACACGGTCGAGCGAGGCACGTTGACGGACGCGCGGGTGATCCATGGATACGCGTAGTGCATCCCGAAATGACGACATTCCTGGGTGTTGAGGCCTGCGACCTGACCGCCCCACTGCCGGCGGCTGACGCGATCCTGTTCGGCGCGTCGGATGCCACCCCGTACCTCGCAGGTCAGACCAGCCATGCCGCAAGAGCGCCCGACGTCATCCGTCGCGCGCTGCGTCACTATGAGAGCGATCTCACCCGCTGGGATTTCGATCAGGACGCCGAGCTGCTCGATCCGAGCAAAATGAGGGTCTTGGACGGTGGAAACGTCCCGACCGACCCAATGACGCCGGAGAGCAACCGTGATGCCATCAGAGCAGCCACGCAGGCCGTCCTTTCGGTCGGCGCCGTTCCGATCCTCCTGGGCGGTGATGATTCCGTCCCCATTCCTTTCTTCGAGGCGTTCCAGGACTGCAAGGGACTGACAGTCGTGCAGATCGACGCCCACCTTGATTGGCGGGATCAGCGAAACGGATCGGGCTATACCTTCTCCAGCACGATGCGGCGCGCCAGCGAATTGCCCTGGGTCAAGCGCATCGTGCAGGTCGGCTTGCGCGGCATCGGCGGCTCCGGTCGCGCCGAATTCGACGATGCAAAGGCGTGGGGCGCGAAGATCTTCACGGCAAGACATGTCCAGCGTCACGGGATCGAAAGCGTGCTCGGCGCGATCGAGGATGACGGCGAGTGCCTGATGACCATCGATTGCGACGGTCTTGATCCATCGGTCATCCCCGGCGTGCTCGTCCCACAGCCGGGCGGACTGTCTTATTTCGACGTTATCGACCTCATACGGGGTGTCGCGGCAAAGTCCAGAATAGTGGGCCTGGACATCGTCGAATTCGTTCCCGAGCGCGATGTGCAGAATCTTGGAGCGATTGCGGTCGCGCGGATCATCTGCAATGCGCTGGGTTGCATTGGTCGGCGGAACGTATAGCTGCTACCGCATATGAATCGTGGCGGCGACCGGTGCGCACGCCTCGTCCTTCGAGGCGGCGCTAACGCGCCTCCTCAGGATGAGGCTCATCAGCATCAGTGCCCGTTGAAACTGCCGCCACGCATTCGATCCTCATCCTGAGGAGCCCGCCCAAAGCGGGCGTCTCGAAGGATGGCCGCAGCGAAAGCCCTCAAATGCGATAACCCAGTAGGGCGACCGAAAAGGTGAGAACATGCTAGTGCCGGACATCATACGACGAGCCATCGAAATTGGCGAACGGAGCGGCAAGATCACATTCGATCAGTTGAATCAGATTTGTGAAGGCCGTGTACTGAGCCCCGAAGACATCGACCGCATTCTGAGCGCTGTGAGCGAGGCTGGAATTCGGATTGAAGAAGACTGACGCTTTGGCTCCTGGCGCAACAACAGAGGTCTCAAGTCCACCATCCGTCACCGGGATAGGCAACGTTATCCGCGGAAGAGATTTCCATCCCGACGCCCCTTCGAAGACGGCTGGCGTAGAATGCGAGAGGCGTTCCCTCATTGTGCCGGCACCAGCGCACCTCGCCGATGAAGAGCGTGTGGTCGGCGATATCGATCGATTGGACCACCTCGCAGGCGAACTGCGCGATCGCCTGCGGGAGCACGAAAAATCCTTGGCGAGCGACGAGCGGCGGAGCGTCGCGCAACAAGGGCCTTCCGGCAAAGTGCGCGCAGATCGCGGCGTCTTCCGCATGCAGGACATTGACGGAATAGATGCCGGACTTGGCCACAGCCTGCCAGGTCCGCCCGTGCATGAGAGAGACAAGCACAGTTGGCGGATCCGCCGAAACAGTCGTGAAGCTGTTGGCGGTCATGCCGAGCGGCGCGCCATCCTCATCGACGGTCGCGACGACCGTAATGCCCGTCGCGAACCGCGATGCGGCTGCCCGAAAACCGGCCGGTTCGGCAACGTGACCCATTACGCGCCTTCGATCTTGAAATGGCAGAGCGTCGCACCCTTGGGCGAATAGTTCGGCACGTCGGCTGCGACCTTCCGGCCGATGCTTGAGCCGAGCGCCGCGTCCATCGCAGCAGCGTCGGGGAAGAAGGCCTGGAAGATGCAGAAAGGCGCCTCCCCCGGTCCGAGTCGTTGGGGGAAAGCGTAATGATGACGCACCAGACCAGGGAGCGTCGCTGCCAGGGGGGCATGCTTGTCGACGTAGTAGGCCCTGAAGGCCGATGGATCGTCGGGCGTCGGGTAAAGAACGGTCAGGCAATGCATTGGTGTTCCTCTCAGACATGGTTCAGCATCCGCCCAGGAGCGAAACTGAGTCCGTACGGCGGTTCGTCGTCAGGCGGCGATCCTGCCGCTTCTATCGATCCAGGCGTGGATGCGTTTGTCGCTCGCCAGACGATCCCACTGGCGCTCCGGATAATTGAAGTTCTCGGTGAACTCGTCGCAAAGCTCCCGGTCCTGCGACATGGCGAAGATCAGCCGGCCCATGGCTTCCGATGGCGGCTGCAGCATCATGTTGGTCCAGCGGGCAGCGGCAAGCACGCGGTTCTCGCGCGCACGGTCGACGTCCTCGACGAAGCGCGCATCGAATGCCACCGCATCGGCGATCGCCTTGCCGAGCTCGAAGGCCGCATATGAGGCCATGTTGGCGCCCTGGCCCATCAAGGGATCGACGACGGAGTGAACGTCGCCCAAGGCAATGGCGAGCTTGTCGCCGTCGAAAGCCACCCAGGACTGCCGCACCGTCGGCACCACCGCGCCTTGCAGCAGGTCGAGCGGCTGGGCCAGCCCGAAGCGGTGCGTGTCGATCCGGTCGTAGGTGTGCGGATGATGCTTTTCCAGCTTGTCCAGAAGGGTCTGGCGGAATGCTGCCGGGTTGGCATCGTAGCTGAGCGAGACCAGGTCGGCCATGTCGCCGCCGGGAATGTTTTCCATCAACAGCGCCGTTTTCATGCCGCCGAAGCTCAGCGTGGGGATGACGATCATCTCGCCATGGCCGGGCGAGACGGACAGGGTGACGCCGCGCGGATCGTCGTCATCCGGGCTGCCGTGATCGACGCCGTCGTACAGGCCGACGCAAAGCAGGCGCTGCGGCCGATCGTACGGAGAGAGTTCGGGCCGGTGAGCGAACATGCGCCCGAGGGCGCCCTTGCCGGTGGAGACGACGAGAAGGTCGAAGCGCGAGACCAGCGCGGGGATGTCGTCATCCTGAATGCTGGCATACTCGATCAGGCCGCCACGATCCTCGAAGTCCTTCATCAGGGCCGGCAGGTAGATTCGATAATCCACCGCGCGGCTCGGCCGCTGAAATGCACCGCGGAACAGCAGCCCGCCGTCGGGGAAATTGAAGAAATGATCGTGGTGGTGATAGACCACTTGGGGATCATCCCAGTGGTTCACGCCGAGCTCGTTCTCCCGCGCGATGGTGACGCTGTGATGCGCGACGGTGTTCATCAGCCGTGTCGCCGCATACTGCTCCGGGGCGCGGTCCGTCAGCACGGTTGCCGCAATGCCCTGCTTCTGCAGGTAGAGCGCCAGATGCAGGCCGCCGGTGCCGGCCCCGAGAATGCCGATCGATTTGCTCATTCGTGTCCTCCCCTGAACGCAGGAAGGCTAGACCGGACCAGCCATGCCGTATATGGAATGGTCAGAATAATATAAATTCCGGCGAGGAATGAATGGACCGGATCGAGGCGCTGCAGACCTTCATCCGGGTGATGGAGGCAGGGAGTTTCACCCAGGCCGCCGACGACCTCGGTTTGGGTCAGCCGGCGATCAGCAAGCGCATCGCGCTGCTGGAAGCCGAGTTTCGCTGCCGACTGTTCGTGCGCACCACGCGCAAGCTGCGGCCGACCCCGGAAGCCGACCGCGTCTTGAAATACGCCAAAGACATCGTCGCGCTGCTCGAGAGCGCCGGCGCGCCGACGCAAAGCCGGATCGGCAATCCGTCAGGGACGTTGCGCATGACGGTGCCGACCTCGTTCGGCCGCTTCTTCTTCCGTGAGATCTTCGCCGAATATACCCGCCGCTATCCTGATGTCCGGCTGGACGTCAGTTTTACGGAACAGTTCGTCGACCTCATCGAAACCGGGACCGAGCTTGCGATACGGATCGGCAGCCTCAATTCGAGCTCGCTGGTGGCGCGGCGGGTGGGCACCATTAAACGCCTGCTGGTGGCGGCGCCCGCGCTGCTTGCGCGTCATCAGGTACCCTCGTTGCCGGATCATCTGCGCCGCATGCCCTGCGTCACCTACTCGCGCCTGTCGCAGAAGAATCAGTGGACGTTCGAATCCGAAACCGGCCGTTACGTCGTGGACATCGCGCCGGCGATGACCTGCGACGATGCGGACGTGATGACGCTGGCTGCATTGGAGGGGATAGGCGTCGCCGTGCTGCCGAACTGGTGCACCGTCGAGCACATCGCGGCCGGCCGTCTCGTCCATGTGCTGCCCGACTTCGTCGTGCCGCCGCTGCCCATGCATGTCGTCTATCCCGACCCGCAATGGATGTCACACCGGGCACGACTGTTCCGCGATCTGATCATCGAGCGTGCGGACGTCTTTGCGCTCGCTGATCGCTTTCGAAACCCCGATCTCGCCCCTTCGGCAACCACGGAAACTGGCTCGTTCCGTTGAGCGTGTGACGTCTGGAAGGGGTCACAAAGCGGAGCGAGGTAAGCACGTCTCCGCGTCCGGTCTAGCCCTGAGAGCCAACATTGCGATGGCCTCAGCATTGTTCGGCTCAGGGGCCAGAAGCGGACAAACGTCGCTTCCAATTGTTTGCCGCAGAGTGGTGTTTCCTTAATTTCCTTTGTGACAAAATCCGAGGATCGCAGGGATATTGCCTTGAACGAATGCGACTTTCACTAACGGCCCGCGCTGACAATCTCGCCAAGCGTCGTAGCAAGATTCCTGAATGGATCGCTGCTGCATCGTCCGGCGACGTGGACGCTCAGTTGGCCCTCGCCTGGGAGTATGCCCGAGGCGATGCCGTTGCCCCCGATCTCGTGACAGCATGGAACTGGTTTGATCGTGCCGCCTCATCTGGTCAGGAGAACGGTGTCTTACATCGAGCCCGCTTCCTTCAGCTTCGCGGTGTCCCGGAGGGGGTACGAGAACTTCGCAAGCTCGCCGTCAAGGGTAATTGGAACGCACAGTTTTGGCTCGCGACGCACTATCAGTCCCAAGACGGGCGCTTGAACCAGTTGAGAGCCGCCGTGTGGTACGACCGATCCTACAAAAACGGCTGCCTCGGCGGTAAGCTCGCCAAGTTGGCGCAACTGAGAAGAACCGCGCATCAACCCTTCAGAACTGTACTTGCCGTCAGGCTCGTCATTGAAGCGTTTTCGTTCTTCCTGCAAATTTTTCGTCAAGAGCAGAAGATCGAACTCCACGAGGTGCTTCTGTATCGCTTAAAGAGCAGACCTCGTGAGAGCAGCTAATCGGCGGTTGAAGTCGCTTCGGGTCAAAAGCTTGCGCTAATCGCGAGGTTTCTTGAATATGAAATCAAATGTTGAAGTAGGACCCTGCTGCCTCTTCCAGTCCGCAAGCCTCTCCTCTTGCTCGTGCAACTCACGATACAGCTCAGACATCCGGGCAAATATCGACCGGATAGTTTCATCATTCGCGGCCTTCGAAATCTGAGCACATCGCTCGGCCGTGTCGAGATTCTCGCTCATGAATGCTGTCTCTACGCTACAACTAGGCCCTTACCTTGGCCTTCCGGCCAGACGTCTCGGATGCCTCAAGGCATGCTTGTACTCAAAACGGGAAATGAACGGCCAAGCATTGTAATCTCCAGCCGCAAGAAAGCCGGAGGCACGATCGTGAGAAATCGTATTGTGCCAACTCAACCACATCGGGCGGGCACGTCGCATCGGGTGGAGGCCGGGCAATGAAATCTTCGGCCAACGGTACTCAAAGTCGCCGTCGAGAAACAATATCCAGCGCAGCACTTCGCGTTTCCAGACCGGATCGAGGCTGTGACGTCGGACCAAGCGATGCTCCTTCATATCGCTGTAGGAGCCACGACATGTCTGTAATCGCCCAGATCGCTGGGTCCCCGTCGTTCACCGGCATAGTTCGTTCAAACTGATCGTTGGTAATCGAGCCGGCAATCAGGTGTCTAAGGTTTCCTGAAAGCTGGTCGCGTGCTACGCGATCTATCATCCTGCTGCTCCGATCCGGCCGGTGGATCATTCACCCGGCAAACCTTCCGTTGAGTTAGCAGCTTTGCTCGCAGTTGAGAGAAATCTAGCGAGGTCCGCTTCGGGTCAAAAGCCGCCGATTTGCCCAGCAGCCGGGGCGCTTCCGGTTTACCCCGCTTCCGGACAACTCGTCGCTACGCCCTAATGGAAGCGATGGGCCAACAGCGGAAGTCGCGCTCATTCGATCACCTCGTTGCGCAGATAAGTCCTTGGCTCAGATTTAATTTCGGCAGCCCGGGGCAATGTGCCGCACGCCGGTTGATGGAAACGCGGTTCGGGGATGAGAAAAAAGGAGCTTCCGATTTCGGCGTAGCGGAGTTGATACCGCACGGGATCACCACACTGGCGCCTGACCTTCCGCCGCCACTGTGGGGCCAAGTCGCTCGGGCGGGGGTCGCATGGTGGTCGGCGCACGAGACGAAAAGTTCCACTCCGGCGGCCTGCCTGTGACTGCGTCCGTATAGGCAAATCGCGGAGCGACGCTCCGACGTCGGCTTTCGGGGAGCACACGCGTCATGGATGAAATCCTGCGTTGGGTGGCGACAGTCGGCACGATCGGCGCCGGGCTGATCCTAGCTGCCCGGGCGCGGCCACTCATTACCGGCTGGGCCTTCGTCGTACTGAGCGGTGCATCGGTGATCTGGATCGTCGTCGGCTATCTAACAGCGGAATATGCGCTGATGGTGCAAAACGTGGTGGTGACACTTATCAACGTGTTCGGCGTCTACCGGTGGCTGATCTGGAAAGGAAATGTATGAAAGCGTTCTGCCTGCGCGCTCTGCCGTCCGAGCGCCAATTGTCGGCACGCAGGTTACTTCCGATTTCCGCGATGAGCCGAGAACAGAGACGCTGCCTGGACCTGCACCTCTGGGCCACATTCGGACATGTGCGTCGTTAGGCTGACGAAGATCCTTCAACAATCTTCCAATACGAGTCCTTGCGGATCACCTCGTCCGCGCGAAAAGTGTAAAAGTCACATCCTCGGACCTCGATCTTTTTTCCTTCACCTGTAGTGCCCGTTAGCGTCCATTTTGAAATGCCCGTGTTTGCCATCGTATCCACAAAATGCTCGGCGTCGCCGTAGTGAACATCCGGTAAGCCTTCAAAGCGCGTCGCGAGCCCGTCTCGTACGTTGCGTTTGCCCTCGAAGCGAGATCCCCAAGGCTTGCTTCCCCTCGGCATCTCCAAGACACAATCGTCAGCAAAGAACTCCATGATGGAATCCAAGTCGTGCGCGTTGAACGCTTCACACAGCGCCGTCAATTTCGATCGAATGTCCATCCTTCCCTCCATCGAGTTCCCGGAAGGGATACAATAACACAAGGGCACGCAGGTGAGTTGAAGGGCCGATTAGACGTCTGGTCGATGTCGCCTTCGGGTCACAAAGCGCCCTCCGCAGGGCAGGACGGCACGTCCGCCATATCGGTGAGAACAGACAACGGATTTGTCAGCGCATGCCACCGGCACCAACCGGCGCACGCACAGTGCACTCTAAGGCGCCGGCAAGCCGGGCAGCGGCTTGCGCTTGGCGGAGGCCAGCTCATACGCGTAGGCCAGGCGTAGCAGCTTGTGCTCGCTCCAGGCGCGGCCTGCGAAGGTAATGCCGAACGGATAATCGGGCGTGTCCTTGCCGTCGTCTGTGCCCGAAACGAGCCCGCCCGGCACCATGACGCTGGGATAGCCCGCCCTGGCGGCGATTGCGGCGCCGTATGCGCCGGGGAACAGGACGGCGTCGAGCTTGTGTCGGCTTATATAGGCATCCATGCCGCGCGTCTTGGCCGAGAGCAGGTCCATGGCGCGCGCCGATTTGTACTCGCGCTCGCTGAGATCGCCCCTGGTCATCTCCGCGGCGAGAAAGTGGTCCTGGCCGAAACGCAGCGCCCTGCCCGCATTCGCCTCGTTGAAGGCGACGATGTCGGCCATGGTCTTGATGTCCGTATTGGTCGCCCAATCCTTCAGATACAGATTGAGGTCGTGCTTCATTTCGTAGAGGAAGACGACCGGCGGTCGGGTGATCGTGCCTTTGTGGGCGCTCAGCGGATTGCGGTTGAGCACGGCCATGGTCGTGCCCGGCCCGCCGATCCAGCCAAGCGTCGGCATGCTGGCACGCACGATGACGGCTCCGAGATCCTCCAGCACCTGGATCGCCTCAGTCATCAGCTTGGCCGACTTCGGTGGCAGCTTGCCGTAATAGCAGTCGTTCAGTGGGTCGGCATGGTCGCTCGGCACGCCGATGCGCGCCCCCTTCATCGCATCGCGGGTCAGACCGGCGGTGTAATCGGCCGGCCGCCGCTGCTTTTGCGTCGCTGGGTCGAGCGGGTCCTTGGCCGCCAGCACGTTGAGCAGCAGCGCTGCGTCGCGCACGGTCCGCGTCATCGGCCCTGCGGTGTCCTGGCTGTGCGCGATCGGCACGATACCGGCACGACTGATCAGCCCGACGGTCGGCTTCACGGTGACGAGGCCGTTCTGGCTGGCGGGAAACAGTAGCGAGCCCGAAGTCTCCGTGCCGATCGAGGCCGCACACAGACCGGCCGCCACCGCGACCGCCGGGCCCGCGCTTGAGCCCCCCGGGGACACGACGGGGATGCCGTGATCGTCGGCCAGCGCCGGCGCATAGGGGTTCTTGACCTGGCCGCCCAGCGACGAAAAGCCGTGGGACATGTCGATTGCGAGCATGTTGGAAAATTCGGTCAGGTTCGCCTTGCCGAGGATCACCGCGCCGGCCTCGCGCAGCAGCTTGACGAGCGTCGCATCGTCGCGTGCGCGTGCGCCTTCCAGCGCCAGCGAGCCCGCCGTGGTCGGCTGAGCGTCGCCGGTCGCGATGTTGTCCTTCACAAGGATCGGGATGCCGGCCAGCGGCCGCTTGGCCGACGGCTTGACGCCGTCGAGCCTGCCCGCGATCGTGAGCGCGTTGGGATTGAGCGCGCGGACCGCGTTGAGCTGCGGTCCATTACGGTCGTAGGCTTCGATGCGCGCGAGAAAGGCTTTGACCAGCGCCGTGGCAGTGACATGCCCATCGGCCAAAGCATGAGCGATATCGCTCATCGACGCATGATCGAGCCTTGCATGATCAAGCTTTGGGGAGATCGGCGCCTCGGCGCTGACGGCCGCCGCGGCAATGCCGGCATTGCGGCGGGATGATTTCTGCACGGCTGCCTCGACCGACGGCGCGCGTCTCCACCACGAGACTCGAGCATGCCATCATGCCAGTGTTTTGCCCGACGGGTCAACTTTCGGGCGCATCGCGTCGATCACACAGGCGCAACGTGCAAGCCATTGAAAATGACTGACCCCGGCTACTGTGCATGGGGTTGTTTTTCAGGTTTTGTTTGGAGCTGCCCTCTCCAACGCGTGGAGAGGGCACAGCAATGGACGCCGCCTATTCCCAATACCAAGCGGAGAAGTCGTTCTCGAACTGCGGGACTTCCTTCCAGACGCCCTTCAGCTTCTTGTTGATGACGGTGGGCCATTGCGGCTGGAACAGGTAAGCCGAGACTGCATCGGTCGCCAGCATGCGCTGGGCATCGCCAAGCAGCTTGGCGCGGCCGGCTTCGTCCGGCGTCGAGACGATCTGCTTGTAGAGCGCGTTGAACTTCTCGTTGTTGTAACCGAGGTAGTAGTCCGGCTCCGTGATCTTGACGAGGTCGAACGGCTCGACATGGCTGACGATGGTGAGATCGAAATTGTGCGGGCCATTGCCGGCGAACACCTGCGACAGCCATTGCGCCCATTCGACGTTCTCGATCTTGGCGATGATGCCGACCTTGGCGAGCTGGGCGGCGACGATCTCGCCGCCTTGCCGCGCATAGGGTGGCGGCGGCAGCTTCAATGACAGTTCGAGCGGCGTGGTGACGCCGGCTTCAGTCAGCAGCTTCTTGGCCTTCTCGGGATCGTACGGGTTGATGCCGGTGGTGTCGACATAGCCGAGCGATCCCGGCGTGTAGAAGCTGCCGATCGGCGTGCCGTAACCCTCGACCGCGCCGTCGATCAAGGCCTTGCGGTCGATCGCGGCGAGGATGGCGCGGCGAACGCGGACGTCGTCGAGCGGCTTCTTGCGGTGGTTGATGGCCACGATGGTCTTGGCCCTGGAGCCGCCGATCAGCACCGTGAAGCGCGGATCAGACTTGAACTGAGCAACCACGCGGGTCGCGATGCGCGGGAATGCGTCGACGTCGTTCGAGAGCAACGCCGCGGCCTGCGCCGCCGGATCGGAGATGAAGCGGATCGTCACCTTCGACAGCTTGATCGCAGAGGCGTTGCGGTAGTCGGCCCATTTGTTCAGCGTGATCGAAGAGCCCTTGGCCCAGGCGCCAAGCTGGTATGGTCCGGTGCCGACCGGCTGCGTGACATTGGTGCCAGCGCTCTTCGGCTCGACGATCGAGCCGCCCGCCTGGCCGAGCAGGAACGGCAGGTTCGGCTCGGAATATTTCACCGTGATCACGACGGTGTCGGCGTCGGGCGTCTCGACCTTCTCGAAGGCCTGGTACAGGCTCTTGTCCTTGTTGGTGCTGGTGGGCGCCGCGTTGCGCTCGAACGAGAACTTCACCGCCGCGGAATCGAACGCTTCGCCATTGTGGAATTTGACGCCCTTGCGCAGTTTGAACGTATAGGTCTTCAGATCGGGCGACGCGGTCCAGCTCTCGGCGAGCAGCGGTGAGGTGGAGCCGTCCTCGTTGATCTTGGTCAGCGTCTCATAGATATTGTAGAGCGTGACCTCGGCGATCGCGGCCGCGGCGGCGTTGGTGGGGTCGAGCCCCGGCGGCTCAAGGGTCATCCCCATGACGACGCTGTCCTTCTTGCTCTGCGCCAGCACCGGCAAAGGCGCCGCGACGAGCGCAGCGGCAAATGCGACGATCGACAGTTTCCTGAACATGCGCGAACTCCCCGACCAATCCTGTTTCCAGCTTAACGCCAATCCTGCCCCGGACACTAACCTTCCATGGCCGCCTGCGGCAACGCCATCACGGCCTCGGCCTTGTGGCACGCGGCAAGGTGCCCCTCGCCCACCCTGCGTAACTCAGGCGGAACCTCGCGGCAATGCTGGTCGGCATGGGCGCAGCGCGATGCATAGGGGCATCCGGTCGTCACCGCCGAGTGCGAGGCGATCGCCTGGGCCCCGCGGCGGCGCCGGCCACCTCCGGCGCGAGCCCGCGGCACCGCCTCCAGCAGCGCCCGCGTATAGGGATGGGCGCAGCGCTCGAACAAATCCTCTGGCCGCCCCTGCTCGACGATGCGGCCGAGATACATCACCGCGACCTCGTCGCAGAGATAGTCGACCACGGCGAGGTCATGGCTGATCAGGATGTAGCTCAGGCCGAACTGCTCCTGGAGGTCTTGCATCAGGTTCAGCACCTGGGCCTGCACGGAGACGTCGAGCGCCGAGACCGGCTCGTCGGCAACGATCAGCTTCGGCTGGGTGATCAGCGCACGCGCAATCGCGATGCGCTGGCGCTGGCCGCCGGAGAATTCGTGCGGATATTTTTCCATGTCCGCATCGCGCAAGCCGACCTGGCGCAGCACCGCGGCGACGCGGTCGCGGAACGTGGTGCGGTCGGCACCTTCCAGCACGGTCAGCGGCTCGGCGACGATCCGCGCGATGGTCTGCCGCGGATCGAGCGAGCCGTAGGGATCCTGGAACACCATCTGGAAATCACGCCGGGCGCGGCGCAGCTCGTCGGCCGGCAAGCGGTTGAGATCGCGCCCGAGCAGCGCGACCTGTCCTGCGGTCGGCCGCTCCAGCGCCATCACGACGCGCGCGAAGGTGGACTTGCCGGAGCCGGACTCGCCGACGATGCCGAGGCTCTTGCCGGCCCGGACCTGCACACTGACGCCGTTGAGCGCGCGCACCTGCCCCGGCGGACGGAACAGGCTCTCGCGCGGCAGCGTGTAGCGCTGTTCGAGATCCCTGACGTCGAGAAGCGGGGCGATGCTCATGCGGTCAGCGCTCCGACGCGCTCGGCCATCGACACGTCCGTTCTTATGCAACGCGCAAAATGGCCGGGGCCGACATCCACCATCGGCGGCAACGCGGCGCGGCACTGGTCGATCACGAGTGGACAGCGATCGGAGAAGGTGCACCCGGACGGCAGATCGGCGAGCTCCGGCACCGTGCCGGAGATCGTCCTCAGCCGCGTCCCCTTGCGCGCGCCGAGCTTGGGCCGTGCACGGAACAGGCCCTGCGTGTAGGGATGGCCCATGCGACGGAACACCTCGTCGGTCGGGCCGCTCTCGACGACGGTGCCGCCATACATCACCATCATGCGCTGGACGTTCTCTGCAATGACGCCGAGATCGTGCGAGATCAGGATCATCGACATGCCGCGCTCCTCGACGAGGTCGGCGATGAGGTCGAGGATCTGGCCCTGGATAGTGACGTCGAGCGCGGTGGTCGGCTCGTCCGCGATCAACAGGTCCGGCTCGCAGGCAAGCGCCATCGCGATGGTGATGCGCTGACGCTGCCCGCCGGAGAACTGGTGCGGATAGGCATCGACACGACGTGCGGGGTCGGGCAGCCCGACGCGGTCGAGCAAAGCGATTGCTTCCCGACGTGCCTGCGCCGCCGAATAACTCTTGTGACGGCGCAGCGGCTCGGCGACCTGGTTGCCGATCGTATGCATCGGATTGAGCGCAGTCATCGGCTCCTGGAAGATCATGCTGATGCGGTTGCCGCGCAGGCGGCAATAGTCGGAATCCGCAAGTCCGACGAGTTCGTCGCCGTCCAGCTTGACGCTGCCGGTCACGACGGCACTGTCCGGCAGCAACCCCATCAACGACAACGCCGTGACCGACTTGCCGCAGCCGGACTCGCCGACGAGCCCGAGCGTCTCGCCGCGCGTCAGCGCAAAGCTGACACCGCGCACGGCCTGCGCCGACCCGCGGCTGGTGTTGAGGCGGACACCGAGATTGTCGACCTCGATTAGCGGCATGTTGGAGCGCTCGGCCATCGTCATCGCTCCCGCGCCAGCCGGGGATCGAGCAGGTCGCGCAATCCGTCACCGAGCAGGTTGAGGCCGAGCACCGAGATTGCGATCGCAACGCCCGGATAGACCGCGAGCATCGGCGACTGGAACAGCAGCGTCTGCGCATCGTTCAGCATCCGTCCCCAGGACGGCTGCGGCGGCTGCGTTCCGAGGCCGAGATAGGACAGCGCGGCCTCGGCGAGAATGGCGAGCGCGAACTGGATGGTGACCTGCACGATCAGGATCGACAGGATGTTCGGCAGCACATGCTCGATGGTGATGCGGAAGCGCCCCTTGCCTGCCGCCCGTGCCGCCAGCACGAATTCACGCGCCCAGATCGCATTGGCCGAGCCGCGCGTCAGCCGGGTCAAGGTCGGGATCTGGAAGATGCCGATCGCGACGATCGAGGTCACCATGCCCGGCCCCACGACGGCGGCGAGCATGATCGCGGACAGCACGGCCGGAAAGGCGAAGGTGAAATCGGAAAAGCGCATGATGATCTCCTCCGTCCAGCCGCGCCGGGCCGAGGCGATCAGGCCCAGCGTGACGCCGAAGGTGAGGCCAATGCTGACGGCGATGACACCGACCATGATGGTGGACCGGGCGCCCGCAAGCAGCAGCGAGACGATGTCGCGGCCGAAGGAATCGGTGCCGAGCCAATGCGCCGCCGAGGGCGGGCGGAGCTTTGCGGCGATGTCGATTTCGTAAGGCGACCACGGCGTCCATACCAGCGACAACAGTGCCGAAGCCAGCACCAGAAGGCTCAGCGTGCCACCGAGGACGAAGCTGCGGTGGCGCAGCGCGCGGCGCCAGAACGTGCGCGCCGGCAGCGGACGCGTTGCGACGGGCGCGTCGATGGTGATGGGCGCGCTCACAGGTCGTGCACCTTGATGCGGGGATCGATGAAGGCATAGAGCACATCGACCACGAAATTGACGATCACCACCATCGCGGCGAGCAACATCACGCAATTGCGCACCACGATCAGGTCGCGGTTGGCGATCGACTGGAAGATCAGGCGGCCGAGGCCCGGCAGGTAGAACACGTTCTCGATCACGATGGTGCCGGCGAGCAGATTGGCGAATTGCAGGCCCATCACCGTCATCACGGGGATCATGGCATTCCGCAGCACGTGGCTCCACAGCACCTCGCGCTTGCCGAGGCCCTTTGCGCGGGCGGTGCGGACGAAATCCTCGCGCAGCACTTCGAGCACGGCCGAACGCGTGACGCGCGCGAGGATCGCGGCCTGCACCACCGCGAGCGAGATCGCGGGCAACAGCAGCGACCTGATCCCCGGCCAGATGCCGTCCTCCCAGCCGGCAAAGCCACCGGCCGAAAGCCATTGCAGCCGCACCGAGAACAGCAGCACCAGGAGAATCGCGAACCAGAAATTCGGCAGCGCGATGCCCACTTGCGTCAACGACATCACGCCGACATCGCCGAGCTTGTTGTGGTTGGCGGCGGTGTAGATACCGGCCGAGAGCGCCAGCGTCACCGTGATCGTCATGGCCATGATCGCGAGCGGAATGGTCAGCACCAGCCGCTCGGCGATCAGGCTGCCGACCGGGGTGCCGTAGACGTAGGAATTGCCGAGATCGCCGACGAGGAGGCCCTTGATCCACTGCAAATAGCGAACCGCCAGCGGCTGGTCGAGGCCGAGCTTGACGGTGAGCGCGCGCACCGCGTCGGGCGAAGCATCAGCGCCCATCAGCATCTGCGCTGCGTTGCCGGGCAGCGCGTCCAGCACCAGGAAGATGATCAGCGATGCGCCGACCAGCGTCGCCAGCAGAGTCAACAGACGTCGGAGGACAAAGACGCTCATGCGCGCTCGGCTTCAGGGCTCACCCAGGCCACGATCAACATGTCCGGACGCCTTAAGCAAGCTCTTTGCTGCATCTCCATCTCCTCAAGACGGCCAGCGGGACAGAAGGTCGCTTGACGCCTCGAACAGAGCGCTCACGCGCAGCAATTCCGCGTCGGCCCGGAAACGGCCGACCAGTTGGAGCCCGATCGGCAGCCCGTCGCGGGCAAAGCCCGAGGGAAGGCTGATCGCGGGGTGACCGGTCATGTTGAACGGCATTGTCCAGGGGAACCAATGCGGCCGGACGCTGTCGTAATGCCTGCCGTCGATCTCGATATTGCCGAACAGGTCCTGCTTGATCGGCAGCGCGGTGCGCGTCAGCGTCGGCATCGCCAGCAGGTGACCGCGCGCAAGCAGCGGTTGCACGCGGCGGAACAACGCGGTGCGCGCGAACATCGCCTCCTGATAGTCGATGCCGCTGACTTCGCTGGCGAGCGCGAGCTGCTTGAGGAAGGCCTCGCTCAGTTCGTCCCGATGCTCGGCCGCAAGCTTGGCAAAGCGCGTGCGCCAGACGGTGTGGTTGATGGCGCGCCAGATCGGCTCGATGTCGAACCCCTCACCGGAGAATTCCTCGAGCTCGGCCCCTAACCCGGCCAGCCGGTCGAGGCTCACCTTGAAATTGGCGGCGACTTCGGCCGATACCGGACGGCCCGGCGGCGTCAGGCAGTACAGGATCCTCAGCCCGCGCAAATCACCATGCGGGGCGGCGGTGCCGATGAAGTCGGGCACGGGCACGCCGATCGACCAGGGATCGATAGGATCTTCGCCCGCCATCGCCTGCATCATCAGCGCAGTATCGGCGACGGTCCGGGTGGTCGGCGTGACATAGGTCTGGTTGCCGAACACGTCGAGCGCCTGGCTGTGCGGGATCACGCCGTTGCTCTGCTTCAGGCCCACCACGCCGTTGCAGGCGGCCGGAATTCGTGTCGAGCCGCCGCCGTCGGTCGCAATAGCGAGCGGCGCGATGCCGCTCGCCACAGCGACCGCCGCGCCGCCGCTGGAGCCGCCGGAGGAACGGCAGGCGTCCCACGCATTGCGGGTCCGACCGAACAAAGGTGAATCGGTGAGGCACTTGCTGCCGAACTCCGGCGTCGTGGTCTTGCCGATCAGGATCGCGCCTTCGCTGCGCAACCGCGCGACGGCGACGGCATCCTCGGCCGGCACATTATCCTTGTAGGGAACGGCGCCGAAGGTGGTCTTGACCCCCTTGGTATTGACGATGTCCTTGACGGTTACGGGGATGCCGTGCAGCAGGCCGAGCGGTTCGCCCGCCATCACCTTGCGCTCGGCTTCGCGCGCCGCTGCGATCGCCTCGTCGCCGCACAACGTGACGAAACAGTTCAATTCGGGCTGGAGGGCCTCGGCGCGGGCAAGCACAGCGCGGGTGAGCTCGACTGGCGAAATCCGCTTTGCCGCGACGAGACCGCGCAGCTCGGTCGCGGACAACAGACAGGGATCGCCGTTCATCGTCACATCACGCTCCGAAGCGGGCCGCCATTGGCCCGAAGACATTGACAGCGAGAATGACAGTTTTGTTAACTCGCCGTCCAATACGATTTTTATCGCCAACCCATACGCTCTCGGTATGCCAATGGATCTTCGCCGGCTCCGCTATTTTGTCGCCGTTGCCGAGGCGCGCAGCATCGGCAAGGCGGCCGAGCAGCTCCGGATGGCGCAGCCGCCCCTCTCGGTCCAGATCCGCAAGCTCGAGGCCGAGATCGGCGCGCCGCTGTTCCGCCGCGGCACCCGTGGCATGGATCTGACCGAGGCCGGCCAGGCATTGCTGGCGCGCGCCAGCGAAGCGCTGGCGTTGGCAGCCGACGGCGCCGAAGCCGCACGCGCGGTTGCTTCGGGACGGCGCGGCCGGCTGTCAGTCGGTTACATGTTCGTGCTGGCGAATGCGATGTTGCCGCGACTCATCCCCGAACTGCGCCGCGCAGTTCCCGGCGTCGACCTCAGCTTCGTTGAGCTGAGCGCCTCGACGCGCGAGGCCCGCGTGCTCGACCGCAGCGTCACAGTCGCGCTGTGTATGCCCGCAATCAATCATCCCGAGATACAGGTGGCAAAGATCGGTGCACAGCCTTTCATGCTGGCCATGCCGATCCGCTCGCCACTCGCCCGCTTGAGCTCGGTGCCGATGGCCCGGCTGCAGGGCCGCCCGCTGATCGCACTCCCGCATCCGGACCATGGGCCCGCCTCCTCCGCGGTCGTCCCTTTATTGCGTCGGCACCAGGTGGTGATGCCGATCGCCAGCCGGGTGGAGACGGTGCATTCGGCGATGAGCCTGGTCCTGGCCGGCGAAGGTCTCGCCATCCTGCCGGCCTGCGCACAGCTCGGCGCGCCACGCGGAGTCGTGTTCAGACCCCTGCGTGACGTCACTGACTCCCTCGACATCGCAGTCTGTTGGCGGCGGGACTCCCACAGTCCGTTGATCGGAACCTTCCTCAAATGTGCCGAGAAGGCCGTCGCGCGGATGTGACGTGGGCTACCAGTCCCAATTGATCTCGTGGCTCCAAGGCGGATCGGCGCCCGGACGGGTGCAGGTCAGGCCGGCACAATTGGCGGCGAAGGAAAGCGCACGGCGGAGCTCGTCCGCGCCGATGTCCTGCAATCTCGGCCGGGCGATGCGATCCTGCTTGTAAAGTGCCAACAGCAGCGCCGCCTGAAAGCTGTCGCCGGCGCCAATAGTGTCCGCCACCTCGACCTTCGGTGCTTGCACTTCGATCTGCCCTGCTTGCGCATGCCAGGCTATGGCACCGTTATTGCCGCGGGTGATGACGACGAGGCTCGTCCCCTGCCCCAGCAATGTGCTCGCGCGCTGCTGATACGGCTCCTCGCCGAAGAGATAGGCGAAATCGACGTCCGACATCTTGATGAGATCGGCGCTTCCGGCGAACTCGGCCATTCGGCCGAGATAGGTTGGCTTGTCCTTGACGAGGTTCGGTCGGCAGTTCGGATCGAAGGAGATCGTGGACGACGCCCGCGCGTCTGCGATCAGCACCTTGGTCTCGGCCGCACCCTGGTCGTTGACCAGCGTGGTGGAGCCGACATGGACGGCCTCGACAGTATCGAACGGAATGGACCCATGCCGGTAAGTCCAGTTCCGCGTCGCGGTCTCGGCATCGTAGAAGGCGTAGTGCGACTCGCCCGCGACAATGCGGACAAAGGCGAGCGTGGTCTGGTGGTCGCTGCGGGTGGCGAGATCGAGTGCAACCTTCGATGCGGAGGCATGATCGGCGATCATGCGCCCGAACAGGTCGGTCGAGATGCCGCCGACGAAACCAGTCGGCGCGCCCAGCCGCGCCATGCCGATCGCGACGTTGAGGCAGGAGCCGCCGACCGCGGGCATCACCGCTTCGCGCCCTTCGACGTTTCGCGTCGGCACGAAATCGATCAGCGCGTCGCCGCAGGCAATCAGCATGTCCTTCAACCTCTCGCGACGCTGCGCATCGCGGCACGGCTGCCGCGATCGAGCTCGCGCAGCAGCTTGTAGACCTCGCGCTTGCGGGCGTGAAACGCGGCCATATCAGGCGCGGTCGGCTCGCTCTTGCGCCCCAGCGCCGACATCTTGGCCATGGTCTCACCGATCGAGGCATAGGCGCCACCGGCGACCGCCCCTAACATCGCGGCGCCCAGCAGCACCGGCTCCTTCGTCTGCGGCAACGCGACCGTGAGACCGGTGGTATCCGCCATGATCTGCCGCACCAAAGGACTGCGGCTGGCACCGCCACCCATGATCATGATGCTGGAGCGGACCCCATGCGCGGCAAAAGCCTCGATGACCTCCGCAAGCCCGTAGGCAAGACCGCAGAGGCCGGCGACGAACAGCCGTTCCATCGCGGCGATGTCGGTGTCGAGATCAAGGCCCGCGATCACCGCGCGCGTGTCGGGATCGGCATAGGGCGAGCGGTTGCCAATGAATTCCGGCAGCACGTGGACGTCGCGCGCCAGCAGCGCGGCGCGGCTAGCACCGCCGGAGCGCGCGATGATGCGGCGCTCGAGGAAATCGATGAGATCGAGGCCTTCGCTGCGTGCCGCCGCGCTCGCCTCGCCATGGCCGGGATGCGACTTGAGGAGATGATCGATCGCAGCGCCCGCGGCGGACTGCCCGCCTTCATTGAGCCAGAAATCCGGCACCATGCCGGAATAATAGGGACCCCAAACGCCCGGCACGAAGCACGGCTCCTTCGTCGTCGCCATGATGCAGGCCGACGTTCCCATGATGTAGGCGAGACGATCGCCGACATCGCTCGGGCCGGCTGCCCCGTCACGGCCGCCAATCGCACCGATACCGCCGGCATGGGCATCGATCAGGGAGGCGCCGACCGGGGTGCCCGGAGGAAGGCCGAGCTCGACTGCTGCTGCCGGCGTGAGCCCGACGCCGAGGCGCGTACCGGGCGCAACGATTTCGGTGCCGATGCGCGCGTATTTTTCGGCGACGAAGTCGGACAGGCCGATGCGCTTGAAGAACGGCGCGCTCCAGCCGCCGCCGTCATGGGCGAGATAGTTCCACTTGCAGGTGACGGTGCAGGTCGAGCGCTGCAGCGCGCCGGTCGCCCGCCAGGTCAGATAATCGGCCAGGTCGAAGAAGTGACCGGCGGCATCGAAACTCGCGCGCAGATGCCGCTTCAGCCATAGCAGCTTCGGCATCTCCATCTCCGGCGAGATCGAGCCGCCGACATAGCGCAGCACGGCATCCTCGGTCTCGTTGATCAGCCGCGCTTCGGCCGTGGCGCGATGGTCCATCCAGACGATGACGTTGCGCTGCGCCTCGCCGGAGGTGCTGACGGTGAGCGGCTCGCCTTGCGGATCGAGCACCACGAGGGAACAGGTGGCGTCGAAACCGATGCCGCCGATGCTGCCCGGCGTAATCGCTGCTTCCGACATCGCCGCGCGCACCGATTTGGCGCAGGCCTGCCAGATGTCCTCCGACGACTGCTCGACGATGTCGCCGGCCTCGTGCCAGATCCTGATCGGATGCCGGGCCGTCGCGAGCAGCGTGCCGGCCTCGTCAAACACCCCTGCCCGCGTGCTCGTGGTCCCCACGTCGACGCCGATATACGCTCGCGGCATGGTCTCTCCCGGTCCGTCCGTTTTGACGGTGAGCCTACCAGCAAGTGTAGCCGCCATCCACCAGCACGATACTGCCGGTCATCAGGCTCGCGGCCTCCGACGAGAGGAACAGCACGACGGAGGCGATCTCCTCAACCTGCCCCATGCGCGCCATCGGAGTTCCACCAATCCAGGCGTCATACATTTTCGGATTGCTCTTCACGAAGGCGTTGAGCGGCGTCTCGATATAGGTCGGCGCCACCGCGTTGACGCGGATGCCGCGCGCGCCCCATTCGGCGGCCAGCGACTTGGTCAGATGGTGCACGGCGGCCTTGGAGGCGTTGTAGAAGCACTGCTCCTGCGGCTTGTTGACGATGAAGCCGCTCATCGAGCCGACATTGACGATGGCGCCGCTTCCAGCCTTCAACATGTGCTTGCCGAACTCGCGGCAGCACCAGAAGGTGCCGTTGAGATTGACGTCGATGACGTTGAGCCAGTGCTCGTCGGTAACGGTCTCGGCCGGCGTCTCGCTCCGCGCGATGCCGGCATTGTTGACGAGGATGTCGACCTTGCCATGGCGGGCGACGAGATCATTTGCCACCTCCGCCACGCGTGTGGTGTTGGTGACGTCCATGATTGCGGTCTCGATGTCGTAGCCCTTCGCCCTCAGGCTGGCTTTGGCGCCGTCGGCGACCTTGCCGTCGCGGTCGCCGATGATGACCTTCGCGCCGGCCTCGGCCAGTGCCTCCGCGCAGGCGAGGCCGATGCCCTGGCCGCCGCCGGTGATGAACGCGGTCTTGCCGCTCAGCCTGAATTTTTCCAGATACATGATCGTCTTTCCGTCTTCTTGCCGTTTCTTGTCAGCCCCGAAGAGCGTTGCCGCTCTCGTCGAAGCGGTGAATGCGCGCAGGGTCGGGCATCAGCGACACCCGGTCGCCGCCATGCAGGCTCAATTCGCCGATGTAGCGCGCCGTCAGCATGCCGAGCGCGCCGGCGTCGACGTAGAGGAAGGTGTCACTGCCGAGATGCTCGGCCACCGCAATGGTTCCCTGCCAGCCGCCACCGCCGTCGCGCTCGATCTTCAGATGCTCCGGCCGAACGCCGATCGTCGCCGCCCCCTTCTGCAAAGCAGGCTCTCCGGTGACGAAATTCATCTTGGGCGAGCCGATGAAGCCGGCGACGAAGAGATTGGCGGGTCGCTCGTAAAGCTCCAGCGGCGAGCCATATTGCTCGATCTTGCCGCCGTTGAGCACGACGATCTTGTCGGCCATGGTCATGGCCTCGACCTGGTCGTGGGTGACGTAGATCGCGGTGGTGCCGAGCTGCTTCTGAAGTCGCGTCACCTCGATGCGCATCTGCACGCGCAGCGCGGCGTCGAGGTTGGAGAGCGGCTCGTCGAACAGGAATGCCTTGGGCTCGCGGACGATGGCACGGCCGATCGCGACGCGCTGGCGCTGGCCGCCGGAGAGCTCGCGCGGCTTGCGGTCGAGGTAGGGCGTGAGATTCAGCGTCGCGGCGGCCGCCTCGACCTTGCGGTTGATCTCGTCCTTCGGCAAGCCCGCCATCTTGAGGCCGAAGCCGATATTGCCGCGCACGCTCATATGCGGATAGAGCGCGTAGGACTGGAACACCATCGACAGCCCGCGCTTGGCGGGCGGCGTATCGACGACGTTCTTGCCGTCGATCAGGATCTTGCCGCCGCTGACGTCCTCGAGCCCCGCGATCAGCCGCAGCAGCGTGGTCTTGCCGCAGCCGGAGGGACCGACGAACACCACGAAGGAGCCATCGGCGATCTCGAGGTCGGCGCCCTTGATGATGTGCACGGGGCCGAAGGATTTCTGCACGCCCTGAAGTGTGATCTGACCCATGATCCGGCAGCCCCCTATTTCACCGCGCCAAAGGTGAGCCCGCGCACGAGCTGCTTCTGGCTGAACCAACCCAGGACGAGAATGGGCGCGATCGCCAGCGTGGACGCCGCCGACAGTTTTGCCCAGAACAGCCCTTCGGGGCTCGAATAGGAGGCGATGAACGTGGTGAGCGGCGCAGCGCTCGAGGTGGACAGGTTCAGCGTCCAGAACGCCTCGTTCCAGGCCAGGATCAGATTGAGCAACAGCGTGGACGCCAGTCCCGGGATCGCCATCGGCGTCAGCACATAGACCAGCTCGCGGCCGATCGTGGCGCCGTCCATGCGCGCGGCCTCTAAGATGTCGCGCGGGATCTCCTTGAAATATGTGAAGAGCATCCAGATGACGATCGGCAGATTCCCGAGGCAGAGGATGAAGACGAGGCCGATGCGGGAATCGAGCAGCCCGAGGCTCTTGTAGATCAGGTAGATCGGCACCAACACGCCGACCGGCGGCATCATCTTGGTCGAGAGCATCCAGAGCAGGATGTCCTTGGTGCGCTTGGTTGGCGAGAACGCCATCGACCAGGCCGCCGGAATGGCGATCAGCAGCGCAATGAGCGTCGAGCCGCCGGCGATGATGATCGAGTTCATCGCGTGGTGCAGATAATCGCTGCGTTCCTGCACGGTCGCGTAGTTTTCGGTGGTCCAGTGGAAGAACAGGAAGGATGGCGGGATCGCGAAGGCCTCGAGCTCGGTCTTGAAGCTCGCCAGCCCCATCCATAGGATCGGAAAGAAGATCAGGAAGCCGAACAGCCAGGCCGCCGCCGTCGATATCATCACCCGCCGCGTCGTCGCCATCCGTGCCATGTCAGGCCTCCAGGTTGCGGCCGACGATGCGGACCAGGAAGAAGGCGACGATGTTGGCGATGACCACCGCGACGAGCCCGCCCGCCGAGGCGCTGCCGACGTCGAACTGGATCAGCGCCTGCGAATAGATCAGGAAGGCGATGTTGGTGGTTTGCAGGCCCGGCCCGCCGCCGGTGGTGACGAAGATCTCGGCGAACACCGTGAGCAGGAAGATGGTCTCGATCAGGATCACCACCGTGATGGGACGCGCGAGGTGCGGCAGCGTGATGTAGATGAAGGTCGAGACGGCGCTGGCGCCGTCCATCTCGGCGGCTTCCTTCTGCTCTTCGTCGAGCGATTGCAGCGCGGTGAGCAGGATCAGGGTCGCGAACGGCAGCCATTGCCAGGTCACGATCAAAATCACCGCAAACAGCGGCACGTCGTTGAACCAATCGATCGGCGTCAGGCCGAACAGCGAAGCGAGCCAGGCGAACAATCCCGACACCGGATGCATCAACAGGTTCTTCCAGACCAGCGCGCTCACCGTGGGCATCACGAAGAACGGCGCAATCACCATCAGCCGCACGAAATTGCGGCCGACCACGGGTTGGTCCATCAGCAGCGCCAGGGGAATGCCGAGCAGGATGGTCAGCGCCAGCACCGAGCCGACCAGCACCAGCGTGTTCTGAAGCGAGGCGAGGAAGGCAGGATCGGTGAGGAAGTAGCGGAAGTTTTCAAGGCCGACGAACGATTCCGAGCCGGGATCGAGCAGGCTGTAATGCAGCGTCGAGAAGTAGATCGTCAGCGCCAGCGGGACGATCATCCAGATGAACAGCAGTCCGACGGCCGGGGTCAGGAGCGACCGCGCAAGAAGCTGCGTCTGCCGGGTTGCCATTCTTGGCGCTCCGCTCGGAGGAAGAAGGGCGGCCATCCAGCAAGGATGGATGGCCGCAAGTTTGAGCTCAGGGAGAGCCCGGGTTCACTTGATGTAGCCGGCGCGCTTCATCTCGCGCTCGGTAGCGGACTGCGCAGCCGTGAGCGCCGCATCGACCGTCATCGATCCCGCAAGCGCCGCCGAGAACTGCTGGCCCACCTGCGTGCCGATGCCCTGGAATTCAGGGATGGCGGCGTATTGCACGCCGACGTAGGGAACGGGCTTCACCGTCGGCTTGTTGGGATCGGCGGCGTTGATCGAGGCCAGCGTCAGTTTCGCAAACGGCGCGACCTTCAGGTACTCATCGTTCTGGTAGAGCGAGGTACGCGTGCCCGGCGGCACGTTGGCCCAGCCCTCCTTCGAGGCCACCAGCTTGGTGTAGTCCTTGCTGGTGGCCCAGGCGATGAACTTCTCGGCTGCTTCCGTCTTCTTGGAGCCGGCAGGGATTGCGAGATTCCAGGCCCACAGCCAGTTGGCGTTCTTGCCGAGCCCGGTGTTGGGCGCGAGCGCGAAGCCGACCTTGTCGGCGACCTTGGACTCCTTGGGGTTGGTGACGAAGGACGCCGCGACCGTGGCGTCGATCCACATCGCGCATTTGCCGGCGTTGAATAGCGCCAGATTCTCGTTGAAGCCGTTGGAGCTGGCGCCGGGAGGCCCGGCTTCCTTCATCAGGTTGACGTAGGTGGTGAGTGTCGTCTTCCATTCCGGCGTGTTGAACTGCGGCTGCCACTTTTCGTCGAACCAGCGCGCGCCATAGGAATTGGCCATTGCCGAGAGGAACGCCATGTTCTCGCCCCAGCCTGCCTTGCCGCGCAGGCAGATGCCGTAGGTGCCGGCGCTCTTGTCGGTCAGCTTCTTGGCCGCATCGATCACGAAATCCCAGCTCGGCTTTTCCGGCATCTTCAGGCCGGCCTTCTCGAACAGATCGGTGCGGTACATCACCATCGAACTCTCGCCGTAGAACGGCGCGGCGTAGAGCTTGCCGTCGGCGGAGACCGCGTCCTTGATCTTGGGCAGGAGGTCGGCGACGTCGTAATCGGCGCCGAGGTTGGCGAGCGGTACCAGCCAGCCCTTCTTGGCCCAGATCGGCACCTCGTAGGTGCCGATGGTGAGGACATCGAACTGGCCACCCTTGGTGGCGATATCGGTGGTGACGCGCTGGCGCAGCACGTTCTCCTCCAGCGTCACCCATTTCACGGTGATGTCAGGGTTCTTCTTGGTGAACTCACCCGTCAGCCCCTGCATGCGGATCATGTCGCCATTGTTGACGGTGGCGATCGTCAGGGTCGTTTCGGCCATCGCCGGGACGGCCAGTAGCAGGCAAGACGCGCCGCAGACGGCGCCCAGGACATGTTTCACGGTGACCTCCCCTCAATTCGCGTTTTGGGCATATGCCCACGCGTTGGGCGTATGTTCAGCGCAAGGGCGGCACGTTGTCAAGCAGGCGCGTGGGCATTCCAGCAACTTGTGAGTGCTGCGGTGCGGGAAGGATGGGGAGGTTTTGCTTCACCCACGGCTGTCGTGCTCCGCGAACGCGGAGCATCCAGTGTGGTAGGCACGCGAAGCGTGAGCGCTTTACCGCTCCAGAATCGCTCTTGCCGTCGCCTCGTCCGTGATCAATCCGTTGATCAGCCCGCCGCTCAGCGCGGCTGCAATCGCCGCCACCTTGGCTGCGCCCACCGCCGCACCGATGGTCGTGGTCTTCGCCGGCACTTCCGGCGGAATGCTGGTGAGGCGCTTGTTGGTGCCGGCCTTGAGCAGGCGCCCCTTGGCGTCATAGGCCCAGCCGGTGATCTCGCCGATGGCGCCAAGCCGCATCATCTCGAACAATTCGTCGCGGGTGACGAAGCCGTCGACGTGCACCTGCGCCTTCTGATCCATCTGGCCGATGCCGACGAGGCGCAAGTCAGCCCTTGCCGCGACCGCCTTCACCTTCGCGATCGGCTCGATGCGCACCATCCTGTTGCGCTCGTCTTCCGACGACATCAGGAACGGCAGCGGCATCGGATAGTGCCGCGCGCCGGTGCGGTCGGCGAGCCGGCCGACGGTGTCGTAGAAGCTCGCCGAGCCGTCGGCGGAGATATTGCCGACCAGCGAGACGATCTGGTGATTGGGCCGCTCGATCGGCGTGACGCGCTCGACGGCGGCACGCACCGCCCGGCCCGTGCCGAGCGCGACGATCACGGGCGTCTCCGAACGCAGCGTGGAATCGAGCAAATTGGCGCAGCGCTCGGCGATTCCAGCCACCGCCTGCGGCGCGGCCGGATCGGCCGGCACCACCTCGCAATGAACGAGGTCGAACCGTTGCTTCAAGCGCGCCGCCAGCTCCATGCAGGCTGCGATGGGGTGCTCGAGCCGGAAGGTGATGAGCCGCTCGGCGAGGCACAACGAGACCAGCCGCTGCGCCGAAGCCCGCGACACCTGAAGCATCTTTGCGATCTCGTCCTGTGTGTGACCGGCAATGAAATAGAGCCAGCCGGCGCGCGCGGCGTCGTCGAGTCTCGACTTGTCGTTCTCGGCGGCCATGCGCGCTCACACCTCCCAGAGATCGCTCATATGTGTAAAGACCCGATCGGCCCCGGCGGCCGATAATATAGCCCGGCCATCGCGGCTGCGATAATGGCCGCCGCCGACAAATCCCCAGACGGTCATGCCGGCCGCCTTACCCGCCTGCACGCCGCTGACGCTATCCTCGATCACCAGCGTGCGCGATGGCGGCGTGCGCATGCTCTCGGCCGCATGAAGAAAGAGATCAGGCGCCGGCTTGCCGTGCCTGACCATCTGCGCGGTGTAGATCCGATCGCCGAAATATGCCCGAAGACTGGTGACGTCGAGCGAGAGCGAGACGCGGTCGAGATCGCTCGACGAGGCCACGCAGAACGGCACGGTCAGTCCGGAGATCGCCGCCTCCACCCCGGGAATCGGCGCGAGCGAGGCGGCAAAATTCTCCAGCACACGCGACTTCAGTCGGGGCGGGAAGGCGTCCGTCAGCGAGTGCCCGAGATCGCGATAATGCTGCTCGACGGCCTTGGTGCTGCGTCCGAGAAACAGCTCGAGCGCCTGCTCCTCGCTGAGCACGAGACCGAATTCCGCCAGGACCTCGGACAGGCAGCGGCAGCTCAAGAGTTCGCTGTCGACGAGCACACCATCACAGTCGAAGATGATCAGATCGGGATTTGGCCGGCCCTGCTCCATCCGGCCATTCGATCATATACCCAAGCCTTGAGCAATAGCCCAACGCCCAGTTGCATGAACCGCATCAGTGTGCCACCTGCCGGTAGATCGCCGGCAGTGCCGCGGGCAATCGTTTGATGTTGCCGACGATCGCATAGCCGCTGCGCCCGAACAGGGCCGGAAAATAGGATTGCGCCCCCGCGTCGATCGTTACGCCGAACACCGTGATCCCGAGCCGGCGCGCTTCCTGCACGGACTTTCTGGTGTCTTCGACCGCAAAGCGCCCTTCATAGTGGTCGACGTCGTTCGGTTTGCCGTCGGTGAGGACGAGCAGCAGCTTCTTGCGCTGCGGCTGGCGTGCAAGCTCGGCGGCGGCATGCCGTACCGCCGCACCGATCCGCGTGTAATAGCCGGGCTTGAGCGCGCCAATGCAGCGCTCGACCACGTCACTCATCGGCTCGCCGAACGCCTTAACCGTCTCGAGCCGCACCCAGGAGCGCCGGCGCGAGGTGAAGGTCAGGATGTTGTGGTGATCGCCGCAGGCGGATAGGCCGTGGGCAAGCACGAGCAGCGCCTCCTTCTCGACGTCGAGCACGCGGTAGCCATTGGCCCAGGCGTCCGTGGAGAGCGAGACGTCGACCAGCAGCGTGACAGCGAGATCGTGACCTTGCGGGCGCATCGCCAAATGGACGCGATCAAGACCGCTGCTGCTGCCGGCGCGGAGATCGCACCGCGCACGCACCAGCGCGTCTAGATCCAGATCATGCCCGTCGGCCTGAGCCCGCATCAACTCATGGCGCGGCCGCAGGACCTCGAAGCGGCGGCGCACCTGGCGGATGTGCCGGCGCATGGTCTCGTTGGGCGTCCAGCTTTCCCCATTCTCGGGGGCGGCAGATGCGAGTACGCGGCAATGATCCGGCAAATAGGAGCCGCTGCGATAATCCCACTCCGGATAGGTCAGGTCCGCAGTCAAGCGCGAGGCATCGAGGGCCTCCGGCGGGAGGTCGAGATCAAACTTGAACCGGCCCGCCGGCTTGCCGCTGCGGCGGCTGAGCGTTATCTCCTCGAGATCGTCCGCCGCCTTCTGCGCATCCTCCTCCTCACTGTCATCGGTGGGGCGGTCGACATTGACCATCTCGGCCATCGCGAGAATTTTCTCGAAGCGGTTGAGTACGAAGGGATCGCGGCGATTGGCGCCGTCCTCGCGCTCGCGCACGGCAAAGTGCTTGCGATTGTCCTCGCTCGCGGCCTCCGCACCATCGGCGCATTCATCCACGCCCGCATGCGCAGGCGACAGCTCGCGGGTCCAGCAATCGCCCCACAGCGGGCACGGAAGCATCGAGCGATAGCCAGGCGGCGCCTTGACCAGCAGCGGCTCCGTTCCCATCATCGCGGGCCACAGCTTGCCCGCAGGCGCCTTTCCGGTTCCGAGTAGCCCCAGCACGATCTGCTCGACCTCCTGCTCGATGCGCGGCAAGGGGCGACGCGGCCTGGCTTCGGCAGTTGCTGCGGCGAGTTGCGCATAGTCGTCGACGAGGCCGGGAAATTGCGCGAGCACGAAGACCGCCGTCTCGCTGGCCCGGCGCAACACCAGAAGATCCCGCCGCAGCGGATCGGATTCGGTGATGGTTTCGATCGGCGCGGCTGCGAACCATGCCGCGAGCCAGCGATAGAGCGCTGCATTCAGCGCGTTGTCGGGAAAGATCGCGATGCTTTCAGGAAGGAAGATGGAGGTGGCATCGCGGCCCGGCTGCTCCAGGCGCTCGTCACCGAGACCGATGCGTTGCCGCCAGCCGAGCCGATGCCCGGACTTGCGCGCGCCGGCACCGGCGATCTGCACACCCGCCTCACCGCCCAGCGCGCGGAACATCACCGCGAGCCTGTTTCTCATTTCCGCAAGCGAGACCGCATGCTCGGCATGAACCGGATAGCTGGCGGTGCCACCGACCATGCGGTGCCAGGCGCGGCCGACGGTCTCTTCCAGTTCGAGGAAATCGAGCATCGGAGCCGCCTCAGCCGATCACGGCACGCGCGACGTCCAGCAGCGCCGCCTTGACATCGGCATCGTCGGTCAGCGGCTCGATCATGCCAGCGAGCACGGCATCGGCCGTCGGCATGCCGGCCGCAATCAGGGTCGCGCAATAGACGACGAGCCGGGTCGAGACACCCTCCTCCAGGTCGTGGCCCTTCAGCGCGCGCAGCCGGCCAGCCAGCCCGACCAGCGGCCGCACGCGCTCCGGCGATAGTCCGCTCTCGGCGGCGACCACCGCAATCTCCTGCTCCGGCGGCAGGAAGCCGAACTCGATCGCGACAAAGCGCTGCCGCGTCGACGGCTTGAGCGCCTTGAGCAGCGTCTGATAGCCTGGATTGTAGGAGACGACGAGCATGAAGCTGTTCGGCGCGGCAAGCTGCTCGCCGGTACGCTCCAGAGGCAGGATGCGGCGATCGTCGGTCAGGGGATGCAGCGCCACCGTTACGTCCTTGCGCGCCTCCACGACCTCGTCGAGATAGCAGATGCCGCCCTCGCGCACCGCCCGCGTCAACGGGCCGTCGCTCCACACGGTATCGCCGCCCCTGAGCAGATAGCGGCCGGTGAGATCGGCCGCGGTGAGATCGTCGTGGCAGGCGACGGTGTGCAGCGGCAATCCCAGCCGCGCCGCCATATGCGTGACGAAGCGCGTCTTGCCGCAGCCGGTCGGCCCCTTCAGCAGCACCGGCAGCTGATTGCGCCAAGCGTGCTCGAACAGCGCGCATTCGTTGCCACTGGCAATATAGGCGGGCGGCTGAGGTTCGGGCTTCGCCACGGCGAGAAGTGCTGCATTCATGGTCTTTCTCCGGAATTCACATAGTGACGGCGGCCGCAGCGAGCCACGGCCGCCTTTGCGCGCTCACTCGGCCGGCTGCAACGCGCCGGGGATGACCGGCTGACGGGCGCGACCGGGCACAAGCACGGCCCACACGAACATCAGCGCGGAGATCGCGACGAACACGCCGGACCCCAGCCGGACCCAGTAAAACATCGCGAGCTGGTCCTGCACGTCCATGTAGCCCTGGCCGAGCACGCGCTGGAGATGGACCTGGACCACGCCGGCGAAGGTCAGCGCGAAGGTCATCACCATCATGGCGGTGCACATGATCCAGAAGCTCGCCATGGAGAGCCATTGATTGTAGGGCGCACGCCCTCTGATCTGTGGGATTGCATAGGCCATCACGGACAGGTTCAGCATCACATAGGCGCCGAAGAAGGCGAGATGGCCGTGCGCGGCGGTAACCTGGGTGCCGTGGGTGTAGTAGTTGACCGAGGACAGGGTGTGCAGGAAACCCCAGACACCGGCGCCGAGGAACGCCATGACCGAGCAGCCGACCGACCACAACAATGCAGCGCGGTTCGGGTGCTTGCGGCCGGCCTTCCAGGTCATCTGCACCGTGAAGATCACCATGGTGAAGAACGGCGCGACCTCGAGCGTGGAGAACAGCGAGCCGATCCACTGCCAGTAACCGGGCGCGCCGATCCAGTAGAAATGATGGCCGGTGCCGAGGATGCCGGAGAACAGCGCCAGCCCAATGATGACGTAGAGCCACTTCTCGACCACTTCGCGGTCGATGCCGTTGAGCTTGATCATGAGATAAGCGAGCACGGAGGCCATGATCAGCTCCCAGACGCCCTCGACCCAGAGATGAACAACATACCACCAGTACATCTTGTCGATCGCGAGATTTACCGGGTTGTAAAAGGCGAACAGGAAGAAGATCGCAACGCCCCACAGCCCGAATAGCAGGATGTTGGTGATCGTGGTCTTACGGCCCTTCAGCGCCGTCATGGTGACGTTGAGCAGGAACATCAGGCAGACGACGACGATGCCGACCTTGATGATGAAGGGCTGTTCGAGGAATTCGCGGCCCTCGTGGTATTGGAAGAGATAACCGACCACAGCCACACCCGCAGCACCGAAAAACATCCAGAACTGGATCTTGGCCAGCAGCGGGCTGTAGAGCTCTGTCTCGGTTTCCTCGGGCAGCAGGAAGTAGGTCGCGCCCATGAAGCCGATCAACGACCACACGATCAGCGCGTTGGTGTGGATCATCCTGACGACGTTGAACGGCAGCAGGGTCGACAGCGTGTTGGGCAGGACGTAGATCGTTCCAGCGACGAGGCCGAATAGGACCTGCGCCACGAACAGGGTCAGCGCGCCGTAGAAATACAGCATCGCGACTTTCTGGGTCTGATATTTCATCTCAGGCTCTCTGTCTTGAGGGATTTCAGGAAGCGATGCGCTCAGCCCGCCTTGTTCGGCGGCCACTCTTGGCGCTTGATCTTGCTGGTCCATTGCAGGAAGTCGGCGAGATCATCGAGCTCCTGGTCGGTGAGGTTGAATTGAGGCATCTGCCGGCGGCCCGGTGCGCCCGAAGGCTGCGACTGCATCCAGGCCTTCAATGTCTCGCGCGCGGCGGCCGGATCCTCGTTGCCACCCCAGCGATCCCAGACATTGCCGACTTCAGGCGCAAAGTAGGCGCCCTCGCCCAGCAGGGTATGACAGTTGATGCAAGAATTCTTCTCCCAGACGTGCTTGCCGCGGGCAACCGAAGACGTCAGCGTGGCTGCGTCGGTCGATGTCGTGGCCATGTAGTAATGGCTGTGCGCCGTTAGCCCTATGAAGATGGCGAAGAAAAAGGCCGAGCCGCCGTAGAAGACGTTTCGAGCGGCCGACTTGGTCAGGCGTTCAGCCATTGCCAATCCTTTCCGGTTGATTCCTGCGAAATTGCGATGGTGTGATTTATTGCCGCTTTGCCCGGCCCGTTCTTTGTCAGGGCGCAATGAGCGCGTCAGATCAGGGCGACGAGCGCCGAGGCGAGCCAGGCAAGCAGCAGCACGATGAGGATCCAGCTCGCGACGAGACCGCGCCAGAGTGCGGGGACGGCGCGAAGATCCATGAAGTCGAGCGCGATGCGATGCCCCTTGAGCGCGGCGAAGGCAAGCAGCAGAGCGTTGCCGAGCAGCGCCCGTGGTATTAGCGGCGGCAGCAGGACGGTCGCAAGCGCAAGGCCGATCAAGGCGATCCAGGTGACGTCGACACGATCTGGCATCGTCATTTCACCAGATACAGGATCGGGAACATCACGATCCAGACCAGATCGACCATGTGCCAGAAGGCCGTTCCCGTCTCGACGCCTGATATCCCGGCACGGCGGCAGACCACGGCGAGAATGATGATGCCGAGGCCAACGTGCAGGAGATGAAAGCCGGTCAGCA
This sequence comes from Bradyrhizobium sp. BRP19, assembly GCF_020194195.1. NCBI lineage: Bacteria > Pseudomonadati > Pseudomonadota > Alphaproteobacteria > Hyphomicrobiales > Nitrobacteraceae > Bradyrhizobium > Bradyrhizobium sp. BRP19. The sequence continues at coordinate 57,639 of NZ_JADYVZ010000010.1, read as the reverse complement.
GGAAGTAGAGCGTGAAGAAGGGATTGGTCTCAAGCCCGACCCCGCGCCCGGTTTCTTCGGCGTACTCTGCGAGCTTGATCGCGATGAAAAGGCAGCCGAGCGCCATGGCGCCGAGAAGCCAGTATCGTGTCGTTGCCCGTTGTCCATTCCGCACGGCCTTGGTCGCCCGGGCCGCCGCCCAGCCGCTGGTCACCAGCACGACGGTGTTGAGGCCGGAGAGATGCGAATCGAGCGTGGCCTGCCCGGCCGCGAACACCGCGGGGTGAATCGCGCGGGCGACAGAGAAGGCGCCGAGGAGCAGGCCGAAGGCGACGAGTTCGCTGAAGATCAGCACCCAGATCATGGGATCGCCGGGGAGATCCTGCAGGATTCCCCAGCCTGTTTCCTGCTGTTCGCACTCGGCCGTCGACATCGTCTTTCCGGATCAGGACACCGGTCAGACTTAGCTCGGCCACCCGGTTCCGAATTTGTTGCCGGACAAACTGGAGGACTGCAGGGCTCCTGTTTGCGCCGACACAACGTTCAGCCAGCCGTTTCGCGGTACGAACCGGCTCAGAGCTTCACGGAGCGCCGGACGATCCCATGAGCGATGCACAGATCGGGCTGATGACCGCAACACCCATCATCATTGCCTTCGCCATCGCGCTCAGGAGCATGGGCGTGCTGTCGACGGTGGGAACCGTATCGGCGGTGGGGCTCTCGATCGGGATCGCGACCGTGCTGTTCACGACGCAATCACCGCTGCCGTAGTGCTTAGGACCGTAGCCCGGATGCAGCGCAGCGCAATCCGGGAAATCTCACCAAGCGCAGAGACCCGGATTACGCTGCGCTGCATCCGGGCTACGAAGCGCTACCGCCGCTGATTGTACACGTCGATGCACACCGCGCCCAGCAGCACCAGGCCCTTGATGACCTGCTGATAGTCGATGCCGATGCCAAGGATGGACATGCCGTTGTTCATCACGCCCATGATCATGGCGCCGACCACGGCACCGCCGACCCGTCCAACGCCGCCATAGGCCGAGGCGCCGCCGATGAAGCAGGCGGCGATGACGTCGAGCTCGAAGCCGAGGCCGGCCTTCGGGGTCGCCGTGTTGAGCCGCGCGGCGAAGACGAGGCCGGCGAGCGCGGCGAGCACGCCCATGTTGACGAAGGTGAGGAAGGTCAGCCGCTCGGTCTTGATGCCAGACAGGCTCGCCGCCTTGGCGTTGCCGCCGACGGCGTAGATCTGCCGGCCGATCACGGTGCGGCGGGTGACGAAGCCGTAGAGCGCGATCAGCGCGGTCATGATCACCAGCACGTTGGGCAGGCCGCGATGCGAGGCGATCAGATAGGTGAAATACAGCACGGCGCAGGCGAGCAAGATGCTCTTGCCGAGGAAGAACGCATAGGGCTCGACCTCGATGCCGTGCGACTGCTCGCGCGACCTTCCCTTGGCACTGGCATAGACGAGCCCGAGCGCGAGAACGGCGCCGATCAGCATCGAGGTCGGATGCAGCGTGCCGGCCTCAGGCAGCAGCTCCGGAATGAAACCCGAGGACAGTTTCTGGAAGGTGGCCGGGAACGGCCCGAGCGACTGGCCCTGCAACACCGCGAGCGCCAGGCCCTTGAACACCAGCATGCCCGCCAATGTCACGATGAAGGACGGGATCTTGAAATAGGCCACCCAATAGCCCTGCGCCGCACCGATCGCGCCACCGAGCGCGAGGCAAGCGATGAAGGCGAGCGTATAATCGACCTTGTAGGTCACCATCAGCAAGGCCGCCACGGCGCCGATGAAGCCTGCGACCGAGCCGACCGAAAGGTCGATATGACCAGTGACGATGACCAGCAGCATGCCCAGCGCCATGATGACGATGTAGCTGTTCTGCAGCACCAAGTTGGTGAGGTTGAGCGGCTGCAGCAACGTGCCGCCGGTCACGACCTGGAAGAACAGCATGATCGCAACCAGCGACATCAACATGCCGTAATTGCGCAAATTGTTCTTGATGAAGCTGCCGTGCCGGCGCTCCTCGGGCAGCGAAACCGTCTTGTCGGTCATGGCTGCAATCCTCCCATCTCCGCGGCCGCGGGCGCGGCGTTCCCAATGCTTCGTTCGTTGCGCATGATGGCGCGCATGATCTTTTCCTGTGTCGCCTCTGAGCCTTTGAACTCGCCGACGAAGGCGCCGTCGTTCATGACGCAGATGCGATCGCAGATGCCGAGCAGCTCGGGCAGCTCCGAGGAGATCACCACGACGCCGCGGCCGGCTTCCGCAAGCTCGTTGATGATACAGTAAATCTCATATTTGGCACCGACGTCGATACCCCTGGTCGGCTCGTCCAGGATCAGGACCTTGGGGTCGGTCATCAGCCATTTCGACAGCACGACCTTTTGCTGGTTGCCGCCGGAGAGCTGGCCGGTCTCCTGGTAGACGTCGGAGCAGCGGATGCGCATCCGGTTGCGGTAGTCGCTGGCGACCTTGAGCTCGGCGATATCGTCGATCACCCTGCCAGGTGCGACCTGGTCGAGGCTCGCCAGCGTGATGTTCTTGCGGACGTCGTCGGCGAGGATCAGGCCGAGCTGCTTGCGGTCCTCGGTGACGTAGGCAAGGCCGGCGTCGATCGCGGCGGCGACGCTCGGCAGCGCGATCTCCCGGCCTTCGAGCCGGATAGTGCCGCTGATATTGGTGCCCCAGGAGCGGCCGAACAGGCTCATGGCGAACTCGGTGCGCCCAGCCCCCATCAGCCCGGCAATGCCCACGACCTCGCCGCGCTTGACACCGAAACTGACGTTCTTGATCACCTGCCGCTCGGGATGAATGGGGTGATAGACCGACCAGTTCTCGACGTCGAGCACCGGCTCGCCGATCTTCACGTTGCGCTCCGGGAAGCGGTGCGCCATGTCGCGGTTGACCATGCTGCGGATGATGCGGTCTTCCTGGATCTGCTCGGCGTGGCAGTCGATGCTGTCCACCGTGCGGCCGTCGCGCAGCACAGTGATGTGGTCGGCGACCTTGGCAACCTCGTTCAGCTTGTGCGAGATCAGGATCGAGCCGATGCCCTGCTCGCGGAACGTCATCAGCCGTTCGAGCAGCGCGGCGCTGTCGGCCTCGTTGAGACTCGCGGTCGGCTCGTCCAGGATCAGCATCCGCACCCGCTTGGACAGCGCCTTCGCGATCTCGACGAGCTGCTGCTTGCCGACGCCGAGATCGGTGATCAGCGTATCCGGCGATTCCTTCAGGCCGACCTGCGCCAGCAGCTCGCGCGTGCGCCGGTAGACCTCGTCGCGGTCGATCACCCCCAACTTCGACGGCGGATGCGACAGGAAGATGTTCTCCGCAATCGACATCAGCGGGATCAGCGCCAGCTCCTGATGGATGATGATGATGCCCAGCGCCTCGGAATCATTGATGTCGCGGAAGCGGCGCTCCTCGCCCTCGAAGACGATGGTGCCCTCGTAGCTGCCGTGCGGATAGACCCCGCTCAGCACCTTCATCAGCGTCGACTTGCCGGCGCCGTTCTCGCCGACGAGCGCATGGATCTGCCCGGCGCGAACCGAGAAGTTGACGTCGCGCAATGCCTGCACGCCGGCAAAGCTCTTGCTGACGTTGCGCATCTCCAGCATGGCGGTCATGGCTTTGGTGTCCCTTGCGTTACTTCGTCTCTCCCCGCGTGCGGGGAGAGGTTGACTGATATCGCTGCATCCACATCGTCATTGCGAGCGCAGCGAAGCAATCCAGACAATTTCCGCGGTGGCAGACTGGATTGCTTCGCTGCGCTCGCAATGACGGAGTGCATACCAACCACTGCCCGTATGGAAAGAAGCCCCTCACCCTAACCCTCTCCCCGCAAGCGGGGAGAGGGGAAAAAGAGAGAGTCTTACTGGAACTGCGACTTCTTGTAGTAGCCGCTGTCGACCAGGGTCTTCTCCCAATTGTCCTTGTAGACCACAACCGGCTTCAGCAGATAGGACGGCACGGTCTTGACACCGTTCTCGTAGGTCTTGGTGTCGTTGACGGTGACCTGCTTGCCGGCGAGCGCGGCGTCGACCATGTCGGCGGTCACCTTGGCGAGGTCGCGGGTGTCCTTGAAGATGGTCGAGTACTGGTCGCCGCGCAGCATCGCCTTGATCGAGGGCACCTCGGCATCCTGGCCCGAGATGATGGGCATCGGCTGGCCGGCACTCCCGTAGCCGACGCCCTTCAGCGAGGAGATGATGCCGATCGAGAGGCCGTCATAGGGCGACAGCACGGCGTTGACCTTCTTGTTGCCGTAGTAGGCGCTGAGCAGGTTGTCCATGCGGGCCTGCGCAGTGGCGCCGTCCCAGCGCAGGGTCGCGACCTTATCCATGCCCATCTGGCCGGACACGACGACGAGCTTGCCGCTGTCGATATATGGCTTCAGCACGCTCATGGCGCCATTGTAGAAGAAGTAGGCATTGTTGTCGTCGGGCGAGCCGCCGAACAGCTCGATGTTGAAGGGGCCCTTGCCGTCCTTCAGGCCGAGACCTTGCACGATCGACTCCGCCTGGAGCACGCCGACCTGGAAGTTGTCGAAGGTCGCGTAATAGTCGACGTTCGGCGTGCCGCGGATCAGGCGGTCATAGGCGATCACGGTGATGCCTTTTGCTTTCGCCTGCTTGAGCACGTCGGACAAGGTGGTACCGTCGATCGCGGCGATCACCAGCGCCTTGGCGCCCTTGGTCACCATGTTCTCGACCTGGGAGAGCTGGTTCGGGATGTCGTCCTCGGCATATTGCAGGTCGGTGTTGTAGCCGCGCTCCTTCAGCACCTTGACCATGTTGTTGCCGTCGTCGATCCAGCGCGCCGAGGACTTCGTCGGCATGGCGATGCCGACCGTCGCCTTCTGGGCGAAGGCAGCGACGCCTGTGGCCATCGTGGCGGCACTGGCCAACGCCAGCGCGAGAAATGTTGTCTTCAGTTTCAGCATGTTTCACTCCCTTTGGGTGTCAGACTTTCTTCGTGGTGTCGAGAACGACGGTCGTGTACGGCTTGGGCCTCCTATGCGAGCTTGACGTCGGGTTCCGCGCGTCCGCGCGCGGTTGCTTCGAGCAGAAAGGTGCAGCCGGCTTGCGGATCGGCAGCGCGTGCCGCCGTGTCCATATCCTGCCAGGCCGACGTGACGAGCAGGCGCGACAGGTCGGGGCCGACGAAGGCGGGGCAGCTCGCCTGCTTCGCCGGCACGCTAAGCGAACGCAGGCGCTCGCCTTGCGGCGAGTAGACGTCGATCCGGCTCGCGCCCCAGCACGCATTCCAGATCTGCCCGTCGGCGTCGCATACCGAACCGTCGAGACCGCCGATGCCGCTGTGGCGCAACAGCACCTCCGGCTCGCCGCGCGGCAGGCCGGTCGCGGGGTTGAGCGGCACGGCATAGAGCACCGCACGCGGCGTGTCGGTGAAGTAGCCGGTGGCGCCGTCGGGCGAGAAGCAGATCGAATTGGGAATGCTGATGCCGGGAAACAGCGTCGAGATCTTGCCGCGATGAAGCGCGTAGATCGCGCCCGCCTTCGGCTCGGCTTTCTTGCCCATAGTGCCGATCCAGAACGTACCCGATTGATGCACGCGGCAATCGTTTGAGCGCGTCATCGGATTGTCCGCTTCGAGCGGACAGAACAGCGTCATCGAACCATCAGCGAGCTTGCGAATGTAGAGGCCATCTTCGGCGACGATCAGCTGCCGCTCGGCGTCGATACGCCCCAGCGCGCTCGCCATCCGCCCGAGCGCGTGGCTGCGGACAGTGCCGGTGCCGAGTTGCGCCTCGAACAGCTTGCCTTCGCGAATGTCGAACCACCAGGCCGTGTCGGTGGTCACGTCATAGGTCGGACCTTCGCCGAGATGGCAAGGATGATCCGAGAGGACAGTCGTTGGCACCTGCTCCATCATGGCGACCTCACTGAAAAGCGATAGACCGTGTGATGGCGATAGACCCCTCCGGGATAGAGGCGCGGGCTCGGGAAATCCGGCCGGTTCGGCGCGTCGGGCCAGATGTGCGGCTCCAGGCACATGGCGTCCGATTGCCGGATCAGCTTGCCGCCCTTGCCGGACATCGTACCGTCGAGATAATTGCCCGAATAGACCTGAAGTCCGGGCTGATCGGTGAGCAGCTCCATGATGCGCCCGGAGCGCGGCGCCTCCAGCCGCGCCGCGAGCGCAAGCTTGCCGTCGCGCCCGAGACAATAGGTGTGGTCGTAGCCCCTGCCGTTTTGCAATTGCGGGTCGCCTTCGCGGATGCGCTCGCCCACCGGCCACGGTTTGCGGAAATCGAACGGCGTGCCGGCCACGCTGCGCGGCGACTCCGGCAGCGGAATGGCGGTGGCATCTATGGCGAGGAATTGCTCGGCGGCGACCATCAGGCGGTGGTCGAGAATGGACGTCTCTGACGTCGCACCCTCGAGATTGAAGAAGCTGTGGTTGGTCAAATTGACGACGGTCGGCCGGTCGGTCCGCGCTTCCATCAGCAGCGACAGCTCGGTCGGCCCGGTGATGCGATAGGTCACGCGAACGTCGAGCCTACCGGGATAACTCTCCTCCCCGTGCGGGCTGACATAGGTGAGCGTCACCGCGGGCTCGGCGCCTCCGTCGATCTCCGCGATCTCCCAGAGCTTGCGATCAAAACCCTCGAGCCCGCCGTGCAACGCATTCGGACCGTTGTTGACCGCTAGCTGCACCGTCTCGCCTTGAAGCGAAAACTGTCCCTTGGCGATGCGGTTGGCATAGCGGCCGACGGTGGCGCCCAGAAACTTCCGTTCGGCGAGATAGCCGGCGAAGGCATCATGGCCAAGCACGACGTCGTCATATCCGCCGTTGGCATCCGGCGCGATCAACGCCTGCAGCACCGCGCCGTAGCTGATGATGCGCGCCTCGAAGCCGCCCTCCCCGCGCAGCACGACGCGCTCGACCTCGCGGCCGTCGGGCAGCGTCCCGAACACGTCTCTTGTGATTGTTGATGCGGCCATGCTCAATCCACAAACGGTTCGACGATCGTGCGCTTGCCGAGCAGGAAGGCGTCGGCGACGAGACGGAGCGGCGTCAGATCGACGTCACTTGCGCCGGTTGCTGCGAGCGCGACGAAGCGTCGGTAGAGCCCGCGATATTCCTCATCGGGCCCTTCGACAAGCACCTTGCCGTCGACGGCCATGCGCGCGCCACCGCTGGACAGCGTCAGCCGGCCCTGATCGGTTTCGACGAGGATATCCCAGCTCTGCGGCCCGGTCTGGCGGAAGTCGAACTCGGCGGTCACGGGCAGGCCGCTGATATCCGTCAGGTTCACGTTCGCCGCGATCGGCGCCTGGCAATTGGCTGGAAAGGCCAGCTCGGCCGCGGTGACGAACACGGGCTTCGGCAGAATCCTGGTCAGGATCGACAGCGCATTGATGCCCGGATCGAACACGCCGAGGCCGCCGGGCTCCCAGATCCAGCCCTGCCCGGGATGCCAGACACGCACGTCTTCCTTCCAGCTGATGTGAACGGATTTGATGTGCCGATCAGTGAGCCATTGCCGGGCCGGCTCCACCGCCGGCGCATAACGCGAATGCCAGGTCGCAAACAATGTCCGCTTCGCACCCGCCGCCATCGCGATCAACGGATCAAGCTCGGCAACGCCGGTGCCCGGCGGCTTCTCCAGCATGACGTGCTTGCCGGCGGCGAGCGCCGCCGCGGCCTGGGCCCGTCGCACCTGCGGCGGCGTGCAGAGCGAGACCGCGTCGATCGGCGGCCCCTTCTGAAGCAATTCCTCGATGGTCGTAAAATGCGGCACCCCCTGCAGCGAGGCGTTGCGGCTCGCCACGGCGGCAAGCGTTGCGCCCGGTGTGGCGGCGATCGCCGCCACATGCTGGTCCCGCGCGATCTTGCCGAAGCCGACGATGGCGATGCGAAGGTCTGTCACGCTTGTTCTCCAGTGTCGGCCGACGGTGGCGGCTCGGCCGGGGCGGTCTCGATCGCCGTACTGTCATGGCGGCGCATGCTGTTGTGAATGACATAGACCATGGCCTCGGATGCGGCATGGGCATCGCCCGCGACGATGGCATCGACGATCTTCTGATGCCAGAGCAGCACGGTATCGCGATCCTCCGGCTCGACCGGAGCGCTGAGCAGGAAAGAGGCGCGCAGCGCTGCTTCAATGACATGCCCAATCGAGCGCATGAACAGATTGCCCGAGGCACGCGCCACGGCAACATGAAGCGCGAGATCTGCATCTGCAAATCCGACCGAGTCGGACGCTTCATGCCGCATCCGATCCATGCTGCGGCGCAGCTCGCTGATGTCTTGCTCGGATCGCTGTGTTGCCGCCAGCATCGCCGCGCGCGGCTCCACGGCGAGACGGATCTCGGCGAGGTCGTCAAGGAAGCGCTTGTCGATGCCGGCATCGAGGTGCCAGGCCAGCACGTCTGCGTCGAACATGTTCCAGGCACCTCGCTCGCGCACGACGGTGCCGACCCGCGCCTTGGTGGTGAGCAGGCCCTTGGCGACCAGCGTCTTGACGCTCTCGCGCAGCACCGGCCGCGACACGCCGAACATTGCGATCATCTCGGCATCCCCCGGCAGGCGCGTGCCTTCCGCATAGCGGCCGGCGATGATGTCGACGCCGATCGAACGCGCCACCTCCGCATGGTTGGAATGGGCCCGCCGCGTCGGGATGACGACGATCCGCGAGGTCATGACGCCGCTCCCGCATGCTTCGCCGCCGGCCGGCGCGCAAGCGCGACCAGCCCCTGCAGCAGGACAATGAAGGCGAATAGAAGCACGCCCGAGGTGCGGGGGATCAGCAAGAGCTTTGGCGCGGTGCAGGAGGTCGACTTCATGCTGAGACGGACGTTTCGGCCGCGCGCCAGCCGGATTCCGATCCAATCTGCGAGAAGCCGATCGTGAGCTGGGCGCTGGCCGGCGTCGCGAGCAACAAGGCGGCCATGGCGCTGGCCGCACAGAGAGCTTTAGGGGGCATCAGGCGCGTCTCCCAAGATGTTTTATCCGGGGGCGCCGATTGGTAGCATGGCACCCACAGGCCGGCCTTCGCACCAGCGGCGGGCACTATTTCACGGAAGTTGAGTTCCGACTAGTCATATTATTTGACTATTTGGAGCAAAGCAGGCGAGGTGGGGCGAGCTGAGTTATGACACGTTCAGCGCGATTTTGCTCCCTTCATGCAACGGAGGGATGAAAAAATTAGGCGGCGCGATGGAGCCTCAGCTGTCAGCGGGGCGAAGGTGCGCCCCCGCTTGCGGGAGGCGGAGGGCAGCAGCGCTAGATCAGCTTCCGCTGCGCCAGGTTCTTCATTAGTGCGCCGATGCCGAACGTCCAGGGCTCGCACTCGTCGCTGGTGCGCATGCGGTTGACGAGCTTGCCGAGCTGAGGCGCTGCGATAGTGACAATGTCGTCGCGCTTGTGGGTGAATCCCTGCCCCGGCGCATCGCGATCCTTCACGGGTGCGAACATGGTGCCGAGGAACAGCACGAAGCCGTCAGGATATTGATGCACCTTGCCGATGGTCTGCGCGACGAGATCGGTCGGATCGCGGCTGATCTTGCTGATCGAGGAATGGCCGTCGAGAACGAAGCCGTCCGTCCCCATGACGTTCAGGCTGATGTCCAGCCTGCGCGCGTCGTCGAGCGTGAAGGTGTCGTCGAACAGGCGCAGCAGCGGGCCGATCGAACAGGACGCGTTGTTGTCCTTGGCCTTCGACAACAGCAGCGCCGAGCGGCCCTCGAAGTCGCGCAGGTTCACGTCGTTGCCAAGCGCGCCCCCGACGATCTTGCCGCGGCTCGACACGAACAGCACGAGCTCGGGCTCGGGATTGTTCCAGGTCGATTTCGGGTGCAGGCCGGCATCCATGCCGGTGCCGACCGACGACAAGGTGGGCGCCTTGGTGAAAACCTCGGCATCCGGACCGATGCCGACCTCAAGATATTGGCTCCAGGCATTCTGATCGATCAGCACTTGCTTCAGGTGCATCGCCTGATCCGAGCCCGGCTTGAGCTTTGACAGATCGTCGCCGATCAGGCGCGTCACTTCTTTCCGGATCGCTTCGGCCGAGGCCGGATTGCCCTTGGCGCGCTCTTCGATAACGCGTTCCAGCATCGAGATCGCGAACGTGACGCCGGCGGCCTTCAGCGTCTGGAGATCGACGGGCGCGAGCAGCCAGGGCTTTTGGGGATCGCGCCCGTCCGGCGGGGTGTTGGCGACGATCGCCTCGAGATCACCGATGCGCTCGCCCTTGGTGGCGGCAAGCGCCTTGGCGGGATCGTCCGTCTCGCAGAGCGCGCTGATGGTCGGAAATTTTGCTGTGACGTCATACACACCGTCACCGCGCACGGCGACGATGGCCGGACCGTTGACCTGCGGCAGCCAGACGCGGCCGACCAGCGTTCCCTTCGTGCCGTCCTCGGGGAGAAGGTCCTTTACAGTCAATGTCGTCATGGCCGCGTCCTCGCTGTTCTAAGGAATGGCCGCATTCGCAGCGGCCGTTCCCGTTAGCGAAGACCAATAAACGTCTGGCGCTGGAAGTCCAGAGCGGCGACGCGCCGTGCAATTAAGCCCCTGCCCGCGCCTTTCGCGCTGCAATCTGGTGCAGTGCCCAGCGCGCATTCTTGCGGACATCAGGATCAGGATCGTCGGCGATCACGGCCAGGAATGCCTCGCCGTCAGGGTGGCCGATCTCACCTAGCGCGGCGGCGGCTTCTTTGCGCAAATTCGCCTGGTCGTGATTGACGCAATTGCCGATCGGCCGCACCGCGCGTTCGATCTTCATCTTGCCAAGGCTGCGGATCGCCTTCAGCCGCACCTGCCAGAACTCGTCCGCGAGGCAGCCGACGAGCTGATCAGCCGCGATTGCACCATTCACGTTGAGACCCAGCGTCTCCGCTGCCATCTCGCGGACCATCCAGTCGGCATCCTTCAGCGCGCGGGTGATGGTCTCCGCCGCCGGCTTCATCTGCGAAAAGGCCAATGCGCTCACGGCGGCGCGGCGCACATGGGCATCGGGATCGTTGATCAGCGCGGTCAGCGCCGGAATGGATTCCTCCAGCTTGAGAAAGCCGATCACGCCGATCGCCTGCACGCGCACGGCGGCGTCAGGGTCCTGGAGCGCTTCCAGCGCGGGCTTGAGTGTATCCCTGCGCCGCAGTTCCTTCAGCGCGCGCAGAGCGCCCATGCGGACGAAAGCGTGGGTATGCCTGACCAGCGGCAGAATCGCGTCGGCGCAGGCGGGATCCTTGAATTCAGCCATGCTGTCGGCCGCAGCCGCCGCGACGATCCTCTCGGGATCGACGAGCAGCTTCACCAGCGCGCTTGCTGCCTCCGGTCCGTCGAACTCGCCGAGCGCCATCGCGACCTGCTGGCGCACACCGGCATCGGGATCGGTGACCATTTTGGCGAGATGTGCGACCGCGGCGGGATCGCCGGAATGACCGAGTGCAATGATGGCGACGCGGCGTTCGGCGGGATCGGCCGCCTGCAGCCGCTCGTCGGCGTCCTCGAGATCGTCATAGGATTCGAACGGGCTCGACATGATCACCTCAACAGATAGGGAATGTTGACGGTGACGGCGCCGGTCGGACAATCCGCTTCGCAGGGCATGCAATACCAGCACTCGTCATAGGCCATGTAGGCCTTGTTGGTCATGTCGCTGATGCGCAGCACGTCGAGCGGGCAGACATCGACGCACACCGTGCAGCCCTTGTCCGCGATGCATTTGGCGTCGTCGACCACCACCGGAACCGATGTCTGATAGGACGCGAGAGGCATGTGATGTCTCCTGTTGGCTATGTTCTGGTGGATCAGGCCGAGGCGCGAATGCGCTGCTTGTCGTAGAGGTCCTTCTCGTCGTCCGCGATCGGCACGACATAGGGCTCGACTGCGCGCTTCTCGCTGGTCATCCTGCCGTCCTGCTTGGACAGCAGCGTGTGGCAGAACCAGTTCTCGTTGTCCTTCTCCGGGAAATCCGTCCGCCAGTGATAGAGACCCCAGCGGCTCTCTTCGCGGTAGAGCGAGGCGTGTGCGGCCATATCGGCACAGTCCATGATCGACTGCACTTCGAGCGCGCGCAGCAATTCGTGCGCGTTGCGCGCGATCATGCGCTCCTGCATATCCTCACGCGCTTCGGCGAGCCGCCGCATGCCGAGCTCATATTTGCGCGTGACCTTCGGCGGCTGGAGGTAGTCGTTGACCAGACGGCGGGTCTTGTACTCGATCTGGTTCGGCGGAATGCCGTCCTCGCGCTTGGTCGGCGCCATCACGCGCTCGCGTTCCATGGCGACGTCGGCCGCGTCGAATTCCGCGAAATCATGGTTGTCGGCGAACTCCATCGCGTCGATGCCTGCGACCGAGCCGTTGGTGAAGGCGCCGAGCATGTAATTGTGCGGGACGCTCGCCATGTCGCCGGCGGCGTAGAGGCCGGGTACGGTGGTGCGGGCATTGTCGTCGACGAACACGCCTGACGCGCTGTGGCCGGAGCAGAAGCCGATCTCGGAGATATGCATCTCGATGGACTCACTGCGGTAGTCGACCCCGCGCCCCTGCTGGAACAGGCCGCGCGTCGGACGCTCGACCTTGTGCAGCGTGGATTCGATCTCGGAAATGGTGTCGGGGTGGAGATGCTTGAGCTGGAGGAACACCGGACCCTTGCCGGAGAGGAGCTCGTTGTAGAACTCCAGCATCATCTGGCCGGACCAGTAGTCGCATTCGATGAAGCGCGAGCCTTCGTTGTTTGCCGTATATGCGCCGAACGGGCCGGCGACATAGGCGCAAGCCGGGCCGTTATAGTCCTTGATCAGCGGGTTGATCTGGAAGCATTCGAGGTTCGCAAGCGCGGCGCCGGCGTGATACGCCATGGCGTAGCCGTCGCCGGTATTGGCGGCGTTCTCATAGGTGCCGAACATGTAGCCGGAGGTCGGCAGACCTAGCCGGCCGGCGGCGCCCATGCACAGGATCACGGCCTTGGCCTTGATCACGAGCATCTCGGCGGTGCGCGTATTGACGCTGATGGCACCGGCGATGCGACCGTCGGAGGACTTGAGCAGACGCGTCGCCATGTAGCGGTTGGAGATCAGGATGCGGGCGCGGCGGAGCTGGCGGTAGAGCGCCTTCTTCACGGTCTCGCCGTTCGGCATTGGCAGCACATAAGTGCCGATGTGGTGCACCTTCTTGACGGCGTAGTCGCCGTTCTCGTTCTTCAGGAAGCGAATGCCGAAGCTGTCCAGTTCCTCGATGATCTTGTAGCAGTTCTGGGCGTATTTGTAGACCGCCTTCTGATCGACGATGCCGTCATTGGCGATGGTGATTTCCTTGGTGTACTGCTCCGGCGTCGCGTAACCGGGGATGACGGCGTTGTTGAGCCCATCCATACCCATCGAGATCGCGCCGGAGCGCTTGACGTTCGCCTTCTCGAGCAGGACGACATTGGCCTTCGGGTTCTTCAGCTTCGCCTTCAGTGCCGCCATCGGGCCGGCTGTGCCGCCGCCGATCACCAGCACATCGCAGGAAACTTCCGAAAGTCCGTCGACGATCTGATCTAGTGCCATCGCTTGCTCCTGGTTCGCCGATCCCGGCGCCTTTGCGTCAGATTTGTTCAGGGGGCGTCGCCGCGATAGCAATTAGTTGTCGCTGGGACGCGATTTGTAGCTCAGCGCTCGACGAAGGCTTTTTCGATGACGAAATGGCCGGGCTGGCTATGGTTGCCCTCGACAAAGCCGCGCGCCGCGAACATCGCGGGGAGTTCCTCGAGCATCGCCGGGCTGCCGCACAGCATGATGCGGTCAGTTTCGATGTCGAGGCTCGCTTGTCCGATATCCTCGAAGAGCTGGTTCGAGGCGATCAGGTCGGTGATGCGGCCGCGATTCCGGAACGGCTCGCGGGTGACGGTCGGGTAGTAGACGAGCTTGTCGCGGATCAAGGGGCCGAAGAATTCTGATTGCGCAGGTCCTCGACGAGGTGCTCGCCATAGGCGAGTTCCGAGACCTGGCGGCAGCCATGGGCGAGCACGATGGTCTCGTAATTCTCATAGACGTCGGGGTCCTTGATCAGGCTGGCGAAGGGCGCCAGGCCCGTTCCGGTTGAAAGCAGCAGCAGGCGTTTTCCCGGAATGAGGTTGCCGGTGATCAGCGTGCCCGTCGCCTTGCGCCCGACCAGGATGATGTCACCTTCCCTGATCTTCTGAAGGCGCGAGGTCAGCGGGCCGTCCTGCACCTTGATCGAGAAGAATTCGAGCGCCTCCTCGTGATTGGCGCTGGCCATGCTGTAGGCCCGCATCAACGGCTTGCCCTCGACCTCCAGACCAATCATTGCGAACTGGCCGTTCTGGAAGCGGAAGCCGGGATCGCGCGTCGCGGTGAAGCTGAACAGGGACTCGGTCCAGTGCCTGACCGACAGAACCGTTTCCTTCTGAAATGCACTCATCGTCTCTCCTTGGTCATCGATGACGCGCAAGGTTTCGGAGAGAGGAGAGTCCGGCAATTCGGAAGTGAAGTTCCCGGTCGATTAGTTTCACATTTCGCGTGGGTTGCTCGAAGAGCAGGCTCGCGATCCCACCCGCACCGGCAATTAGTTGCTATTCGTGCGTTCCCGCCTCGACGTAGAACGAAGTCAGAGGTTCGTCATGACAATGACATTGGTGGCACCGACCGTGGCCGACTACGAAGCCAGCGCCGATCTCGCTTCGCTCCTGGTCCGCACCGCGCAGGACGACGCGCTCAGCGTTTCTGCCGAAACACTCCGCCTCTCCTGCAAATGCGCCCATTGCACCCGCGCCCGCTTCGACGGCCGCTTCCCCAAAGCGTTTCCGGGGATTGCGATTACCGACATCGGCGATCTCGGCTATGGGCTGAACATTTCGTTTTCGGATGGGCACAACCGGGGGATTTATCCGAAGCCGTATCTGCTGAACTTGGCGGGGCGGTGACCCGGTATTCGGTGTCATTTCCCCGCGCGAGGCGTCTGCCCCCATCTGGCACGGACATTGCTCCTCTTTAGAACGATTTGAAACGTTCGGGAGGCAGGCGATGTTGCAGGCAGCGAATGCGGTTCGCGGGGCTGTTCCCCCAGCAGTCAGGCCTGCCAGCAGTTCCTCGCTGCTGCTCACCGAGAACCAGCAATGGATCGGCGGTCCACCCCCGTTGATGGACAAGCTCTCACCGCGCGAGCGGGAGTTGGTGCTGAAGCAGGGCCGCCGCAAGGTGCTCAATCGCGGCCAAACGCTGTTCAGCCAGGGCGGCAAGCATGACGGCATCTGGCTGATCGAGAGCGGCCGCATCCGTGTCTTCTACACCTCGCCACTCGGACGCGAGATCACGCTGGCCTATTGGCACGTTGGCAATTTCGTCGGCGGTCCCGAAGTGTTCGAAGGCACCGTGCATCAATGGTCCGGCGTTGCCTCCAGTAATTGCAGCGTCGTGCACCTGCCCGGAAAGGAACTGCGGTCCCTTGCCGCAGAGATCCCGAACCTCGCGATTGGCCTGATCGAAGGCCTGACGTTCAAAGGCAAATGCTATTCGGCGCTGGCCCAGATGCTTGGGACGCGCTCGATCACGCAGCGTCTCGCCCATCTCTTGCTGCATCTCGTCGAGCTTTACGGCGTCGCGGATGCCGACGGCACCGTGATCGCTGCGGCCTTCACCCACGCCGACATCGCCCACATGGTCGGCGCCACCAGACAATGGGTCACGATCAGCCTGAAGCGGATGCAGGAGAAGGGAATCGTGCTGACCAAACGGTCGCAGATCGTGGTCTGCCGGACCGACATTCTGGAGGAGATGCGCGGCCAGGCGGCGGATTGAAGGGGCCCGCGACCATGGCCGGTGCACAGGCAAGCGGCTTTATAGTGCAGGACTGCCCAAGGAGTATGCAATCAGCTTTTCCCGGCAACTAATCGACTGCGGCGGCCACTCCGGATTTGCCCTGCCTGCGCCCTCCCCCAATCATGGCACCCACAGCACATCCAACCGAATGAGGATGAGAATGGCCCGCCATCTTCCCACGCTCTCGATCGCGATGTCAGTGACGTCGCTGGCGCTGCTCGTCGCGCAGCCGGCTTCTGCGGAAACCGTCAAGCTCGGCATCGGAACGCAGGATACCACGTCCAACACGGTCACCGCAGGCGTCGTCATCCGCCAATTGCAACTGCTTGAGAAGTACCTGCCGAAGGACGGCAAATACGCCAACATGAAGTTTGAGCTCGAATGGCAGAACTTCACCTCCGGTCCGCCCGTCACCAACGCGATGATGGCGAACAAGCTGCAGATCGGGATGATGGGCGACTATCCGCTCATCGTGAACGGATTCACCTTTGAGAGCAATCCGGAGAGCAAGAGCCGCCTCGTCGGCATCGCCGCCTACAGCCTGTCCGGCTCGGGCAACGGCCTCGTCGTTCACAAGGACTCACCCTATTACGACCTTGCCGATCTCAAGGGTAAGCTCGTCAGCGTGCCTTTCGGTTCCGCCGCGCACGGCATGGTGCTGAAAGCGATGCAGGATCGCGGCTATGCGTCCGATTTCTTCCAGCTCGTCAGCCAGAGCCCGGAGGTCGGCTCGACCAATCTGCAGGAGAAGAAGATCGACGGGCACGCCGATTTCGTCCCCTTCGCCGAGCTGTTGCCGTTCCGCGGCTTCGCGCGGAAGATCTTCGACGGCGTCGAAACGAACTTGCCGACCTTCCACGGCATCGTGGTTCGCACCGACTTCGCCGAAAAATATCCCGAGGTCGTCGTCGCCTATTTCAAGGCGCTAATCGCCGCCAATCAGTGGCTGCGCGCGGATCCCAAGCTGGCCGCCGAGAAGATCCAGGAATGGACCGGCATCAACAAGGAGGTCGTCTACATCTTCTTAGGGCCCAGCGGCAATATGACGACCGATCCGACTATCAAGCCGGCGCTGATCGATGCGGCCACGACCGACGTCAAGGTGCTGCAGAATCTAGGCCGCATGAAGGAGTTCGATCCGAAAAAATGGGTCGACGACAAATACATCCGCAAGGCCTATGCTGAAATGAAGCTCGACTACGACGCCCAGCTCGCGAGCACCAACAACTATGAGATCTCGGGCGAGGACAGCTTCTGCAAGAAGCCCATCACCGATCCGCGCAAGGCGGGCGAAGTTTGGGTCGACGGTGCCGGCATCATGCCCTTCTCGTCCGCCAGCTGCACGCTCAGCGCCTATGCCGACTACAAGGCCAAGGGCAAGAAGATCAACGTCGCCTACGTCTTCGACACCACGCGCGGCATCAAGCTGTTCGCCGATCAGGCCTTCTTCGCGGTCGGCAATAGCGAGGTCGCCCCGTTCCTGCTGAAGAAGGACGCCGAAGCCTACGCCGCCAAGATCAGCGGCAAGGTGCTCGGCTTCGATGAAGCGATGAAAGCCGCCGTCGGCGGAGGCAAGACGTGAGCAGCCCCGCCCTCGTCAGACAGCCCGAGGACAGCATGCCGGCAACAACACTTGCTGAGGCGGGCTCCGCGCCCGCCGCCATCATCCGGCCTTCGACGCCGCCTTCCTTCGCCACACTGGGATTGCGCTGGTACCGGCTCAATCGGGCAGGTCTGCGCGCGGCGGCAATCGGCGTGATTTCGCTGCTCGCCTTTCTGCTGGTCTGGCATCTGCTCACGACCTATCGGGTCGTGTTCTTCGTGCGCTTCACCAACGTGCCCTCGCCGCTCGCGGTCTATGACAGTTTCACAAAAGCGATTCACGATCCTAAATTCCTGATGCACATCCTGCTCAGTTGCCGGCGAATCTTCATCGGATTCTCGCTCGCGGCGATCGTCGGCGTGCCGCTCGGCCTGATCATGGGGCGCTTCAAGCTGGTGCATGAGGTGATTTTCCCGGTCGCCGAAGTGCTGCGGCCGATCCCGGCAATCGCCTGGGTGCCGATGGCGATCATGCTGTGGCCGACCAACGAGCAGAGCATCGTCTACATCACCTTCCTCGGTTCGTTCTTCCCGATTCTCGTCAACACCCTGCACGGCATGTCGCTGGTCGACCCCGTGCTGGTACGCGCCGCACAATGTCTCGGCGCGCGCGAACGCTCGATCTTTCGGGAGGTCTATTTCCCAGCCTCGCTGCCGCACATCTTCACCGGCCTCACCGTCGGCATGGGCGTCGCCTGGGTCTCGCTGATCGCCGCAGAGATGATCTCGGGCCAATACGGCATCGGTTACTTCACCTGGGAAGCTTATTCGCTGGTCCAATATGCCGACATCGCGCTCGGCATGATCGCAATCGGGGTGCTCGGCCTCGGGTCGAGCCTGCTGATCAGGGGCGCGGGGCAATTGGTGATGCCGTGGAGATCGACATGAGCGAGCTGCTAGCGAACAGCCCAAAAGGCCACATCGAAGTCAAGAACTTCTCCCTCGCCTACGAGACCATCGAGGGCGCGGTGCAGGCTGTCACCGACACGCAGATCCATGTGCGGCCCGGCGAGTTCGTGTCGATCGTCGGCCCGTCCGGCTGCGGAAAGTCGACGCTGCTCAATGCCGTCGCAGGCTTCCTCAAGCCGACGACCGGTGT
This sequence comes from Bradyrhizobium sp. BRP19, assembly GCF_020194195.1. Taxonomy (NCBI): domain Bacteria; kingdom Pseudomonadati; phylum Pseudomonadota; class Alphaproteobacteria; order Hyphomicrobiales; family Nitrobacteraceae; genus Bradyrhizobium; species Bradyrhizobium sp. BRP19. The sequence goes on along the minus strand of NZ_JADYVZ010000010.1, from coordinate 39,152 downwards.
AGTTACCGTCGACGGCGAGCGGGTAAACGGTCCGAGCGCCGAACGCGGCATGGTGTTTCAGCAATATTCTCTTTTTCCGTGGAAGACCGTGCGCGAGAACGTCGAGTTCGGCCTGAAGATGCGCGGCATGCCGCGCTCGCAGCGCGAACGCGCCGCGCGCACGCTGTTGGGGCTTGCGGGACTCGAAGCGTTCGAAAAGCATTATCCGGAAAAGCTCTCCGGCGGCATGAAGCAGCGCGTCGGCATCGTCCGCGCGCTCGCGACGGGACCGAAAGTGCTGTTGCTGGACGAGCCCTTTGGCGCGCTCGACGCGCAGACGCGCGTCATCATGCAGCAGATCCTCACCAATATGTGGCAGCGGCTGAAGATCTCGGTGCTGTTTGTCACCCACGACATTGACGAAGCCATCTTCCTTTCCGACCGCGTCTATTGCATGACCGCGCGGCCGGGCTCGATCAAGGCGGAGATCCCGATCCCGCTGGAGCGGCCGCGGCAGCAATCGATGATGATGTCGTCGGAATTCTTGGCGCTCCGCCGCGGGCTGATGTCGCTGATCCGCGAAGAGAGCCTGAAGGCGATGGGCGGCGAGATCAACGACTTGGGCATGCAGGGGCTCAACATCGAGCTGCACGGCCACTCGCTCGCGGACGTGATTTAGCTTACCGCTCGCAGCAATGACGGTCTCGTAGGGTGGGCAAAGCGAAAGCGTGCCCACCATTCTCCGTATCTCGTAGAACTGGTGGGCACGGCGCGAAGGGCGCTCCTTTGCCCACCCTACTGCAGCTTTGCCCCGATCACTTGAACCAATGCACCAGCGCGATGCTGATCCCCAGCAGCAGGATCAGCGACAGCGTCACGGCGGCCGTCACCCGGCCGCCGACATTGGCGAGCACCCGCACGTCGACGCCAAGGCCGAGGGCGGCCATCGAGACCACCGTGAGAAAGCTCGTGATCGTCGTCACGGGGCCAACCACCGTCGCCGGCACGATCTCCAGCGAGCGCAGGGTCGCAAGCGCAAGGAAGCCGAGGATGAACCAGGGGACCAGGCGGAAGAAGCCGACGCTGGTTTTCTTGGCATCGCTCTGCCAGCGCGAAGCGACCAGCGACAGGCCGACGACGACCGGGCCGAGCATCAGGACACGCATCAGCTTCACCAGCGTGCCGATCTGGGTTGAGACGAGACCTGCCGGCACCGTCGCGGCGAGCACCTGCGGCACTGCGTAAACGGTGAGCCCGGCGAGAATGCCGTACTGCGTTGCGGACAATTGCAGCAGCGGGATCAGCAGCGGCAGGCCCAGCACCATCATCACGCCAAGGATCGCCGTAAAGGAGATCGAGGATGCAATCTCGTCGTTGCTGGCGCCGATGATGGGCGCCACTGCGGCGATGGCGGAATTGCCGCAGATCGAGTTGCCGCAGGCGATCAGGATCGACAGGCGCGTCGACAGGCCGAGTAGCCGGCTGAGGCCGAAGGAGACGCAGAGCGCGACCACGACGACCGCGGCGATGGAGGCGAGCAGCGCAATGCCGGAAGCCGCGATCGCGGCAAAGCTGATGGAGGCCCCGAGCAGCATCACCGCGACTTCCAGCAGTTGCTTGGCGCTGAAGGCGATGCCGGCCTGCCACCGCGGGGCCGGCTTCCAGAAGCTGCGCACCGCCATGCCGAGCAGGATCGCCATGACCAGCGCCTCGACATAGGGGTGCTCGAACATGCCCAGTTCGGCCCGCTCGAGCAGGGCCGACACACCGGCCACGAGAACGCAGAGGAGGATGCCCGGAATCAGCGCCGCAATACGGCCCGCGGCGGTGACCGGCTTGGAATCGGCCGGGCTGGATGCTTGATTCTGCGACACAAATCTCTCCCGAAGGAGAAAGATTTATACGCACCACGACCCGATTGGGAAATATGTTTTCGACATATCAGGGCCGAGAGAAGTTCTGTCCTCGGACCGGAATAAACGGCCTCAGAAGATCAGGTTCTTGGCCAGCGAGGCGACGCGGCTGAAACCGTCATAGATGCCGGGCTCGAAGAAGGCTGCACGGGCCAGCACGATGCCCGCGACCAGCGACCAGAACAGGGTGGTGCCGGCCCGCAGCAGGAGCTTCGAGGCGCGCGACTTCGGCTGTGTGTCCGTTGCGGACACCAGTTGCTCGCCGAAGGGCTCAAATCCAGTGCGTTCCATGGCTGCCGATCCACCAATTTCTGGCGGAAATGTCGTCGTTTCGGCTGCAAACAGCAATGGAAGCGATTGGCGTTTTTGCGCTCGGAAGGGGAAACTCCTTCCTCCTGACAGGACCGCGGCAATAGTTTTCTTCTTTCCGCCTATTTGGACACCGCCGCTCCGGTCACAACGCCTTCACCGCGTCGGGATTCCCCGAGGGCTCGGGAGCACGGCGGCAGCGCCATCTTCCAGTCGGTTGATGGCGCCGCACCGACGATGGCCCATCTCGCTACGCCGCCAGTCCGCTCTCTACTGGCGCAAACTCCAGCCCCAGACTCTCCGCCACCGCCTTGTTCGTCACCCGGCCGCGATGCACGTTGAGCCCGTTGCGCAGATGCGGATTCTCCAAGATGGCCGCAAATCCCTTGTTGGCGAGCATCAGGCCGAACGGCAGCGTGGCGTTGTTCAGGGCTTGGCTCGAGGTCACCGGCACGGCTCCCGGCATGTTGGCGACGCAATAGTGAACGACGCCGTCGACCTCGTAGGTCGGCTCCGCGTGCGTGGTCGGGTGCGAGGTCTCAAAGCAACCGCCCTGGTCGATCGCGACGTCGACCAGCACGGCTCCCGGCCGCATCGATTTCAGCATCGCACGGGTGACGAGCTTCGGCGCGCTGGCGCCGGGCACCAGCACTGCACCGATCACGACGTCGGCGGCGAACACCTCGTCCTCGACCGCCTCGATGGTGGAGAAACGGGTGCGTACGCGTCCAACAAACAGATCGTCTAGTTCGCGCAGGCGCGGGATCGAGCGGTCGATCACGGTGGCTTCGGCACCTAAGCCGGCGGCCATGCGTGCCGCCTGCGTTCCGACCACGCCGCCGCCGAGCACGACGACGCGTGCCGGCTGCACGCCGGGCACGCCGCCGAGCAGCAGGCCGCGGCCGCCGCTGGAACGCTTGAGCGCGGCGCCGGCGGCCTCGATGGCGAGGCGGCCGGCGACTTCGCTCATCGGGGCGAGCAGCGGGAGGTGACCGCTCGCGTCCGTGACGGTTTCATAGGCGATTGCGGTGCAGCCGGAAGCAAGCAGGCCCTTGGCCTGGTCGGGATCCGGCGCAAGATGAAGGTAAGTAAAAAGGATCTGGCCTTCGCGAAGCTGAGCCCATTCGCTCTTCTGCGGCTCCTTCACCTTCACGATCATGTCGGACTTTGCAAAGATCTCGCGAGCGGTCTCGGCAATGGACGCCCCTGCCCGCCGGTACACCTCGTCGGACGCACCAATGCCGCTGCCGGCGCCGCTCTCGACCGTCACCTGGTGCCCGGCGGCAACGTATTCGCGGACCGCACCTGGGGTGAGCCCGACCCGATATTCCTGCACCTTGATCTCCTTCGGGACTCCGACGCGCATCTTGATCTCCCTCGCCAATGCTTTGATTCCATTGTTGATCGTAGCGAGAGGGTCGGTTTGGTTTCGTGCAAATATCCGCTACCTTGGCAGCGCCCGCGCCGGTTTCCGGCGCGAAATGGTCCTTTGACGCTGGAAACGAAACCTTGGCCCTCGACCGGAAAGATCTCGCCATCCTCGCGGAACTCACGACCAATGCGCGAGCCAGCCACACCGAGCTTGCCAACAAGATCGGCTTGTCGAGCACGGCGCTGGCGCGGCGGCAGAAGGCGCTGGAGGATGACGGCTACATCCAGGCCTACCAGGCCGCGCTCGACCTGGCCCAGTTCGGCCTCACCACCACGGTGCTGGTCCGCATCGCGCTGGAGAGCCAGAGCGACGAGGCACTGAAGGCGTTCGAGGCAGAGGTGACGAAATGCCCCTCTGTCGTGCGCTGCTTCCTGATGTCGGGGACGGACGACTACATCCTGATCGTGCTCGCCCGCGACATCCAGGATTTCGAGCGCATCCATCGCACCGAGCTGTCCCGCCTGCCCCGCGTCGCGCGGGTGCAATCGAGCTTCGCGCTGCGCGAGATCGTCAACCGCGCGGTGCCGACCGTGGTGTTCGGCGAGACGAAGCGCTGATCTCGTAAATCCAATCGGGAGAACCGATTGGGAACCAAGCAACTCGTCATCCGTTGGGCGCTATCGGCCAGCGGCGGCAACGCAGTCTCGCGTCATTTGCACAATTTGCCCGGCTCGGCCTTTCCGCAGGGAAATACACCATGGCCGACCTTACGATCCCCGAACGCATTCCGATCAACCTCGTCGTCAATGGCGAAAGCCGCGCGCTCGAGGTCATGCCATGGACCACGCTTCTGGATGCGCTACGTGACCGTCTGCAACTGACCGGCACCAAAAAAGGCTGCGATCACGGCCAATGCGGTGCCTGTACCGTGCTGATCGACGGAAGACGGGTCAATTCCTGCCTGACCCTGGCCGTCATGAAGGATGGCGCCGAGATCACGACCATCGAAGGCTTGGCCAGGGACGGCGCGCTGCATCCTCTGCAACAGGCCTTCATCGACCACGATGCCTTTCAGTGCGGTTATTGCACGCCGGGGCAGATTTGCTCTGCCGCGGGCCTGTTGGCCGAAGGCCGTGCGCGCGATGCGGATGAGATCCGGGAGCTGATGAGCGGAAACCTCTGTCGCTGCGGTGCCTACCTCAACATCGTGGCTGCGATCGAGCAGGCAATGAGCCGGTCATGAACAACTTCCAATATTCCCGCGCAACCGATGTTGCCGACGCCATCCGCCTGCTCGCCGCCGATCCCGGTGCGAAGTTGATCGCCGGCGGCACCAACCTGATCGATCTGATGAAGGAGAACGTCGAACGGCCCTCCCGGCTGATCGACATCTCCCGCCTGCCGCTCCGCGACGTCGAGGAGACGGCGGACGGCGGTCTGCGCATCGGCGCCTTGGTGCCGAATTCGGACCTCGCCTACCACCCGTTGATCGAGCAGCGCTATCCCCTCCTTGCCAGCGCCATCCTGGCCGGCGCCTCCGCGCAACTGCGCAACATGGCCTCGGTCGGCGGCAATCTGATGCAACGTACGCGCTGCCCCTACTTCTATGACACCACGACACCCTGCAACAAGCGAAGCCCCGGCACGGGCTGCTCGGCCCTCGATGGCCTCAACCGCAACCATGCCATCCTCGGCACCAGCAACTCCTGCATCGCGACCAATCCATCCGACATGAGCGTGGCGCTGGCCGCGCTCGGCGCGCTCGTGCATATCGCACGCCCCTCGGGGCAGCGCACCATCGCGCTGACGGATTTCCATCGGCTTCCCGAGGACAAGCCTCATCTCGATACCAATCTCGGCAGCTGCGAGATCATTATCGCCATCGAGCTGCCGCCGCACGGCTTTGCCCGGAACTACAGCTATCTGAAGATCCGCGACCGGCTGTCCTACGCCTTTGCTCTGGTCTCGGTCGCGGCCGCGGTCGACCTGGAGGGCAACGCGATCAGCGAAGCGCGCCTTGCGCTCGGTGGCGTGGCCCACAAGCCCTGGCGAAGCCTCGAGGCCGAAGCCGCATTGCGCGGTCAGGCGGCAACACCGGATCATTTCGGGCGCGCCGCCGACCTGCTGCTGCAGGGAGCGACGGCACGCTCCCACAACGGGTTCAAGATCGACCTGGCGCGCCGAGCCGTCGTGCGTGCGCTGATGCAGGCCGCAAGCGCCACGCCGCAATCACAAGCTCACAAGAAGATCGCATGAGGACCCGATGAACGCCTATGTCGGAACACCAACGTCGCGCGTCGACGGCCGCGCCAAGGTCACCGGGGCCGCCAAATATGCCGGCGAATTCGCAGCAGACGGTCTCCTTCACGGCTTCGTGGTCGAGGCCAGCATCGCGCGCGGGCGCATCGCTCGTCTCGACACCAGCGAGGCGCTGAAGGTGAAGGGCGTGGTCGACGTGCTCACGCATGAACATCGGCCGCCCCTCGCCGACAAGGACGAAGCCTGGAAGGATGAGGTGGCGCCGGAGAAGGGCTCGCCGTTCCGGCCGCTCTATGATGAGAGGGTCAAGTTCAACGGCCAGCCGATCGCACTGGTCGTCGCGGAGGACTGGGAGATCGCCAAGTTCGCCGCAACCCGCGTTCGCGTCGAATATGAGCAGGAGGCGTTTTCGACCGATCTTGAATCCGAACGCGGCAAGGCCGAGAAAGTGGATCAACCGCACAAGCCGCGTGGTGATGCCGCAGCAGCCCTGACGCGCGCGGCCGTGCGCCACGAGGCGGATTACGTCATTCCGACCGAGCACCACAACCCCATGGAGCTCTTCGCGACGACAGCCGTCTGGAACGGCAGTGGCGGGCTCACGGTCTACGACAAGACGCAGGGCGTCCAGAACGTCCAGAAGTTTCTCTGCAGTGTTTTCGGCAAGGAACCGGACGACATCCGCGTGATCTCGCCCTATGTCGGCGGCGCCTTCGGCTCGGGCCTGCGGCCGCAGCACCAGGTGGTGCTGGCAACCCTTGCCGCGCTCGCACTGAAGCGGTCCGTCCGGGTCGTGCTGACGAGGCAACAGATGTATGGCCTGGGCTATCGTCCCATGACCATCGAGCGCGTTGCGCTCGGTGCAAAGCCGGACGGCACCCTCGATGCGATCACCCACGAAGCCATCGCCGTGACCTCACGCTATGAGGATTTTTCGCGCAACGATACGGGCTGGGCCGAGCAGCTTTACAAGAGTCCCAACAGCAACTTTTCCCATAAGCTGGTCGACCTCGACGTTTCGACGCCCTCCGACATGCGCGCGCCGGGTGCGGCAACGGGCGTGTGCGCACTCGAATGCGCCATGGACGAATTGGCCGTCGCGCTGAAGCTCGATCCGGTCGAGCTGCGCCTGAGGTGCTACTCGGATCGCGACCAGAGCCAAGGCCTGCCTTACACCAGCAAGCAGTTGCGCGAGTGCTACGCCCGCGGCGCCGAAGCGTTCGGCTGGAGCCGGCGTAATCCGGCGCCGCGTTCCATGCGAGACGGCAAGGAACTCGTCGGCTGGGGCATGGCGACTGGGGTGTGGGAAGCGCTGCAGATGCCGGTCGCCGTCCGCATCGTGCTGACGGCCAACGGCCATGCCGAGGTCTCCTGCGCCGCGTCCGATATCGGCACCGGCACCTACACCATCGTGGCGCAGGTCGCGGCCGATGCTCTCGGGCTGCCGATCGAGAATATCAGCGTCCGGCTCGCCGATTCGACCTTGCCGCAAGCCCCCGTCGAGGGCGGCTCCTGGATGGCGGCATCAAGCGCGCATGCGGTCTTGGGAGCGGCCGAAGAAATTCGCTGGGAACTCGCACGTCTTGCCAAGGCCATGCCGGGCACACCGCTCGCTGACCTCGACGCCGCCGACGTCACCCTGACTGACGGCATGATCGCCAGCAGCGACGGTCGCGGGGCCGCTGTCTCGATTGCGGATGTCATGCGCCACAGCAAGCTCGAGCGGATCGAAAAGGAGAAGCTCAACCAATTCGCGGAGGATAATTCGCATGCCCGCAACACACATTCGGCGGTCTTCGCGGAGGTGAAGATCGACGAGGAGCTGGGAATTATCCGCGTCACCCGGATCGTGAATGCGGTCGCGGCCGGGCGCATCCTGAACACCAAGACCGGCCGCAGCCAGATCATGGGCGGGGTGGTCTGGGGTATTGGAATGGCGCTGCACGAGGAAACGGTGATGGATCACCGCTTCGGCCGCATCATGAACGCGAACATTGCCGAATACCACATTCCCGTGAACGCCGACGTCCACGACATTGACGTCATTTTCGTCGACGAGCCCGACGACCGCATCAACCGGTTGGGAATCAAGGGGCTCGGCGAGATCGGCATCGTCGGCGTCCCGGCCGCAATTGCGAACGCCGTCTATCATGCCACCGGCAAGCGCATCCGGCGCTTCCCGATCACACTGGACAAGCTGCTGGAGTGAAGCGTCAGGCTAACCTTGCCGCAGCACTCGGGCATGTCATCCAGATGTCATCGAATGTGCAGAGAGCTGTATCTTCCTGCACATTCGGGACCTGCCATGGACTATTTCAAGCGCTTCAACTTCCTGTTCGCCGCCCCAGTGTTCGATGCCGACGATCTCGAAGGCGTCCGCTTCAACCAGATCATCGAGGAGATCCAGCGCTCCGGCTTCGAGGTGGTCCGGGCCCGCAAGCTGGAGGATGCCGAGATGGCGGTGCAGACCGATGCCGCGATCGGCTGCATGGTGGTGGACTGGGGCAAGAAGGGCCTGGAAGGCAAGACCTCGGCGCTGATCAATCTGATGCGCCGCCGAGGCCTCGACTTCCCGATCATCCTGCTGATCCGTCGCAAGCGGTTCGAGGATTTGCCGGTCGAGGTGCTCGATTTCATCGACGGCTATGTCTTCCTTTCCGAGGAGACGCCAACCTTCATCGCCAAGAACCTGATCAGCCGGCTGAAGCAATATGCTGAGACGCTGAAGACGCCGTTCTTCGGCGCGCTGGTCGACTATGCCGAGGAAGGCAACCAGCTCTGGACCTGCCCGGGCCACAATGGCGGCGTGTTCTACAACCGCAGCCCGATCGGGCGCGTGTTCGTCGAGCATCTCGGCGAATCCGTGTTCCGCGACGACCTTGACAATTCCGTGCTCGACCTCGGCGACCTCCTCACCCATGAGGGCCCGGCGCTGAGGGCGCAGAAGGAAGCGGCGGCGATCTTCGGTGCGGAAAAGACCTATTTCGTGCTCAATGGCACCTCGACCTCGAACAAGGTCGCGCTGGGCGCCCTCGTCACCGACGGCGATCTCGTGCTGTTCGACCGCAACAACCACAAGGCCGCCCATCACGGCGCGCTGATGATCAATGGCGGCATCCCGGTCTATGTGCCGACCGTTCGCAACGCCTGGGGACTGATCGGCCCGATGCGCTGGGACCGGCTCGAAGAGAAGAGCTTGCGCGAGGCGATCCGCAACCATCCCCTGGTGAACGATCGCGACGCTTGGCGCAAGGAGCGGCCGTTCCGTGTCGCCGTGGTCGAGCAGTGCACATATGACGGCTCGATCCACAGCGCCGAGATGATCATCAAGCGTATCGGCCATCTCTGCGACTACATCCTGTTCGACGAGGCTTGGGCCGGCTTCATGAAATTCCACCCCCTTTATGCCGGCCGCTTCGCCATGGGGCTGGTAAATCTCTCGCCCGACGCCCCCGGCATCATCGCGACGCAGTCGACCCACAAGCAGCTGGCAAGCTTCTCGCAGGCCTCGCAGATCCACATCAAGGACCGCCATATCCGCGGCCAGAAGCGTCGCGTCGAGCACCGCCGCTTCAACGAGAGCTTCATGCAGCACGCCTCGACCTCGCCGTTCTACCCGCTGTTCGCCTCGCTCGACGTCGGCGCACAGATGATGAAGGGCCGCTCCGGCGAAGTGCTGTGGGACGACACGATCCGGCTCGGCATCGAGCTGCGCAAGAAGATCCGCGCGATGCGCCAGGAGTTCGAGGAGAAGGAGCAGAACCCGGATCGCCGCTGGTTCTTCGAGCCCTTCGTTCCCGATCGCGTCGCCATTGCCGATGTCAGCCGTCCCGGCGCGGCGCATAACGTCGCCTGGGAGACCCTCTCGACCGACGAGCTCGCCACCAACCCCGCGCTGTGGCAGCTCTCCCCGGATACCAACTGGCACGGCTTTCCCGATCTCGCGGAAGGCTTTGCCATGACCGATCCGAACAAGCTGACGCTGCTCACGCCCGGGTTCGATCGTGCGACGGGAGCTTATGCCGAGCACGGCATTCCCGCGCCGGTCGTCGCGCAATATCTGCGCGAGAACCGCATCGTCCCCGAGAAGAACGACCTCAACTCCCTGCTCTTCCTGCTCACGCCCGGCGTCGAGGCGAGCAAGGCGGGCACGCTGATCTCCGGCCTCGTCGCGTTCAAGCGACTGCACGACGACAATGCGCTACTCGCCGACGTCATCCCCGAATTCTATCAGAGGCGGCAGGCGCGCTACGCCGGTGCACGGCTGCGTGACCTCTGCGGCGAGATGCACCGTTTCTTCCGCACCGCCGATGTCAGCGCGCTCCAGGCGCGGCAGTTCATGCCCGAGCATATGCCCGAGATCGCGATGTCGCCCCGCGATGCCGCGCGCTATCTGTTCAAGAACGACGTCGACTACCTCCCGATCGAGGCGATCGCCGGCCGCATCGCCACGACGCCCTTCGTGGTCTACCCGCCCGGCATCGCCACGATCGTGCCCGGCGAGCGGCTGACGGAACGAGCCAAGCCCATGATCGATTATCTCAAGATGTTCGAGACCTGCTTCAACACATTTCCGGGCTTCGACGTCGAGATCCAGGGCGTCTACAAGGAGGTCGATGCGAATGGGCGCATCGGGCTCTACACTTATGTCGTGACCGAGTAGGTGCCGATGAACGAAGCAGCTGCGCGCGTGGGCGATGAACCCGTCCTGGTTCGGCCATCACGTGAGAGCGACATCGAGGCGATGCTGGCGATCTACCGCCATCACGTCCGCAACGGCGTGCCGCGCGATGTCGAAGGTACCGGTGCGCCAGAGCCGGACGATCTGCGCGACCGGCGCAAGAACCTGAAGCAGACCCGCCTGCCGCATCTGGTGGCGACCTGGCGCGGCGAGGTCGTCGGCTATGCCTATGCCGTGCTGTTCCGCAAAAGGCCGGCCTATCGATACACCGCCAAGCACTCGATCTACGTCCATCACGCCCATCTCGGCCGCGGGGTCGGACGGCTGTTGCTGCAGGAATTGATCGACGCCTGCGCTGCGGCCGGCTTCCGCCAGATGATCGGCTATATCGATGCAGATAACGCGCCCTCGCTGGCGCTGCACGAGCGGTTCGGTTTCGCACGCGCCGGCCTGCTCAGCGGCGTTGCCTACCGCCACGGCCGCTGGTCCGACACCGTCATGGTGCAACGCTCGCTCGGCGCGGGGACGACGACGCCCCCGCCCGTCACGGCACCCGGGCGCTAGTCGCTACGACGGGAAGTCGGCGGGTCTGACATGGATGCGGTCGGCATGCAGTGACCAGTGATGCAACGCCTGGTCCTTGCAGAACCTCGCTTTCGCCCGTTCCCTGGCCTCGTCCTCGTCGGCGGCGTCGATCTCGAGCGTGCCTTGGCAGACCTCGCATTGCCGGCCGTATTCGCCGAGCACGTCCTTCATGAACCTGACGACATAAGTTGACATGGGACCTCCCTGCCTGCCCGCCGGCACTCTAGTCCCATTTAGGCCGGACGGGGAAAGGAGATTTTGACGCGGATCAAGGCTTGTCCAGTCCCGGCGGAAGATTCGTTGCGGAACCTGCCGCGCGGGTTTATGGGCAAATGCCGGTCGCCAATGAGGAACTTGCCTTGCACTTTGTCTCTGATACCGAAGTCACGAAGGCTCTGACCTTTCCGATCCTGATTGCGGCCCTCGAAGAAGGGCATCGCCGGCCGAAGATGGAGGTGCTGGACGCCTTCCTTGGAGACGAGAGGGGGCAATACGTCATCCGCAGCGCCGTCGATTCCGGCCGATACATGGCCAGCAAGATGTTCACCAGCTTTCCGGCCAATCTGGCCGAAGGCAGGATGCCGGCGGTGCAGGCCGTGTGCGTGCTGTTCGACGGCACCAACGGCCGGCCGCTGGCGGCGATGGACGGGACCGAGATCACGCATTGGCGCACCGCAGCCGACTCCGCGTTGGCCACGAAACTGCTCGCCCCGCCCAATCCCGAGACGCTGCTCTGCGTCGGGGCCGGCGAGATGTCCGAATGGCTGATCCGGGGTCATCGCACCGTGCGGCCGTCACTGGAGCGCGTGCTGATCTGGAATCGCAGCCCGGACCGGGGCGTGGATCTCGCTCAGCGCTTGGCGAAGGCCGGCATCAAGGCGGAAGCAATCACGGATCTCGACGCCGCGACGCGCGAGGCCGATGTCATTACCACCTGCACCCGCGCGCATCAGCCGCTGATCAAGGGCCGCAATCTGCGGCCGGGCACGCATCTGGACCTCGTCGGCGGCTACACACCGCAAACCCGGGAGGCTGATGACGAGGCGGCCAAGCGCTCCCGCGTCTTCGTGGACCGGCGGGAATCCGCCTTCCACGGCGTCGGCGACATCCTGCAGCCGATCGCGAGCGGCGCGATCAGCGAGACGGACGTCCTCGGCGACCTCTACGACCTCGTCGGCGGCCTTGTGCAGGGGCGAACGTCACCGTCCGACATCACGTTCTTCAAGAACGCGAGCGGCGGCCATCTCGACCTCATGACCTGCGAGGCCGTGTTCCAGCAGCTCGGCGCAAAGCTGGGGTAGTGGCCCAGGCTGGCGAGACACGGCCGACGTCAGCCCTCACGCCTTGATGTCGAGGAGCGTGTCTTGCGTCTCGGCGTAGGCCTGAATGACCTTCGCATTGGCAACGAAGCTGTATTTTGCGGTCACCAGCTGAGCGAATTCGCTAGCAAGATCGACATTCGGCGCTGCGATCAGGCCGTCCTGGTTTGCGAAGGGAGCGCTCGGGTCGGATTGCGCGGTATAGCTCGGCGATACCGTCGATACGGTCGCAACCGTACCGCCCGGCGTCGAACCGCTCGACTGGGAGACCTGATCGACCCGCAAGGGCACGTAGGCTGCAGGAAACGTTGGAGCAATGCCCGCACCGGCCGATGCGCTCGACCCGCCTGACGCGGGTAGTGGGCCGGTCGTGCTGATGTTGGCGATATTGCTCGCCGCCACGTTCACGCGCAAACTCGCCGCAGAAAGTCCGGATGTCGCAATCGAAAGTATGCTCATGCTCCCTGATCTACAGGAGAGGTCATACGCGTTCATTCACGCCATCAGTAAAATCCACCGCGCTCCGTTTTCATCCTGATAACCAAGGATCGGCGCGCGACTGGGCTTCGCGCGCCCTACCCCGGCGTCACGCCAAAAGCCTGCTTGAAGCGCTCGGCATAGCGCGGCCAGGCTTCGGGATTGATGATGCGCGGCGGGCGCTTGCCGTCGAGCACATCCAGCACCTGCTCGGCGGCGATCCGGCCCATGTTCTGGCGCGCCTCGATGGTGACGCCTGCCGTGTGCGGGCTCGCCAGCACGTTGTCGAACTGGAGCAGCGGATGCTCCGGCGGCGGCGGCTCCTTGGACCAGACGTCGAGGCCGGCACCGGCGATGCGCTTGTCGCGCAGCGCCTGCAGCAGCGCGTCCTCGTCGTGAATGAAGCCGCGTGCGGTGGTGATGAAATAGGCATGCGGCTGCATCAGCGCGAATTCGCGTGTGCTGATCAAGTTGCGGCTGCCCTTGTTGAGCGGGCATGACATCGAGACGAAATCGGCGCGCCGCAACAGCTCGTCGAGCTCGACCTTCTCCCCGCCCCGCTCGGCCATCACCTCAGCCGACAAATACGGATCGTAGGCAAGCACTGTCATGCCGAGCAGGCCCTTGCACAAGGCGGCGATGCGCCGGCCGACATTACCGAGGCCGATGATGCCGACGGTCTTGCCCTCGACCTCGTTGCCGACGAGATCGTTGCGGTTCACGTCGCGCTCGCGGCGCAGCCGGCGATCCGACTGGATGATGCGCTTGGACAGCGTCAGCATCATCGCCAGCGCGTGCTCGGCGACCGAATGGGCGTTGCCGCCGGACTGGTTGACGACTACGACGCCTGCCTCCGTGCAGGCCTCGACGTCGACGGGATCGAAGCCGGCACCGTTGCTGGAGACCAGCAGCAAATTCGGCGTCCGCTTCAGGAAGGCGCCATCGACATGGAAATGCGGGGCGAGCTCATCGCGGGCGGCGCCGACCTGGTAGACGTGGGCAGCGCCGAGGAGCGGGCCATAAACATCCTCGGGGCTTCCATTTTCGATGCGATCGAGCCGGACGTCGGGCCGGGCCTTCAGGATATCGATATAGATCGGATTGGCCAAATAATTGGAGTAGACGACGCGCTTGTTGTTGACGGACATCAGGACCCTTCCGGCTCGTTCGCGGGAGATCCGCAAGGTCAGCGCGATGCGCGCCCTCCTATGCCCCTCCCGTGTTCTGGTTGTCGCCGCTTATGCCATGGCGGTGCCGGCCACGGCAGGCCTGCTGGCGCAGATCACGGTGACGGGGCGGACATGTTGACAATCCCGCTGCCCGCGTCAAGTTCGGCAGACCGCCGCGACGGCAAGAACCAAGAAGCATGCGCGGCCCTAGGGAGAGCGCGATGGCGATTGCGGAACAGCAGCCGCAGGGGAGCAGCGACGGAAGCTGGCACGGCATCGTCCTGCAAACCTTGAAGCGGAACGAGATCAACCTGATCCCTTACGTGCCGGACCGCGTGCTGACGCCGCTGATCAAGAACCTGCACGCCGATCCCTTCTTCACCACTTTCGCGACCGCCCGTGAGGAAGAGGCCGTCGGCATCGTCGCCGGCGCCTGGATGGGCGGTCGGCGCGGCGCGGTGCTGATGCAGACCTCCGGCTTTGCGACGCTCGCAAACGTGCTGGCCTCGCTCGCAGTGCCCTACCAGATTCCGCTGATCATGCTCGTCTCTGAGCGCGGCACGCTCGGCGAATTCAACTACGGCCAGTCCCTGGTCTGCCGCACCATGCGACCGGTGCTCGATTCGCTGGCGCTGGAGCATCACACCATCACCCGGCTCGACGAGCTCGAATTCATCACCGACCGCTCGATCAAGCAGGCCGTCACCACGCAGGCGCCGGTGGCGTTGATCCTCAACCCGCTGCTGACGGGCGGCAAGGTCTTCGACAAGTGAGGCCGGCGATGAACACTGGCAACACCAAGGTGATGAACCGCTTCGACGTCACCTCGCGGCTGATCGCGAAGCTGAAGCACGAGGAAGCCGTGATCGGCGGCATCGGCAACACCAATTTCGATCTGTGGGCCGCCGGCCACCGCCCGCAGAACTTCTACATGCTGGGCAGCATGGGACTCGCCTTTCCGATCGCGCTCGGCGTGGCGCTGGCGCAGCCCGACCGCCGCGTCCTCGCGCTCGAAGGCGACGGCTCGCTCCTGATGCAGCTCGGTGCGCTCTCGACGATTGCAGCCTTGAAGCCGAAGAACCTCACGATGATCGTGATGGACAACGGCATCTACCAAATCACCGGGGCGCAGCCGACGCCGGCAGCGAACGTTGCCGACATCGTCGCCATTGCCATTGGCTCTGGTCTTGCGAGCAGCGCCTGGGCCGCGGACGAGGAAGATTTCGAGCGGTTGGTCGACGGCGCCATGGCCGCTTCCGAGCCGAGCCTGATCGCGGTCAGGATCGACGACAAGCCCGGCGTGGGCACCACCCGGCGCGACCCCGTGCAGATCCGGGAACGCTTCATGCATGGCCTCGGCGTGCGCGATCCGCTTTAACATTTTTGTCATTAACTACACGGCGATCTGATACGAGCCTCGCGACAACCCGACCAAATTCGTGCTAAGCGACCCGGATGTTCATTCGTACCTTTGCCTGGCTGCTCGCCGCTGCCGTTACGTTCGCCACCCTCGGTCCTCCCGGCCTTCGCCCCCATTCCGACCTCGGTCAGGACGGCGAACATGCGCTTGCCTTCGTCATGGTGGGATTGGCCTTCGGCCTCGCCTATCCACGCCGGCGCCTACTGAGCGCAGCGGCCGCGGTCGTCCTGATCGGCGTTCTCGAGCTGATGCAATTTTGGGCACCCGGCCGTCACGCGCGGCTGGTGGATTTTGTGGTCGATGCTGCCACCGCGTGCCTCGGCTTTGCACTCGCCGCCGCCGCAGACCGGCTACTCTCGCGCTTTCGCACCAGCTCCGCCATGACAAGCGAAGGCCCCGCGGAGTGATGCTCCGCAGGGCCCTGCTCAGCACAAAGAATTGCGTCGATCAGTCGATGATCTTGACCACGCGGCGTGTGCGCGGCTCGACGATCACCCGGCGATCGTTCACGACCGCATAGCGATATTCGGTGTAGTTCGGCACGGGCCGCAGCACCACGGTCGGAGGCAGCGGCTCGCCGACCACGACGCGCTCCTGGACCACGACGGAGTCGCTGCGAGGAATTCCGCCGAGGACCGCATTCGGAATTTCGAGACCGGCGCCGACGGCTGCACCCACGGTGCCGCCAACCATTGCACCGATCGGGCCGCCGATGTCGCCACCTGCACGCGCGCCGTCCCTGGCGCCCTGTTCGGTCGTCGACTGAGCAAAGGCTGCGCTCGACGCCAGCAGCGACGCTGCAGCCAACGTAATCGCAAGACGGGTTTTCATGGTGTTCTGTCTCCAGTGATTGTCCTGCGCCTTCAACCCGCGGGGCCGGAGCATTGTTCCGGTTCCCCTGCGACGAAAGATGGATCACTGGACAGTGTTACCGCGTAACAGTTCAGGCCCTGGCGATCTCATGCCCCGCCATCAGTTCCAGCGCCCGCACCATGGCGGAGTGATCCCAGGCCTTGCCGCCATGTGCGGTGCAGGACGAGAACAATTGCTGCGCCACCGCCGTGCTCGGCAGCGACAGGCCGAGTGCACGCGCACCTTCGAGCGCGAGATTGAGATCCTTCTGGTGCAGCTCGATGCGGAAGCCAGGATCGAAATTGCGCTTCACCATGCGCTCGCCATGCACCTCCAGAATTCGCGAGGACGCGAAGCCGCCCATCAGCGCCTTGCGCACCAGCGCGGGATTCGCACCGGCCTTGGATGCGAACAACAGGGCCTCGCTCACGGCTTCGATGGTGAGCGCGACGATGATCTGGTTGGCAACCTTTGTCGTCTGCCCGTCGCCGTTGGCGCCGACATGCGTGACGTTCTTGCCCATCTTGTCGAAGATCGGCTTCATGGTGCCAAAAGCCCGCTCCGGCCCGCCGACCATGATGGTGAGGCTCGCCGCCTTGGCGCCGACCTCCCCGCCCGACACCGGCGCATCGAGATAATCAGCGCCGAGCGCCTCGATCTTTTTTGCAAACTCCTTCGTCGCCAGCGGCGAGATCGAGCTCATGTCGACGACGATCTTGCCCTTGGAGATGCCGCTGGCGACACCCTCCTTGCCGAACAGCACGGCCTCCACATGCGGCGTATCCGGCACCATGATGATGACCGCGTCCGCCTGCTCCGCGACCTTGCTGGCGGATGTGCAGGCGATGCCGCCCGCGGACATCAGCTCTGGCGCGATCGGCGCAACGTCATGCAGGAGAACGCGATGGCCCGCGGCCAGGAGATGGCCGGCCATCGGCCGTCCCATGGTGCCAAGTCCGATGAAGCCGATGTTGGTCATGTTTGATTTCTCACAGTTGAAGTAGCAAAATTCATCCGCGCACTCGGTGCACCTCTCCCGCTAGCGGGAGAGGGAGCGCACCGCCGACGTGGCAATATTCTCAGGTCTCAAACGTCTGTGCCGCATGCCACGACAGGCCCTCCAGCGTCGTGGTGCGCGGCTTGTATTCGCAGCCGATCCAGCCGCGATAGCCGATCGCGTCGAGGTGGCGGAACAGGAAGGGATAGTTGATCTCGCCGGTGCCGGGCTCGTGACGGCCGGGATTGTCGGCAAGCTGGACGTGAGCAATCTGAGGCAGATATTCCTGCATGGTGCGGGCGAGATCGCCTTCCATGATCTGCATGTGGTAGATGTCGTACTGGATGAAGAGGTTGTTCGACCTCACCTCGGAGATCAGCTGCACCGCCTGCTCGGTGCCGTTGAGGAAGAAGCCGGGAATGTCGAGCGTGTTGATGGGCTCGACCAATAGCTTGATGTTCTCTCGCGCCAGCGACGAAGCTGCAAAACGCAGATTCCCGACCAGCGTCTCCCGAAGCTCGTGCGGATCGGCGTCGACAGGGGCGATGCCGACGAGGCAGTTGAGCTGCTCGCAATCGAGCGCCCTGGCATAATCGATCGCGCGGAACACGCCGTCGCGGAATTCGGCGATGCGGTCGGGCAGGATCGCAATGCCGCGCTCGCCCCCCGCCCAGTTGCCGGCGGGGAGATTGTGCAGCACCTGCGTCAAGCCATGCGCCTCGAGCTGCTCGCGCAGCTGCGCCTTGTCGAAATCATAGGGGAAGAGATATTCGACCCCGGCAAAGCCCGCCGCCTTCGCCGCCGCAAAGCGGTCGAGGAACGGCATCTCGTTGAAGAGCATGGTGAGATTGGCGGCAAATTTCGGCATGGTGCTTCGTCCCCTATTCCGCCGGCTGCAGCACGCGCGTGGTATCGACTTCGTCGAGCGGAAGGTCCAGCACCTCCTCGAACTCGACGATGTTGTCGATCTCCGTGCCCATCGCGATGTTGGTGACCCGTTCGAGGATGAACTCGACCACCACAGGCACGCGGTGCTTGGCCATCAATTCGCGGGCGGTCGCAAACGCTGCCTGCGTGTCCTTCGGGTCGGTGACGCGGATGGCCTTGCAGCCGAGGCCTTCGGCGACCGCGACATGGTCGACGCCGTAGACGCCGATCTCGGGCGCGTTGATGTTCTCGAAGGAGAGCTGGACGTGATAGTCCATGTCGAAGCCGCGCTGGGCCTGTCGGATCAGGCCGAGATAGGAATTGTTCACGACGACGTGGATGTAGGGCAGATTGAACTGCGCGCCGACCGCGAGCTCCTCGATCAGGAACTGGAAATCGTAGTCGCCGGAGAGCGCGACGATCTCGCGCTCCGGGCACGCCGCGCGCACGCCGAGCGCGGCCGGCAGCGTCCAGCCGAGCGGCCCCGCCTGCCCGGCATTGATCCAGTTGCGGGGCTTGTAGACGCCGAGGAACTGCGCGCCGGCGATCTGCGACAGGCCGATCACGGTGACATAGGTGGTGTCGCGGCCGAACGCCTTGTTCATTTCCTCGTAGACGCGCTGCGGCTTGATCGGGATGTTGTCGAAATGGCTCTTGCGCAGCATCGTCTTCTTGCGGTCGCGGCAGGCCGCAGGCCACGCCTGGCGCTCGCGGAGCCTGCCTGACCGCCGCCACTCCCTGGCGACGGCGACGAACAGTTCGAGCGCGGCCTTTGCGTCCGAGACGATGCCGAGATCGGGATTGAACACGCGCCCGATCTGCGTCGGCTCGATGTCCACGTGAACGAATTTGCGACCCTTGGTGTAGGTCTCGACCGAGCCGGTGTGGCGGTTGGCCCAGCGATTGCCGATGCCGAGCACGAAGTCGGACTCCAGCAGCGTGGCATTACCATAGCGGTGGCTGGTCTGGAGACCCACCATGCCGGCCATCAGCACGTGATCATCGGGGATCGCGCCCCATCCCATCAGCGTCGGCACGACGGGTATGTTGGCGATTTCGGCGAACTCGACCAGCAGGTCCGAGGCGTCGGCGTTGATGATGCCGCCGCCCGCGACGATCAGCGGCCGTTCGGCGGCGTTGAGCATCTCCAGCGCCTTCTCGACCTGCTTGCGCGTCGCGGCGGGCTTATAGACCGGCAGCGGCTCGTAGGTCTCGTCATCGAATTCGATCTCGGCGAGCTGTACGTCGAGGGGCATGTCGATCAGCACCGGCCCCGGCCTGCCTGAGCGCATCACGTGAAAGGCTTGGCTGAACACACGCGGCACCAGCGCCGGCTCACGTACCGTCAGTGCCCACTTCGTGACAGGCTTTGCAATCGACTCGATGTCGACCGCCTGGAAATCCTCCTTGTAGAGCCGCGCGCGCGGCGCCTGCCCCGTAATGCAGAGGATCGGGATGGAATCGGCGATCGCGGAGTAAAGACCGGTGATCATGTCGGTGCCAGCCGGCCCGGAGGTGCCGATACAGACCCCGATATTGCCGGCCTTGGCGCGTGTATAGCCTTCGGCCATGTGCGAAGCGCCCTCGACATGGCGCGCCAGGATGTGGCGGATCGAGCCGCGCTTCTTCAGCGCCGAGTAAAGCGGATTGATTGCAGCGCCGGGAACACCGAAGGCCGTCGATATACCTTCCTTCTCCAGGATACGCACGGCCGCATCGACAGCTCGCATCTTCGCCATATCGGACCTCGCTCAAATTGCGTCAGCGAGCGAGATCATCAGATACGCAGAAGCCGATCTCAACGAGACCGATTTTATTTTCCACGATGCGGCAACCACGAGAGAATCGTGGACGTGTCAATCGGTTAGATCAACAGATGCGTGAAAGCAGCTCACTCGAACAGCGGCACCAGCTGCATCTGCGGCACCAGCACGAGTCCCTTATCGGTGATGCGAATTTCCGGAATGACCGATAGCGGAATCAAATTGAAGCCCATGTACGGGATGGTGCAGCCGGCCTCGGCCCATTCCTTCTTCAGCACCTTCACCTCTTCCGCGACTTCGGTGACACGCTTGTCGGACAGGAGTCCTGCGATCGGCAGCGGAACCAGCGCCCTCACCTCGCCGTCGGCGACGACGCAGACGCCGCCCTGCCGCTCCTTGATGGCGGCGATGGCGACCTGCATGTCGCCCTCGTTGGTGCCAACGACGATGAGATTGTGGCTGTCGTGCCCGACGCTGGACGCGACCGCGCCGCGCTTCAGGCCGAAATCCTTCAGGAGCCCATGGGCAACGTTCCCGGCGGATTTGCCATGACGCTCGACCACGGCGACGAAGCAGAGACCGTAGCGCGCGAACAGCGACGGCCAGTCTTTTGCGGGTTCGATCTCCACTTTCTCGTGGATCAGCGTGATGCCAGGCAGCGCGGTCTTGATGGCGTTGACGGTGCAGGCCTTCGCGGGCAATTCGGGCGTCAGCTTCATCGTCTGCGGCAGCTTGACGGTCGCATAGGCTCTCTTGGGATATTGGTAGCGATGCGACAGCGCCTGATCGAGACGCGGGGTGATCTTGCCGTGCTCGACCACGAGCTCGCCACCATACCAGGTGCATTGTGGCTCGAGCTGATCGTCCATCAGCACGAGATCGGCGCGGCGGCCGCCGCCAAGCCCGCCGATATCGCCTTCCATCCCGAAGCGGGTCGCGCCATGCAGAGAGCCCATTGACCAGGCCTGCTCGGGCGACATCCCCGCCTTCACGGCTTCCCGCACGACCCAGTCGAGACCGAACAGCAGGAGATCATCGGCGTCACGATCGTCCGTGCACACGGCGGTGCGCTTGTGCGAGGCCCCGAGCTCGGTGATTGTTCGGATCGCTTGCGGCAGCGAGTGCCAGGGCGTAGTCGGCGGTCCCCCGCGCAAAAACACCCAAACGCCGGCATCGAGCAGGTCATCGGCGATGTCGCGGTCGATCGCCTCATGGGTGTCGGTGACGCCGGATGCCGCATAGGCCGCAACGAATTCGCGGCCGTAGACATGCCCGGAAACGGGACGCCCCCGCTTCAAGGCTGCGGAGAGGATGGCATGGCTGCGCTCGTCGCCCATCGTGACAGGCACGAAATCCATCTTCTCGCCAAGCGCCACCGCTTCGGGCCAGCGATCGAACAGACCGGCGATCTTGTCCGGCGTGAGGTCGCCGCCCGCCGTCTCCAGTTCAGCCGAGGTCGCGGGAACCGTGCTCGGCACGGTCAAGAAGATCGACAGCGGCGCCTCGCGCGCATCTTGCAGCATCGCCTCCACACCGGCGACGTCCATGACGTTGCCGATCTCGTGGCTGTCGCAGAAGATCGTGGTGGTGCCGTTCAGCAACGCAGCCTCGGCATAGGCGCAGGCCGTCACCATCGAGGATTCGATGTGGATGTGCGGATCGACGAGGCTGGGCGCGATGATGCCACCGGCGGCGTCATACAGCGGAACATCGCTCCAGGCTTTCTTGGCTGTGCCTGCCGGTTTCACCGCCGCGATGCGGCCGCCTGTGATCCAGACTTCCCGCCCCTGATGAATGCGCTCCGAATAGGTCGAGAGCACCCGCGCCCCCGTGACGACGAGATCCGGCGCGACGCGGGCCGACGCAACATCGGCCAAGCGCCGCGTCATGCTGTGCAGGGGAGCAACGGTGAAGCGGGTGAGTTTGGTCATCGGGGCTCTCACGGATATTGGACAGCCCAGCGATGGTTGCCCCCGACGGCGGCAGGGGCAACTCAAATAAAACGGCACCTTTGCTTACGCATTGGGCAAACTGGCCGTTGATGAGTTCCGCTAGTCCTCATTCGCCTTGAACCGCCCGAGCCCCTTCAAGACGAAGGGTGCCACCAGCGCGATCAGCGCGACGCCGAGGAGCGTCGCCGAGATCGGGCTCTGCAGCAGCGTCATGGGATCGCCGAGGCTGATCGCGAGCGCGCGGCGGAGCTGGCTTTCGGCAATCGGGCCCAGGATCAGGCCGACGACGACGGGCGCGATCGGGAAATCGAACCGGCGCATCAGGAAGCCGAGCACGCCGAAACCGGCGAGCATCGACAATTCCACCACCGACGGCTTTGCCGCGATGGTGCCCATGGTCGCGAACACCAGGATGCCGGCATAGAGCCAGGGCTGCGGGATCGCGAGCAGCCGCACCCACAGGCCGACCAGCGGCAGATTGAGCACCAATAGCATCATGTTGGCGATGAACAGGCTGGCGATCAGGCCCCACACGAGGTCGGGCCGCTCGGCGAACAGCAGCGGGCCCGGATTGAGACCATATTGCTGGAAGCCCGCCAGCATCATCGCGGCGGTCGCCGAGGTCGGCAGGCCTAGCGTCAGCAGCGGCACCAGCGTGCCGGCAGCGGAGGCGTTGTTGGCGGCTTCGGGGCCGGCGACCCCTTCGATCGCGCCCTTGCCGAATTCTTCGGGATGCTTCGTCAGCCGCTTCTCGGTCGAATAGGACAGGAAGGTCGGGATCTCCGCGCCGCCGGCCGGGAGCGCACCGATCGGGAAACCGAACATGGTCCCGCGCAGCCATGGCTTCCAAGACCGCTTCCAGTCCTCCTTGGTCATCCACAGCGAGCCGCGCACCGGCTCCAGCTTCTCCTCGGTGTGGTGGCGGCGCGATGCGACGTAGAGTGCCTCGCCCACCGCGAACAGGCCGACCGCGAGCGTTGTGACTTCAACGCCGTCGAGCAATTCAGGAACGCCGAACGCAAGCCGCGCCTGACCGGTCAACTTGTCGATGCCGACGAGACCGAGCGTCAGACCGATGAACAGGCTGGTCAGGCCGCGGATTGGGGAATCGCCGAAGGTCGCCGACACCGTGACGAAGGCAACGCACATCAGCGCGAAATAATCCTCCGGACCGAAGCGCACGGCGACATCGACCAGCCATGGCGCAAGGAAAGCCAAGCCAATGGTGGCGATGGTGCCGGCGACGAAGGAACCGATTGCGGAGGTCGCAAGCGCCGGCCCGCCGCGGCCGGCCTTGGCCATCTTGTTGCCTTCGAGCGCGGTCGCCATCGAGGCGCTTTCACCCGGCGTGTTGATGAGGATCGCTGTGGTCGATCCGCCGTACATGCCGCCATAATAGATGCCGGCGAACATGATCAGCGAACCGCCGGGGTCGAGCTTGTAGGTCACTGGCAGCAGCAGCGCGACCGTCAATGCCGGGCCGATGCCGGGCAGAACGCCCACGGCCGTGCCGAGGAACACGCCGATCAGCGCGTAAAGCAGGTTCATCGGCTGGACGGCGACCGCCATGCCGTGAGCCAGCGCGGCAAAGGTATCCATCACAGCAGTCGCTCCAGCGGGCCGGCAGGCAGGCTCAGCGTCAACAACCGGTCGAACGCGAGATAGATGAGGGTCGACATCACGAGAGCGATGATGGCGTCGATGAGGATGGCACGGCGCCCGAAGGCCGCCGAGGTCGTCACGAACAGGGCCGAAGTCGCCAGGATGAAGCCGCCGCCAAAGCCGATGATGGCGATCAGCAGCGCCAGACCGACGAGGATCAGAACCACAGGCACGGGATCGGCGCTTTCGCGTGCCGGCAGATTGCCGCGCAGTGCGTCGATGAAATTGCCGATCGCAAGCAGCGCAAGGCCGCAGGCGACCACAACCGGCATCGCCTCCGGCCCCATCCCATACATCGCGGCGGATTGCAGGCCGCGCGCGTCCCAGACCAGCACGACCGCGAGCACCGCAAGCGATGCCGCGATGACGAGACCGGCGCGGTCGACGCGCCGCGGCGGCTGGACGGGATCGCCCGAGGTCATGATTTGACCAAGCCGACCGATTTCAGCACGTCGGTGACACGGGCCGTTTCCTTCTTCAGGAAGTCGGCAAAAGCATCGCCGCCGAGATAGGCATCCTCCCAGCCCTTCTGCTTGAGGATCTCTTTCCAGGCGTCAGACTTCACCATCTTCTCGACCGCATCGCTCAAGGTCTTGCGCTGCTCCGGCGTGATGCCGGGAGGCGCGACCACCGAACGCCAATTGGCGATCACGAGGTCGATGCCCTGCTCCTTGAACGTGGGGATGTCGCTGCCTGCGATGCGCTTCTCCGAGGTCACGCCGATCGCGCGCAGCTTGCCGGACTTGATCTGCCCTTCATATTCGCTGAGCCCCGAAATGCCCGCGGTGACCTTGCCGCCGAGGATCGCCGCCAGCGACTCGCCGCCGCCGGAGAACGGGATGTAATTGATCTTCTTGGCGTCGGCACCGACGGCGCCGGCGAACAAGGCGGCCATCACATGGTCGACGCCGCCGGCCGAACCGCCGGCGAAGGTGACCTTGGCGATATCGGCCTTCACCGCGGCGGCCAGATCCTGCGCAGTCTTGATCGGCGAATTCGCGGGAACCACGATCACCTGGATTTCCTCGGTCAGGCGCGCGATCGGCGTCACCTGCTCCAGCGTCACCGGCGACTTGTTCATGGCGAGCGCGCCGACCATGACGAAGCCGTTGACCATCATCTGGTTGCCGTCGCCCTTGGCGCCGTTGACGAACTGCGCGATGCCGACGCTGCCACCTGCACCGGGAACATTGGTGACCTGCACGCTGCGGGCGACGCCCGCAGCCACCAGCGCCTGCTGCATCGAGCGCGCGGTCTGGTCCCAGCCTCCGCCCGGAGCCGCCGGCGCCATCAACTTGAGCTCGAGCTGCTGGGCAAAGCCCGGATTGGCTGCCGCCAGAGTCAACGCGACGGCTGCGCCGACAAGGCGCACGGGAAATCGGAACATGAGGGCATCTCCAGGCTCATGCGGACGTTTGCCGCATTGTGTCGTTTGGTCGCATATCAACCAAAACGGCCGATGCTGTCCAGTGACATGCCTCAGGGTTTTTGGTCAGCGGGGCGCCGGGATCACCCCGCCGAGCGCGGCAGTCAGTTCCGCCGCGACGTCCCGGACGATCTGGCCGATCTCCGGCAACCGTTCGTCGGTGACGCGGCTCGTCAGGCCGGAAACAGAGATCGCCGCAAGCGGTTCGGCCAGCGCGTTGTATACCACCGCGGCGACGCAGCGCAGGCCGATCTGCGCCTCCTCATCGTCGACGGCAAAGCCCTGTTTGCGGATTTTCCCGAGCTCCCTGAACAGGTCGCTCGGGCGCACGATCGACTTCTCGGTCAGGCGGGGCATGCCGTGATGACGGATGACGGCGCCGACATCCTCGTCTGAATAGGTTGCGAGCACCGCCTTGCCGACGCCGGAGGTCACCATGGGGACGCGGCCACCGACCTTGGTCAGCGAGCGCATGATCTCGCGGCTTTCCATGCGGGTCAGCACGATGATGAATTCATCGTCGACCACGGCGAGATTGGCCGTCTCGCGGGTGAGATCGCGCAGCTTACGCAAATATGGAATTGCCTGTGCGGAGAAATTGCGTCGCCGCGCAAAGCTGGCGCCGACCGTGAAGCTGCGCACGCCGACGTGCCATTTGGATTCGCCACGGTCGAACTGCACGAAACGGCGGCTTTCGAGCGTTGCGAGCAGCCGGTGCACGGTGGACGCCGACAGGCCGGTGCGGATCGCGAGATCGCTCAGACGATAGCCTTCGTCGTCCTCGGCCAGCGTTTCGATGATCGACAGCGCGCGGTCGACCGATTGCACGCCACCGTCGCGGCTCTCGTGATCGGCCTCCGAGGCCGATTTGGGCTCGAGCGATTTGCGCCGGATCACGTTCTTGCTCATCGCGACCTGACCGTTCTCCCTCGCCCCGCTCGCGGGGAGAGGGTCGGGGTGAGGGGAGTCTCCGCAAAGACGGTGAGAGATGGATTCGTGGAGAGTCCCCTCACCCGAATTGCTTCGCAATTCGGCCTCTCCCCGCAAGCGGGGAGAGGTGAAGTCGCAGCTCAGAGCAGCCCTGCCCCGCGCGCCCACTTGTACTTGGCGCCAAGCACCTCGACCGGTAGCTCGGTCGAATAGGCGTAAGCCGGGATGCCGTTCTGATAGAGATATTCGGCGGCCTCCTCGACCTCGACGTCGCCAGCGAGCGAGGCAACCATCGGCTTCACAAAACCCTTGGCCTCCATCTCCTTCTTCACCTCGACCATGTTGCGAGCGAACACCATCGGCGGCGTGACGATGGTGTGCCAATAGCCGAGGATCAGCGCGTGGATGCGCTCATCCGACAGGCCGAGCTTCACGGTGTTGACGTAGGTGATCGGCGGCTCGCCGCCGGTGATATCCACGGGATTGCCGGCCGCTCCAAACGGCGGGATGAACTTGCGGAAGGCCGCATCGAGATCCGGCGGCATCGACATCAGCGACAGGCCGTTATCGACGCAGGAGTCCGACAGCAGCACGCCCGAGCCGCCGGCACCGGTGATGATGAGAACGTTCTCGCCCTTCGGCGTCGGCAGCACCGGTACGCCGCGGGCGAATTCAAGCAACTGGCGAAGTGAGCGGGCACGGATCACGCCGGACTGCTTGAACACGTCCTCATAGATGCGATCGTTGCCGGCGAGCGCGCCGGTGTGGGACGACGCCGCCTTCGCGCCGGCCGAGGTCCGGCCGGCCTTGAGCACCACCACCGGCTTCTTCTTGGACACGCGCTTTGCGGCTTCCGCGAAGGCGCGGCCGTCCTTGAGGTCTTCGCAGTGCTGGGCGATCAGATTGGTGTTCGGGTCCTGCTCGAAGAAGGCGAGCAGATCGTCCTCGTCGATATCGGACTTGTTGCCGAGGCCGACGATCGCGGACACGCCCATCTTGGCCGAGCGCGAGAAGCCGATGATGGCCATGCCGATGCCGCCCGATTGCGACGACAGCGCCGCATGGCCCTTGACGTCATAGGCGGTGCAGAAGGTCGCGCAGAGGTTGGCGGGCGTATAATAGAAGCCGTAGATGTTCGGCCCCATCAGACGGATGTCGTACTTCCTGCCGACCTCGACGATCTCGGCCTGCAGCTCCGGCGCACCGGCTTCAGCGAAGCCCGACGGAATCAGCACCGCGCCCGGGATCTTCTTCTCGCCGCATTCGGTCAGCGCGGCCGCGACGAATTTCGCGGGGATTGCGAACACGGCGACGTCGATCACACCCGGCACGTCCTTGACGCTCTTGTAGGCCTTGTAGCCGAGGATCTCGGCGGCCTTGGGATGGATCGGATAGATCTCGCCCTTGTAGCCGCCGTTGATGAGGTTCTTCATCACGGAATTGCCGATCTTGCCGTCCTCCGCGGAGGCGCCGACGACGGCGACCGCCTTCGGCTGCATGATGCGGTTCATCGCCGCGACGATCTCTTCGGTCGGACGCGGCTTCGGCTTCGGCTTGTAGGCGAAGTCGACCACGATGCGGACGTCTGCGGCCGTGGCATCCTTCGGCGTCGCGAACACCGGGTTGAGGTCGAGCTCGACGATCTCAGGGAAATCGGTGACGAGCTGCGAGACCTTGACGATGACGTCAGCGAGCGCATTGCGGTTCACCGGCTCGCCGCCGCGCACGCCCTTTAGAATCTCGTGCGCCTGGATGCCGTCGAGCATCGAGAGCGCGTCTTCCTTGGTCGCCGGCGCGAGGCGGAAGGTGATGTCCTTGAGCACCTCGACCAGCACGCCGCCGAGGCCGAAGGCGACCAGCTTGCCGAACGAGCCGTCGGTGATCGAGCCGACGATGACCTCGGTTCCGCCGGCCAGCATCTGCTGCACCTGCACACCTTCGATCTTGGCATCGGACTTATATTTCTTTGCGTTGCCGAGGATGGTCTCGTAGGCCTTCTCGGCCTCTTCAGTCGTCTTGAGGCCGACGATGACCCCGCCGGCTTCGGTCTTGTGGAGAATGTCCGGCGAGACGATCTTCATCACGACCGGGAAGCCCATGGACGAAGCCATCTTGCCGGCCTCGCCCGCCGACTTGGCCACGCCCTCCTTCGGCACCGGAATGCCGTAGGCGTCGCAGACCAGCTTGCCTTCCGGGGCCGTCAGGCTGGTGCGGTTGTCCGCCTTGACCTGGTCAAGCACCTTGCGGACGGCATCTTTGGAATTGGACATGTGGCTTCTCCCTTGACCTCAGTTCGTTCTTTTCAAAGCGCGCGCGTGTTTGCGGCTGCCCATGATGCTTGCCATTCGCCGCGCTCTGTTCCATGCGGCGGTACGGAGTGGCATAAGCCTCAGGACTACTCCGCCGGCATGGATCAAAAATGGCTGGCGATGGCATTTGGTATGCCAGAAGCCAACTTGTCAAGCTGGTGCATGGCCTAGAAGGCCGCAAAAAATAGGCAGCTTGACATTCTGGCATGTGGTATGCCAAAAACTTTCCAGTTAATATTCCTGTAAAAGACGACTCCCCACTGGAGGAGATTCGTCGTGTCACTACGGAAACCAACCAAGGCGTTGCCGAACATGGCCGAGGCAGACATCGCAATCGTTCGTATTGCCCCGGAGAGCAGCTTCAAGAACAAGGCGTATGACGCCTTGAAGGAAGCCATCCTCAAGATGGACATCTACTCGACGCCCGAGCCGGTGATGCTCGACGAGCGCGCGCTGTCCGAAAGGCTCGGCGTCAGCCGCACGCCGATCCGCGAGGCCATCGCGATGCTGGAGCAGGACGGTTTCGTGAAGACCGTGCCCCGCCGCGGCATCATGGTGGTGCGCAGGACCAAGAGCGAGATCGTCGACATGATCCGCGCCTGGGCGGCGCTGGAGAGCATGGCCGCCCGCCTCATCACCACCACCGCGCGCAAGAAGGACATCACGGCGCTGCGCGACTATTTCAAGGATTTCGGCAAGGACCGACTGCCCGAGGATCACGTCGAGGAATATTCGCGCGCCAACATCGCCTTCCACCAGGCGCTGATCTCGCTGTCGGAATCGCCGGTGCTGGTCGATCTCACCAACGACCTGCTCTTGCACGTGCGCGGCTATCGCCAGCTGACCATCGGACGCAAGGACCGCACCGCGACGTCACTGCCCGAGCATCTCGGCATCATCGAAGCGCTCGAAGCGCGCGACACCGAGCTTGCCGAGAAGCGCGCCCGCGATCACACCCTCGGCCTTGCCGCTTACGTCGAAGCGCACGGCCAAGAACTGTTTACGTAACTGTTCACTTAAGCAACGTTCACCAGAAGGGCGAACAATTCGCCCCAACGACCTTGAGACCAGGGAGACAAGGCCCATGCTGAATACCGCGACCAAGTCCGAAGCACCGGGCACCGAGCAGGAACTGACGGATGGCTTCCATCTCGTCATCGACGCGCTCAAGCTGAACGGCATCAACACCATCTATAATGTGCCGGGCATCCCGATCACGGATTTGGGCCGCATGGCGCAGGCCGCGGGTATTCGCGTGATCTCGTTCCGTCACGAGCAGAACGCCGGCTACGCCGCCGGCATCGCCGGCTATCTCACCAAGAAGCCCGGCGTCTGCCTCACGGTGTCGGCGCCCGGCTTCCTCAATGGTCTCACCGCCCTCGCCCACGCCACCACCAATTGCTATCCGATGATCCTGGTCTCCGGCTCTTCCGAGCGCGAGATCGTCGACCTCCAGCAGGGCGACTACGAGGAGATGGACCAGCTTGCGATCGCAAAGCCGCTGTGCAAGGCGGCCTATCGCGTGCTGCACGCCCAGGACATCGGCATCGGCTTCGCCCGCGCCATCCGCGCTGCGGTCTCAGGCCGTCCGGGCGGCGTCTATCTCGACCTCCCGGCAAAACTGTTCGGCCAAGTCATGAACGCCGAGGCCGGCCAGAAGTCGCTGGTCAAGGTGATAGACGCGGCGCCCGCGCAGATCCCCTCGCCCGCATCCGTGAAGCGCGCACTCGACGTGCTCAAGAGCGCCAAGCGCCCCCTCATCATCCTCGGCAAGGGCGCGGCCTACGCGCAGGCCGATGAGGAGATCAAGAGCTTCGTCGAGAAGAGCGGCGTTCCGTTCCTGCCCATGAGCATGGCCAAGGGCCTGCTCCCCGACACCCATCCGCAATGCGCCGGCGCCGCCCGCTCGACGGTGCTGAAGGACTCCGACGTCGTCATGCTGATCGGCGCGCGGCTGAACTGGCTGCTGTCGCACGGCAAGGGCAAGAGCTGGGGCGAGGCGCCGAAGAAGTTCATCCAGGTCGACATCGAGCCGAAGGAGATGGATTCCAACGTCGAGATCGTCGCGCCCGTCGTCGGCGACATCGGCTCGGTGGTCTCCGCCTTCAACCAGGCGATGGGATCATCCTGGACCGCCCCGCCGGCCGAATGGACCAACGCCGTTTCGACCAAGCGCGAAGAGAACGTCGCCAAGATGGCGCCGAAGCTCATGAACAACAAATCGCCGATGGATTATCACGGCGCGCTCGGTGTGCTGAAGAACGTCATCAAGGACTATCCCGAGGCGATCCTCGTCAACGAAGGCGCCAACACACTCGACCTCGCCCGCGGCGTCATCGACATGTACAAGCCCCGCAAGCGTCTCGACGTCGGCACCTGGGGCGTGATGGGCATCGGCATGGGCCAGGCGATCGCGGCCGCGCTCGAGACCGGCCACCCCGTGCTGGCGGTGGAAGGCGACTCGGCGTTCGGCTTCTCCGGCATGGAGGTCGAGACCATCTGCCGCTACAATTTGCCGATCTGCGTCGTCATCTTCAACAATGACGGCATCTATCGTGGCACCGACGTCAACGGCGCCAACTCCGATCCGGCAACGACCGTGTTCGTCAAGGGCGCGCGCTACGACAAGATGATGGAAGCCTTCGGCGGCGTCGGCGTCAACGCGACCTCGCCGGACGAGCTGAAGCGTGCCGTCAACGACGCCATGAAGTCCGGCAAGCCGACGCTCATCAACGCCGTGATCGATCCGGCCGCCGGCTCGGAGAGCGGCCGCATCGGCAACCTCAATCCACAGAGCGTTCTGCAGAAGAAGAAGTAAGTCCACCCCTCAACCCTTATTCCCTGCCGGGTGCAGGGGCAGACAGAGTACGGAGCAATACGATGACCAAAGCGCTCGAGGGCGTTCGCATTCTCGACTTCACCCACGTCCAGTCAGGACCGACCTGCACGCAGCTGCTGGCCTGGTTCGGCGCCGACGTGATCAAGGTGGAACGCCCGGGCGTGGGTGACATCACCCGCGGCCAGCTGCAGGACATCCCGAACGTGGACAGCCTGTATTTCACCATGCTCAACCACAACAAGCGCTCGATCACGCTCGACACCAAAAACCCCAAGGGCAAGGAAGTCCTCACCGAGTTGATCAAGAAGTGCGACGTGCTGGTGGAGAATTTCGGCCCCGGCGTGCTCGACCGCATGGGCTTTCCTTGGGAGAAGATCCAGGCGATCAACCCGAAGATGATCGTCGCCTCGATCAAGGGTTTTGGCCCCGGACCGTATGAAGACTGCAAGGTCTATGAGAACGTCGCCCAGTGCACCGGCGGCGCCGCCTCCACCACCGGCTTCCGCGACGGCGTCCCGCTCGTCACCGGCGCGCAGATCGGCGATAGCGGCACCGGCCTGCACCTCGCGCTCGGCATCGTCACCGCGCTCTACCAGCGCACCCACAGCGGCAAGGGCCAGCGCGTCACTGCCGCGATGCAGGACGGCGTGCTCAACCTCTGCCGCGTCAAGCTGCGCGACCAGCAGCGCCTCGCCCACGGCCCGCTGAAGGAATACAGCCAGTTCGGCGAAGGCGTGCCGTTCGGCGACGCCGTGCCGCGCGCCGGCAACGATTCCGGCGGCGGCCAGCCCGGCCGCATCCTGAAGTGCAAGGGCTGGGAGACCGATCCCAACGCCTACATCTACTTCATCACCCAGGCCCCGGTCTGGGAGAAGATCTGCGATGTGATCGGCGAACCCAGCTGGAAGACCGATCCGAACTACGCCAAGCCGGCGGCGCGCCTGCCGCGCCTGAACGAGATCTTCGCCCGCATCGAGCAGTGGACGATGACGAAGACAAAGTTCGAGGCGATGGAGATCCTCAACAAGGACGACATCCCCTGCGGCCCGATCCTGTCGATGAAGGAGATCGCGGAAGACCAGTCGCTGCGCGCCACCGGCACGGTGGTCGAGGTCGACCACCCCACCCGCGGCAAGTACGTCTCGGTCGGCAACCCGATCAAGCTGTCGGATAGCCCGGCAGACGTGACGCGATCGCCGCTGCTCGGCGAGCACACCGACGAGATCCTGCGGTCGGTGCTGGGCTTCAGCGATCACCAGGTCGCCGAGATCCACAAGTCCGGCGCGCTCGACCCGCCGCAGAAGCAGGCCGCCGAGTAAGCGGGCCACATTTCACGAGACCAAAGGGGCCGTCCGAAGGGGCGGCCCCTTTTGCTTGGGAAGGCGTGCAATCGCAGGCTCAAAATCAAAACTGGAAAACAACCCCATGCACAGTAGCCATCCCACTGGCACGCAACGATATTTCTGATTCGACGAAAAAATTCTGCCCCGTCGGGCAAAACAGGGGTATTATGTCATCGTGGATGTCATGTCGGGAGCGCACATCCGGCGCTGGCTGCTGCACATCGGAGCGGATCCCCGACCACACGCTGTTCGCGGAAGGGCTGCAGAGATCTGGAGTCCAAGGGCGTTTATCGGACGTCAGCGCGAGGGACGTCAGCATGGGCCACAACCGGACGGATTGGCGGCGCAATCTAACGTCCCCGCCCAGCCGGAGCCAGTCGGTGCTAGCGAAGACCGGGAAGATCACCCTTCAGCCGCGCTTGCCGACCGTCGCAGACCCGGCGGTAACCTCGTCCTTGTGCGCGGAAAACGCAGCCAGCACCTCGGCTTTCTCGCGCTTAGGGACTTTGGCAAAGTCGAGGCTCCGCCCGAGTTCCGCCGCGACCTCATCGAACTCTGCCGGAGATATTCTGAGATTGCGGTGCGCTTCCTCAAGTCCGAGCGGCGTCGCGCCAGGCTTGGTGGCTGCGAACTTAAGGGGCCCGCCCGAAACGTCGCAGACCCACAGCGTCCGCATGAACTTGAGGCCCGGCAACCTTGTCAGGTTCTTGGTGTGCCATTCTCGTAGTTGCGGATTCTTGGACTTCTGGCCCACGACGGGATTCTTCACGACAGCGTCGCTGAAGTGATCCACCACGGCCGCAATAGCAAAAACGCCGCCCAGCCGCTCATACAGACTTTTCTCAGGCGAGGTTTGCTGGGCCTGCGCGTATGCCTTACTCGCTCCCTGCAATGCAGTCGTCGGGGCGGCGGTCAGCGCCATTCCTGCGACCATGCTTCGTCGTGTGATGGAAGTCGGAATAAATTGTACCATGGTCACCTCCTCTGGTGAGGCAACAGGATAATCCGTTGGGAGCATGCAGCCGGTCGGATTTCGTCACTTTCTTCCGGCATTAAATTTTAGGTCGATGGATTAAGATGGAAGCGTCGGGGTTACACGCTAAGAACGATTCACCGCACATTCGCTTGTGTGGCCGCCCGGGACGTCTGCGATGGGCCACAAGCGGAAGTCGGCTCTCTATTCGATAACTTCATCGGCGCGGGCTAGGAGGCTTTCAGGTAATTCCAAGCCGAGCACCCTCGCGGTCTTGCGGTTGATGATGAATTCGAATTCGGTCGGAGCTTGCACTGGCAGGTCTGCCGGATTGGCGCCGCGCAAAATTCGATCAACGTAGGATGCCGCGCCTGCATATATTTTATTGAGGTTTACTCCATACGAAACAAGACCCCCTACATCGCAGAATAGTCGTAGGAAGTAGATCGCGGGCAACCTGCACTTAGCAACAAGCGCGGTCATTTCCTTCCGTCGTGCGGCAGTCAGTGCGTCAGGTAGAAAAACAAGACCAGCGTTCCGCGTGTCTTGGAGAGATACGATTAGCCGTTCGATGCTGGAGCTATCGCCGTGGGGCGTCTCCACCGAAACCACTCCGGAGGTTTGTGCGACGGCCTTTATCGAAGCGAGAAACGCAGCAGAGTTATTCCCTAGTTCTGGGTTGTAGACAACGCCGATCCGCTCAATCTGCGGCGCGATTTCCTTCAGCAGGGAGACCCACTTACCCCCGAGAGATGGTACAAAGGCAGTGAACCCGGTAACATTACGACCGGGCCGCGCGAAAGTCTCGACATAGCGCATTCCAATCGGATCGCTGACCATCGCGAATACGGTCGGGATATTAGACCCCTCAGCTTGCAGTGACGCCATCGACGTGTTGGTAACCGCGAACAAGACATCAGGCTTCAACGAGATCAATTCGCGCGCGCACTTGCGGCTCTCCTCAGTATCGCCATCGCTTATGCAATAGTCTATGAGCAGGTTCTGACCCAACAGCCATCCTTTCTCCTTCAATACTCTTTCGAGAATCGGCCTGCTTAGAGGGCTAGCTAGGAGCGCACCCACGCGGCGGACTTGGGCCTGAGCCCCCGCAGTATATGGGAGGATTGCTACGGCACCGCTGAAGGCTATGAATTCCCGCCGTCGCATGCGTCGCTCCCTCTAGGGATCACGCCTGTGGGAAGATCAGCTTAGCACTTTTTTCGTGAGACCGGGTGCAATGACTGCTTCGGGTCAAAAGCTGCTGTCGAACACGAAGCCGCAATAGGTCTGCCAAGGGCCAGAAGCGGAAGAAGTACAGCCGAACTAATCAGGTATTCCCCAGGTGGCACGCACAAATAAACGGGCCGGCGGCAGCACGGAGGCGAGGTCAACTGGGGCGCGGTCCGGCTTAATTGCAATCAGATCGTAGCTCGCACCATGGTCGCTCGTCGTGTCCCTTAGCATTACACCGTCCGCGGTGTCCCGCGTCAGGGTCGCCGGTGCGGGATCAACGATGACGGCGGCGCGAATGCGCGCGTCCTGTATCGGCTCGGGCGGCGTCTCGCCGTTGTGAGGCTGTGCGCACATGCCGGTCGTCTCCTTGCAGAGGCTGGCGACCCTGGCGAAATCCGGCTTGATCCCCATCAGCACGAGGCCGGTCGCCCCTCCGAGCGAGAAACCGACGAAGCCGACCCGGGCAGGATCGATCACCGCCCTGTCCTTCCAGTCGTTCAACAGAAAATCGAGCAGGCGCACGATGTCGGTCGGACGCGATCCCTAGACCGACAGCGTATCGCGCCTCGAGGGATCGCCGACCGTATCGCCGGGATGATTGATGGCGGCGACGATGAACCCGGCATCGGCCAGCGCCTCCGCCGTGTCGTGCTGCTGGCCGAAAAATCCACCCCGTCCGTGCGAGTAGATGACGAGCGGCAGCTTTGCGCCCGTGACGGGGCAATCCTTCACGCCCTTCAGGTCGAAATCGGCGGCGACCGATAAACGGCCCAGCGCCACATGCGTGGGCTCCGCCGCGCACGGATACCAGATCGCGCCTGACAGCGCTGGATCGGCATCGAGCAACTGAATGCCCACAGCCGCGGCCGGCGAACCAAGACAGCAGAGCGTGATAGCGAAAGCCCAAAGCGTGCTGCGCAACGAAAGTTCTCCTGATTTCCCGCAGGAGTTGAACGAGGTAACGATAGCGGAATTGTGGCTTCGGCTTGCCGAGCGGGGACACCTTTGCCGCCGCCGTCGGTGTTGAAGCAAAGTGTCCGCAAGAAGCCAGGGCTATCGCATATGACTGGTGGCGGCCTGCGCGCACGCCTCGTCCTTCGAGACGGCGCTCACGCGCCTCCTCAGGATGAGGCTCATCGGCGTCAGTGCTCGTTGGCTATCTCGAGCGGCTCAATGCGCCGACATCGTAGTCGACGAAGATGATGCCGCATCATCTCGGCATGGTGCGCAGCCAGTGCCGGATCGCCAGAGCTTTGGCGGCGGTATCGCAGTCTCGCGAGGCGCAAGGACGTCAGCGACAAGCCAATACGCGGCTTTCACTGACTGTCACTCCTCTCAGGGGTGCCCACGCAAAAGGACCACGAACAGCGTCGCAGAAAGCACGCTAGCCAGAGCAGCGTCACGACAACAGTGGCGAAGTGCCAATCTATGTCGCGGCGTCTGGCGCGCATTTGTGTTTCCAGCGGGTGGTCAGAGGTCCGGGCGAACGCGACGTATGCACAGCGCAGGCGAGTCGCTCCGCCTCTTCGACCTTGAGGCGGAGTTTTTCTAGTTCTGCAAGTTGGGAAGAGAGTTCGTTCAGCCGTTCGACAAACACAATCGTGCGGTGGTTCTGCATCGACGCCCTCGCCACAAGACTTGAACGGTCTAAGAGTAGAGAAGAGGAAGTGCGCAGCTCATTAAGATAAGTGAATCGGGGGTTGCGCCAAAAGACCGCTAGCCCGATTCAGGCTCAAACCCGTCCACTCCCTCAGGAACTCTCAGAGAGCGGAAAAAAGCGACACAACAACTGCTAGATTCAATATAGGCGGATCACGCGAGCAAATGCATTCTCAAGCGGCTTCGGGTCTGCTCCGATTTTTACATAGACTGGGGCGTAGCTTCTTTTTTCGGAATTTCCATCTTTGTAGACCCGAGACACGCAGTCGCTTAGCAGGCAATATAATCTGAGATGTGGAAGCCCCGGAGCGTGCGTTACAAATTCCGGTTCTGGTTTGAGATCGCCGACGCGAGCCCAATAAGCCGAAGATCTGTTGAATATCTCAATTTTGTCGTCATTGATGCTAACCCCGTACGTCAAAGGGGACCAATCTGCTCTCCATACGCGTGCCTCGCAATCTTTCTGAATGCAGTATGAAGGTCTGCAAGAGCTAAACGCTTTTCATCGCGTGTACCTGATTTCTTGTTCGGGAAAAGCTCTTCGAAGATTCGGTCGATATAGGGCTTTAGGCAATCGAGCTGTCGCTCAGAGAGTTTGACTCCGCTGTCAGTTACTTCTTTTTGCAGTGCAGCCACCAGCCCGTGGGCTTCCTCCTTCGTGAAGTTGACACTGGCGTCGGCGGATGCGTCAGCAGGTCTCAACAGTGTAATGCGACCGGTCGCATTTCCCTTCACTTCTGTTTTCTGCGTTGCCGAGCCGGTAGGGCATCCTACTTTAATAGCCTCTGCCCAGCTCGATGCGTCTGGCTAAGTCGTCGGATTGGGCATGAGCCAATCCGATACCGATCGATTGAAGCGCGACAAGCCCAACGAATAGCAGCCGTTTCATCTCCTCCTCCACAAGTGCTCAAAGCGACTAGGACAGGCCGGTTCGCGAGCTACGCCGCGGATCGATTGACAACTTCAAGTAGCTTATCTCTATTTCGACTACTTGAGCTTGGAAAAATGATGGGTGTGCGGCGCATCAAACCTCTGTCGAAACAGGCATTGAAGTCACTCGCTCCGAGGCGCCGCGCGCCTGTCCACTCCCTCAGGGTGCCGGTTCGCTCTCCTCAAGAGGGCCCCAGCGCCATCGAAAGGATCGTGAGAAGACCGATGGCGGCTATTGCCCAAGCAAGTAAATGCATCGTCCGCGTAGGGCGATTAATGAACATTCCCTGCTCCCTCCGGTGCAGCTCAACGTGGGCAATTACGTGGGTCGAGAGGCTGTTTGATCTAGATCGAAGTCCATGTGTCCCGGCAAACCCGGTCCGTTTACTCCTCTCAGGGGAGCTGATGCATTCCCTTCAGGCTGACGTTCACTGCTCTCCGGCTCCGCGGCGCTCCCCCTCGGTGACGTCCCGTTTCGAATTTCGGAAATGATCTATGCCATAGGCGATCATCACTCCGACAAGCCACCCGATAAAGATGCCCAGGTTGGTCCAGTGGCCGAACAGCTTCTCCTCAATCCAGCCGACCCCCCAGACTGAGATGAGCCCTAAGGTGACCTTCAATAGAGTAGTACTCGTTTTTTCCTTAGAGCACTTCTTGCCTCCCTTGCAGCGCTCAGTGCTAAGCATATTGACGCCGACGGACCAACTCCGAGCGAAACCGATCTTCTAGCGTCGCCCGGCAACTGCGCCCTCGGCTTTCGCGCCCCTTAAGCAGCGCAGATCAATTTCAGATCAGCTTCGAACCTGATGCTGCGCTTGCCCGCAAGCGCCGTGCCCTCGAGGAAACCGCCCTGCGCATCGCACGTCCCGGAAAAACCAATTCCAATCTCGTGTCCGCCGAATACCGGGTCTTCCCCTCGCGCCGGCGTATGCTCTTGATTGACCATCTGCCCTCTCCATCGACCGCTGGAGGAGGAATATGACCCCAGATAGTAGAAGAAGGCATCGCCACCCAGGATACGGCCGTTGTTCAATAGCATCACTCCAGTCAGGCCGCCGGGCACGCCGTCCAGGATTTTCAGATGGATGGAGTACAATCCGTTGGAAATGCCACCTTCACCAATCATCCCGGGCGCCGGAAGGTCGCTTTCATCCAGCGGGGTCATGATGGATCGAAAGACGGCACCCGGCACCTGCGGGGAACTGCCCTCGAAGTGAAACGCCTTGCCAACGGCTCTTCCAACGACGGAAATTGACGAGACGTCGGAACCCAGCAAAGACTGATGATCAGCGCCAAAATTGTGTCGTCGGCTGGTCACATCGACACGGATTGAGTCCCCCTCGACATGGTAATTCCCGATATGAGCAAACCCTGAATTGCCGCCCAGCAACTTGCCCCGGCGCACATACGTGACGCTCCGGCCAACCATTTGATTGATCGAGAATTCACTTTTGAAGAGGCCGTCGAAAGTGCTTGATAACTCGTTCATCCGGCACCACCGATTGACTCGGACTCCTCTTTTGCTCAGCGGCTAGTCTCGGAAGACCGAGAGTACCGTTCGATTATTTCGACATCGGGGTCGATGACGCCCTCGCGATAGCCGAACAAGTTGAAGTCTGAGTTCGGGGCAGAGCAGACTTGCTCTGCCCTGCCCGTGGTTCGCTACTGGCCGCGCCTGCGTTACCACCACTAAGCACCACAAAATCCATTCAGTCAGAACCGATAATTGATGCCGCCCTTGGCCGTATGAAGCTGAACCTCGGTGTCCGTGAAGGACGCGCCGGGGAATGCAAGAGCATTGCCGTTCGACTTTCCGAGATTGATGTAGAT
The DNA here is from genome assembly GCF_020194195.1 of Bradyrhizobium sp. BRP19. Classification (NCBI taxonomy): domain Bacteria; kingdom Pseudomonadati; phylum Pseudomonadota; class Alphaproteobacteria; order Hyphomicrobiales; family Nitrobacteraceae; genus Bradyrhizobium; species Bradyrhizobium sp. BRP19. Next base: position 41 of record NZ_JADYVZ010000010.1, on the reverse strand, counting down.
GTACTCGGCCTTGAACGTCCAGCGCGGATCGAATGCCCATT